>JAIPEG010000037.1 GCA_021737405.1 Bacteriovoracaceae bacterium
AGGGAGTGCCAAGATCTCCAACCTTATTTCAGGCGCTTAAGTATAGAATAGAGTAAGCATGGTGGGACCGAGGAGGCATTATGGCCAAATTTCTTGAGAGGTTCAGTGTCTAAATGTTTAGTGCTCACTGAAATTTTTACAAGTAACTCGTTGAAAAAGCACATATTAGTTAAAATAATGCGATAACCCAAAAGACCCAGGTGAACTATGTTTAGTAAAAGTCTCTTTTTGTTTTTTTCCTTTTCCTTCCTAGCTCCAAGCTTCGCAGCAGAAGTTGATAGTTTTACTCGGCGTGAAATTCCTCTCGAAGATAGTTTGGATTTGATCAATAAGAAATCAAATGAATTCATGGAAAAGGCCATAAATGAGGCCAATGAAGCTAAAGGTTTTTGTCATCAAAAGACGCTCTACAAAAGTATGCGTAGATATTTTAATAACCAGTATCGCGGTGAGCTTGGTAAATATATTGTTGAGGCCAAAGAGTTGGATAACAATTTGGTTAAGATCGAGGAAAGTATTTATCAGGATTTCAGTTGGTCTCAATCTTTTATACAAGGCTACTGGGCCCGCAAAGTAAATGATCCCTCTGCTGCTAATTTGAATGTCAATGGAGTGATTATAGGAACTGACAAGTTTGAACACTTCATGGGGTCAGGCTATTTATATTATCGAAAAAATTATTTAAAAGGTAAAGGAGTCCGCGAGGCCATGAAGATTGGTTACACGGCGGAAACGGGTATCATGGGTGCCTTTACTACAGGTGTGAAGGCTTTTGGCGATTTAAGTGCAAACTTTAACGGTATGAGATTTTGGAATCATGTTTTGCAAAACTATGATGATGTTCTTGGAAAGGAGTATAACATTGGTCCTTATATTGCTTGTCAGGGAAATAAATGGGTTCAGGTCAAAGAGATGAATTGGGCAGATTATATTGATCACTCCTTTGATGAGGGGCTAAATTGTTCTGCTTTTCCAAATAAGGAAATGGTGGAACTCGTTCAAAAGCGTTTGAGTGCCTTAGAGAAGAAGACGGGAATTGAGTATAACTGCCCATTTAACACTGAAAAAATTGAAAGTGTTATTCCAAAATATGGAGAGTTTGCAAAAGACTTAATTAATGATTTGGGTCATCTCTCTTTAAAAGTTGAGGATTAGATAAGAGCTGCCCTAGTACGACTAGGGCCTTTTAACTTCATATTTTAATAAACGATCTTTTGATTGAACCACGTTGTAACGGTTTGAGATCATCTGAAAAATCGATCCTTTCTTTCCACCAAGTTGAGCGGGGCCTCTAAAGTTTAGAGTTTGATTGCCGCCTTTTTGATCTTTTCCAAGCAGCTTTGAAAATGGATTGTCGGGTTTCTTTTGGCTTCCACCAATTCTTCCACGACCACCGACACCCATAAGGCCATCACCTTTGGTTTTAATTTTGATATCTCTTGTACCAGAGGGTTTTTTGTTTGAAGCAGGTCCTCTTGCTCCGCCTCCAGCGCCGAGACCTCCGCCTCCACCAGCAGCAGCTCCACCGCCTCCAGCAGCAGCAGCACCTTGCCCCGTTTTTATAGAGCCCGCTCGTGTGGTTCCGTCAGAGAAAGAGTTATCTGCAACACCTTCAGCCTGTACGACTCCAAAGTCATTAGGGATAAGACTTCGATCACTAGTTCCGGCCCCATTAGTGCCGTCTTCATCGCTATCAAGATTTCCTTGATCTAAATTGCCAAGGTTTGCTGAACCTCCGATATTGGCATTAAAGCCACCATCACGAAATCCTTCAAAGCCTAGCCCATTAGGAGCAATACAACCTTCGGCCTCAGGATTAACTAAACATTCACTGGCCGTTCCTTCTGGAACTTCGGCAACTGGAAATTCTGGTGGTTCAAATTCTTCAATGTCTTTCATCGCATCTTCCACAAGACCCGCTTGATCGTGAAGAAGAGCACCCTTGGCACCATTTGCCAGGGCCTCAAGGCCTGCTTTAATAGCAATGCCTTTCATCGTGTCGATGACGGCCTGGTTTCGATGAAGGAAGTTTTCGCCATTTCTTGTAGATATAGCTTCTTCACATATGGATCTAATATCCCCAGCTTCTGCTGCTAATGCTGAAGCACTTATTCCAGCAAGTCCTTCCGGAGGAGGGGTATCTGTAGTAGCCTCGGGACCTTCCAGTCGCTCAGTTGTAGCACTACCTGGAAGTCTTAAATTTCTTAAAAAAGTTTCAGCATGAGTCTGTAATGAATCTCCAAAATTCTGTTCACAAGCGGCAATCATATCATCGGGTCTTGGAAAACTGCTTATCATGCTCATTAAAACCCCGGCCTGTGCGGCATTGAACGCGGCCATCTCATAAGCAAGGTTTCCTTGTTGTTCAAGGGAATCTCTTTGGGCACCCATGGCGTCTGTGATTTGCACACCTTCTTGCGAACGTGCCTTCCTTGCCAGTTCGTCCTGGGATTCAAGTTGTTGAGAGCCAGCTCTAAAGGTTTGTTGAACTTGCATAACCTGTTTACCAATGGCAAAGCCATCTATAAATTGAATGATTTTCTTACATTTTAAATAGTCATGAGTCTCAGGCCCTTTTTGGGTACATTTTAATTCACCTTGACCCGCATTTTGGGCCACACACTGCTGCTGAGCTTCTTGAGTGGGTTGACTCATACACTCTAGACCCTGGGCACCAAGGGCGGAAGTGTGTTCCTGATTATCTGTGAATTGTTCTAGGTTCCTGTCGTAATTATCAATATCCGTAGAAACGAAGTAGGCCTGGCATAAGGCAACTCTTCTAAAGGCAAAGAAGAGTTCATCTCTTTTTGTGTCATTACTTCCATTACTACCAGTTTGAGTTGAGGTTAACCTCTCTCTTAGGGGAGTAAAAAAGCCTGTTTGCAGTTTATCCGCTGCAGAGGCCAAGTAGCTATTAGTTTCACCAGCTGTTGATTTGATATTTTTCCAATTTGTATCAGCAATTTGTTCACAGGACTTAAATCGAGAAGAGCGATTTAAAGTTTGAGGGCCTGAGCGTTCTCCTCCTCCGCCATCAGCAGAACGGGCACTAGAAGTGCCTCTAAAGAAGTCACTAGTGAGTTCTGCGCGCACTGGTGTTGCAGTTATCACTAGGATAATGGAGAGGAACAAGTACATAGGTATTTCTCGCGTGTAACGGTTCATAGGTCTATTATCGACTGAATTTAGGATATTCTTGAGTGCTGTAGACGGATAATGGCGTATTATTCTCTAAGTCCTTGTAAATAAGTAGAAGTTAGCCTTTATTTTCTCAAGAATTTGGTTATCATGAGGCAATAATTTGGGGCAATTTTAGTTTGTTTGATAGGAGAGAGCTTTGGAAGTTCATGAGTATAAATTTAAAGTTTTGGAGTCCCATTTAGATACTTTTGGGCATATCAACAATGCCACTTATCTTCAGCTCTTTGAAGAGGCCCGTTGGGATCTTATAACAGAGCGAGGCTGGGGTTTAAAAGAAGTTCAAGCGCGAGAGATTGGTCCTGTTATTCTGGAGCTTAATCTAAAATTTAAAAGAGAAATTAAAAATCGAGAAATCATCACGGTAGTTTCTCAGTCGGGTGACATGTTAAATAAGCTTGTGATGACCATGCACCAAAAGATGATTAAAGAAAATGGTGATGTTGCGGCCATTCTTGATATTCATGTCGGACTAATGGATTTAAAGGCCAGAAAATTAATTGAGCCCACTAGTGAATGGTTAGCGGCCGTTGGTTACAAATGACTTATATTTTGAAAGTAGTTTTTAAAGATGAATTCGGCACTTTCTTTAACCTCTTCTAAAAAGACAATATCTTGGCATATAGGGCCATTTAAGAAATCAATAAAGTCTTGAAGGTGATACTCCTTAAAATAATCAACCGAGGAAACGTGACTCAAATGCCACGCTTCTGGCGCGACACCACCCCGATCATCTTGGTAAGGGCGAAAAAAATCGCAACCATTTAATTCATGCTCTAAAAACCTTCCAAGCTCTTCAAATGGTCCGTCTTCTTGGTATTCACTGGGAATGAGCTCCACATTGTATGAAGGATTTTTATCAAGATAATGTCGATCAATGACATCGAGGTCTGTTCCCCAATGGTGGCGGCTTAAGCCTGGAAAAGCGCTCCAGCGCAAGATCGCTTTTATGATGTCAAAAGATTCAAGGCATTCAAAATCAAGCGCCACTCCATTGGAATCTAAGAGAGTTCTTTGTCCTGTGGCCTTTAAGTTCCAGATATTTTTTTGGGCCTCAAAGTTCCTATAAGTGCTAACACTTTGAAGGTTGATGCCGGCCTTAGAGGCCCTCTCTTGAAGGGAGAGAAATGATTCATAAACTAAGGGGCGCAAATTTAATTGTGAAGTCAAAAAAGGCGATTCAAGGAGACCAAATATTTCTGGGTGAGATTGAAAGAGCATCATTCAATGATTGTACCCTAATCGTCGTCTTCTCCAAAGAGGCGTTTAAGTCCACTTGTTTGATAGCGGCGAGAAATCACATTCCAAAGGCTAACGTCATCTCTTTTGACAATATCACTGCCTTTATAGTCATACTTTTTATTCATAAAAGTCTGAACTTTGTTTCCTTCTCTAGCGGCCGCATCATTCCAATTAAACTTAAAGCCATTGGCCTTTGTATTTGAGCCAATTGCCCCGGTAGAGCCATTTAAGCTTAAGCTTGAAGTACTGATTCCTGCTTTTGTTTCGGCCTTCTTTAAGGCATTTTCCATTGAGGCCGGTCGGCTACTATTAGCTGCAAGTAATCCACTACTTGGTAATGAATTATTTTTCAATTGATTCTTTTCTTCTTTTAAAACGAGTTCATTCGCCATTTTTTCAAAGTCTTCTTTTGAGGGAAGGGTAACTCCATTAGATTTTGCCTGGCCAAGCATACTGTCCACAAGTTTTTGTGACTTAGCGGCGTTTGCATTAAGGGAAGCGGCATTTAGGTTTGCGAACGCTTTATTCGCTCCTTGAGGAAACTTTCCTAAACTAGACATCGCCTGGCCGGCACCAAGTTGAGCGCCGAGTCCACCTGTTAATAAAGCGCTTGAGGGCGTTTTTGCACAGGCATTTTGCTTGGTGACATTATTGATCATGCTGCTACATTTACAATCGACGTCAAATTGTCCGGTTACGGTAATACAGCCTTGTCTCGGTCCATCTGCTAATGGCTTTAAGGTTTGATTTCTTAAAGAGTAATTAATTGAATCAGCAGCAAATAGGTTTTGGCAGATCACGGAGTTGGTTCTATTTTCATTTTTGGTGCCATCTCCATTATAACAATAGCAGCGATCATCTTTAAGATCTTCGCGGCCATCGGGACAGAAGCCAGCAATATACTGAGAATATGTTTCAAGAACTTCGTCAATTTGTTTAATATTATCTTCTGCGCGACTCTGTTCTTTGGCCGCATGGTAAATGAGATAGCCATTAATCGCCAACATTATACCTGATCCTACGGCAAGCCCTGCGGAAGTCCCTAGTTTAAAGACTTGGTTTTTAAAACTTCCACGAGCTTCCTCAATGGTTGGTCCTGCCTGGGTTGGTCCTTGTTGGACCTCCCCTTTAACACTCGTGCATCTTTTAGGCGCACCTGCTGGAGTTAGCTCATAGATGGCAAAACCCAGAGACGCGGCAAAACCCGCAACAACGGCAATTTGTAGAAGTTTTCGATATTTTGCTTGTGTCTTGACTTGCTCTTGTTCGTTTCGAAGGTAAGTAAAGGCACGCACCTGTGCCTGGTAAGAGCCATCATCTCCTGCTTTTTGCTCTTCATTATTTGCTTCACTTTCATAGCCTTTTGCGAGGTCTTTAAAGTTTTTATCGGCCCTATGTTTTAAAAACTTATCTCCGGCGATCCATGCAATGGATGTTCCCCAAAAAATAAATTTTGAGACACACTTTCCATTTCCACGCCCACCTTTACTTAGATCTTTAATTGAGTGTCTTGAAGCCGCGTCACCAACGCCCATAAGAGCACCTAATGAAAATAAAGAATAAGCCGCTGCAACAATTTGCGCTGTAGATTCTAGATTATTTTTCTTATATTTATCCCCTTGATTAACGCCCGTTTTAGATTGGGCCTCATCCATATAGCATTTACTTGGATCCTCTGCAGTTGCACAAGTTTCAGCATCGGCCTTTATGGCAATCGCTTCTGGAGTTGTAATACAGCTATTAAGTTCACTGTCCCATTTCTTTGAGGCTCCTGTACAAGCGGCCCTTTGCTCATCAATTGTTAGGGGAGCCTGTGCCTGACCAGTCATGGCCTCTTGAGATTGAGAAAATGCCAGAGGTGAGTAGAGCATAAGTTGAAAGCAAGTAATTGCTTGAAGGAGCGCCCTAAATAGGCTCGTGGTTAGTAGCGATAGATAGCGCAGTATAGATTTCATTTGTCCGATCCGTTTCAATTTTAAATACTTATCTTAATTATAACGGGCCTTATGAAAGTTGGGGCATCTTGAGGGCGAGAAGGGCAAAGATTCTTATAGATTTATATGATTACAATAACTTAGGGTGTTTTTAAAGGGTGGAGTCTATGGCCTTTCAGCGCCTCACTTCTCTGTCAGGTCAAAGGTCGAAGCGTTTGTGATAGGGAGGTTTCCTTGAGAGAGTTTGACAGGTTTTGCTTGATCCTTGAGGCAAGCGAGAAAATCAACACTTCCTAAACAGTGTCTTAAAAATTGGCGTGTCCCGAGGGCAACGGCCAAGGAGGTTCCTTTGAGTTCGGCAAATTGGCGAGGTCTAAAATTAAAGGGAAGATAGAAATCAATGCTTGAAGCATTGATGAGAGAGTTGTCACTAAAGTGCGGTAGTCCTTCTTGAAGTCCTGGATAAAAGCTGCCAAAGATGATCATCTTTTCCTTGGGGTAAAAATCATGGGGAAAAAGAATGGTATCTTTTTTAATGCCACTACTTACTCTACCAGCGGCCAAAAAAATGGGAATCTTTGGTAAATCAATTTTCGCTAATTTTTTCTTATCATTGATAACTGGCAGTCCTGCTGCCGCGACAATGAGGTTGAAAGAATTATCTTTGATAGAGTCAAAGGCCAGTTTCCAATACTGCGAGAGTTGATGGCCTTGTTTGTTAAAGATGATCATGGGGGAGATCACGATTTTTTGATCAACCTTTAAGGAAGATACGATTTGATTAAGAACCCAGTGACCATGATACTTTCTTGAATTTAATTCTTCTTTTCGACATTCATAGTGTGTGCTTTGAGTAAAGTCTAAAACGGGCAGAATTTGGATATTAGGAGCCGTTTTGATGAGGTGAGGGCAAAAGGCCGTGTCTAAGAGAGCAATTTTAAATTCTTTTGCCTTTAAGGCTTGAGAAAAAAAAAGGGTCCCCAAAATGAGGACCCCAAATATTCTATGAGAAATATGATTAAAGTTGAAATGGACTTTGAACAAATGGGTTAGCATCAGTTTTATTGTACAATGATTTGTACTCTTTTTTAAGATTATCTCTTAACCCTTTACCAAGACGAAATAATCCCGTCCCTTTAATCGTATCACGAAGACGATCCTCAACTTTTAACTCAATATCTTGATCCATGACATCGTCTACTGGATCAAATTTATCAAGTGCGTGATCGATAACCTGAAACATTGTCCATGCCGCTAAGTTTTTAGAGAGTGAACTTTTACTAACTTTCTTACCTGACTGATCAAGTATACGACTGTAGATTCTACTATTGTCTGCTACTAAATCTTTGTAACTATCTCTATTGGTAGCATCGTACGCCTTAGATATGGTTACAATTTCAGCAGTTGCCATGGCAATCATGTTTTGAACGGCAGAGCTCGTCGTCAAGACGTTGCTCTCTGAAAGTGAACTTCCGGCCTCAGCGACAAGTTCGTTATTCGTTTTCATGAGGCCTTTTAAAGTCTCAATGGCACTAACCATTCCTCTTGGTGTCGTCTGAGCAACAACAGTCATCTCTTTTACACCGTCTAGGAAAGGGTTGGTAAAGCGCAGGTTAAAGCCTTCGTTATTACCTTTTAGTTTCACAGGAAGAACGGCCGCATTTTTAAGGACTGAGTTGTTTTGAGCTAGACCCAATCCAGCATTTCTCTCATCGACGAAAATCATCACAGTGTCTTCTGATTTTTTCAATAGAGCTGCAACTCCTGGCATCGTTGAACCTCGAAGGTCATCAAGAGCTATGATCATTTTCTTATTAAGTCCATTTGCAAGCACATCACGGTTCATTCTACTAAGAGAGAGATCAATCACTGACGCTTTTGTAAGACCTCCAACTTGCTCTAAAGCTTCAATAAGGTCCGTTGCATTCTTATCAGAGTCTGCTAAGAAAACGGGTTTTCCACTTTTTTCACTGTATGGAGCTTTTGCCATAGTGGTTAGGTCACTATTTAGAACACCTAAAGTTACGCCTTGCTTTTTGATTTTGGCCGAAAATGTAAGAGGAGTGAAAACATCTCTTTCACTTGCCACGAGAACTTTGGCAGAGTTTAGAGTGGTTGAACTTGAAGTTCCTATTTCTCGAATATCATCAAAGTTTTTCGTGATAATCCATGTTTTAGAATCAACGTCCAATTCAATCTGGAGGTCACCTGTGTATTTACGGTTAGAGTTGTTACTAACACTGAGAGACAGTGAATTTTCTTGATTAATAAGAAGCTGTGAAGCGGTCTTTAGTGAACCCAAACTCATTGGGTAGGCCACTGACGCAGTTTTTACGTCTCCACCATTAACCATCTCTGCAGACGTTGCATAAAAATGACGTCCCTGAATTTTCTTCTCTGCACTTAGGGGAGAGTAAACCGAAAGCTTTGTCTCATGGCGGTCGCCAATTCTTGAACTCGTCGATACACTATCTTTTAAAGCGCCTTTAATGGTTGTTTTCTTTTTTCCATCAATTTTTGGAAGAGTGACAAATTCACCATTATTGATTTTTACCTTTACCCCTTCAGCGGCCTTCGCGCCAAAGTTCATAATGGTTACACTGTGTAGAGTCGTCTCTCCTGGCTGAAAGATTCCATCGGCCTTTGCAATTCCATTGATTCCGCCGTCTTTCATTTCAGAAGAAACAAACTTAATGACAGGATAGTTTTCATAAATGGCATCAACTTTTGAAAAGCGATCTTTTCTAAAAATCTCTGTTTGCTCTGCAATATTTTGATCAAAAGTAGAAAGCTCTTCTCTACCAAAGTTTGCAGAACGAATTTCTTCATAGCGCTTATTGTAGGCAGCGTCCTTTACTGAAGAGTAAGTACTTCTATACTCTGGTGTATCTGTATTAGGATTGCTTATAGAACTTTCAAATGCCGATCTTCTCGCTTCTTCTTTAATGATAGGGTAGCGAGCATTGTAGGCCGAATTGTAACCATCTGTTCTACCTTGGTCAGTATAGCGAGGATATTCTCTATTTGAAAATGTCGAATAGGCAGCACGATTACTCGCTTCATAGTTATTCATATAGTAAGCGTCAATTGATTGCACAAACTGGCCTCTTCTATTATGACGGTAGCTTATTAAGTAAGCATCCATGAAGGCCTCACGAAGAATCGGTCTATTCGTGCGAGCAAGTTCAGCGTGTTGGTTTGGTCTGAAATTTGGACAGATTTGGTGATCTGGTCTCCAACCTCTATCTCTTCTCCAGTTGTAATCATCTCGGTAATAACGACGACCTCCAACTTGAATACAATTAAAGCCTGGGTAATCAGGAACGATGGCCGCAAATGCCCCAGCAAAGTTTCCATCGACAACACTTGTTTCAAGAGATCCGCTTTCATGCTTATCAATCGCCTGTCTTTCGCCAGTTGCCTCGCCTGAAAACTTTCCTTCTTTCTTTGCTCTATCAAAACCTGCTGTTCGTCCTTGTTGTGTTCCGACATTGGCAGCATCTGAGTTATTGGCCGCTTCTTCTCCGTCGGCGTTTCCATCTTCAGTAGCAGCTGCCACATGACCTTGGTAGGTTCCAAGCTTTAATCCATCAATATTTCCTTGAGTGTCAGCAGAAGAGTTACCTTCAATTTCACCCTGACCAAGGCCCCTGTTATAAGAAGCTGACTGGCCGGCGCTTGTTCCATTTTGTGTTCCGTCTCTATCACCATCAGTTTGTCCAGCAGGGATACCAATATACTCAGCATAGTAGTCGCCATCAATTGATCCTGCTTCTTCACCAACGCTGGCACCAATTGAGTTGATTCTCATAATGCGAGTGATGAGCATCTCTTTAAGGTCATTCTTTTGGGTCATCAAGGCGTTGTGACTATTCAGAGCATCGCGATAAGATCTCCTTAGAGGATTTAAAACTGTTTGTTCATTTTTAAGACTTTGCTCTGCTGCTGCAAGAGATGCCTTCTGACTCTCTAATTTGGTCGATCTTGTTTCATTGTCCTTATCAATGGAGGCAATTTTCTCATTGGCCTCCTTTAATTCTGTTTGACGGGCCTCTAGCGCTTTCGTTTTGGCATCTAGTTGTCTCTGCGCTACTTGATTGATGCGATTTGCGTCTTGCAAGGGTGCTTTTGCCTCATCAAGCTTGTCTTTAGCACTTGTTAATTTCGCCTTGCAATCTGGTGTAGGTGTTGCCTTACAAACTTCTCTAATAGTTTTAAGTTCTTCTTGGGCCAAAGATACAGCTTCTTTGATACCGTCAACTTTTGATTGAGTTGCTGTAGCTGCCGTTTTTGCGACATCCAGTTGGTCACTTGCACCCTTTACTGCTCTTCTTAAATTAGGAATGCTCTTTTTTAAGTTGGTTTGCTCTGTTAAGGCCGAAACGATAGCAGTTGATAGGTCTGCAATTTCCTTATTGATTTCATTTTTGTTTTTTTGGGCCGCGGTAACTTTCTTTTCTTGCTCTGTCAGTGCCGCCGTTTTTGAATTCAGTTGTTGAGCAAAGCTACTCACTCTATTTGAAACATCTTTATATTCTTGATCATCAAGGAGAGTAAAACTCTTGCGTCCTATATAGCGTCTATCCCAATCACGAAATTCTCTCTCAGTTAAAATTGTTCCACGCACACCGATTGTGTCTTCACCTCTCGTGTCTCCCGTTGTGTCGCCTCTTGGATCCCTTGGCCTATCGTCAGGACGGTCTCTTCTTTCACCA
Source organism: Bacteriovoracaceae bacterium (assembly GCA_021737405.1). Lineage (GTDB taxonomy): Bacteria > Bdellovibrionota > Bacteriovoracia > Bacteriovoracales > Bacteriovoracaceae. The sequence continues at coordinate 11,090 of JAIPEG010000037.1, forward strand.
TCTCTTGGGCGTCTCTCTTCTCGAGCATTCGCCTGATCTAGTAAAATTCCAGGGGCAAGCATCATCGTTGCCAGCATCATTGGTGTCATCTTCTTTAGTAACTTCATACCTTCTCCTCAAAAAGCATAGCTGGTGCCTAAAGGCACCGAAATCGGACGTATATGGGTGAGGTTGGTTGCTTGTTGGTGCAATACCGACCCCAAAACTCGTCCTATAGTTGGGAATACGTTCTTCTACTCGAGGGTTCTTCAAAGACTATGCCAGTAATTTTGATGAGATGGTGCTGTGCAGTAACTTTTACAGTGGCATCGTACCTATGTACACTTTTTAATCAATCTAACTTGTGGATAATACTTGGATCAATCGACGAAAAAAACATTACTTGATGAGCAATATAGAGGACTTACTGGAAGATCTAATGCAAGTCCTAGTCTCTTTAGTTTTCTCAAGAACTCACCTCTAAGTGAATGGCTTCAAAATAGAATTTCAGATGGCCCTTGGTGCGAGCTAGGATGTGGCAATTACTCTCTATTTGAAGAAGGGGAACAATTGATTTCTGGGCTTTCTTATAAAGAGGATATTTTTGGTTTCGATTTATCAAGTGTGGCCATCGAACAAGCGCCACATTCAAATATTCAATATAAGCAAGCTGACTGTTCTCAAGTGATTCCAGGTGGAGGTCATTCTTTCATCCTTGATGGTCATTTTTTACATTGCTTAAGTTCTTTACCTGAAGTTTTTCAAACCCTGGGCGTTATTTCAGATGCCCTTTTGCCTGGGGCAATATACGCTGGGGAGGTCATGACTTCTCATAAAAAACTCTCTTTTGATCATGATCTCTATTTTGATTCCAAAAATTCAGTTCTCTTTCAAGATGATCGACCAATTCGGGTCATTTTGGAGGCGAGAGAATGGGAGAGTCTTTTTAAAGATGCTGGTCTCGAAATTATCTTTTTTATTTGTCAGGCCAGTATTAAAATGATTCCCCATAGAGAAAGAGAGATCCCCATGAGTGGTGATCCAGAGTGCCTTCGTTTCATATTAAAGAAGCCACAGTAGGAAAAGTTTATGAATGGAAATAGTTTTGAATTGCTAAAAAATTCTTGGGTTGTCCTTCGCTATACTTTATTTGAAGTGAGTGGACATAAAATAAGTATTCTCTCTTTACTGTCTGCCGTAGCGATTTTCTATACGACAACTTTAATTAGTAAAATGGCCGAAAGGGGAGTACGCAGGCTTTTGGCCGAAAGAAAAGATATTGATAGTGGAATGAAAGATTCAATCCTACGTTTTACGCGCTATACGATCCTTGTGGTTGGGGGCTTTGTTACCCTAGATACTGTTGGGATTAAAATGAGCTCTCTTGCCGCAGTTGGTGCCGTTTTAATGGTTGGGATTGGTTTTGGTCTTCAAAATATTACACAAAACTTTATCTCGGGCCTTATTATTCTCTTAGAGCGTCCAATAAAGGTTGGTGACCTTGTTGAAGTAAAAGGAGTTAGCGGGAAGGTGATGGAAATTGGTGCTCGCTCAACTCTTATAAACACAAGGGATGATGTTTCTATTATTGTGCCTAATTCTCAATTTATTTCTGAACAAGTTATTAATGAAACCTTATCTGGAGATAAAATTCGTTATCGAGTTGAAGTTGGTGTCGCCTACGGCACCGATCCACGTTTGGTTGAGAGAATTCTTGATGAAATAGCCCAGAAGCACAGTAGAGTATTAAAAAGTCCCCCACCAAAAGTATTTTTTAAGGGCTTTGGAGGCTCCTCTCTTGATTTTTCTCTTACGGTTTGGGTTTCAGATATTTGGAGTTATGAAAGTATTCTCTCTGATATTCGCTTTATGATTTGTGATGCTTTTAAAGAGGAAAAAGTAGAGATTCCGTTTATGCAGGTCGATTTACACATGAAAGATAAAGCGAAAATTGAAAGTCCTGTTTTAAGTTAAAAAAAAGGCCACCTTGAAGGTGGCCTATACTCTTAGTCTGGAGTGTGGGGAGCTTTTTCTAGAGTCCCTCTTCTTTGTAAAAGAAACTCAATTTCTTCTGGGTAAAAGACTTGGCCATCTCGTAACTCAATTTGATGACTTCTTAAAAGTTGTGAGACGTTACTTTGAGACAAGTCTTTAATCTTACTAACATCAATGATGTCACCATAGAATGTCTCAAGCGCTTGTGGGTTCTTTACCTTTTGCGCCAGTGCTACGGGGATCCTATCCCACATACTTGGATCGATATCTCTGTTTCTTTCTCCCGCCAATGTTCCTTGGGACATGAGGAGAGAGGTCAATGTTATCCAAAGGCCTAATGTTAATCTGGTCATGGCTTCCTCTCTTTGACTCCATATATGGAGTTGTATCCATAACCCTCCTGGTCGTTTTTTGCCTGAAATTCCTTTTCAAGCCTTCTGCCAAAGAGAGATACAAAGAAGATGCCAAGTTTTAGCCTTCCTAACTAGCCGTAATAAGGTTTTTATTAAAGTGTCATATAGACCTAGTGCGCAATGGCCCCAGTATTTTCGGCCACCTTGTCCTTATGATCCTAGGACATCGACACAACAGTCTTGGCCCCTAAAGATCTTTTGGGCGTCATCATAGGTTAGGGCAGATATGGTTTTTTCAATGATCTTAAAAACTTTAGGGTCATCAAATTCAAAGCGATCTTGTTCTTCTAAACCTAAGCCTAAGAGTTCACAAAAACGAAGCCAATACTTCTCCTCTAAGCAGGCCACCGCCAAATGCCCCACGTCTTTTAGAGGGTAGAGGTTATAGCAAGGATAGCGACCATTATGAAGGAACTCTCGTTGCCCGGTTGTTGAGAGTTCTTCATTAAAAAAGGGAGTGAGAAGAGAGTCCACTGATTCTTCTAACGAAACTGTACTTGTTTGAGAGACTCCTAATTCTTTTGCCAAAATAAAGGCCGCTAATGCTTGTTGGGCCAAAATTGCGCCGTAACCAATTCCGGCCATAGGAAGAAAAGGGGGGCGAACCCTTTTTTGATCTTCGTGACTTTTGCTTTGATTATATAAGTAGAGATCAAGGAGTCGACTTTTCGCCAAAGCATTGAGGTCATGCATTCCTTTTTTGATCGAATGAGAACTTGTCATCTCGATTAAGGAAAAGGTTTTTGTACTTATCTTCTTTAAAGATTCAAAATCAACTCCAAGTTGAAACTGTAACTTCTCAGGTAGGCCCATTAAAATAATGTCAGCGCCTTTTAAGGTCTCTATGAGTCTAGTGGTTTCTTCTTTAAGAGAAAAACGCTGAATTTCTTTTCCCTCATTAAGGGCCTGGTACCAAAGAGAAAATGAGGGATCCATCTTCTTAAAAAATCCATCAAGAAAAGGATCCCCAAATTTATTATCTTCAATTTTTATGGTCTTTGCACCCATCTGACTTAAAAGGTGACCCGCTAGAGGTCCCGGTAGTCGGTGAGTTAAATCTACAACGGTTAGGTTAGAAAGAAGTTTATCCCTCACTTTGTTCACTACTTTGTGGTCTTAAAGTCTGGATAAAAGACTTTAATCCATCACCCTTTAGTTCACATTGTTGTAAGGTGCATATCTCCCAAGATTCATTTTCCCCCTCATGATAATCAAGGACAAATCTAGGTAAGAAGTAGGCCATAAAACCAATGAACTCATTATTTTGAAGCCAAGACTTCGGAAGTTTGACCACGCGGTATGCTTCTTCTGGATAAGAGTGAGTTCTAAGGCCTTCTCCTCCATTAAGTGGATTTCTAAGAATGAAGTGCTTACTGTCTTCAAGATAATTATTTAGTTCAACGCCAAAGTCTGCTTCCATGAAAAGGATACGCGCCCTTTTGATTAAAGAGCCTAAAGTCATGGCCATACTTTTGAAAGACTGATCAAAAGGAGACAATGCTTGGTTAGGGTAGAGTTGATGGTCATCAAGGTTAATGGATCTTGTGAAAATCTGATCTTCTTTAACAAATTCTTTTAAAATAAAATCGAGGGTATCTTTAAAGTTTTGCTTAAAAGTAGGATTACCCGTAATTTCATAAACCCTAATCATGCTCTCAGAAAAGGTAACAAAATCTTCTAAATAAGGAAGACTTTCAGGCTTTGTTGTAACATGCCTTAACATCATGCCCTGATTATCTTTACTAAGAAGGAAGCTTTTAAAATGTCCTTCCATCGCATTATTAAAGAGTTCAGAGGCCTTACTTTTGATAAGATCAATTTGGCAGTATTGCATGACATCGATTAAGGCACTAATCATCAATGAGTTCCAACTTGCGATGCCCTTGGTATCTGTGGCGGGAGGGATTCTGCCTTTTCTCTCTTCAAGAACTTGTCTTCTCACTCGCCTCACAATGTCCCAGGACTCTGAAGTTAGAAATTCCTTTTTCATTTTATGATCAAGGGAGATGACATTAAGTCCTTGTTGAAAATTACCTTCCTTTGTAATCTGAAACCACTTAAGAATCTCTTCTTGTTTTAAAACGAGGTCATCATCTTGGCTCGCTTTAACAAGAAGGTCACAAAATTCATCATAAGTGAATGTGAAGTAGAGCCCTTCCACTCCTTCACTGTCTGCATCCTGGGCACTAAAGAAGATGCCGGAGTCATCTTGCATCTCTGACTTAAGGTATTCGAGAGTGTTAATAAGACCATCAAAGACCACGGGACTTGGGAAGACGAGGGAGAGTTTTGCCAACGTTTTTAAAAGGCCTGCCTGATCGTAGAGCATTTTTTCAAAGTGGGGCACCAAGAATAAGTCATCCGTACTATAGCGATGGATACCACCTCTTGCGTGATCCTGAAGACCACCCATTAACATCTTTTCAAGAGAATCCACAATGGGCTGTCCAGCTTCTTGAGAGATCATCCCTTCTAGAATTTGTTCAATGGCCCATTCATAAAAAGCAAAATGAGGAAACTTTGGGGCCTGACCGTAACCACCGTTTTCATTATCAGCGAAATCTTTAATAGCATCCAAAATGGCCATTGGGGGCGGAAAATGACCTTGAAAGGGCACTTCTTCTTTTGGTCCAAGCCCTTCCTTTATACTTTTGGTGACATTCGCAGCGTTCGTTTCAACTTGCTCTCTGTCTTGATCAAAAGCGCGTTTTAACTCTTTTATGAGCTCCATAAAACTTGCGCCTTCTCCTCTTTTTACCAAGGGATAATAAGTGCCAACAAAGAAAGGTCTCATATCTGGAAGAAGAAAGGCGTTTAGTGGCCAGCCACCAGTTTTGACAAATAATTGGCAGGCTTGTTGGTAGTATTGATCTATATCGGGAAACTCTTCCCGATCTACTTTAATGCTTACAAAATTCTCATTTAAGAAATCCGCTGTTTCTTGGTCATTAAAGGACTCATCTGCCATGACGTGGCACCAATGACATGAGGAATATCCAACACTTAAAAAAATAGGCTTGTTTTGATCTTTTGCTTTTTGAAGCGCAACTGGACCGTAGGGATGCCAATGCACGGGGTTTTCCTTATGGGCCAATAAATAGGCAGATTTTTCGTCTTTTAAGTGATTGTACTCAGTTGAGTTCATAGAGTTCCTTCGTGCTTTTAAGAAGTTAAGGAACCACTATAAAAGAACTAGGCAAAACTTTGAAGATGGTAGGCATTACTTTATTTTGATATGGTGAGTCTAACTGGGGGGGGTGTCGTCTCGCAGCATCTCCGATTTTGCTGTGAAAAAAACTCGCATCTAGCTATTGATGCCCCATTCGCCGTTGTCATACTGAGTCGAAAGAGCTAGATCAGAGGCATGAAATTAAATTCCTTAAATGCCTTCGATGCGAGTTTTCCCGGTCACAACATGATGATCGAATACTGGCAATGGTTCCAGACATTAGGGAGGTCGTTTCTGACTTTTTACTATGCCCTTGCACAGGCCCCAGCAGCAGTTAAGAACATTACGGTTCTTGCTTGCTTGTTATTGGTGATTGAAGGTGCTCAGTACTCAGCAACTGGAAAATTAACTTATCATCATTTCAATCAAAAACCAGCCTTTGGACCGCCCCATGTGCCGGCAGTTACTCCTAAAAGGTTTTATTCCTTTGGTAAGGCCGGTCCTTCTTTTGATCTTAAATTTCCTCTGTATCGACTGGAAGAGCTTTCTCGTCATGAGTTAGAAGAGTTGATCATTGAAAGAGCGCCTGCACACTTAAAGAGTGGTTTAAAAAAGTACTTACAGCTAGCTCTTCATTTTTCTCAAAAGTATCAAGTGGATCCGTTTTGGATTCTCTCTATTATGTGGGTTGAAAGCCACTTTAAACCCTCAATTAAAAGCCCTGTGATGGCAAGTGGTCTGATGCAGATTATGCCAGACACCTCACTTTGGCTTAATCACCTGTTGGATAGAACGCTTACAACAGAGCTAGCCTATAAACTAACCAAAGACCCTGTTCATAACGTCCAGTTAGGAACTTTTTATTTAAGAAGATTAAAGAGAAAATTTAATGGGGACTATATTCACGCAACCGTCGCCTATAATATGGGACCTGGTTATACAAAGCGTCGTCTTAGATGGGGGCTTCCTGTTGGAAAGAAGAATCTTTACCTTGATAAAGTGAAGAGGGCCTATCGATTACTTACAAGTGGCGTTAGAAGGCATTTCCAAAATACAGCGCCCCTTCATTTCAATACATATGTGGTTGAAAGAAGATTATCTTTTGAATGGCGAGAAATTGAATTTGTGACCTGGTGGGAGACAAGTTTAAATTTTGATGACGTAGCGCTTAATGACGGGCCGATGCGTTCAAATATCCTTTAATCTAAACTCTTTCACTCCCATGAATTCCTTGTTACCTTTTTCTCTTTATAAAAAGTAAAAATAAAAAGAGAGATATATGCATAAAGTCATTGCCATCGATGGTCCGAGTGGTTCGGGAAAATCAACCATGGCAAAGAAGCTCGCACAATCATTGGGGCTTCTCTACATAGATACAGGGGCGATGTATCGAGCGCTTGCCTATTTTGCCCACAAAAAGAATATACCTTATGAAGAAGGAGCCAAACTCCTCGAATTTTTAATAGGCCTTGATATTCAGTATGGAGTGAGCGAGTCTCAACTCATTATTATTAATGGTGAGGATCTAACAAAGATCATTAGAGAACATAATGTCAGTGCCCTTGCTAGTGAGTTCTCTCAAATACCCATTGTTCGATCGTTCTTACTTAGTTTTCAACGCAACCTCGGAGAAGTTGAAGTTTGTGTCATGGAAGGCCGAGATATTGGTACAGTTGTGTTTCCAGATGCCTTTTGCAAAGTTTTCGTGACGGCCTCTCCTGAAGTTCGCGCGAGAAGACGTCTCGATCAACTAAAAGAAAGAGCAGATGCTTCAGAGCTTACTTATGAGGGTGTACTAAAAGATGTCATTGAGCGGGATCGACTAGATACGAATAGAGCAGTGTCTCCTTTAAAAGTAGCAGAAGGCGCCATTTACTTAGATACAAGTGAAATGGAAGAAGATGAAGTTCTTCAAAAACTAATAGAGACGAGTCGCCTAAAAGGTCAAGAGGCTGGCCTTTCAATATGAATATTCTCATTAATAGAACAGACGCCATCGGTGACACTCTTCTTAGTACTCCTTTGGCCCGTTTAATTAAAGATAAGGAAAAGTCCGCTCACATTACTTTCTTAGTTTCTCCTAGAAGTGGTGATCTCATTAATCTATGTGTTGGAGTAGACGAGGTTTTAATTTATGATCCGGCGTGGCCTCTCTTTAAAAAAATAACTTTCCTAAAATCTATATTTGAAAATTCAAAATGGGACTCCTACTTTCACTTGGGAGGCAGTTTCTTACCTTCATTCTTTGCCTTTTTCTTTAGGGTCAAGAATCGTGGAGGTCTAAGATCAAAAATCTTCTCATTTCTCTTTCTTAATAAAGGTGTTCGTCAGTCAAGAAGTACCGTTGTCATGCATGAGTGTGAATATAATATGGCATTGGCCGCTCCCTTTAATTATCACTTTAGTGGCAGGCACCTTGATAAGTACCGGCCAACATTGAAAATTGATTCAAGCCTCGCTCAATCAATTCGTAAGGAAGAGCTGATTCCAATAGATAAGAAAATCATTATTGTTCACCCTGGTATGTCGGGTCACACGTTGAATTGGTCGAGTCGAAATTACGGAAGATTACTTCACCGCCTTTATAATAAGTTTGGTGATGACTTTTATTATCTCGTCTCCTTTACCCCAAGTGACGAGCCCTACTTAATGGGATTAAGAGATTATGTCTCTCAAGACTCTCAATTAAATAAGTCCGTACACTTCTTTGATGGATCTAAAAAAGGGCTTATTCATTATGCCCATCTGCTAAGTCAGGCGAATTTATTTATCGGGCCTTCTACAGGGACAACTCATATGGCCAATGCTATGAATATTCCTCTTGTCGCGCTCTATAGTCCTATCAAAGTGCAGTCTAGCCTTAGGTGGGGACCCTATAAAAATGATGATATGGTGGAAGTGTTGGTTCCTGATGTTGTTTGTGGTGAAATAAACTCATGTGCTGGTGCGAGTTGTCCTTATTATGAGTGTATGTCTAAAATAGAAGTACAAGAAGTTTATAAGGCCTGTTCAGGGTTAATAGAAAAGTTTCAATAAAAAGAGGCGAGAGTGCAATTAATCACAGAAGATAGATTTAAAGAAATTACTAAAAGTTTTGCGACCCTTAGTCCTATCGCGGTGTTGGGTGATATCGGGATTGATAAATACACATTGGGCGATGTCTCAAGGATTTCACCCGAAGCTCCTGTTCCAGTTGTACATGTTGAAAGAGAATGGGAGAAGTTGGGGCTTGCCGCAAATATTGTTCATAATTTAAAAAGCTTAGGAATTGACAGCACTCTTTGTGGTGTCATCGGTGAAGACATTAGGGCGCCTAGATTTGAAAGTTTATTAGAAGCATCAAATTTAAAAACCTGGGGAATTGTCCGGGATCCAAGCCGTCCTACTATTTTTAAAGAAAGAATTACGACTAGTACTCAGCAAATTTGTCGTATCGATTATGAGGATAACCTCTCTATTAACAAGGACGTAGAGAGTAAGCTGATTCAAAGAGTCTCTGACTTTCTTGAAGATCATAGCGGACTTATTCTAGAAGATTATGCTAAGGGGACTTTGACGGAAAACCTTATAAAAGCTTGTATCAAAATGGCCAAAGAACAAAAGAAGTTGGTTTGCGTTGATCCTGGAACGAGTACTCCTCCGCTTTTTTATAAAGGGGCTGATCTGTTAAAACCAAATCTCAAAGAAGCTCGCTTAATGGTAGAGTCTCTCGGTTACACATATGACAAGAAAAGCTTGGATGAAAAAGCCGCAATTCTTGTCGATAAGTTAGATTTAGGAAAGATTGTTATCACTTTAGGTCCTGAAGGCATGGCCCTACTCGATCGCAATGGTAGTGGGAAACTAGAAATTATTCCAACTGTTGCCCAAGAAGTTTACGATGTGAGTGGAGCAGGGGATACGACGATCAGCTTATTAACAGCTGGTTTATTGTGTGGCGGGACTCTTTCAGAGTCGGCTTGGATTGGTAACTGTGGTGCTGGCGTTGTGGTTGCTAAGAAAGGTACTGCTACAGTTAACATGGAAGAGCTCACAATTTTCTATAAGAAACTCATTGATAGTTATGCATGAGTGAGCCCTATTTTCCTGAAAAAATAAAATTCTTTTGTGGTCTCATTTTCAGGGAGGATCTTCTCTCTCTAAATGACATCTATATTTTATTAAAAGATGTCCTTGAACTCGATGAACACTCTCTCTTTCACGAAGAGAAGAACTGCTCCCTCAACGCATATTATGAAACTGAGATGGGCCCTCGTGAAAAACTTAGGCGTGTTTGGATTTTCTCCAATTCCATAGACGAGAGAATTCTTTTATTAGAGAAAAAAAAGAGAACAAATAGTATTGAAATTGAAGTGAGCAATTCCCTTTCTCTAAAGGGGAGGGCCATCAATATAGACCCTGGTTATCTAGGACTTGAGCAAATTGTGCTTGCTACCAATAAGCCTTACTCCCATCGATTGTATTACGGTGAGGGAATATATGGAGATTTAACTTATCAGTATTTAAATAAATCGTGGTGCACGTTGCCATGGACTTATCCCGATTATACTCTTGAGAATGTTTTAAAGTTCTTTGAACTGGCTAGAGATGCATTGAAAAATGATTTAAAGTCATAGTAAATAATTGATAATCCGTCATTTTAGTGAAAAAATGCTGCCTTTAATAGAGTCAAAAGACATGAGGCAACAAAATGGTTGAGCAATTGGATTCTCTTGCCAAAGAATTTAACGATAAAATTAAACTCCTTAGTGATGAGGCAGAGGTTCTCAATCTTAAAAGTGAATTTCTTGGGAAAAAGGGCAAGGTTTCAGAAATCTTAAAAGGTTTAAGAAATTGTAGCGATGAAGAAAAGAAAATCATCGGACCGAAGGCCAATCAACTTAAAGACGATATTAGCGAGAAGGTCGCTCTAAAGTTACAAGAATTTGAACTGATTCAAATCAATACTAAGTTAAAAGAAAATCAAATTGATCTCAATAATAGAGAATCTCTTTGGTTTAACAAAAATATTACTGGAGGGATTCATCCTCGTTCAATTATACAGAGGGAAATTGAAGACGTTTTCCTCTCCATGGGATTTGAAGTATTAGATGGTCCTCATATAGAGGACGAATTTCATAATTTTGAGGCCTTAAATATTCCTGGCGATCATCCAGCTCGCGATATGCAAGATACATTTTGGTTTAATGACCCAAAAAGTCCAGAAGGGAAGAAGCACCTCTTACGAACGCATACTTCGACCATTCAGATTCGTGGTATGAGAGAGAGAAAACCTCCTTTTCGCTTTATTGCTCCAGGAACAGTCTTTCGCTGTGAACGAACCGATGCTTCCCATGAAATGGTTTTTAACCAACTTGAAGGGATGATGGTAGGTGAGGATATTTCTGTTGGTAATTTAATTTACTTCATGAAAACCCTTCTTAAAGAGATTTTCAAAAAAGATACCGAGGTGAGATTAAGACCTGGATTTTTTCCCTTTGTTGAGCCAGGCTTTGAACTTGATATCCAGTGCTTGATTTGTTCGGGTAAAGGGTGCTCGGTTTGTAAGAAAACCGGATGGGTTGAATTACTACCTTGCGGTATGGTTCACCCAAATGTTTTAGAAGCGGGTGGAATCGACTCGAGTAAATATAATGGATTTGCCTTTGGTCTAGGCCTTGATCGTTTAGTTATGATGAGATACGGCATTGATGATATTCGCCACCTCAATAGTGGAGACCTACGCTTTAATACTCAATTTTCGGCCTTTTAAAAGAGAAAACTATGCTTATATCACTAGATTGGATTAAAGACTTTTCCCCCCTTGAAAATACACTCACTCCTAACGAGCTTGGTCTAAAGCTAACGATGGGGACTGCTGAAGTAGAGGGAGTTGAAACCATTAATATGTTTTGGAAAGAAGTTAAGACTGTTGAGGTTACTCACATTGAAGGTCATCCCGAAGCAGATAAACTAAACCTTGTGACTTTTAAATTAAACGATAAGGAATCTTTTCGAGTTGTCTGCGGTGCTAGCAACGTACGAATGGGGATGAAGACTGTCTTTGCTCCTATTGGAACAACACTGCCGATTGGTTTTACTTTGGAGCCCAAAAAAATACGAGGGATTATATCAGAAGGAATGCTTTGCTCTGAAGAAGAACTAGGCCTCGCAACAGACAGCCCAGGCATAATGGACTTGCCTGAGGATACTCCTGTTGGAGTAGACCTTCTTACTTTGTGGGGCAAGAAAGAAGATGTTGTTTTTGATATCGACAATAAGTCTCTAACCCATCGACCTGATCTTTGGGGACACTTTGGTTTAGCGCGAGAATTTTCTGCCCTATATGAAGTGCCTTTTAATTCTCCCTTCAATGAATTCTGGATTAAGAATATTGAATCCATGTTTACAAAAGATTCAGCTCCTATGGGGGTACAGGTTGATCCAGGTAGCTCTTGTTTGGCCTATTTCGGAATCAGTTTAGATAACGTTGTCGTTGGAGAGTCACCAAGGTGGATTAAGGATCGTCTTTTAGCTGTAGGTTTAAGGCCCATAAATAATATCGTAGATATCTCAAATTATGTGATGCTAGAGCTAGGAATACCTCTTCATATTTTTGATAGAGACTTAATTGAGGGAAAAAATGTACAGATAAAATCCCTTAATGAAAGCATTACTTTTACAACACTAGATGAAGTAGAACGGACGTTGATCGCTGGAGATACCGTAATTAGCGACTCAAAAAAGCCCCTTGTTCTTGCTGGCATTATGGGGGGACTTAATAGTGGCGTGACAGAGAGTACGACTAAGATTTTTATAGAAGTTGCTAACTGGAAGGCCGCAGAAGTTCGAAAAACATCTACTAGACTTGGTCTTAGAACTGATAGTTCAATGAGATATGAGAAAACTTTAGATTCTCAATTGTGTTATCGATCCCTTCTTAGAACAATTGAACTTATTAAACAACTTTGTCCTGATGTGTCGGTAATTGGTAAACCCCAATATGATGGTAATAATCTTGAAGACTTTAAACCACTCGTTATAAAAGCTTCCGTAGAAGAGATCACAAAGACTCTTGGCAAAGAAATTTCGACCCATAAAATTATAGATATTCTTGAAAGACTTGATTTTAAAGTCTCTAAAGGCGATGAATCTCTTTTGATTACAGTTCCTAGCAATCGTTCGACAAAAGATATTGAATGTCAGGCCGATATTATTGAAGAGATTGGTAGGGTTATAGGATATGACAACATTACTCCTGTTGGTCCGCTCTTAGACGTAGGGCCAGTTCGATTAAATCCACTACATATTTTAAAAAGAAAGGCTCAGGACTTCCTAAGTCAACACTCTCACGCATTTGAAGTCACAAGCTACCCAATGGTAGGTGAGTCTCTACTTAAAAGGGCCCAATGGACCGATCAACTAGAGTCATTAAAACTAATCAATAGTCTATCTGTTGAGCAAGATCGCATGCGAGACTCTTTTATTCCGAGCTTCCTTGAAATTGCTGCACTTAACTCAAAGACATATGAGAATTTTCGTTTTTTTGAATTAGGAAAGACATATCATTTCACTGAAGATAAATTTTCTGAAGAGAAATTCATTCTTGGCTTGTCCTTTTATTCGCGTAAATCAAACCCAATATTAGATTTATTAAATCATGTGGAAAGATTAGGGAATTTTTTAAATCTCCCTATGGATATCGTGGAAAAACAACCTAAATTCAAAAACAATGTTGTCGATGAAAGTTGGCTAGGCCTTCATCCCTATGAGTTTAGAAATCTTCGAATCATGGGTAAAATGGACGGTGCCGTTTTTGGAGTTCATCCTCTTATTTTAAAAACTTTTAAGATAAAAGGTAATTTGGCGATGGCCTTTATTGATCTTACTCAATTTGAAAAAAGAGAATTAAAAGATAAACTAAGCTATCGTCCACTATCAAAATTCCCTTCATCCCGTTTTGATTACACTGTTTGTTTGAATAAGGATCAAAGTGTCGAAGACATTTTTAATGCTCTTAAAAAAGTGAAAATGGGTGTTGAGGCAACTCATAAAATCGTCGATATTTATAATCCCGACAATCTAGAAAAGTTTGTCACAATGGGAACTTTTCTTTCAGATTCAGAAAAAACCCTTGAAGGTTCGCTCATTAAAGAATGTGAAGAAAAAATTATAAATTCTTTAGAAAAAGCGAGTATTTTTCTCAAGAAAGGGTAAGCGTAGGGAATCATACGTTTTCTCTATAGTGTTCTCAAAGAATAACTTTATTTTGTCTAAAAGTGCTTTAGTCCACTAAATTTTGTGTAACTAAACCCCTAAAATTAAAAATCATTTAGTCGAAAAGAACTTGAGGTCAATTGACCTTAGAAAGGATTAAATGGTTAAAGCACTTAAGAAAACAGACATTCTCGATGCAGAAGTAGTGCAAGAAAAATCTAGCAACCTTAGAGTTGTTGATAGCAAAGATACTGAAACAAGAGATTCTCTTGAAAAAGAGTTTAAGCTCAAGTCTGAGTTTTTTGAGAAAAATGTAAACTTACCAAAAACAGACCTAGATAATGCTACTGAAGCAATAACGCAAGTTAAAGTCTTCAAAGACTCTGGCATTGAGATTGTTAATCCAAGGGATCTTAAAAAGTTCATCAATGAAAATAAAGGCATTAAACAAGTTGTTGTTGAAAAAATAAGTATCGATGAAGCAACAAGAATTAGTTTACTGTTTGAACCTCGACATCATGCGAGTGAATTTGTTTCACTTGTTGAGGACACGATAGAAGGAATTGAACAAACACCGCAATCTCTTGAAGAAAAACAAGATGCCAAATACTTTAATCTCGATGAACTTGAAAACCTAATTAACCAAGAGTTTTTAGGTAATTCGAGTAAAGTAAAAACTGAGGCGAAAGTAAATAAACCAGTTGTTGCTAGTGAAGTGGTCGCTGAAGATAAACTCTTAAAGTTTAAATGGCCTAAAAGCAAAAGTGAGTTAACTGAAGAAGTTGCTCCAACCACACAACAAAAAGAGGAAAACAAGAAGACTCCTCCTAAAATGAGTCTCAAACTTAAAAGTGATTCAGAGAAAGAAGAAAAGAAAGTCAATTATGAGAAACATACTTTCACGAGGAAGAAGAGTAGAAGCGGGCACGGTTACTATTACCGTGCAAAAGATCATGTCGAGCTTTTCAAGGTAGGAAGTTCATTCTTAAAGGACTTTAGGTCAGGGTTAAAATCTTTCTCTTTTTCTTCAATAGGCTTAAAAGAAGAGAGAGAAAAGTCTGTCCTAGGTATCTTGTCATTCTTTAATTACCACGAAGATGTAAATATCTGCGTGGTTACTCCTTCATTGATGGATTCTTATTATAGCAAAATTGCTACCAAGGCACACAAGAAAGAGGCCCGTGTATTTGATGAGGATCTTCATTATGATTTCTATACTGGAGATGGGTTTGAAATTATTGAATATAGTGAGCTTAAGAAAATAGAAAGAAAAATTACCGCCTATAACTTTGAAGACTTTTTAGACTTCTTATTAGGCTCCTTTGATATTATCCTTTGGGATCTTCCAGAATTAGAGATTTTGGACTCTAACAAAGAAGTTTATTTTCCCATTATTAGATCATTAGACAATGTCTCTTTTATCGTTGGTAAGAACGTCTCAAAAATTTCTGAAATTAACGAGATGATCTCCTACTTTAAAAGATATCAGATCTCAATAAAGGGCCTTCTCTTTAGTGATTCCAGTAAAGACCGGGAGGATCAGAAATGAGCGGTCTTAAACTGAAACTAAAAAACCAACCTGAAGTTAACTCTACTAACGCTGAAGTTAGGGAAGAAGCCAAAAGAGCAGATCTTAAGCTAGCTTCTTCTCCCGCTCAAGAAAAGCGAGAGAAGCCTAAGAAGAAGAAATCAAATCGATACTTTTATAAAGTAAGTAATCATCATGAGCTATTTAAGATTGGTCGAAGCTTTTATAGTGACTATTTAGCGGGGGTTAAATCCTTTGCTATAACGTCTACGGGTTATCAGACGAGCCAGCAAAAGACGATTTTAGGTTTAGCGAGCTTTTTCGATCATAAAGAAGATCTTAAAATTGGAATTATAAGTGACAATCTTAGGCAAGGGGCCTTTAAGGACATTGTCTCCATTAGTAAAAATATCGCCTACGACTACTGGGGTAAAGATAAAGTCATCAATATCAAGTCTTTTTACAATCATTTTGAATTTATCGATCTTGATGAGCTTCTTTCTCTCTCTAGTGATAGCGATCTTGCGGAATATGATGAGGTTTTCGATCAAATTGTAGATCTTTATGACATAGTCTTTTGGGATGTGCCTGAACTTCATAAGGTTCAGATAGACTCAGAAGGGTACTTTCCTGTCATTATGAAATTCGAGTCCATTAGTATTATTGTGGCACAAAGTCTTACAAAGAAAAGTGATATTGAAGATATTAAGAAATTTTTTCTTGGATATGGAATTAATTTAAAGGGTCTTTTACTTGAAGAGAAAACATCTTCTGTAAAAGAGGCCAATGAGGCGAAGGAATCCAGTAGTAATAATGCTACTGGAAAACAGAGTTGGTGGGACTGTATCGGATTTTGTGCTTTGACCAGACTTCCTGAGATTCAAGTCGTTGGTTGAAATCCCTATTTATCGATCTTGACTAATCCTGTCAACCAGAAATTGAGTATTTACACATAGAGAATAAAAATACTTACCT
>JAIPEG010000006.1 GCA_021737405.1 Bacteriovoracaceae bacterium
AAGACGGAGAGTGCAGCAATTGAAGGCAATAACTTTATTGGACTTTTTGCTGAAGGGTTAAGCGCAGAAGGAAAGAAAAAGTGGTTAGAAATTGATCAGCGCTCCTTTAATGAAAAAGTAGCCGTGGCTAAAGAAAAAAAATATCAAGGTAATGAATCGGTCTTTACCTTTCAAGTGACAGATGATTTTAACAAACCAACAAGTGAGCTCCAGTGAAATTACTTCTTTTAATTTCCCTAATATTTAGTTCAGAACTTATAGCAACTGAAGGCATTGGTGGCTCTGAGGGAGGTCCTGGAAGTAAGTATTGGAATGTTGATATCCCTCGAAACAGAACAGTTGATTGGCCAATGATCCGAATACGTGAGGGCAGAAGCCTGCCTATTAATCAACTTTGTATTTTAGACAGGGACACTCTTAGAACCATCAAGAAGTATGGCGTTTATGGGGTTCGCTTTGATAGAGAAACCTTTCTTAGATTTGGAATTTTTAATAAAAAGTATCAGTTCGCAGAACGATATTTTGACGATTCTAGCTGCCACGGCGCTTGGGATCCCAAGTGCGATATTGTTAATAGCTATGTTGAAGACCAGATTGAAATTCCTATCTACGGTGGAGCACCACAATGGGGGCGAGATGGTCTTCAATCGATTAGAGAGTTTACCTTAGATGCCAGACTCTTAGATAAAGTTAAAGTTAAAGTACCAAAGTGTAGAGATTAAAAAATTGAAGGGATGACTAAGAAGTTAGTCATCCCATTAAAATTATTTCTGGTTGTATTGAGTTCTAAGATCAAATTGTCTCAAATAAACTTCAAGACGTACGCGATTAAGACCACCTAATGGCCTATTGGCCATTGGCGCGCGCCATGGGTTGAAAGTCATCTTTTCACATTGCTCTTTTGACTGTGAGCTTAGGAAACCACTTTGCTTAGCAATTGTTAATTTGCCAACTTTTACATAAGGAGACTTCTTCGTGCTCCACTTTTGAATAGCATCTTCAATATCGTTAGTCTTTGGGTCCTTGTTGATTTGAACCATAAAATCAAAGCACTGCTCACTGCTTGCTAGGGAATCTTTTAGTTTCTCGCTCAAAAAGTTTTCTGATGGTTTCTTTGGCATTTTATCAACATGCTTCTTACAAGTCTCAAACTTCATTTTCATAGAGTTTGGGCCAATTTTGTAGGGGGTAGCACTTCTATAATTTATATCTAATGGATTAGCGATCTTTTGGCGGGCCTTGAGAATGACTCCGAGAGAGCGCCAATGAGTGAGCAAATAGGCAAGCACACTAAAGCGACCTTGGGTCGCATTCATGAACTTTTCGTATTGAAATGGATTGCTGATAAAGAACTCATCAGAATTCATAAAAACCAGGTCATGAACCTGATCCTCTTCAAGAGAGGCCTCTTGAAGAAGGTTGGTATATGTTGGATTTAAAATCTTGGTGGCCATTCCTCTGACATCTGCTTTTGCGTCTTCTTTTTCTTGATTCGGGTCACCGTTAGAAAAGCGAGTGATCGTTTTATAGGTTTTGCTCTCTTTAAAGAGACCAACACGATGAGCTGGTTTTAAGAACTCCGGCGTTATCTCCAAGCTTCCTTGAACACAGCCATGGGCTTTGGGGTGAGCATCTCGCCTCATGACAGGCGCCTCTCCTGTTGCTTCAATCAGCGTTTCTTTAAAGACTCTTGCAACCTCTTCAACATTTGCTTCTTCTTTTGAAGTCCAAATCTCGCCCTGTTCTGTGGGTGGTTGAATATTATAAAAATTAGCCATGGCGCCAGGGGCTACCAAAGCTAAAAAAGCTACACTCATCATTTGATTTTTCATATATTTCTCCAGAAACTATAGATTAGGCCAATTGAAGAAAAAGAAAGGATAAAGTGTAATCTTTACAGTAGTTTATATCATTAATCGTTTTGGCTAAAAAACAAAAAATATCATTACTTTTTTCAAGAATCACCCTTGAAAATTATTTGCGGGTAAATTGCTTTTCATAAAGATTGTGAGGAGTAAAAAATGAAATTAGTTTTTGGATTAATTCTCTTATTTTCGGCCAACTCTTGGGCCGGACCAAAATTAGATAGACTTCGTTTATTAGAGAATGCAGTTCAAAATGGTAAAAAGCCTACAGAAGGTTCTCGCTCATGGCGCTCCGTTATTCGCTTTTACACAGAAACAGCTTCTGGTGATTTCTTTACTTGTTCAGGAACCTTTATCACCAGAAAAGTGATTCTAACTGCCACTCATTGTGTAGATGAAGGGAGTAAACTAACGGATATTGAGTTCTTTAAGGGTAATAAAGTTGAACATTGGATTGATCTTAGAAATGTTTCCAATGATATCTGGATAAATACTAAATATAATCGTTATGCTGATGAAGATTATGCCTTTATTAGATTTGATGAAGAGATTATGCCAGCAGGTTATTATCCCATGCGTATGGCGGATCACACTGATTTTACCTACTTCAATGAATTAAAGGCTCGAGATGTCTACATGATTGGAGCAAGTCATCTTAAAATGGATGGCCTGGCCTTTGCCAAAGGCAAAGTAGATATTGTTTATGGTGGGACAATTGAGGTCCGAGGAAAGAATAATTCGGGAATCTGTGGAGGCGACTCTGGTGGTCCTTTGGTTATAGATAATGGTCGAGAGCTTGTTTTAGTTGGGGTTCTCTCTCAACACTCTCGTTATGATAGAGATTTAAATGATGAGTGCTCGGAAGGGGGAATTTACGCAGCGGCTAGTAAGGCCTTAAGTGATGATCTCGAGCGCTTTCTCTCATCCAAATCAATTTAATTTAAGAAGCCTTGCTCCAATAAATAGTGAGCAAGGTTTCTCGAAAATTCTTCATGACTTTCTTTTGTATACTTAATCTTAGTATAGACTTGAGCTAGGTTTTGAATGTCTCCTGACTCAATTTTCTTTTTTAGATCAATGACAGAGCGGTACCTTTTCATTCCCTTTTCTTCACGATCTTTATAGATTTCTTGAATCTCATCATCAGTGTAGTCTTGATACTTTTCAAAGTGAACAATACCCTTTAGTGGCAGTCGATCTTTCTTTTCTTCAAAATGCAAAGGGTGTCCCAAGGAAAAACCAACAATTGGTACGACATGCTTTGGTAGGTTAAGGACTTCTCCAACCTTTTGAGCATTGGCAAGTGTCGTTCCCATGTAGCAAATTCCGAGACCTAATGATTCAGCTGCCAGTGCACAATTTTGAGAGGCTAGAACAGCGTCGATGGAGGCGATCATGAAGCTCATGAAGTTATCAAAGTTCTGGGGCGCATGGGACTGTGTAAGCCATTTTTTCATGCGATTAAAGTCAGCACAAAAGGTTAAAAGCATTGGAGCTTCGAGGACCATTTCTTGGTTAAAGTGATGAGGATAAAGCTCTCGCCTCAGGTTTTTATCCTTTGTGACAATAATACTATAGGACTGCATATTTCCTGAGCTAGATGCTCTAAGGCCGGCCTCTAGTATTTCTGTTAAATCGCTATCCGAAACTTCTTGATCGCTATACTCTCGAATACTTCGATGGTCTTTAATATGATTGATGATATCCGCTGAAACATTCGCCATATTCATAAAGCTTCACTCCTTTAAATTCTCCAATTTTCTTTTTTGTTTTGTGATCAACAATCTTTCCGGAAAAGTCGTTTTCCTGATGTTGGTCAATGGAGCCAATAAATTCAAACTCAAAACTCTGGTTGAATTCGCTTGCCGAGAGTAAGAAGTTTATCTGATTACCTCTCTCTTGGAGAGTTATGGGCTTTGTGAAATTTCCAGGTACAGTAAAGCTACTTTTTTCAGATGATTCCTTAACAAGGATGTCTTGAAAAACTGGGCCATCCTTAAATACTACCGTGATCTGATAAACACCATTATCGATAGCGTTTGCTAAAAGGCTGCTCATAAACACTAATCCTATCATTATATTTTTTTTCATAGTTTTCCTTTGAATTCCTCAATAGGTTTAATTCAAAAGAGTGGAAAAAACTAATCATTATAGGAATAGGTAATATTCTTTATCCTTTAACTGGAAGTAACTTTATAAAAGAGGATGCTTTTTAAGAGCTTCATTTACCCAAATTTTGGCCCCTCTATCATTAAGATAAAGACCGTCATGGGTAAAACTTTTATCATTTTCTCTTAAAAGATTATGAACTTCTTCAGTCATGGTTGATAGAAGGGGGCAATCCTGTAAGAGACCTGATTTTTGAAGATGATGTCTAACTCTCTCCAAGTAGTTAGCCTTTCTTTTATTGGTAATAAAGGGGAATTGATCGTTTTTACGCTCTTCTTTAAATGTTGGAGCTACAATTCCACACACACGAGGTCTTTTCTCCTGGGCAAGGACTGTTTTTACGAGTTCTTTTAAGGCCTCTGGAGCCTTGTCTTTAAAGAGGTCGTTATCTCCTAATTGAATTATAAAGCAATCAATATCCTCTTCTTTATGGTGATTGAAAATTTGTTGAATATAGGGGCTTGAATGTTGGAGTTTTAAATTTGATTTGCCATAAATAAAGGGCTTGATCTCATTTGTTGTCTTAGATTCACCTGATACAAGTGAATTATTCTCGGAAGGCATTTCTTGCCAATCTTTTGCACCAGAACCGATTAGGGCATAAGTTGTTAAATCATAGCCTTTCTCTTTTAAAGATTCTGCCATTTGAGGAGCAAACCCCTGTGATTTCTTTATAGAGAGGGCGCTTTGGGCGTCACCTATACTGATGCATTTACCCGCCAGCAGGTTTACTGGAAGTAAGCAGATTATGATGAGGGCGATTTGCCTTAGGGTCATGGTCCCATTATCACGGTAACTGGCGGTATTTAGTGGGACATTGAACTATTTATAGAGGGTGTTTTGTTTCTGTACACCAACAGAATTTTTGCGGCTTTTGTCATTGTTGAGGTCATAGAGGTTGTCATAAGTTTATCAAGCTTTTAAAATTCCCAAAAAAGATTGAGGAGAATCATTATGAAAATAAAAGCCGCCGTTGCCTGGGGTCCAAATCAGCCACTGAAAATAGAAGAAGTTGACTTAGAAGGTCCAAAGAAAGGTGAAGTTTTGGTAAAGCTATTGGCGACTGGAGTTTGTCATACTGATGCTTTTACTCTATCTGGAGCAGATCCAGAGGGATTATTTCCCGTGATTCTAGGCCACGAAGGTGGTGGGGTTGTTGAGGAAGTGGGCGAAGGCGTTACGACCCTTAAAAAGGGTGATCATGTTATCCCTCTTTATACTCCAGAGTGTGGTGAGTGTAAGTTCTGTACATCAGGAAAAACCAATTTATGCCAAAGAATTAGAGAAACCCAAGGAAAGGGCTTAATGCCAGATGGAACGAGCCGTTTTTCAAAAGATGGTAAGCCCATCTTTCATTATATGGGAACATCTACATTTGCTGAGTATACAGTACTTCCTGAAATATCCTTGGCCAAGGTTAATAAAGAAGCACCTCTTGATAAGATCTGCTTATTGGGTTGTGGAGTTACCACTGGTATTGGCGCTGTATTGAATACGGCGAAGGTTGAAGAAGGGGCCACAGTTGCGGTCTTTGGTCTCGGAGGAATAGGGCTCTCTGTGATTCAAGGGGCAAAAATGGCGAAGGCTTCAAAAATCATTGCCATAGATATTAATGAAGATAAATTTAAAATGGCAGAAAAGTTTGGTGCTACGGATTTTGTAAACCCCAAAAAATATGATCGACCCATTCAAGAAGTTATTGTTGAACTTACTGATGGAGGAGTTGATTATTCTTTTGAGTGTGTAGGAAATGTTAACCTCATGCGCTCAGCTCTAGAGTGTTGTCATAAAGGTTGGGGCGAATCAATTATTATTGGTGTTGCTGGCGCGGGACAAGAAATTTCGACGAGACCCTTTCAACTTGTTACAGGCAGAGTATGGCGTGGTTCAGCCTTTGGTGGAGTGAAAGGAAGAACTGAACTACCAGGCTACGTTGATAAATATATGGAAGGTAAAATAAATTTAGACGACTTGGTCACTTTCAAATTGCCGTTAAGTAAAATAAATGAGGCCTTTGATTTAATGCATGAAGGGAAAAGTATCAGAACGGTTATCGACTTTACAATGGAGTCTTAAGTGGAATTGCGCCTTAAAAAAACTCACGTCACTTTCAAAGGAAAAACTCAGTTCTTTGAGCATGACTCTAACGTGACAAAAACAATGATGTCCTTTTCGACCTATGTTCCAGATGGGGAAGTGACGAACGCGATTATTTGGCTCTCTGGCCTTACTTGTAATGAAGAAAACTTTATTACAAAAGCTGGATCTCAAAGGATCCTTTCAGGCACCAATACGATGATCATTTGCCCTGATACATCTCCTCGAGGATTGTCTCTTCCTGGTGAAAATGACTCCTACGACTTTGGCTCTGGTGCAGGCTTCTATGTTAATGCCACCACCGAAGGCTATAAAGACCACTATCGAATGTATGACTATATAATGGATGAAGTTGTCTCTATCTTAAAATCTCACTTTAGGATCCAAAAAGTCTCTATTATGGGTCATTCTATGGGGGGGCATGGTGCCCTTGTTTTAGGAATGAGAAAACCTGAAGTCTTTCATTCTGTTTCAGCATTTTCTCCAATTGTTAATCCTACCCAATGTCCTTGGGGAAAGAAGGCGTTAAAGGGTTACCTTGGGGATGAAGAAGACACTTGGAAGGATTATGATACTTGTGAATTATTAAAATCAGGTAAAAAGCGTCAGGATACTTTGCTCGTCGACCAAGGACTTGCGGATGAATTTCTTGAAGAGCAACTTCTCACAAAGAATTTAGAAAGTATGGCACTTGAATATGGACAGGGTGTTAATATTCGCTATCAAGAAGGGCATGACCATAGCTATTATTTTATACAAACATTCTTGAATGATCATATCGATTTTCATCTATCGGCACTGAACGGATAAGATCACTTGAATTGAATAATTTTAGGTAAGGGATAGATAAAACTAACTATTTTTTCTAATTAGGAGTTATTATTACTTTATGAATATTATCCTAATCCTGACCTCAATGGTTTTCTTATTTTCTTGTTCTCATCTTTCTCGCTTCAATTCGGTTGAAGGAAAAGTTAGTTATGATGAACATTACGCTACTGTTAATGGAAGAGACTACGAATCAGGTGAGCAACAAGGTTATGGGGTTGGCATAACAGGCCAAGTAAAGAATAAGAATGAGTTCTCCTTTGACTATGGCTTTTATCCCGATTTCTCCTTTGAAACCTCACGTTTGGTGGCCAGAGCTGATCTAACTCAACAAAGATTTCAAGCATTAAAAATGAGAAGGGCCAATGGCTTTCTTAATTCAAGAGGGGTTTTCTTTACACCATTTGGTCGTTTTGAATTAAATGTAGGTGCCGGCGCATCATACTTCCAAGCCTACAATGATACCATTGATACCTCTAAGGTCGAACCTACTTTTAGATATGAAGGGGCTTACACCCTTATGTTCTTTGATTCCTTATACGCCACTGTCTCCTTCTTGTTTCAAGAGTCCCCAGGTTCTACTTATGGAGAATATTACTCTCTGGTCTACAAGGTGGGTTACGTCTTTGGAAGTTTTTAAGACTTGTATTATTTTGAATAAAGACTTTTCAACGTGTTCGTGTCTATTAATCTCAAACGATAATTTATCATAATAAAAGCATTCTTCATCATTTGTTTTAAAATACCATTTCTCAAATAACGCCTGCTCGAGACGGTTATTAATGATTTATGTATTTTTCTCTTAAGATCCCTCTTAATAAAGACTTCTGATAACAGAACATCTTCTAAAAATGGTTGGTTTAGCTTGATCTCTTTTAATAAAGCCGTTTTTAAATAGAAAAGATTTGTCCACACAAAGTGTTTGAATAGCATACTTCTGACATTGTTTAGAAAGAAGCATTGAATCTTTAAGAGAAAATGGGATTCATCATATTCTTTAAAGAAAAATCCATAATCTTCATCGCTAAATTCTAAGTTTTGAAGGGACTTCTTGGCCAAGAGATCAACAGGATGGATAATAGTGAATTCATTTGTTAACGCATCAAGGCCTATCGAAATTGTTTTAAAAATAGAAGGTTGTTCAAGTTTTTGTTGAAGATAGGGGTATCCAGAGTTTTTTATCAATTGAAGACTCATATCCGTTGAACCGCCATCACATATTAAAATGTCAAAATGATCGGGGTAGCCTAATAGATTATTAAATAAGGTAGGTAAGTATTCTTCTTCATTTAATATTGGAATGAGAATTGTGGCGCGAATTTTTCTCACTAAGAGAATTTCCCCGTTTTCAATCTGTTGATAAGAATCATGATGGATGGCAGAACAATGGACGCTAGAAAATCCAAAAGACCTTCCTCAAAGGTATAGTTGAGAACGCGGCTATCTAGTAACTCTTTTAAAAGGGCAAGGGCCGCGACAACGAGAAGTGAAGGAAGAAAGCCCGTTTTCAGTTTCTTTAACATAAATAGCATAATGATATATCCGACAAGGACATGGAGAGTCTTATCGACTGGAATAATTTCGGCTATTTTTAATTTCAAAAATGCTGAGTAACATTGAGCAGCTGTATTACAAGTCATGGGAAAAATCATAACTTATTATTTAATTTTAGTCGATGAGTGGCTTTTTCCTAAGCCATCCATACGGGTTATGCCTTTTTTTGGTAATATGGCGCAATAAGTAAAGAGCCGATTCTGTCCAAGATAATGCCTCCAATTAGCCAAGAGCTAAAGAAGACAATTGAGAAATTAATAAAGCTAGTCGAATTCTTATTACCCATAAACATGAATAATCCATAAATAAAGGCCGTCATTAGGATCATATTGATCAGTTTTATATTTCTTAGAAGAAGAATGTCCTTTCGTCCTAAAAGAATAAACTTAAGTACGGCTCCTACTCCCATGAAGACACTGCCACAAAATAGTCCACAGGCCCATGTTCCATAACTCATAAACATGTGAATAAGTTCTGGAGAGCGATTGAAGGGGTTTAATCCAAATTGAGGGCAGAGGCTTAATGAAATGAAACCCGTGATAATATAAAGGATGATTATCTTAAGATGAAGAAAGAATATGTCTCTCTTTTGAAGACTAGAAATACTATTTTGAATCTTTAAATCAAGAGGCGAATCTGTTTCTTTGTTTGATCTTAAGAATGTTAAATATTCTTTCATTAATTATACCCAAAATTAAGTTTTAGTTTTTTTACAATTCGGCTGACTCTTTTTCGTAAGGTTGCCGACTTTATATTGAGTTCATTTTCCAATTCTTCATATGATTGTCCTTCAACAAACTTTTGGTACAAAAGAAGAGCATCTTTTTCATCTAGTCCACTCAAAATAGAAAGATCAAATTGGCTGTCATCACTGTCCATTTCTTGATGAATCATTTCGTCAAACTCTGCATGCTCCTCTTTCTTTTCTCTATAAAAATCAATTACGACATTTCTTATTAAAGTAAAAAACCAAGGAGAAAAAGGGTAGTCTGCCTTATAAAGATGTTTCTTATGGTGAAGCCTTGTAAAAACTTTTTGGAAAACATCCTCTCTGTATGGCTCATTTACCCTTTGATAAAGAAACCCACTAACTTTACCTTTATAGCGCTTATAGAGCTCTTCAAAAGCCTGTAAGTCTCCTGTTTGATAATTGCTCATTAACTCTTCATCAGTCATTCTTAGACCTTACAAAATTATATACGTTTTCAGTTTTAAATTTGTGACAAACGCTCGTAAGTGGTTGATATTTAATGTAATTTCCCTTCAAGGATATAGGTTTTCATCAAACCCTTCCCCTTGATTTCTTTCTCTTCATTTTCAGTGAAATTAAAATGCTCTTTTAATAAGAGGTAAGAGGAATGTGAAACCTGAATTTTTCCAACTGGACTATGAGATTCCATACGAGAGGCCGTATTTACAGCGTCTCCCCATAGGTCATAAATGAATTTCTTTTTACCAATAACACCCGCGACCACAGGACCACTGTTGATTCCTGTTCGAATCTTTAGCTCTGTCTTCATTTCTTTATTAACGTTATTGAGAACCTCTTGAAGTTTAAGAGAGAATTCTGCCATTTTAATGGCATGATCAGCAGAGTATTCGGGAATGCCACTGGCCACCATATAAGAATCACCGATCGTTTTAATTTTCTCTAATTGATATTCTCCGCATAAATCATCAAATTGCGAAAAAATTTTATTGAGAATTTCAACAAGCTCACCGGGAGTTTTTTGAGCGGAAAGTGGAGTGAAGCCTACGATATCAAGGAAGAGAACGGTCACGTTTTCAAAACCATCAGCTATATTTTGATTACCTGCCTTTAGTTTTTCTGCAATGGTATTGGGTAGGATATTGTGAAGAAGATTTTCGGCTTTAAGCTGCTCTCTTTCAAAAGCATCTTCAGCAGCATTTACAGAATTATTAAAATAATAGGCCCAAATGCAAATGAGGGCTAAAGAAAAAAGGATATTCATTTTATTGAGGATTAAAGTAACTGCACTTTTAACAACGTAGATTGGTGTAGCAGAGGAATAGTAATGTTCCAAAATCATGTAAGTGACGATGATACTTATTGATAAGAAAAACTTTAAAGGTAAATTCTTCTTATCTGTTAAAAATGGTAAGAAGATAAGAGAGAACAGATAGTATTGAAAACCTGCAGACCAACCAATAAGGAGAACGGCAAGGACTTGATGAAGAAGGACTTCAATCGTCGCAATAGAAACGGCAGAGAGAAACTGCCTTCTTTTGTTTAAATAGAGACAAAGAATAAAAGTCAATACACTAAAGACATTAAAGAGAGCGAGATTCGTAACATTTAGTGTGGAGAAAAGAATAAGCCAGCTAGTATGGACGACCATGGCAAAAATATAGGTAATTTTTCCTAAGATATAGTAGCGCTGAGTTTTTAAAATGACCTTTTGATCAATATCCCGATCTTTGTATATATCAATTCGCTTGGTCGTCATAATCATCCAAATTTAAGCGGTGAATTTTAAAATTATACTAAAAACTATGATTATTTGGGCATAATCGAGGATCTTGGGCGAATATTTATCTAGGACTCCTTGAAAGTTGAGCAAAATGTGGGGTCTTTTTGGCCCTTCTCAGAGGTCGTTCCTCCTATTTTGACTGTGAGATTCTAGAAAAAAATAACATCGCTATGTATTTGAGAGGATTATTTACAAATTTCATAAAATTAGGCCTTTTTTTTGGTACAAATCTTATGTCCAAAATTGGGAGACAGCGAAGTGAGCCTAACAACTCAGCTAAAAGAGCTTGTTGAAAATTATTTCCTCCAAAATCCTCATATGAGCATGAATGCTCTGGCCAATAAGTCTGGGGTTGGTGCGACGACACTGAGAAGAATTCGAAATGATTCTATTAAAGGCGATCCTGCTCCCCATACTGTTTTAGGCATTGTTAGTTCCGTTACAAATGAAAAGCGCCTCTCGGTCTTAATTAAGAAATGTGAGGGACCTGTAGGGGACTTATTAAAAGAAACATTCGGTCCTTATCTTGAAGAGGGAATTCAGCATCAATACTCGGATGATCTGAATAGTTCTTTAAAAGACTCGACCTCTTACTTTGTCTATAAGCTTTCGGCCAACCGAAATGGCACTGATCGGCAAGAGCTACAAGAGAACTATGGGCGCCTTGGTTTAAAGAAACTAGAAGACTTGATAAAGGCCGGTCTTATTGAAGAAATTAATGAGAGGCTTCATGCCACTCGAAAAAACTTTGCTCTAGACGTCAATGTTGTGGCCAATCACTTACCTCAACTCGTTAGCCACTATAAGCCTGAAGAAATTGCTGAAGGAAATAATCTTTTTTATACGATGAGTGAAAGTCTTAATGAAGACGGTATTCAGAAGATTAAAGAAATAAAGAAAGAATCTATTAAAAAAATAATGAATATCATGCAATCCCCATTCTACGAGGGCGATATCGCCTACTTTACTTTGAATATGGCAGACACTTTGAAAATGCCAAAAATCAAAGGAGAACTACAATGAAGAAAATATGCCTCTTAATCTCTATTGCTATCACTTTTCCACTCTTTGCAGGAGAGTTCACGGGAGCCGGGCAAGCTATAAATGTTCTTAAGGCCCACAACCTAAGTATACCCCAGTTAAAGAAGCAAGGTTTCAAAGTTTTATTAGGGGAAATCACGGGGGCCGGGAAGAAGCTTGATCTTGATAGAATCAATTTGATTATCACGAATAAGTCTGTCTTTGATATGAGTAGGGCAAGCCATATTCAATTCATCCATCCAAGTCAGGCAAAGAGCTTAAGTGACGTGGAGCATTTGGAGTTCAGTCAAATGCTCGTTAAACCTACAGAGTTAACTGGGATTGTTTACAAATAAGTTGATTATTACTGACAAAATCTTGTGCCTCTTCTTAAGAGGCTATCGACTTCAATATATTCTAGGCTCATTGGAGAAAATGAACAGTCCATTTTCTTACCTTCTTTCTTTGCGTTACTAATCTTTTGGTGAAGCTTTGTTAGGTTTTGTCGACCTTGATCCCAAAGGTTTTTAAAGTCCCTATTAAAATCTTCCAAGACTTGAAGGGATTCATTCTTTTCTAATTCGATAACGTTTTCGATGTGATTGAACTCACTAGAGTAAGACCAATTAAAAGAGCCAGTGAGAAGCCTTTCATCGTCAATAATTAAGTACTTTGAGTGCATTTGTTTTGTTAGGTAGGCCTCTGTCTTTAGGTTAAAGAACTTTAAGCGAACATCGATATTCTCACTTCCTTCATAGTCTTTTTTGGCGAGAAGAGCGGCATAATTGAGACCAGAAGAACATTTACGATCAAACTCATCTGAGCACGTTTTCACGCTCATGCGTGCCCTTTTAGAAGCACGGTCATATTCACCCATTGTCACAAGTATTTGGACTTTAACACCTCTGTTAGCAGCTCTAACTAATGCATTATAAATGGGTCTTAGTTTAAGGCGAGTTGTGGCAACCTCAATTTTTTCCTTTGCATTATCAATTGAGCGCACAATCTCTTTGGTAAGTCGGTAGCCAATATCTCCACGCTTCTTTTGAAGTTTTCCATTTCTTTCAATGAAGTTATGTCTATTAAAATAGACTTTACCAATACTCGGACTTGTTTTCTCAAAAGTATAAGGAAGTATCTTTCTTCCTTGGCCAATCTCTTTACTGATCGCCCACAAGAAATCAAATTCCTCTTGGAATTGTTGAGACATATCTCCTTCTTGATCAAAGAAGAGAATGTTCTCATTGTAATTCTTTAATGAGCCTAGAGACCAATTAGCGGAACCAGAAATGACACTGCCATCAAATCGATGGCCATCAATAACGGCAAATTTATGATGCATCTTCTTTGAAGATGATAAAGCGCGAGCATCGATGCCAATTTTTTCAAGAAGTAACATTTTTGCTAAATTGTCTTCTTCAGATGCATACCCTTCAAAGATCAGTCGAATAGAGAGCTCTTCGGATTTAATTCTACTTTGTATTTCATCGGTTTTTATAAAGGCAATAATAGAGCTTTGATCAGTGGCCTCTAGGTTGTACAGAGCGAGGTCAATTCTCTCTCTCGCTGTTTTGAGGCGAGAGACAATAGCGCTAAAGGTATCATCATAGGGGTGAAAGAGAACACTTACCTCAGAGCGGGCGACGTTACTGAAAATGAGTAGTAAAAGAAGAATGGCTAAGTTTTTAGTGGCTTTCATGATTTTCCCTATTTTTTGATATTGAGGATAAGTACCATGACGCTTTTTGCTAATAAATGAGAATGATTCTATCTCTTCTATCTCGAAATTAGATGCCAATTGGAACTTTTTAACAACCCAAGTTATTGTAATTACTTATTTTGGTAATTCGTAAGAGAACTGTTTGATACTCAATCCTAAAGAAAGGTTTTGAAAAAAGAGAAAAAGGAAAGAGGGTGGGATAAACCTCTTAGTTAGGAACCATTTTACTCTGTCATTATTTCTAAATTCAAACTTAATATTACCTGTGATTGTCATAGCTTGGGCCTCCAATCATGATTTTAAAAGAAATAAGTTTCATGGAGGAAATAATGGCGGCAAATACATTTAAAATTCTAATCTTTACCTTTTTTATCTTACCGATCTGGGCCTTAAAGCCAATTGATCTTAGTCCACTAAAAGAAAATGTTGAACCACCAATTAGTTTGGGGACTTATGATTTTGAGGGGATCGTAAAACTCTCTAACTGTAGCGGCTCTTTAGTTCGCTTTAAGGGGCAACCTTTGACAAGTAAAGGGATCGTCTTAACGAATGGTCACTGTGTGAGTCGCAGATTTATACAACCTGGAGCCATCATTCTTAATAAATCTGATCGCAGAAGAATGAAGGTGGCCGATTCTAATAAGAGATTTTTTAGCATTCGAGCTGAAAAGATTCTTTATGCCACAATGACGGGAACGGACGCTGCCTTAATTCGTATTCAAGAAACATATGAGGAGTTAGAGAGAAAAGGAATTCGCTCTTTCGAACTTTCTGATTTTAGACCTAATCTTGATACGGAAATAGAAGTGATCTCTGGTTATTGGGAAAGGGGCTACTCTTGTCATGTTGAAGAGTTCATTCACGAGCTTCGCGAGCAAAACTGGGTCTTTCAAGATTCTTTTCGTTACAGTCGACCAGGGTGTGAAACAATTGGTGGAACAAGTGGTTCTCCAATTATTGATAAAATAAATCGTGAAGTGATTGGTGTTAATAATTCAGGTAACGAGTCAGGGCGAGAATGCACGATGAATAATCCTTGTGAAGTTGATGCTAATGGAAATATTCAAGTGATTAAAGGGGCTTCCTACGGCCAACAGACTTATTGGTTTTATAATTGTCTGACTAGTGGTTATGAAATTGATCCAAATTTAGAAGGTTGTCAGCTACAAAAATAATTTAAAAGCGTAGAAGAGATCTGGGATTGGGCGGACAACCTCTTCTACGCTTAACTTAGATCCTTAGAGGACCTTACACTGAGTTAGTGGCACTTCATTTTTTAATCGATTACATTTATTCATGGCCTGCTTACAAGCTTGTGCAGCAACACCAGATCCTTTTGGACCAGTGGCTTCTCCAGAAAATTTACGAATATCTTTTCCCCAAACAGTTTCAAAAACTACTTGGCAGGTGCGAGTTACTTGTACGCGACGTGGTGCTTTCTTTTGTAGGATAAGGGCGACTTTCTTTACTTTAATCCTTCCTTTCAAATGGATTTGCCAAACACCATTATCTGGTCCTGAAGCGACGAATGGAATTCTATCAAAATTACCCGGATCATTAAAATCGAAGCGGTTTCCATCAATCGTCTCAATTCTCGATTCGTCACGACCCACTTTTAAGTAAGCTTCTCCAAAGCCCCTTGCCGATTTAGCTACAAGCACAACTCTTTTTAAATCCCAATTCTGAAAATTGATTCGGGGGTAAAGTTTTGTAACTTCCTTTTTCAAAAATAGAGTGTTTTGTCCCTGAAAGACTTGGCCTCCATAATTGATTTCAACTCTTTCATTTTGTCCTAGGTTTGCTGAAACGCTCAAGGCCATCATCATCGCTAATGCTGTTAAACAAGTTTTCATTCTCTCTCTCCTTTTCTTGTTTTTGTTGGAGTTGTTCTCCTGATTACGTTGTAGGAAATATCGCGGGCGCTTGGATAGAGGCAAACTGGCACCATGGGGTATTTTTATCGTTGATGTCAGAGTTTTTTATCTTCTTACAAAGATTCTTTTATTTTCAGTATCAATTTGACCATTCTCTGAGAGATTTACTCTTGATACGCAACATAATGGCTTATGAAAAACAAAAACTTAGAATTTAAGGAAGGAGATATTCATGAATAGAAGGAAATTCTGCCAATTTATCTTGGTTTCAGCGGCATTTACAAAGGCTCCTCTGATTAAGGGAGAATCTTCTTCTTCAACATTCATAGATATCGACTGGAGCACTGCTCGACTTAGTCTCAGGGCCTATCGAAGTGTTTCTGATTCTGGACTTTGGTCGCTTGAAGATATCGAAGGGGAGATTCCTCGTGATTTAGAAGGAAAGCTTTTAAGAGTAGGGCCTGGACTTAAGGAGAATCATAAGACTCAACTTAAACACTTCTTTGATGGGGATGCTTATCTTCAATGTTTAAGTTTCTCGAATGGGTCTGTTACCTTACAAGCTGAATTTATTAATACACCTGAAAGAGCAGAAGAACTTAAAAAAGGCGAAATGATTTACAATGAATTTGGGACCATGGCCCCAAAGAAAACCCGTAAATTAAAAAATCAGCCGAATATCAGTATTGTTCCTTGGAGAGAAAATTACCTCGCCTTATCAGAAGGAGGTCATCCCGTTTTATTAAAAGAGAAAGATCTCTCCTATAAAGAACAACATGATTTTAAAGGTACGCTACCTAAGAATGTTTCTTTTACTGCTCACCCAAAATTTGAGAGAGATACAGGTGTTGGTTATGGTTTTGGGATTAAGCAAGGAATGAGCAAGTCCTTAATGGTCTATAGAATGAATCCAACAAGTGGCGAACTTGAGGAACTCTATAATTTACCCCAGCCAAAAGTTTTTATGATTCACGACTTTCTCGTAAGTGAAAATTATATTGTTTTTTTAATTCCACCTGCCTTTTTTAAGTTAACTGATATTATATTTAATCGCGGATCCATGGGCGATAGCATGCAATATGATGAAAATCTTGGAACTCGCTTAATTGTTTTAGAAAAAAAGAAAAAAGGAAAAAGAAGAGAATATAGACTACCTTCCTCTCTTTCTTTTCATCATGGAAACTTATATGAAGATGGAGAGGACCTTTGTTTTACTTCTTTTCAGGCCAGAGATGCTTCTCTTCTAAGTCATATTTCAAATTGGCATGAGTCTCCTAGAAGAAATCTTGAAAGACCAAATGCCTTTCAGTGGCGCTTTAATTTAAGCTCTGGTAGCGTCATAGAAAAAAGGCTCTTGGCAAAGGCCCATGATTTTCCTTTCTTTAACCCTCGTTTTTTAGGAAAAAGGAATCAATATCTTTATAGTACCGAAATGGGAGAAGGGGACGATCCTATGCGCTTTAAAGGAATCAGTAAAATTGATACTGACCTTGGAATTGTGGCGCAGTATAAGGCTCAAGTAACAGAGACATTTGGTGAGCCCGTCTATTATGAAAGTAAAAGTCTTGAAGAAGACGGCGGTTATCTCTTTGTACCGGGCTATTCTAAGGAGCGAGATCAAAGTTTTGTGGATTTATTAGAAGCAAAAGAGATGAAAAGAATGGCTCGCATCTGGCTTGGAGGTTTTTTTCCAGTAGGTTTTCATGGCCACTTTATTAGTGCTTAATTAGTTGAAGTTTCTCTCAAATAACCAAGCAGTATAAACTTCTAGATCATCTATTGAAGTTGCCTCACAGCCGGCCATATCACGTAGGTCACAGAGGGCATCAGCAAATTGTGTGACATCTTGGCAAAGGGTATTGAAAGTTGTTGCAAGGGTGTTGAGTTGTCCGGTGTTACTGCCAGTGAAGTTAACATTGATGATGATATCGATAAAGTTATTAAGAAGTACAATTCCTCGGCAAAGTCTTTGCTTATTCGTTACAGGGTCACCTGTGGAGATGTCATTGGTGCCATTATAGGGAGTATTGGTACTATTACATGTTCCAGATTGTGCTGCACCATCATTTAAAGCATCAGTTACAACAGCAAAATTGGCGCCACCTGTATTGTAGGTATAGAGACAATTATTCGCTTCAGCGTTTGTTCCAACACCTTTATTTCCAAGACTATCGGCGTTTCCATGGTAGTTTAGCCAGCGTCCAAGGTTTACAAGGATCATATAAAGTGCCTGAACATTTAAGTTGGTGGCATTTCTCAAACCAAAAGTCGCAATCCTATTGGCACTAGAAGAGGTTGTATTTGAGCCAGAATATAAAATAGTATCGATGGCCTGTTGGAGAGTTAGAAAGTCAGTATCAGTTGCGGATGTCATTAATCCCGAGGTGCTAAAACCCGCAAGGGAGCCAAAGAAACCACTAGCGGTTGAATTAAGATTGGTTAAGTCGTTAGCGAAAAAATTAATGGTCGAATAATTAGCTTCACAGGCATAAGTCGTTGCATAGGCCGCAATATATCTTTCATTAGTACTTTGGTAGCCGACAGCATCGAGAACAGTGCGTGCTTGTGAGCACTGTCTATCAGTAAGTAAGAAGTTGGCCTCATCTATGGCGCTCGCAACTTCTTCAGCTTTTTCGCCGCAGGAAAATAGAAGGGAAAATAATAAAAGGTAAATAAATCCTTTATTCATAAGATTATTTTAACTCAAAAGCTTTATCGTTGGGCAGGGGTAAGAATAAACCAGTGACGGAGTTTTTTTGTCGGCTAATAGCGGTAGTTTAGGCCTGCACTTAATCTGGAATCTGTTTTTTTGATACCTATTGGAGGCCTCGAATCTCGCCTAATCGTATATTCAAGAACTTGTGAGAACGATTCTAAAAATTTGGTTTCAATGCCTGCATTAAAGCGCAGGCGACCATCACTGGTGTCTTCTAGATTTGGCTGATAATAGAGAGTTGAGTTGATGTTATAAGTTTGTTTTTTATAGGTATAGCTAAGATACATATTGCCACGAGGGTTCTCTGGATCTTCTTTGCCCGTGAGGTCTTCCTTTTCGTAAAAGGCGCCAAGACCTGAGAATAGGGAAGCGCTATCATTATTAAAGACTTGAAGGCGAAGACCACCTCCTGCCAAAACTCTTAATGTTAGATTTTCAAACTTATTAAACTCGGTTTGCTGAAAGACTTCCATAAAAGTCTTTTCGGCGATTTTTCTGGTGTAGCGAAAGTGGAGATCCCCTTGCCTGGTGTCTTCTTGGGAAAAGCTTTTTCCATAGCGATAGCTGGCGAGAAAGATGAAATTACTGCGACCATTGGTCATCATATTAAGGGTGTTAAATTGAATTTGGGTTTTATCAACATTGCCTTTCTGATCATTTAGCCTAATACCAGTTGAACCGGTGAGTTTATGCTCAGAAGAGCGCTCTTGTCTGAGAGATTCAATATTAAGGAAAGCAAAAGATGAGTTCACACCAAGAAAGAAGAACAAGATTAATTTTATCATGTTTAAACTGTTACAAATTGAATCCATTTTGTAAAATAATTACACCTAACTATTTGAAATTATTTGTAAATTAACCCGTAAATTATCTAACTTCTATACCGATAAGGTAATTATGAAATTGTCTTCTCTTATGAAATTGGGATTACTAGTTTTTTTGTTGGCAAATTGCTCTCAAAAAACCGTGCGCCTTTTTAGGCTGCCTGCTGCTGCTGATACAGAAGGTTGCTTATCCTTAATGAGGAACCTTTTAAAAGACACTAGACCAGAGAGGCAACTAGCAAAACGGATCACAAGTGTTCGAAAATCTCTCATGAAGAATGGAGAAATAGAAGAACTTCAGACTCTTGTCGATGATTTAACTGCAGATGCCGCAAATTATGATGATGAGTCCATTAAGGAAAGTGCGATTTCTTTTCACTCTATTTACACAAATTATAGTGAGGCCATTGCTCGAGGAGAAAAGGATTTCACCCCTTTTAACGAAGAATTTCAAAAAGCTGCGGATAATTTTCTGAGAGTCAGGCGTCAGTTACGCCCAGTTGTTAGTGCTTACAAGAATCAAGAGCACTATGAAATGTTGCGTTTTATAGAAAACATTCCTCAAACCAAGATAAATTCAATACCTGCACAGAATAGGTTGAATGAATTTCTTCAATATATGACTTATAAGAAGTTTGTCTATGACGTCTCTGACGTAGATAAGCAAGAAATGAAGTCCTTCGTTTATTGGGTAGTGAATAATCCTCGAATTTTGGAATCGAGCACTTCCTCATTTGAGGAAATGTATCGCTTAGAATTTTCTAGTTTTCAAGATGCTTATAAAAAACTCTCGAAGGCCAAGAAGAATGATTTGGAAAGGGTCGCAAAAGAAGCGCTTCTGGATAAGTATAATGATCTTGCTGTTAAGGAGATTAAGGCCTCAACAGATCTCTTAGAAGTAAAAAAAGATACCCTTCTTTTATTAAAGCTTTTTAGTGACTTTAATGAGGAATTTGAAGAAGAACGTTTCCTCTCTTGGCTCTTTAAAAATGAACACCTAAATGAAAGTAAGTTTCAGGCATTAAAAGAGTTGACCCTTAAAGAAGACTTTGAATTAAGGCTTGGAGATGCTCTTAGGCAGTCTTATCGTGAGTTCGCCTCATTTCAAGATGCTCCACCCTTTTCAGATAAAAACCTAGTCGTACGGGCGAAAGATAAAGTTAAAGGACTATGGAATAAGTTAAAAAATGAAGCTCCTAGCTGTGATAGTTTGGACTGTGTTTCCCAAAAGTCTCTAAGTGGCTGGAGTCAGTTATTTAAATCCAAATTCTACAAAGATTCCTTTTCTTGCTTGGCCCACAATCCCTTGGTTTTAAAAACAATGACAATGGATATGGCCTTGGTTTGGGGAGCTTTATTTTGGCATTACAAAAGTCGTAGTGAAGAATTTCAACGCTTCCCTTATGAGGTAGTCGTAGGTGGTGCTGTCTTTGCCCCTATTATGGCAGAAGCGAATTGTCGCGCCAGTTTTAAGAGCTCCCTCCCTTTTGGTGTCACACTTCCAAAAGAGCAAGTGGTGGCAGGGATCGGTAAAAAAGTAGCACGAGGGCTAAAGGCGTGGCGTGGTGTTGCTCTTCGGGGTTTTGTCGCTAGTGTCGGCACACTCGGCCTTACGATGGGATTTGATCATCTTTTTCTCGCCATGGGACATACGATTGCTAAACCTCTCGCTTTAAATGATCTTATTATTTTAATGCCACTAACTTTTCTCTATCACGGTGTCTGGACAGGAGTGAAGAACGTCGCTTTTATTAATCCCATACGCTACAAGATTTTACCAAAGCTTGCTGAGTACGTTACAAAGAGAAAGGGCAAGAAAATGGGGTATTGGGCCTTACAAACAGGCCTCGACTTCGGCGCTTTCTACGCCCTCATGAATTATAATCAATGGGAGTATCTTGTTATTTACCAAGAAAAAATCTTACCGGCCCTTTTAGCGACCTTTACGGCAGGAGTTACACTTGATCATAAGAGAGAGCTTTCTGTGGATGGAGAACCAATTGATCGTTTTGAAGGTGTAAGTGAATCTGGGATTAGCTCACACATGAGTGTGTCTGAGAATGATGAGGGGATTAAACTCGAAGACGGCGACGTTGACGTTCCTAAAAGTGAAATAGAGTCTTGGGCAGAGCAAATTTTAAAAGGCATTGAAAACTAATCATAGAAACTCTCTAATCTGTCTTGTCCGATATATTGAGCCTTTTTCTTTATAAATTCATGAAAGATGGACATTAGCTTTTCCTGTTTCTTTTCTTGTGCTGGTTGCAGCTTTTTCCAACAAGTGACAAAAGTTTCAAGGGTGTTTAAAGCGCCGGGACGAATTTGCTTTCTAAGTAGGTAATTTGAATCAAGTCCCTTTATCTCATAGCGAGGAAGATCTTCTAACCAAGGGTTTTGAAAAAGAATCCTCTTACTTTTTTTCCAACTAGCATCAATGAGAATAAGAGGAAGGGGAAGTTTTATAAGCTCTTGACTTGTATATACGGCCGAATCATTTGTCTTGGGATAAATGAGTGTGCCCGAGATTTCATTAAAATAGTTACCTTCAAGAACTTGAAGATTTTCAAAATACCTCTCTAGAAGGGGGAGAGTGGCCAAAGGATGCTTTGACTCATCAGGATGGCGTAAAACAATGATAGAAGGTGCAATTTCTTTTACCTTTGGAAATTCATTGCAAAGGCAAAGTGGAAGGACGTGGTGACATTGAAGACAGGCCTTCTCTTTAAAAATATTTTTGGCAATGATTTTTGTTTTTTTCACTTTCTTTTTCAGAGGATTCCATCCAATTCCCCAGATTCTGCCGTCTTTATAAGTATGGAGTTCAACTATCCTCTCTGTAATACCTTGCGCTGATCTTGTGACTTCAAAGATTTCTAGGTTATAGAGTTCATC
Organism: Bacteriovoracaceae bacterium; assembly: GCA_021737405.1. Lineage (GTDB taxonomy): Bacteria > Bdellovibrionota > Bacteriovoracia > Bacteriovoracales > Bacteriovoracaceae. Next base: position 22,052 of record JAIPEG010000006.1, read on the forward strand.
GGTTACTTTCTTCGGTCTTCGCTTTGCCATTAAGATATGGCCGCTATCTCCTGATTTTGGAATAACTTGTTTCTTCCAGCATAGAACATCGTGACGCTTTATTTCCTTAATATTTTCAATGGGTCCATTGGTTTCAATATATTTAAAGTAGTCCGACGCTCTTGGGTTTTGTGGGAGTGAATCTGGAAATAGAGAGAGCTCTTTTAGGAGAAGAGTAATAAAACCTGCACAATCACAGGAGAAAACTAAATCTAAACGATCAAAATGAGGGACTCGCTGAAACTTGTGAGCCCCTTTTAGAAGGAGGAGCTCTTCAAGTAATAGGTGAAGAGGTGATGCCTTTGGCCTTTGTTTATTGGACAGTAGCTTCGAGGACTCCACCGAAAATTCCTTGAACTTCACTCCATGAGAATGAACCTTGTGAGTCGACCATTTTATTACATTTAATATGAAGCTCATTGCCAGAGTTCGTCACTAGGGAGAGCTTAATCGCTAGTCGATTTTGAAGGGCTTGTTCTTCACTAGACATTAAAACTAAAGATTTGTCTGTCTCTAAAAAAGAACCCTCAACTTCACAGTGAGGTTTTTCTTTGAGTTTTTTAAAGGTCTCAGGTCCAGTGAATAAAGAGTTTTGTATGAGTCCATCGACAATAATATTTCCCTTGGATTTTGAAAGGATACTGAACTTATCCTGTTCAATGATTTTGATCTTTAGCGAACCTTTAAGTTCACTTAACGGAAGTACTGTCTGCTCTCGTAACTCATCACTTGGACTTGGGTTCTTAAAGTAGAAACTAGCAAGAACTGGGTCATGATCCGATATACGACCCATGTAATCAGTATTGAGGTGAAGCACCTCAAAGGCTGGATTCTTTGTCATGAGCTTTCTATTAGCAAAAATGAAGTCAATGGCCGAACTATTGCCATTAAAGTTATGAGAGTAGCGATCTCTTGGATCCACTAAATTTCCACTAAACATCATATTATTAAGGATGCCACCATTTTCAAGGGTCTTCATTGAACGCTCGTTATAATGGGCATTAAAGTCACCAAGGACGATTATATTTGCATTTGGCTCGCGTAACTCAATGATCCTGACAAACTCATTAATTCCTTGAGCCAGCAAGGCCCTCTGCTCATCTGACTTTGGGTAAGGAGGTTGTTGAGCACCCCAAAAAGACGTGTCACCAAGCTTTGAATTAAAGTGGTTACCGATAACAAAAATCTTTTCACCTTTAAAGTCAAACTGAGCAACGATACTCTTTCGGGTATTTTTAAAAGCATCGGCGTTTGGAAATACTCGTCCTGGATTTACAGATAAGTTTCCATCTTGAGTCATACGAGTTTCTTGAAGAGTACCATTGGCAAGAGGTCCGTCTGTGGGGCCTCCCCAACTCGTAAAATTGACTCTTTTAGCATTATAAATCATGGCCACACGGATATTCCCACCTGGCTGGCCACCTTCATTATGATTAATGGGGTTAACGTTAATGCCTTGATACTTAACGCCATCTTGAGCACATTTTGAATTTTTAATAATTTTATTGATGGTCTCTGTAGCATCGGCCTCACCTTGAAGGTCTAGACCATTGTCATCCTGAACTTCTACTAAGGTTACGATATCGGGGCACTTAAGATTATGTCTGATGGCCTTTCCCATACTCTCAAGGCGGTCCTCTTGGTTGCCTGCAAGGTTTTCAAGATTTGCGGCCGCAATTGTAAGTCTTCGTCCTTCACCAATTTGCTTGGTTTGAGGGCGACACTCAAAAGGCATTGATCCTTTGAAGAAGTTGACATCAAGACAGTTAATCGTCTTCTTAGGATTACCATCATCGTCCTTTTCAAAGGAATCTTTTAAAAGGTTCTTACTCGCTATTGCAAACTTTGGCCCTTCTGGACTATCACTTAAGCTCTCTCTCATTTGGAGAATTTCAGCACAAGTCGCATTTTGAAGACCTTGGTCAAAAAGCTCTGTATAGGCCGGCGTTAGGTATTCTAAAGAGCGAACGACACATGGTGCCTCCTTAGAATTATTTACAAATTTGTCATAGCGGTAAATGGTATCTGGGAGAACCAAAGTGTATTCACCACCACCAAAGAGGTTACTTTCAAAGCTTATAATGCCCGTAATATCACCTTTGAAAATGTCGCCGACATTATAATGATATTCTGTTGTTATAAGGCCCGAGGGAACGCGACACTTCTGCTCTCCAGCATCATCAGTATAGATTAGTCCACCTTGAAGATTACAGTTCTCTAACTTCCTAGGGTTTGATGGACTTAAGCGATTAAAGTCTGCTGTTAGGTTGCCGGCAGAAACATGAAGAACTTCTGGGTTGAAATCTCCCACCATAAAGTCTTCAGTGATACCACCAGTAAGCGTGCGAGAAGTGGTTCTTCTAAAACCATCTGGAACAATAAAGAGACTTAAGTGTCTTTGTGGATTTAGGCGCACAAGCTCTTCGTTACCGCCACGAAATCCAGTTACGCGGGGGTTACGAATGGAGACTCTCATTCCCTCTAGTGACTCCCAAAAATCGATGCCATCAGTAAGTTTTAAAAAGGGCTTGAAGTTTAGGTCACCTACCCAAGTCGAAAGCACACGGTTAGGAACTGGACGGCCATCCATTCCAATTAAAACGGGTTTTGGTAAAGGGTTGTTTGTACTAAATATTTTTAAATCAGTAACATCTCGAATAACAGTCTTAGACATATTTTGCTTATTATCGAGAGTCATATGCTCAAAAACAGTACCTTTTACACGTATGTAATCACCAACTTTAACATCGGTTATGTCTGTCTTTAAATGCACATGAAGAGCATCAGATGTTTCATCAACGCCATCACCAGTTTCATCCTGAATAATGATATCTATCCCTCTTGGAAACCAATCAACGTTGTCGACAGCAGTAACAATTCCACCAGTCGTGACTTTATGACCCCAAACGGGAGAGCGGTGAGCATTGCCTTGGATTTCATAAGTTCTTTTGAAACCAATATCATTAAAGGTGAAGTCACTAAAACGACCTCTTACTTCACTCAGATAAGGAAGCTCACCAACTGTTCTTAAGTATGTTCTTAGTGTCTCTTTGGCAGAAATAATGGATCCTGTAGGAACAAAACTAAAGTTTAGACCATTTCTGAATTTATAAGAGGGAAAAGTTTCTCCTGAAAAGAAGAAGTGATTATTGATGGCAATCCTATAGCTCTCAGTATCTTCAAAAGTGCGGCCATTATCAAGGCCATAATTATCCATAGTGACAACACCGGCCACCATATGAACGTTGTAGACCATGCCGGCCACTTCAATATCAAGTTTAAAAGTGTCTTGAATACGGGTGCGGATGAGCTTTTTAATGTCACGCCCCTTCATCACGCCAACCATGAATTCATCTTTATTTCCTGAAAGAGGATAAAGATTCATCAGGGACTCCATGTCCTGGCCAGACATTGAAGTTGAGACAAAGGCCACATTTTCTTCGTTCACAAGATCTCTTGGGTAAAGAGCAATATCCAAGTCATGAACTTCTCGCATGGCCGTTGCCATGAGGTTCCCGGCACTTGAGGAGGTGTAGTCATTTCTCACACCATTTTTTAGCTTAGTGATTTTATGGGTTCCTTCTGTCGTAACAAAGGAGGTCCCATTTTCTAGGCGGTAAGTTTCATTGCCGCAAGAAAGAGAGAGGAGGAGAATGGCGAGAAGTATAAACTTGTTCACATTCATTCAAGAAGCTCCGGTATATCTCTAACTTCTGTATCAAATATTTGCCAAGCTGGAGAGCTCTTATCTCTTGAGCGATGGGACCAGCCGATGCGAATATTTTTGTTTCTAAGCGCTTCAGGGATTAAAACGAATTCACTCTTGTAGCGATTTCTATTGTCACCCGGAGGATTGTTCAGTTCAAAATTTACTCTGATCCAATTTAAGTCTTTAATATCCATTCCGGGAACTTCTTCCGCTATCACTAAACGAAGATCATGCTCATCTTGATAGATACCTTCATAAAATTTGATCGAATGGTCTATCCTTACGGCCGGAGCGAGAGTATCTTTTAAGTCGATAGGAGCAGAGTAGAGAAGCTTGGTCCCTTCTGTATTGATATCTCCACCTCGAACATATTTATCACCGTTATATTCTTCGCCTCGGAATTCCGCAGGGTTGCCTTGGAGAGTCACTTGCTCAAGATCGCCAAGCAAGTCTTCTGCAAAATTTTGACGCCAAACAGGTTTTCCTAAATTATCTTGGGCATTTGGATCAAAGGGTTGAGGTCTTGCAACGTACGTAAGGTTTTCGACAACACCATAAAGCTCAAAACGCTCTATTGACCAAGAAAGGATATGATTGCCAAGTGCTCCATTATTTTGAAAAACAAAGGCCATGGTGACTTTTTTTCCAGCAAATTCTTCTAGAGAGTTAATGCCAGAGTCAACCGTATTAAAGTTAAGTCCTAAGGGTAATTTTCCTAGATTGACACGCTTCCATAGGCGCTCTTCATCAATATTTGAAAGACTTGCCTCATATGAAGTGAATTTACTTGAAGGACTTCCAATCGATTGCTCAGTAAAATCCTTAATGCCAAAGCGAGAGAAATCATTTCGCCACACGCGGCTCCAGCCTTCACCAGCGTTTCTTGCTGATAGGGCCGCATAGTAGAGGTCCCAGGTCGTGCTCGGAGTCTTTGAGCTCATTTCAAAGGCAAGAACGATTTTCTTTCCTGAGAACTTTGCGGGGATATCAAAGAAGAATTGATCTTGTTTCTCCCAAATTTTCTTTGAGGTCTTTGCTGGGGTTATTGAAGTCCACTCTAGTTTTTCAAAATCGATTTGGGCGCTATCAGTTGACATTACTTCTGCAATTTTTATTCTTGCACCTTCATTTTCATTTTGCGAAGAAAGTCTATGTCTTAGGGCCAGTGAAAGGGAATTCTTCGCTGGAAGGTTGATGACTTTTGAAATTATACGATTTGTGGGTGTGATCGCTGTCATACATTGACTTGCTTCTTCCGGACGAACGGTTGGTGAGCAAGTGGGGTAGCTTTCCTTTTTGGCGACTTCAGAAGTTATTGAACCGTCTTCAATTAGACCATTATCAGTAACAAGAAAACGTTGGTACTCGTTAATCGTACTTCCCGAAACAGTTACGAGCTTAAAAGGCTCATCTGTTTCTTTATAGTGCTCGGTTGCAAATACTCGAAAGGCATTGTTTAAAATATCACTTCGGTTAAAAAAGTCTCTTGGAAGGAAGTGCTCCTCGACTTGAAAGGAGTGGCGAAGTGAGTAGCCAGGGTTTAGGGCCTTGGTTAAGTCAAACGTTGGACTCATAAGAGTGGCGGTTTTATTCTCACCACGGACGTTGATGGCATAGCGCTCTTGTTGAACAAAGCGAATGGACCAAAAGTTTGGAATATCCGGAGAGCCAAAAGGGGCCAATCCATTTGAAAATCGGTAGGAGAAGATTTCCCATTGAAGATCATCAAGGGCAACTCCTTGAATGGCCGCATATTTAACCATTAAGGTACTTGCAATATTAAGAACTCTATCGATTCTTGGTTGGTCTCTCTCTGTTATAACGATATTTTGAAAAAATTTGAAAGCCGTTTTTAGGCTCATTAATGCCGATCGATCATAAGGATTAGCGTCAAGAAGAACACTTGAAACCTTCACTCGCTCAATAGTTCCTCTTACTTGGCCTCTATCGCGGATAGAAGCATTTCTTAAGAAACGACCAGTGTCCATTTGAAAGGCAAGCTCATCAGCTTCTAAGACTAGGGACTCAACGAGAGCGTCTCCGATTGAGGGTTTTACTTCATCTTTTGTCTCACCACAGCCAAAGAGGAGGAGGGAGAGAGTCACTAAAATTGGCCAAAAATAAGTCTTCATTTTAAGTCCTAGTATTTTATGGTCTAAAAGGCTTTGAACCATCAAAGCTATAAGTCAGAAAAATTCTAAAAAGGTAATCTACTTTTGAAAAGCGAGCTAAGAGTCTTTGACTCTGGTTATTGTTAGAAAAGAAAGCATCAGCGGCGTTTGTGAAAACAGGATTTCTTGCCTTTCTATATTCAAACTCAGGGTTAACCACAAAGTTTCCATAATGAAGAAAACTCCCTACGGCCCCTCTTACAATGCCACCGTGAGATCTTGATTCATCAGCAGTTCTAAGGGCATTGGCACTCTCACTGTCTCTAAAGACAAAGTGCTTTCCTTGATAGCGAAGGGCCGTGTAGGGAATAAAGTCTTCTTGGACTTCAAACCCAAGCTTAAAGCCCGTAGCAATATCTGTCTTTCCAAGCCAATCCTGAAAGTTACCGTTGTAATCAGAGTAGACCGGAAAGAATCCTGGAGTTGTTGTTTGTTCAAACCAATTGTCAGAGCGGCTTAAGCGCCAAGGGCGTTTTCCGGCCTTGGTTCCAACTATTTCACCTTCAAAAATGAGGCCACTGTTAAGACGAAAAATTCCATAAAGAGAAGCAGCTTGCTCTAATAGAGAGCCCGTTTCCTCAGATTTAGTGTGGCCGACAGCTCCTAACCAAACCCGGGCCGACTTACTTCTGTAGTTAGCACCAAATTTATAGCCAAAAGTTGTTCTTCTCTCCCAACGAGTCGCCACTTGATTATTTTGAATATCAAAATTGGGATTAGTTGAGTAGAGGTAGGTTGCAAGACCAGCTCCAGCGTATACATTAAATCTCTTATCACCGAAAGTTAACTCGAGGCCAGGAATCGTCTTTTCAACCACACTATTATTCCCTTTTGCAGGAAGAACTGTTGTTGGACCACCTTCAATAAAATAGATGCGAGTGACATCCCAAGTATTAAATTCAACACCAACCTCACCATCAAAGTTAAAGGGGTAGAAGGCGAGTTGAAGCTGATCAGCGATTTGCCAATTAAGCCTGGTAAACTCGGAATCAATATCAAGACCGAGAGAAGTCCCACCACTAGAGCGCTCATCTGTGTTGATTTGAAGATCAACGGTGAAATCAACGGCTGAATACTTATGAAACGCTAAAACTTCAAAGTCTGAAGTTTTATTATTAAAGCGGTTATCCTCTGGATAAGTTTCAAAACGAGTTCTAAAGTATGTATCGTCTGAGTATTGATAACGAAGGGAAGCGCTTAACTGAACCTGATCTCCAAGCTCTGTTTTCTTTCCCTTTGAATAGATGAAATCTTCGTAATAAAAAGTTTCGATAAAAAACTTTTTTAATTCCGGAGTTTCTCGATCAATCTCGACTCTTTTCATCGATTGAATAGTGACGGTGTCTGCCGCAAATAAGGGCAGGGTCGTAAGTAGAGCAAAAGCAGCAGTAATACGTTGGAAATTCATCAATATTCTCTCTGAAATTAAAAGATTTGAGCCGACCTTACCTAGTAAGACGCTGCGTCGCAACGAATTGAATCGACCTTGTAAAAATTCCCAGCATCCTAACGCCTTAGAAATGGAAAAAGTAGTCAGAATTATTAGGTTTTCATTAGAAAAGTTGCTCTAGGGTGGCTTGGAATTAGATTAAATAACCGTCGTAGAGGATATATCTTTTTTAGTTAAGAAAAACTTAATGTAAGATAGGGAAACGTACTTAAAAAGTGAGGCTTAGATGGCTGGATGGCTAAATTATCATCATTTACTCTATTTTAGGGAGATTGCCTCTGAAGGCTCTATTGCTGCAGCGGCCCAAAAATTAAAGTTGAGTCCTTCGGCCCTAAGTATGCAGCTTAAAAATCTAGAAGAAACCTTAGGTCACCCGGTCTTTGAAAGACGATCAAAGAAGTTATTTCTCACTGACTTTGGTCGCCATGCTCTCGAGTACGCTGAGAGGATTCATCGCTTAGGGGATGAGTTGGTTCAAACCGTAAATAATGCTTCTTTTAGTGACAAGGCCCTTTTTCGACTTGGTGTGATGAGTGGGCTTCCAAAATCCATGATTGTCGAAATTGTTCAAAAATTGAGGACTAATTTTCCAGAAAGTCCTTTTTCTATCTCAGAAGGAAATTTTCTTGATCTCAAGCAAGATCTACTCAATCATGAAATTGATGTCTTATTTGCTAATTATGCTCCAGTCGATCAATCAGATCTTTTCTATGTAAAAAACTTTAAGAAGTCTCCTATTTCTCTTTATGGAACTGAAAAATTCTTGCCACTAAAAGAAAATTTTCCTAAATCGTTAGAAGGCCAGTCTGTCGTCTTACCCAATAAGCAATCTAAAATGAGAACATCCGTAGAATATTGGTTTCAAAAATTTAATCTTCACTATGAGCTTTCGGCGGAGGTACAAGATTCTTCTTTAAAAAAATATCTTGCTCATGCGGGCCTTGGTCTAGTGCCCTTACCTGAGTTTGCTGCAGAGCAATTTGTTAAAGAAGGAAAACTCTTTCAAATTGGTCGTCTCGAAGGAGTCTTTGAGGAATATTTCCTCATTATGACAAAACGGATTTTAAAGGTTCCAGCGGCCGACTTTTTAACGAAGAATTTAAGCTAAGAGGGTAAGATATGCATGTTGTGATTACAGGTGGAAATAAAGGGATAGGGCTTTCATTGATAAAAAAATATTTATCTACTGGAGCAAATGTTACGTCCTTGTGTCGCCAGTCCTCTGCAGATCTTGATGCTACCCAGGCGAAAGTCATCACAGGCATTGATGTTACGAATAGTGAATCTCTAGAAAATGCTGTGAAAGATTTAGATCCAATTGACCTACTCATCAGTAATGCTGGTCTTTTAATAGGTGATACCTTTGATCATTTCGACCTTGAAAATATTAATCAACAATTTCAAGTGAACACGTTAGGTCCTTTAAGGCTGGCAAAGGCCTGTGCCCAGAAATTAAAAAGAGGGGCAAAGTATGGCATCATCACAAGTCGTATGGGCTCCATTGCTGATAACACTTCTGGTGGTCAATACGGTTATCGTCTCTCAAAGGCAGCGGCCAATGCTGTAGGAAAATCACTTTCAGAAGACTTTCGCTCCCAAGAAATAACGGTACTCATGCTTCACCCAGGTTATGTAAAGACTGATATGACGGGCGGCCGCGGGCTTATCGATACAGCGGAGTCAGCTGAGGGGCTTTATAAGATATTAGAGGAAAAAACTCTAGAAAAGACTGGCTCCTTTTGGCACGCATTTGGTGATGAACTCCCCTGGTAGTTAGGCATATTTTTCCAAAGACAGTATTTAAATTCTAGTCAAAAAGATCTTTCTTCGATTTTCCGAAAAGAATATATGTTTAAGTACAAACCTTGGTTCCTTTTGGCGCTCCTTTCTCTTTTTTTTACTGGATGTCAGCATCCTCTTCGAAACCTTGCTCAAGAAAAGGTCGCTTTTGATGAGGTATATGGAACGACTCAAGGACAGAGGGTTCGCCTCGTTTATGAGGGAATCATTGAGCATTACGACTCTCTGACAGAAGTTGAAAAATCAGAGTTGGCAAAAGTGACGCTAAAGGATTTCGATGGTGATAATGCTCTTTTGCCTCTTCCAAGGGTTTTATCTGAACTTGAATTTGATGAACTCTCTAGGGGAGTGGAGCAAAGAGGAAAGGCGCTGCGAGCTTTTCTTGAGGATCATTACTCGGGCAAAAAGGCTTATTTAAAACAAGGGATTATTCCAAAAGCCGTTCTTGATAGAGTCATTAAAAGAGCTGGCGAAGAAGATTGGGAAAAGTTTATTAAGCCTGATAATTTAAACTTTTGGTATGGACCTGATGTGATTAGAGGCCCTCCGTCTGACGAGTTTCCTAATGGGCAATTTTTAGTGGTGGAAGATAATCCTAGTTTCATTGGGGGAATGGGGGATCTTATTCGAGCTCGGGAAATATTAGATAAATATATGCCGGCCTATTCAAAAGTTACAAAAAGTGAAGGGCCTGAGAATTTTTATGAAAGACTACTTAGTGATTATAAAAGAAGGGCAAAAAGATTTAAGGGAAAAGCGGTTCTTGTTCAATACATTACGGCACTTACAGCAGATAACGAAGAGAAGAGAATTCGTGCCTTAATGGAAGAGGCAGGAATCGATGTTGTGTTTGTTAATCCGTATACTAAAAATAGTGGTTGGAAAGAAAATAAAAAAAGACTAAGAGTTGATGGAGACGATCTTTTTATTGAGACAAGAAGTGAAACTGGAATAATTTCAAAGGAAAAGGTGGGTTATATAATTACTAATATGAACCCACAGGACTTAGAGCTAAGTCACGCTGGAAATGAAAAGTATCATATTATGGCCGAAGCAGAATGGGAGCTTGAGCAAAAGGGGCTTAAGAAAAGTTATCGAGAGGGTCTTCGAAATTTGATGAAGGCCAATCCACAAACGGGTGACATACCTTATAATGAAATAAAAACATTTATAAAAGAGAATAGTCCTTATAAGACAAGCTTTGATCAACAACTTGGAATCCCTGGCCTGACAGACCTTACAGCAAAGGGAAAGCTTGGGATCACCAATGGACCAGGGATGGAATTTGTAGGTGATAAGGAATTTTATATTTATATTGAAGGCTTTATTCGCTACTACCTTGGTGAAGAGCCTATTTTAAGAAATATGGACACCGGAAGCTTTGCTCGCATGAACCATGAAGGGCGCGAGGTCATCGATCGACGTGCGCTAAATAAAGTTTTTAAGAAAAAGAATAATTATGTCATAAAAGATGTTATTGGCCGAGGTGGTGATGCCGTTTGGGTGGGGCCAAAAGTCGCCGATGATATATGGGAAGAAGTTAAGCTAAAAGTGAGTGAAAACCCTGCTCGTTATATTTATCAAGAGTTTAATCCGTTATCCACAATGAGTGGTTTTATAGGGGACATTCGTCTTATTAGTGATGTCAGTAAGTCAGGAGTAAAGGTTGCAAATATTCCCTGGGCAAGAGTGGTTAAAATGGATGGAGATGGAAAGGTGAATATTTCTGCCAATGGCTTTGAAGCGACGGTCCTGGTTAGGAAACTCAGTACTCTTGGAACTTGTAATAAGTTATTTCGAAATATACTTCTTCAATAGGGATATCGAGCATAAAGATTTATTGGTCAATAGACTTCCCCTATAGTGCAAGGTAGTTTTAATCCATGACACTTATCAAGAAAGTCCCCATCGTTTCTGAAAATGAGCTTAAATATATTTTATTATTAGCTGCGGTTCAATTTGCTCATATGGTTGATTTTGTGGTGCTGATGCCTCTTGGTCCGACCTTAATGCAAGACCTCTCTATTACACCTGCTCAATTTGGAACTTTAGTTTCGTCTTATAATTTCTCTGCCGCTATTGCAGGTATTCTCTTTGGCTCATTTGCTGATAAATTTGATCGAAAATTTTTATTAATCATGGCGTTGATTGGTTTTACCCTTGGAACCTTTTCGTGTGCAATAGCTTCAGATTTTCCATTGTTAATAACGGCGAGAGTCGTCACTGGTGCCTTTGGTGGTATGTTAAATGGATTAATTTTTGCGATTATCAGTGACATTGTGCCTTTTGAAAGAAGAGGAAAGGCCATGGGTGTTGTGATGAGCTCATTTTCTGTAGCAAGTGTAGTAGGTGTGCCCATCGGACTTGCGATCTCTGATTTTAGTCATTGGAAATATACTTTTGTCTTCATAGGGACTTTTAGTGTTCTAATTATCATTTTAGCCCAATTAATTTTTCCAAATATTACGGATCATTTAGGAAAAAATGCGGAGTCTTTCTTCGCTCGTCTTAAAGGCCTTGTTGCTTTTCCAAACTATCGCTTAAGCTTTATGTTTATCTTTCTCGTGAGTGGAAGTATGTTTCTTTTAATACCCTTTCTTTCTCCCTTCGCGGTGAAGAATATGGGAATTGCCACTACAAATTTGAAGTATATGTATCTCGTCGGTGGAATCTTCACGATAATAACAGCGCGAATATTTGGTGTTCTGACCGATAAAGTCGGAGCGATAAAATTATTTACGATCATTGTTTTAGTTTCCTTTGTGCCAATAACTCTTTATACCCATGCTGGTATTATTTCCTTTGTCACTTATTTGGCTTTAGGTTCATTTTTTATGACGATGGTTTCAGGCCGTATGATTCCTTGTATGACTCTCATTTCTCAAGTTCCTAATTCTAATGATCGCGGTCTTTTCATGAGTGTATTAAATTCTGTTAGGGCCATGGGAAGTGGGACCGCGACTTTCTTTGGTGGCTTAATTATTAGTGAATCCGCTTTAGGGAATCTTGTGGGCTTTGATACAGCGGGTTTTTTATCTGTTGGTGTGGGCCTATTGACCGTACTTTTGGCCATACTGATAAGCCGAAATCTAAAATCCCCTGCATGATTAAGGGCTGTAAAGTTTTATAGGCGATTAGTGGACTTGTTTTGTCGGTCGCGTTTTGGGCCTAAGACCCTACTTTCTCTTGAATTGCCTTGTATTTTCTTACATCAATAACCAATTTACAATTAAAGAGTGGGCAAGCCTAGCGCTGCATTTGAGAATTTTATATTATAGTCGAGATCATTTGATGATCATTATTTAAAGTCTAATTTAGGGATATTTATGGTCACCAACAAGTTTAGAAACTTTCTTTTAATTCTCTTATCAGGTGTTTCACTTATTTCATGTAATGAAGAAGATAAGAAGTGTAGTGATGAATTTGTGGTCTCTTATCAAAGAATGGGGGATTCATTTGAGGCCCTATATAAACCAAGATCGGGTTCATTTGATTTAAAGAACTTGGGTGAGTCGATTGATCTTTTCTTAGCGGATCATAAAGATATAACTTGTACCTATAACGGTAGCAAACTTAACCCAACGACTGAAGTTCAGGCGATGCGAGGGGCTTTACCCAAGTTAAAAAGAAAGGATATTGAAAGCTTTTTAAAAGTTTTTCCAAAAGTTATTTATGGCGAAGACAATCGTGAAGAGGTTTCAAACTCCCCAATCGCTTATCAAGCTTGGGCGAGTGGAACCATGGCCCAAATTTCTCAAGATGAATGGGACAGTAATTTTAATTTCACTTCAAAAAGTTATGGTGATCAGTTTTCACTCTGCCCTGGAGAGCGCTTCTATAATGAATTAAGCGTTTCTCGCTGTAGTGGTTTTTTAGTGGCTCCTGACATCGTTGTAACGGCAGGGCATTGTGTTCAAAATGAAAATGACTGTGCAAATTTTAAATGGGTTCTTGATTTTAAAGACGGGGCCACGAAGACAAGTGCTGAAAAAGTATTTTCCTGTGAAAATATTATTAGTCGTGACTTAAATGATGAAAATTCCCTGGATTATGCTGTCCTTCGTCTGGACCGACCAGTGACGGGAAGGAAGTTTTTTAGGATTAGAACTTCAGGAGTCGTCTCCAAAGGAGCGGGACTTGTTCTCATTGGTCATCCATCAGGTCTTTCTACGAAAGTCGCAGCAGGGGCGATTGTTAGAAGCAGTTCTGCTGATCACTATTTTGAAACTAACACGGATTCATTTGGTGGTAACTCTGGCTCGGCAGTAATTAATGCTGAAACTGGAGTTGTTGAAGGTATTTTAGTTCGAGGAGACTCTGATTTTGATATTGTTGATGGCCCTGATGGAAATCGTTGTCGGGTTGAAAGGGTCTGTGCAAATGATGGTTGCCAAGGGGAAGAAGTGACCAAAATGACTTCAATAAAAGGCATACCCTTAATTGCTGATCCTACTGCTATCAAGAAAGGCTTTTATAAAGACAAAAATTTTCCTACATCTAAAGAAGGTTTGCCACTTGAGTTTTTCACTTACTCATATGGTGGACATTCTCTTGGAGGCCTTAAGTTCTTAGATCGTTGTGGGGTGCACTTCTATCAAGATGGAAACCCTGAGCTTTGGGAGAATTTCTTTAGTGGTGCTTGTAGTGATGATCAAGGTGTTGATCAGGTTATTAATACCTTTGGGAATCTCTTTTACCTCTAGATTTGTGGTGATTTGTTCGACATAGGCTAAACCTTGCCGAGTTACGCAGATTCCTAGTCGTTGGCCATAGAAAGTTACCAGGTTTCAGGTTATCTTCACTTATGGCCAAAAAGTTTGTTTCAAATAGACTTGGCCGCTTTGCAGAGCTTGGAAAGTCGTTGACCAAGGCCACTGGTCACCTGGCCCTTGATAAACTCGGTGATACCATCCATAAAGCGGCTCAAAAGAAAACGGAAGTAGAGAACTTTCATCGCAAGGCCATGGCCGCAAAAGAAATCATAAAAAGCATGGGAGAGTTAAAGGGCGCCTTAATGAAGTTAGGGCAAATGCTCTCTATTACTGAAGACCTTATTATCCCCCCAGAGATCTCGAAACTCTTTACTGAGCTTCAAAAGAATGCTCCCTCTATGAATGATAGAGAGCTCGATCAAGTTTTTAAGGAGAGTTTCAATAAACTGCCAGAGGAGCTTTTTCTAGACTTTAATCGAGTCCCTATGGCCGCAGCCTCTATCGGTCAAGTTCATAAGGCCACCTTACATGATGGAACTCATGTCGCGGTAAAGGTTCAGTATCCTAAAATTGTAAAGGCCATTAAGAATGACTTTGAAAATCTAGAGAGTTTAAAGAAAGTGGTGGCCTTGATTTTTCCTAAAGTTCCAAATATTGATAGCTATCTTTTTGAACTTAAGAGGTCTCTTGCAGAAGAGTGTGATTATCACAAGGAGAGGGAGTCGATTAATTTCTTTCGCGAAAGTTCTTTTGAAAAGTTTCCTCAAGTAAAAATCCCGAAAACCTATGAAGAGCTCTCCTCTGGTACGATCTTGACGTTAGAGTTTATGGAAGGGGAGGACTTTATTAAAACAAAGTCATATGACCAGCAAACAAGAGATTCACTTGGACAGCTATTATATGACTATCATAATTTCTGCTTTTATGAGTTACGCTGCCTCCACACAGACCCGCAATATGGAAACTTTCTCTTCACAAGGGACACGATCATCTTATTGGACTTTGGCTCTGTGAGGACATTTAATAAAGAATTCGTTGAAGATTATATTGTTCTTCTTAAAAGCATCGAAGATAAAGATCTTGAAAGATATAGAGAAGTTCTTTTGAAATTTGGTTTCTTTGAAGAGTACGACACTGATGACCTCTTCGCGAATCACCTCGAAATGGTTCACGAGCTCTATATTCCTTATATTCAGACAGGGAAGCATACTATTCCTAAGGTTAACCCCATCGACTTAGTGAAAGGTTTTGTCGATAAAATTGATCTTAAGGGACGAAGGAGTCCGCGCGAGGAGTTTCTACTGCTCGATCGCGCACACCTTGGGCTATATACTAAGCTGAGAGGCTGGACAGCCGCCATTGATTGGGTTGAAACAAAAGTTCAAGGTTGGGAATTATATGAAAATCTTTAGTAGCTTAATATGCATGTGTATTTTTATTTCTGTGAATGCCGAAGTCGCAACATTTGCTGGTGGATGCTTTTGGTGCATGGAACCTCCCTTTGAGAAAATTGAAGGAGTCAAAAGTGTGATTAGTGGTTATATGGGAGGAGATGAGTTGAGTGCCACCTATAAGTTGGTATCAAGTGGAGCAACCTCTCACTTGGAAGTCGTTCAGGTTGACTTTGATCCTAAAAAAGTAAGTTATGAATTGCTTGTTTCAATCTTTTGGAAGAATATTGATCCCACCCAAACAGATGGTCAATTCGTTGATAGAGGGCCACAGTACTTGAGCGCTATTTTTTTTCATAATGAAAATCAAAGAGTTTTAGCGACAAAGTCAAAAGACGAGCTTGAAAAGAGTAAGAGGTTTTCAAAACCAATTTATACGAAAATTCGTAAGGCCATGACGTTCTATCCTGCTGAAGAATATCATCAAGACTATTATAAGAAGAGTAGCTTTCGCTATAAACTCTACCGCGTAAATAGTGGCAGAGATGAATTTATAAAGAAAAATTGGAACTAAGGGTAGAGTCCTAAAGAGAGAACCTTTAGTAGATAGGCTTCTAACTCTCTTCTGGCCCAACGTACCTCTTCTTGACTTGCTTTTGATTGGCTAATTGACCATACCAAAAGAAATATCTGTCTTAAGTTTTTTTGACTTTTTATCATTAGTTGAACTCTCTTTTTAGAGTAAGAATACTTTCTAACTCTTGTTTTAAATTGCGTCTCAAGGTTTCTTTGCCAGATTCTTTCAAGTAAGCGTCTAGGTCACTAAATTGATAGAGCATATAGTTAATTGAACGGTTAAGAAGTTTTTTGGTTTGATATCTCTCAACAGATTGCATGGAGAGGCTAACCACTTGATGCTCTTCAAATGGCTTTTCTAAAAATCCTGAAGCTCCTGACTCTAGGCCTTCTGTTAATAGTTTGTTATCGATAAAGCCCGTGATAAAAATAAGAGGAGAATCTACTTTAGCCTTTCTAATCTCTTTAAGTAATTCCATTCCTGTCATTCCAGGCATTTTTAAGTCTGTGCATATTAGATCAGGCTCTTTTTTGATGATAGCAGCAACAGCTTCGACTGGGTTTGTAAAACCCTTGGTCGTATAGCCAAAGTTATTGAGGATTTGGCATAGATCTTCACATATATACTCTTCATCATCGACGACAATAACGTAGCCTTTCTTCTTAGCCGCTTTTTCTTCACCACGCTTGATGACAGTTTGAATCTGCTTTTCAATTTCCTTGGGAGACGCCTTTATTTCAACATTTTCACTAAAGAGAGAAGTATCAAATTTTATCGTTTTACCATCTAATATTTGCCTTGCAGAATCAACGGCCCTTAAAAAGTAATCGATTTGATTCTTGGTGATACTTCCTACGTCCCTTAAAGATTCAAATTGGGTTTCAATGTCATGCATGAAGGCCTGAAGTTCATCAATTTGAAACATTCCTGCAGCGCCTTTTAGGCTATGGAAGACTCTAAAGATACTGTTGAAGTTTTTATGAAAATCTTCTCCTTTTTCTAATGCAAGCAGAATTTCCTCTGACTCATTTAGCATTTCATCAGCTTCTAGCTGGAATTCTTCAAGAATTTCTGGGGAACTCATGGAGCATCCTATATAATCTTTGTTAATCACAGGTATTTTACCAGAGGATTCAGTGTGAAAGAAATTGATAATCAACTTGAGTTGCAAAAATTAATACAAGAGCAAAATGCATCGGGTGGAGAGCATACTATTTGGCTCAACCGAAGTGACAATATCAGATTTCATAACTTTTCTATTTTTAATATTGATCTTGTTAGTCGGTCACTAGACCTTCATATCCCTCACCAAGAGGGTGAAGACAGCTCATTTTCACTGCTAGAGGGTGTAGAGGTAAAAGTTTTTCTCTCTGGTGTGAATCTAACCTTCTTTTCTGAGGTTTTATCTTACGAGGGGAGAAAGGGTCTACTTAGAATATCCATGCCTGAGGTTGGTTATTTTAAGGAACGTCGTACTGAAGAGAGAAAGAGACCACTAGGACAAGTTAAAATTAAATTCTCTATTAAGGGAAAGCTTAGCAAAGGCCTTATCAAGGATGTTTTAGATTTATCTTCAGGTGGAGTTTCTTTTATTTTAAGTAAGAACGATCATTTTCCTTTTCATCAGGAACAAGACATACCTGATCACTTTACTATTGTTATGGAAGGAAAGGAGTCAATGCTAACGGGAAAGGTTGTTAGGATATTAAAAATAAAACCCTTTGTTCTTGAAAATGTTCCTTATGGAGATCGGTTGGTGTCCATTGCCTTTACTTCAATGGATGAATTTTCCCTTAAGCGTTGGCATCAAACTTGGGAATCTCTACAAAAACGAAAATCTGATTAAAAGCCGGCCTCTCGCTAGTGAAAACCTGTGTAATCCCCTATATACTTTGAAAAAATTTAAGAACACTTATGGGATACTTTATGAAAAAAGGATTCGCTGCATTATCTATATTTCTCCTTTTAGGAATTGGCCTTTTCTCTTGGACCATTTCTAAGAGTGCACTTCCCCAAAGAGAAGGTGTTCTTAGTTTAAACGGATTAAAAGAAAAGGTTTCTGTTACAAGAGATAAGTGGGGGATTCCTCATATTGAGGCACAAAATGAACATGACCTCCAGGTTGCTCTTGGTTTTACGATGGCAGGGGATCGCCTTTTTCAAATGGACCTTCTAAGAAGAATTGCTAACGGAGAGTTAAGTGAAGTTCTTGGTGAGACGACGGTAGAGTTTGATATTCTTCTACGAAAATTGCGCCTAAGGGCCCACATGGATGACTTTTGGGAGTCGCATCGCCATAAGCTTGATCCAAAAATGATTTCGATGATGGAAGCCTTCTTTAGTGGGGTTCATCAGTTTATTGAAACGCAGCCTCTTCCTATAGAATTTAAAATATTGGGCTATAAACCTAGACCCTTTAGCCCGCAAGAATCAATGGCGATAAGTGGCTATTTGGCCTTAAGTTTTGGCGAGGGTCTAATCGCTGATCCTCTCTATACTGATCTCATCAATGATTTCCCCAAAGAAGTTGTGGATAAGATGTGGATTCGGGAGAAGAACGATAAAAATATTATAACGAAGCAAAAGAGCGTGAGTTTGCATTTGAAAGAGCAGCCTTGGTATGGAAAATTCTTAGAGGCGCAGAATTATTTTCGTGATGTCCTAGGGCTTTTTCACGGTTCAAATAGTTGGGTGCTCTCTGGAAAAAGAAGTACGTCAGGCTTTCCTATCCTCGCAAATGACCCTCATGTAGCTTTTTCAAATCCAACTGTTTGGTATGAAGCCCATTTAAAATCTCCAGAATATGAAATTTATGGTCACTACGTACCCTTAATGGCCTTTCCATCTATGGGGCATGATCGTTTTAGAGGATGGGCCGTTACGATGTCAGAGATTGATGACATGGATCTCTATGAGGAAAAAATAAATGAACTAGGACAAGTTCAATATAAAGGAAAGTGGGTTCCCTTAGTCGAAGAAAAAGAAGTCATAAAAGTTAAGGGAAGTCGTGATCTTGAAATGCTTGTGAAAAGAACACCTCATGGGCCGCTTATTAATGGAACAAAGTATGAAGTCACAGGAAAGAATGTCGCTTTAAAGTGGTCTTATCATCACCCTGAAAATGATGTTGCGACAGCTTTCTATAAACTTTCTCACTCAAAGAAGGTCGAAGATTTAGATGATGCCCTTAAGCATGGAGCTACTCCAGGTCTCAATGTAAGCTGGGTTGATCGATCTGGTAATATCGCTTGGCGAGTTATGGGGAAAATTCCCATTCGTCGTGACTTCTTAGGAAATCAAATCCTCGAGGGCTGGAGTGGTCGTCATGAGTACGAAAGATACTTCAAAATCTCTGAGCATCCAGGTGTTATGAATCCTAAGTCAGGGGTTATTGTAACGGCAAATTATCGACCCGAATATAATGGCAAATTACCACTTGAGGGTTACTGGCAGCCTGGGGAGAGGTTTGAAAGAATTTATGACCTATTAAACACTAAGGATAAGTGGTCTTTAGAGGAGATGAAGAAGATTCAAAATGATCAGCATGTTGTGACAGGTGTTGATATGCGCGATCTTTTACTAAAAGAGCTGGTACCGATTACAGTGGAAGAGAAGAGTATTGTTGAAAATTTTAAAACTTGGGATGGGCAGAGTCATAAGGAAAGCTTTGGTAGTGCCCTTTATCATATGTGGACTCATCACCTTGGTAAATTAGCTGTCCATGATGAGCTTGGTGAGACGAGGTATATTGCTTTTAATAAGGTTGCGGACTTTTGGAACTTTTTTAAGACCTTTCTCTACGATGAAGAATCTGTATTTTGGGATGACGTCAAGACAAAAACAAAAGAGACGCGTAAGGACCTTATAAACAAGGCCTTTAGAGTGGCCATTAGTCGCTTGAAAGAACGTTTGGGTGAAGACTATAAACTATGGCGTTGGGGAAATCTTCACACTCTTGAATTTGAGCATCCTCTAGGAAAAGTCAAACCACTGAATTATATTTTTAACCTAGGTCCTTACCCCGTAGGTGGTGGTTATTTTCAAGTCGATAATATGAGTACCTCTCGCTATAACGATTCCTTTAACGTGAAGCTTGGAGCGAGTGTCAGAAGACTTATTGACTTCAAAGATCCAGCTCATTCATTGGGTATTTTACCGACAGGGAATGTTGGACACTTTAATAGTCCTTTTTATAAGGACCAAGTACACCTGTTTATCAATGGTCACTACCGAGAGCAATGGCTTGATATGAAGGCCGTTAAAGAAAACCCCCATACAGTCTTAACCTTAAAACCTTTTAATCTATAAATTAGGAATGATATGAACACTTTAGAATTAATAAAAAAACTTCCGAAGGCAGAACTTCACTTACATATTGAGGGCTCTTTTGAACCGGAATTAATGTTTGAGATAGCCAAGAGAAATAGTGTCGAAATTCCTTATAAGAGTGTTGAAGAAATAAAGAAAGCGTATAACTTTCATAATTTACAATCATTTCTCGATATTTATTATGCTGGCGCCTCTGTTCTACTATATGAACAAGACTTCTATGATCTGACTTATGCCTATCTTAAAAAATGTCATGAAGATAGAGTTGTTCATACGGAAATCTTCTTTGACCCTCAAACTCATACTGATCGTGGGGTTGATTTTGAAGTTGTTATTAATGGGATTAAAAAAGCCCTTGCTGATGGTGAAAAAGAATTTGGCATTACCTCTCATATCATCATGTGTTTCCTAAGACACCTCTCAGAAGAAGAAGCGTTCAAAACGTTAGAAGAATCCCTTCCTTTTAAAGATGATATTATTGGTGTGGGTCTTGATTCATCTGAAGTTGGTCATCCACCTTCTAAATTTAAAAAAGTTTTTGAAAAGGCGAAAGAGTATGGTTATCAAGCTGTTGCTCATGCTGGAGAGGAAGGTCCCCCAGAGTATATTTGGGAGGCCCTCAATCTTTTAGCTGTGAAAAGAATTGATCACGGTGTTCGCTCTTTAGAAGATGATAAGTTAATGGATTTAATTATTAAGGAGCGCATTCCTTTAACTGTTTGTCCGCTTTCTAATTTAAAATTGTGCGTAGTGAAAGATTTAAAGGATCACAATTTATTGGAGATGCTCCATCAGGGAGTTTGTGTCACGATAAACTCAGATGATCCAGCCTACTTTGGTGGTTACATGAACCAAAATTTCATCGAAACAGCAGAGGCGCTTTCAATGAGTTTAGAGGATATCAAAAAAGTGGCCATGAACTCTTTTGAGGCGTCTTTTCTAAAGGACGAGCTAAAAGATAAGTGGATTAAAGAGTGCCAAGAGATACTCTCTTAAGATTTTTTAAAGAGATCTAGGTTTAGTGGGTAGCTCTTTCCAAGCCACATGACGTGATGAGTGTGATCCAAGAGGTCATTTCCTGTGTTGGCATGGACAAAGAAATCAAACCCCTCTCTTTCTTGCATTAGCCATGGAATAAAACTTCCAAATTTCTCTTTCGTTACAGTGATTTGACAGGAACCAACTGGGTGGGGGCCAATGGGTTTGTCCCACACCCGCCCAATCTCAAACGGGAATTTATCAGAAATTTTAGTAATAAGTTTATGGACGTCCGTCATATCTTCGGGATTGAAGTAAATATGAGCATGGTAATTTATAACAGAACTGTCGTTCAAAAGATTTTCCTTCGTTATCGACAAGCTTGAATTGTTTTATCCATAGCATCAGCACTTGATAGAGTTCTATCGTAATTAGGAAAAGTGTTCTTAAAGCAGTTAAGTGTACCTCTGGTATTTTGAATGGTGGCGACACCTAGGGCCGCTCGATCACATGAGTTGGAGGAGGGAAGCATTCGGTTATACTTTTCATAAGCAAAAGAGAGGACATCTAGCTTATTCATTAAGTTAATGTCAGCAAACCTTGCCGCTCTTTCCATTGCTTCTTGAGTGGGAAGAGTTCTGTTGTATTTTTCAAAAAGAAACTTCATTTCTGGAAAGGCCTCTACAGTACGGCACATTCGAACAGCTTCATCCATAGCATCAGCAGTTGGAAGAGTTCTATCTAAGATGGGAAAAGCGTAATCTCGACAAAGAGTAAATACTTGTCCCGTTCCAGGTCTTGATTGAATTTTTCTTAAGGCCCTTTTCATATAGACTACGGCCTCTTCAAGAGATGGAGAGTCACTGCGAGTCGCGTAAGTCGCTTGCTCAATTTGTAAGCTTAGGTCACGAATCTCTCTGATCGTAAAAGAGCGATCCTGGGCCAAAAGCGGGAATGCTCCAAGGAATAGAAATGTTACGACAATGAGTGGTCTAAGCATGGTGGTCTCCTGACTTGATTTAGCCCATTTTGACTCGGTCAGGGCGCTTTGAAAAGAGGAGCAGGAGGGATTGTTGGCCTTTATAAGAAAAATGCCTAGCGTTAGCTAGGCATTGGATTATTGTATTAATGAAGGTTTAAGAGCTTTTATTGGACATTCTTGTAGGGGAACTCGGTAACACTTTGACTGAGGTCACTAAAAGATAACTTCTTTGCTGTTTTTTCTATTTTAGGTTTCATGGAACTAATCTCGATGGCACCAACAGCTTTTTCATTATTCACAAGTCTTATTAATCGCTCCATGCGCTCTTCCGCTTCCTTGTGAGTTTTTTGATTCATATTCTTAATTTTAGTATCCATGATCGCCGCAACAATAAGAATGGCAAAGATCACTGCTAAAATTCCCACTTGTGGATAGCTAACACTTAAAACAGCGAGACCAATTGTCGCAAGAATCGCCCACTCTAGGTATTTTGAATAATCATTATCAATTCGTACTTGGCGAGATTTTTTCGCTTCAACCATTTTACGATACTGGCGCATTGCCATTTTCTTTCGTTGGTAAACCTGAGGCGTAGGGGCCTTGTTCTTATTGGCCTTACGGATGGCCTTACCTGCGATGTTTTTGGCCCTGATAACTTGATAATCCATAATTCTTCCCTTTACTCTTAATTTCTCTCACTATTCATATATCCAAGATTCGTGCCAATATAGTTCACAAAAATTAAGCTATAAGTAACCAGAATCATATGAGTGACCAAAGATTAGCTGTTTAAAATTTAGACACTGTCTGAAATTTATTCTCTTCTTTTGATGACCCTCTTATGATGGCGAAATGATTAAAAATCTTGTTTTAATTTTCGTACTGTTTTCAGGCTGTACCAGTCCGAATTCTCAGGAGCCTTTGAAAGTGGGTCAAACTGTCGCGCCCTATGATGGTGAAAAATTTAATAATTTAGAACCCTTTAAGGCCAAAAGCTTTATGGACTTAATGAAGTGGAGATTTACGAGTTCTAGGGAAGAATGGCCTGAATTTGTCGATTCAACTCAGGTGATACCGAAGAAGCGCAGTGATAAAGAAAAGGTTTTCTATACAATTATTAATCACGCAACAGTCCTCATTCAAATCAGCGGATTGAATATTTTAACTGATCCTCAATACTCAAAACGGGCCTCTCCCTTTTCTTGGATTGGACCAAAGAGAGTAAGGGAGCCTGGCATTTCCTTTGAGAACTTACCTCCAATTGATGTGGTTCTTATCAGTCATAATCACTACGATCATCTTGACCTCCCTACATTGAAGCGCTTGAGTGATATATTTAAACCTGAAATTTATGTAGGCCTCAAAAATAAGCCTCTTTTAGAAGAGGCCGGCATAGTGAATGTTTATGAGTTCGATTGGTGGCAACAGAGAAAATTCAAAGATATTGAAATTACCTTTGTTCCCGCCCAGCACTGGAGTGCCAGAGGGATGTTTGATCGCTTTGAGACATTGTGGGGAGGCTTTTATATGAAAAGTCCCAAGCATAAGGTTTATTTTGCGGGAGACACAGGCTTTGGCAGTTTCTTTAGGCTCATAAAAGAGAAGCTCGGAGCACCTGATTTGGCCTTTATCCCTATTGGTGCTTATGAGCCAAGATGGTTTATGAAGAACGCTCACGTAAACCCTTTAGAGGCGATCATGGGTCATGAGGAGCTTGAAGCGAAACAGTCCATTGGTATTCACTTTGAAACCTTTCAATTAACCAATGAAGCCTATGGCACTCCTCGAAAAGAGTTTAATGAGGCCTGGAGTAAATCAAAGAAAGTGAATAAGTTTATTGCGCCAGAATTTGGGCAAATTTATGAGTTTATAGACTAGGGGGAAAAGGTGGGTCACCCTCTAAAACATTGCCCTTTCTTTGGCGCCAATCTTTAAATAAGTGAAGAACCATAATTCCAAAACCTGTCATAATAACGACATCTGCGATATTGAAAATATTAGTTTCAAAAGGTCTCTTAATACCAAAGTAGAGAAAATCAACAACATAGTTAAAGCGGATGCGATCGATTAAGTTTCCACAGCCACCAGCAGCGATTAAAAGATAGGACCAAAATTCTAATTTATTGATTTTCTTACTAAAGAGGGAAAAAAGAGAGAAGGCCATAAGGACAGCAACAGGCAGAACAATGAGAAAGAGGCTTCTATAAGGCTCTTGCCAGTTTCCACCAAGATTTCCCCAAGCGCCATTATTTTCAGCGTAGGTCAATTGGGCCATTCCAAAAAAGTACGAGCGTGGTAATTCACCTTTTAAGGCCTCTATCGCCCAGATCTTACTCTTTTGATCCAATAGGATAAGTATAAGGAAGGTTGGAATAAAGAAGGTGATTCTTTTAATTGTCGGGTAGCTAGTATTCATAAGGCTCATTATAACCATTGATGAGACATTCTGAAAGAGCAACTCTTAGAGAAAATGAATTTTAAAGGTATTCATTAAGCCAAAGCCGAACTTTTTGAATTTCCATGATGTCGATTTCATGACCCATTTCATAAGACTCAAAGGTCATATTCGATATTCCCTCCATCCAGGGAATTAGCTCTTTGCTTGTCTCTTGAAAGGGAATAACGGGATCATAGCGGCCATGAGCAACAAATATTGGTGTTTCATTAATAGGAGCTTCAATCTTAGGAAAAGGCTCAAAATGACTCATACGTGGACTTAAGGCCAGTACTCCCGCAAACCTTTTTCTTTCTTGAAGAAAGAAATCAAGCACCATTCGTGCGCCCTGTGAAAAGCCAAAGAGAAAGGTGTCATGAGGCTCAAAACCAGCTTCAATACATGAGAGGAGAACTTCACTAAGTTTTTGAAGACTAACTAAATAACGTTCATCTTTTAAATCAAATGAGTCATCATACCAAGTGTAACCAAAGTATTCCGTGAAGGGAGCATTGAGAAGTAAGTAGTTAAGACCTGTGACATTTATTTCTTTAGTTAATGTTTTGTAGGAGTCAAGAGTATCGCCTCGTCCATGAAGAACAATCATGAGTTTATGACCGGAGGTCATTCCCTTGTTTACCGCGGGGATAAAATGGTGGCCTAGTGTTAGGTCTGAAAAGTTCATGGGTTTAATTTACTATAATTTGCAGACTTTGAAAGAGTTCAGTTGTGTCAAAAGTATATAATTCTCTTTGGTACTCTTCTTTGTAAGACTTATATTTTTGAGGTCCTATAATGATAGAGTTCATCATTGATATCTTGTGTGTCTCAGTAGAGCTGCTTCTAACATCATCTAAATGATCTCGTCCTAATCGACAATGGCCAAGCTCATGGAAGAGTAGGGATTCGCGATAATCTTCGTCAACAGCATTCCACCAGGACCTTCTAACAATGACCTCTTTTGTGCCATCTGGGTATTCAAAGCAGACACCTTGAAAACTTTCATTTTCGGTGTCTCCAAAATTAATGGGAATATCGCCAACAGAAAAACTGCCATCATTGGTAATGATGCGACCTCTTAGTTCAAATTCTTGAACATAACTGGCGAAGGTCGAGTCCGTAGTTGCAAACTGTCTCACAGCGTTAAGATCCTTAACAACTAGATCCTTTTGTAAAGGCAGAGGAATCCCACATGAAGTGAGCACCAAAGTTGTTAAGAAAAGTAAAAGTGTGACAATTTTAATCATTCCTGTCTCCTGTGCTTATCTTATGCAGAATGTTTGCCAACTTCGCTTAATGACTTATCAGGAGCTTAGAGAGAAGTTAAGCTTGGAAACTGTATAGTGATTAAACGGCCTGTAGTTTTTACTATGATTTTTGGCTAAAATTAAGACAATCAAAAAAGGGTGGAATTTAGACAATGTACAGTGAAGAGGAAGTATCATTCCAATGTCCTTATTGTTTTGAGGATATTTCCATGGTCTTTGAGTCCCTTTATGGTGGGCAAAGTTATATTGAGGACTGTGAAGTCTGTTGCCGACCAATAGAGATCTCCTACAAGGTTCAAGAAGGTCAAATTATTTTAGAGAGAATTGAGAGGGCCCAGTGAAAGAGAGAACGATAATTGTGGGTGATGTTCATGGCTGTCTTGATGAACTCAAGACTCTTTTAAAAAATGCTCAATTTGACCCCACTAAAGATCGTCTTATCTTTCTTGGTGATCTTATTAATAAGGGACCAAATTCGGTAGGAGTCGTTACCTTCGTTAAAGACAATGCTTTTGAATGCATTATGGGAAACCATGAATTAGGCTTCTTAAAAAGCTTAGAGGACCCTGCCTACTTTAATAAAGGTTTTAAAAAGTTCTATGAAGACTTAGGTGATCAACGAGAGGAAGTGATCTTATGGCTTAAGAAGTTACCTCTTTTTATTGAAGAGAAGGACTTTATTTGTATTCACGGAGGTCTAGAGCCCAATGTGACTTTGAAGAATCAAAAAAAGGAGGTAGCGACGAGAATCCGTACTTGGGGTCAAAAGCTAAACGAGGAAGGAGCCACTCCTTGGTATGAATTCTACAAAGAAGAAAAACTTATCGTTTATGGGCATTGGGCCGCTCAAGGTTTACTTGTAAGAGACAATACAATTGGCCTTGACTCCGGTTGTGTTTGGGGGGGCGCTCTCAGTGCTCTCATATTGCCTCAAAGAGAAATCATCCAAATCAAGGCCTTGGAGCAATATTCAATTCCTTAGTTTAACTCTAGAGCTGAATGAGGATATGATCCCCTCGGACTTGGATACTATCCCAGTTGGCGTCATCTAGTTCTTTTAGTAATTTTCCTTTCAAAGAAAAAATACCAACCTTCGCTGAATCCAAATGAATATCGATGAGAGAATCTGCTTCATTATAATTGATGCTGCCTTTTGCTTTAATTTTCCACTTGAAGAGAAAGCGCGCCAAAAAGCTTAGGTTGAATGATTTTTTAACAATGATAAGGCTAATATCTTCTAGTTCATCTAGGGCCTTATTTTGTAGGCCAAAAGATTTGGCAACATTTTTCGCACTGAACTCATCAAATCTAAGAAGGGGAAGGTTTAATCTTCCTAAATTTAGGCATTGATAGGACAAATCAGTAATGAGAGATTTTTGAGGATCTCCAGAACAACTTAAATCAAATTGAGGAACGTATTGTGTTCCCCCTTTGTGGGAAATTAAAAGAGATGAATTTTCAATTTGAAAACGTTTTTGATCTTCATAAAGAGCAGAGAATTGTTGAGAGCTTATTTCATAAATGCCCGCTAAAAAGTTTTCCTTACCAAGGTCATATTTTAAATTGATATCGCCTTGCTGAATTTGAAAAAGTCCTTCGTGAAAAAAGAATTCAATATTTGGAGCTTGCGACTCTATTGCCAAAGGTCCTTGTAGATATTCAATTGAATCACCTTTGAGGGTTCCCCTTTGGTCTTTATGGTTAATTTCAATATTCTTAAGCTGGACAAAGTCTATGGCATATAAATTTTGGGCCACGATTGTGAACACACTAAAAATCATGAGTTTTAAGGATCTCTTCATTTTTATCTCGCAGGTTTAATGAATACCCACTTTTCGACTTAAACAGATATTGGATTGAATTTTTAAATAGGGACTTAGAAATTAGAGAAAATTAGTCCACAGAAGCCAAGCGTTATACTAGGGTTTTGTGCTCTGCAGAGTGTTGATGATGAGTTAAATTTGAAGAAAAGTTCATGATTTCTTAATTTTTTTTATTTAAAGTTTAAATCACTTTCCCTTTTTCCCTTATTCCTTGATAATCGAAGGGTTACCCAAATTTCGCGGAAGAAATAGTCATGAAAGAGCAAAAAGTAATCTTATGTGTAGATGATGAAGCCGATATCTTAGAGCTTTTTCGAGATGAATTTCTTGATATTGGTTTTAAAGTTCTAGAGGCCTCTAATGGAGTTGACGCTTTTGAAGTCTTTAAAAATAACAAAGTTGACTGCATTGTCTCTGATATTCGTATGCCAGGTGGCGACGGCGTATCATTTGTAAAGAATGTTAA
Organism: Bacteriovoracaceae bacterium; assembly: GCA_021737405.1. Taxonomy (GTDB): domain Bacteria; phylum Bdellovibrionota; class Bacteriovoracia; order Bacteriovoracales; family Bacteriovoracaceae. Next base: position 50,181 of record JAIPEG010000006.1, read on the forward strand.
GGATGAGGGAGCTGATATACCAATCTTTCTCGTGACTGGATTCTCTGATTACACGGCAGAAGACCTGTCCGGTCTTGGTGTAAATGCCGTTATATTCAAGCCCTTTGATCTTGAAGAGGTTGTTGAGATGATCAGCAACACCGTTAATAAAGATAGCTAACTTACCTTAAACAACCACAAATTGATGAGATGTAATTCTTGCATTCTGCTATTGGCTAGTAGTGCTAGAAAAAGTAGTCTGTACTTCTCTTTTTTAAGGATTAGTTGATGAACAGGAAAATACTTGTCTTTTTAGCTGGAATTTTTGTCACACTCACTTCATGTGCGACATCTGTGGAGCTTTATAATGTTGGCTCTAAACAATCTTTTCCTCTTAATAAAGGAGTCGAACTCTTGCCTACTGAGGGCTTCATCATTCTTGGGGAGACTCACTATGATTTAGAAACACAACAGGTTCAGGGACAATTTATTGAAGCCATGGTGTCTCATCTTCAATTAGAAAATAACTTCTCAGTAGCTTGGGAATTTCTAAACTTTCCCGATCAGAAAATTCTTGAAGAAAAGTTTAAATTATATAGTGAAGGTACTTTAAATTTTACGAACTTTTTACAAAACTTCTTTAGTCAAAATCCTGTTGGCCATCTTCTCTATGAGCCTATTTTTAAGGCCACTAGTAAGTATTCAGGAAAATTTGTCGCAACAAATGCACCTAGAGAGTGGAAATCAAAAATTGTTGCAAGTGGACTCTCTGGTTTAGACTCACAATATATTCCTCAAAATATGGAGAGAGGTTCAGCCGCTTATTTTGAACGTTTTTTAAGTGTAATGGGAAATCATGCCCCTCAAAATAAAATTGAAAACTATTTCTTAGCACAGTCGTATTCAGATGCGGTTATGGCCAAAAGTCTCGTTGATTTAAGCGAAGGCCAGTTAAAGTTTATGATTGTTGGAAATTTTCACAGCGACTTTGGTCACGGGCTACCTACCTACTTAGAAAAGGTGACGAATGAAAATGTCTTGCAAATTAGAATGGTAAACTTAAAGGGTCTAACTCATGAAGAGAGAATAGAAGCCTTATCAGATGATCCAAAATATGGTCCTCGTTCGAGCTGGTTACTTATTCTAAATAGGTAATCGGTATGGACTCAAATGTCTTAATCCTAGCTCTAGCTTCTAATTTCTTCTTTGCTCTTGGCAGCCAGTTTTTTACTTATTTTAGTAAAAAAATTGGTGCTACATGGATGAATTGGTACAAGGCCTACGTGGCCCAGGTTTGTTTCTTTGTCTGGCTACTCTTTAAGGGAGGGCTCGTTTGGCTTCCCCTTGCTCAGGGAGGGCCACTTATGCTTTCGGGTCTTATTGGTTTAGGAGCTGGAGACGTTCTTTTACTTTTGGCCTTTAAAGAAATGGGGCCCGGTAGAACGTTAATGTTATTTGCCTTTCAGCCACTACTCGTTGGGATCGCAGCCTTTTTCTTCTTTAATCAAAGTATTGATACAACTCGTTTTTGGGCAATCTTTTTCTTTATCCTATGTATCTTAATCTTTTCTCTTGAGAGTTTTAAAAAAGAGCGGCATTGGGGATCAAAGGGGATTTTACTCGCCCTAGGTGGTATGGCATTAGATGGTGCTGGTGTTTTGATCACGAGGAAAATGTATGATGGGGACACTTCTTTATCACCCTTGCTGACAAATTTTTATCGTACAATGGGGGCCCTCATCTTTTTCTATGTGCTCTCTTTTAAGAAGCGTGATTTAAAACTCTTTCTTCCACTTAAACAATTACCAAAGAGCGAAATCTTTGGTGTAACTCTAGGATCTCTTTTCGGAACCTTTATATCCTTAAGCCTTTATTTAACTGCACTACAGCATGCTCACCTTGCTAGCCTTAGTGGAGTGGCCATTACTTGCACAATCTTTTCAGCCTTCTTTGAGTGTATTTGGCATAAGAGATATCCGACCCCTTACTTATTAGCGGCTTTTATTTCTTTCCTTTTAGGAATGAAAATTCTCGTCTTTTAGAAGATAGAGGGGAGTTTGTCCGTCACTGTGAGGTCCGTCTGAGAGATAATATTTCTCGTCTTGATCGTTTAACGGTGTTGGTATGACTTTATTTGTTAATTTAAGAATCAGCTCTTTTGCTATTTCTAAAGATTCAACTTTAATTAACCATTTCTGATCTTTAATAGGAGGAAAGGGGAAAATAACAATACCTTGTGGTGTTTTTGCAGATCGGAATATTTGATCACTCACCAAGCTCACCCGACCAAAAGTTTTCGTGGTATTCAAAATGGCAGAGATTTTTAACCGTTTGTAAGTATAAGTGAAGGCGGGGGGAGAATTGAAACTCGGGCAACATATAAAGACCCCAAAGATGGGAAGCAATCATGATGTCAATAATCGTAAAATCCTCGCCGTTATAGAAAGGATTTAATTTTACTTCAACTTTAGGAAGGAGCGTTTCAAGCTCGCCTAAGAACTGACTTTTCTTTTTAGCGAGTTCATTAAATGGACCACGCTTAAGTTCTTTCTTCTTTTGAAAATAATTTCGAGATTCTTCATTAAATTCTTTTGTGTAGATCCAATAGGGCATGACTAAATTATGAATGGGGCCAGCGAGCTGGTTCAAAAGATCCTCAACTTCCTCATTTAACTTCTGATCGTCTAAAATATTGTTTAAGAGCAGGTTTAAATCATCGGCCTTTTTAATAATATCAAGAGACTCGTTCATGGAGCTCTCATCAAATTTGGCTATGGGGAGCATTTTTACACCTGTGAGCTTTAAAGGTGTCGATTCATCGCTATAAGGTAGAACTTCGCTTTTGTAAGAAGTTTTTAGGAAACCAAACGCCATCCTCACGCGGATACAAAAGGGACAGTGCACATAGTGAAAAAGTGTAATCATATAGAGATCTTAGATGATTTAGATGTCTCAGGCAAACAGTCGTTCGGTGCCTTTTGACTCTATGAATTTTAATGGTTTAGAAGAACCATGAATTTTTTTCAATGTTGGGGTAATTCAACCTGTAATCGGGATAATTTGTGGCTGACATAAACTCAAGCAGAGTTTTTTAGGAGGAAGGATGAGAGCGTATTTAAGCACCTTTATTTTTTGTCTTTTGACCTTTCAATTCAGCATTATTTCAAGCTATGCCGGTACTGCTGATCTAAAGGTATTAACTGTCAAAAATAGTGATGAAGGCTCATTTTTTGATCTTTATATTAAAGCTGATGAAGAGCTTCGAGCTGTTGGTCTAAAAATGTATGACCGCGACGATAAAGATTGGAAAGATTTTGATGTTAAAAATCTCCAAAAGGGTGTGATCTTAAAAGAAGAAGGCGAGCACAAGGTCATTGTTTTAAAATCAAATGACTTTGAAGACGATAGAGGCGGTCACTTCAAAGTGGACTACCTTCATAATGGCATCACTGGAAAGCGAGAGGATATAGACATCAAATTTGATTTTGATGGTACGTCATGGCGCATATTTCATAACGGCCAGGAAGTTAGTTTATTGGACTTTAAATTAAAGAAATTCTTTGGAAAAACTATCGGTATTGAAGAAGTCATCGCTAGATAAAAGAAAAGAACTTAAAAAAAACGTGCCGACCTTTTTGGTCGGCTTTTTTGCGTGCTTTTCACACGTTTTCTCATAGTGGTATGATTTTTCATATCATTAGTAATAGGGAGAGTTTGTGGAGCTCATTTTCAAGGATCGAAAATTTTGGCCTCTTTTTTGGACTCAATTCTTAGGTGCCTTAAACGATAATTTCTTCAAAAATGCACTCGTCATGCTCATTACTTTTCGTGCCGTAAAGGTGGGGCCTCTTGATGGTGCGCTTCTCGTGCCTCTTGCAGGTGGCATATTCATCTTTCCCTTCTTTTTATTTTCAGCAACCGCCGGACAAATGGCCGATAAATTTCAAAAATCAAAAATGATTAAACACATAAAGCTTGCCGAAATTTTTATTATGGCCTTGGCTTCCCTAGGGCTCTATATAGATAACTATATCCTTCTTTTAGGGGTTCTCTTTTTGATGGGAACTCAATCGGCTTTCTTTGGTCCTCTTAAGTATGGGATAATTCCAAGTCTTGTAAAGTCAGATAAACTTGTCTTGGCAAATGCCTTTGTGAGTGCTGGAACTTTTATTGCGATTCTAATTGGGACCATCACAGGAGGGGCTTTTGTTGCCTTTGACCAATATGTTCTAGCCTTAAGTATAGGGCTTCTCTTGCTTGCGGGGATTGGCTACTTATTTAGTCTCAAAGTTGATGATGTTCCCATTCCTGAAACCGATATTTTGGTGGACTATACTTTTATAAAACCAACTTGGGATATTTTAAGATTAACGATGAGGAATCGTGAAGTCTTTATAACAGTGCTTGGGATTAGTTGGTATTGGTTCCTAGGGGCCGCAACTTTATCATTACTTCCTCTCTTTGTGAAAAATGTGATGAATGGCGGCACCCAGGTTGCGACATTTTTCTTAGCAACATTTACCGTCGGCATGGGGCTTGGCGCCTTTTTAACAGAGAGGATTTCTGACAAAAAAGTTGAAATTGGTCTCGTTCCCATTAGTGCTTTGGGCATGTCTCTATTTCTAGGGCTCATCTTTTTAACGGGAAGTTCAGCCTTTATTCCTGAGTTAGTTTCAGCCCCTTATACGTTACAAGAATTTTTTCAACAACCCTATGCAATGGGTTCATTCTTGGCCTTATTGGGAATGGCAACTTTTGGCGGTGGCTACATTGTGCCTCAAATGTCCCACCTTCAAATTATTGCCAAGCCGAGTGAGTTATCTCAAACGATAGCGGGAAATAATATTTGGAATGCTCTATTGATGGTGATAGCGGCCATTCTTGTGATGGTCATGACAAAGACCGTGGGGATTACCAAATCCTTCTTAATATTGGGGTTGATAAATCTCATCATTTCTTTTCCTCTTTATGCTTTTTATTCACAGAAAACACTTCGCTTATGGATGCGGTTTCTCTCAAAGATTTTTTATAGAGTAGAAGTCATAGGAGAAGATGATTTTCCAGAAGAAGGGCCGGTAATTATTGTCTGTAATCATGTCAGCTTTGTTGATTGGATGATTTTAATGGGAGCGATTAAACGTCCTATTCACTTTGTTATTGATTGGAACTATTACTATCTTCCAACAGGTCCTTTTTGGTTTCGCCAAGCAGGCTTAGTACCCATTGCGACTAGAAAAGAAAGCGAAGAAGTGATGAAGAAGGCCTTTGACTTGATCTACAAAGACCTAGAAGAGGGTTCTATCATGGGTCTTTTCCCTGAAGGGTGGATCACGCGTGATGGAAAAATGAGACGGTTTCAACCAGGAGTGAATAAGATACTTAAGGAAAAACCTGTCCCGGTCGTTTTGGCGGCACTTGATGGATTATGGGGGAGTGTCTTTAGTTTTAGTGGTGGAAAAGTTTTACTTAAATTTCCACGAGCACTTCGTCCTAAAATTACCCTGAATTTATCAAAGCCCATTATGCCAGCAGATTATGACGCCAAGAAAGCAGAATTATGGATTTCACAACATGTTAGTCACTATAAGTTAGAGTCTTCAGTTATTGAGGGAGAGGATTATGGATTACAAAGAGAGTAAAGGCAGCTACCTAATAAGACTTTATAAAGATGAAAATCTTTTTGACGCCCTAGGAGACTTTGCCAAAGAGACAAAGGTTACTTGTGGTACTTTTAATGGCATTGGTGCCTTAAAGAATTGTGAGCTTGGTTTCTATCATTTAGAGGATAAGCACTACGATAGAAAATTATTTGCAAATGAAGCGGAACTCTTAAGCCTTGTTGGTAACTTAAGCCTTTTAGACAATAAGCCCTTTCTACATATCCACACCGTGCTTGGTGCTTCAGACTTTTCAACTTATGGAGGTCATCTCTTCTCAGCAGATGTCGCCGTAACAGCTGAGATCATTTTTCGACCGCTTGACCTTGAAATACATAGAGAGCCAGATGAGAAAATTGGTTTAAGCCTACTGAATATGTGTGGTCATGGAGCTTCCTAAGGCAATCATTGTTGATATAGATGGAACACTGGCCGATGTTGAGCATAGAGTTCACCATGTCACAAAAAACCCCAAGGATTGGCACGCTTTCCATAAGAACTTGGTGAATGATACTCCTCAGGTATGGTGCCGGGATCTCATTGAAATATATTTTTCTCAAGGAATAAATATTTTGCTTTTAACTGGGCGAGGTGAGGAGTACCTCGAAGAGACTAAGAAATGGCTTTTGAAACACCTTGTGCCTTATAAGTCCCTCTTTATGAGAGGCATAAATGATCGAAGAGAAGACTCTGTGGTTAAAAAAGAAATTTTTCAAGAGCATATTTCACCTTTTTATGAAGTGTCCTTTGTTATTGAAGACAGGCAAAGTGTCGTTGAGATGTGGAGAGGGTTGGGACTAACCTGCCTTCAGTGCGCCAAGGGTGATTTTTAATTTCGTTTTCTTTTGTTAGAATGTAATAAGTAACGTTTTTCTAAAATTAAGGATGATTTATGAAATGTTTTCTTCTCATATTTGTTTTATTGGCCTTTGTCAGTTGCGGCCCAAAAAAGGCCAAGGAAGAAGAAGTACCATTACTCGGAAATAGCAATGACATCCAATGGTCCCAGCCCATTAAACCTCGAAAACAATATGATGAAGGAGAAATGAAGGTGGCAAAGAATGTTTGCCAATCATTTCAACAAAAACGGGCCACGTTGTCTGCTCTTGGTGGGGTTTTGAATCTTGATTTTTCTGTTAAAACAAAAGAGTGTCTTATCAATGGTGAGACAGTAAGACCTGCAACAGGAGTGATGACTTCTAGTAGGGCGGGAGAAATTCGCTTAGAGTCTCAAACAAGAGGTGTGACTTTATTTACAGATGTTATTAGCGATAATCATCCTAGGATCAAGGGCTTTTGTTCTTCCGTTTTATCTGGAGTCGCACCTGACAATACAGTTCAAGACGGACTCATTCGTTATCAAGTTAACTTTTTTCAAGCAGCAGGATTTGAATGGGTTCAAATTGCAGAATTTGTAGAAGTAAGAGGTCAGTACTATCCCTCAATCGTAGATAGGGTTGCCGTTGTTACTGACTATAGCGCTCTTAAAAAAGACGCTTATGGTTTTGTAAAATATAGAACTCTTAATCGTCCTTGCGCTGGTAGCAATGTTGGTAACTATGTAATGCAAGAGTGGCTCTAAGCCGCCTTTTTAGGCGAAGAGAATGATAAGGATAAAAGTCGCCACTAGTATTAGAGTGGGTAATCCTTGAAAAAATGTCAGCTCTCTTTCTTTGCGTTTCATTGTAAATTTTTCTCCTGATGTAAGAACTTGCAAGGGAGATGCCAAGGAATTAGGCCCATTTCTCTTTGGATTGGGGTAAATAAGGCCAAAATGGTGCTATTATGCACCTCTTATGTGTAAAAAGGGTGACTAATTGACCTTGAGCAATTTTGTATGAATTTAAAGTTTCGCCTCACTCCTACCCCTTCTGGATATCTACACATTGGAAATGCACTCAATTTTGTTCTAAATTTTTGGCAAGCTCGTTTTCATGGCGCCTCACTTTTACTTCGAATAGATGATCATGATGAAGCAAGGACGCGCCCTGAATATATTGAAGATATTTTTAGGACGCTTGATTGGTTGGGGATTGAATGGGATGAGGGACCACAGTCGGTAGAGGACTTCAATAAGAACTTTTCTCAAATTAAAAAGAAAGACTATTACTTCTCACAATTGAAAACAATTCCGAACACGTTTCGGTGTGGTTGTTCTCGAGCTGATTTAAATGAGTTTAATGGTGTTTATCAAGGTACCTGCTATGAATTAAATCTATCAGGTTCAGATCATGCTGTACGCTTCAAAACTCAAAACTATCAGGACATCTCCCCAGAATTAAAGGATGCTATTCTTTGGCGAAGGGATAATCTTCCTTCCTATCAGTTGGTCTCTGTGATTGAAGATCGTGATCAAAAAATTACTCACGTTATTCGAGGAGAGGATTTACGGGCGAGCACTAACTTTCAAAAGGCACTGGCAAGTGCATGCTCTTGGAATTTTCCAAAAAGTTTTCATCATCACCAACTTCTAATGAATAATGGTCAAAAAATTTCAAAATCACAAAAGGCTTCTCCAGTAAGGGAAGAGTTTTCTGATCCAAAATCATTTTTTAGAGGGGTTGTTAGCCCCTATCTTTCGAAGGATATGATAATAGAATCATTTTCAGAAATGCCGATGAAATCGATATTCTCTGATAATTAAAGTTTAAGGCCAAAGCCTACGCCAATCCTACTAACAGAGAGGTCTCCTGGGCCGGAGAGGATGTGTTGTTTATAAAGAAAGTGAATAAAATATTTTTTATTAATAGGAGTATTGGCGTAGAGAATAAGTTTCATTCCTGAAAAGGGACGATCTAATTCATTGCCCGTTTCATAACTTATTCTTTGAGAGGATATTGAGGTTGAAAGAGATGCTCTTAAAAGTAAGCCTTGTTTGTTACTTTTAAAATACTTATCAACACCAAGGCTAGCAAATATAAGCCTGAGTTCATCCCTTTCGATTATCGCCTGGCTCCTTAAGGAATCTAGGTTAAAGGTAGTAAACCTCTCAAAATCTAGGCCACCATAGAGATTAAAGCTACTAAAAGAATGTGATAAGTAGCTATTAAGTCCTATCTCAGGCCTAATACTGACTTTTTCAGTAGATAAGGATGTCTTAGCAGAGAGGAGATAGGAGAGGTATGCCGAGGCACTCCAGGACCAATTCCGGTTAAATTTAAAACTTGTCGCATAACCCAGAGTAAAAGGGGAGTTTTGTTGAAACTTAAGATCAATCTCACTTTCTAATTGATTGAATCTCCCAAAAGAGGCCATAGTAAAGACTGATTGACTCCAGCGTGAATCAACTATTTGTTGAAGGCGCAATTCATTTTGTCTAATTTTCTTTTGCTTTAGATATTCTTTAAATTTGGTCTTGTCGATATAGGAGATAGGTAAGTAAATATCTATTTCTTGACCAGATTTGAGATCTTCCCAATTACTAATTTGTAGGTTGCGGCCCATGTTGAGCTCAAACAATTCACTTTCTTTTTCTAGAGTCCGCCCGTTTTTTAAAAATTTTTCTAAAATACTTAAAAGGTCATCGCCCTTTTGTATTTCATAACGAATGCGGCCGATATCTATTCCTTGAGAGAATGTGTTAGAAATCTGCCAACCGAAAAGAAAGGTTAATATTACTAATTTAGTAAAAATTCTCACAGATTCATTATAAAAGGCTTTTTACCGCGCAAACAATGGCCTCTTCATTCATGCCGTGTTTTGCATACAAGTGATCGGCCTGATAAGCACTTTGTCCAAACTCACCATTAATTCCAAGTGCTCTCGTTTGAAATTGATGACCTTTTTGTAAAAGAGCATGGCAAAGCATTGAGCCCATTCCTGCAATCACTTGATGATCTTCAACAGTGATGAGACGGCCTTCAGTTTTCTTAAGAGCGTCACCGATGGTTTCGGTATCCGGATCATTTACAAAAGGATTATTGATGACAGTAACTTCTGTACCATTTTTTGCAAGTTCATCTGCGGCCTTTAAGGCCTTGGCGACTGTCGGACCTGTGGCCACGATCGTTGCAGCTCCACCTTCTCTTAAGACCTGTGCTTTCTTCCAGGCATAACTGGCATTCTCTGAATAATAGTGAGGAAAATTCTCTCTTCCATAAAAGAATACAAAGCTATTAGGAATGATGCCTGATTCTCGTTGAGATTTATATTCATGAAGGGCTGCGTACATATACTCTTCAGCTTCCATAGAGGTCGCACAGCTGATAACAGTAGTGTGAGGAATAGAGCTTACAGCACTAAAGTAAGTGGTAGCTTGATGAGAAGCACCATCAGCCGCATCTTGAAATCCTGTGTGACTAAAAAGGCAAATGACTGGGCCTAAAGAGAGGTTGGCCATAATAAGAGGAAGATTTCCTTTTGTGATACCAAACTGAGCAAAGGTATCAACCATGGGAATAAAGCCAGCCTTTGCGAGGCCAACTGCCGTTGAAATCATATTTGCTTCAGCGACTCCAACATCGAGTGAATGATTAGGATAATTTTTATGAAAGTCCGCAATACCCGTTGACCCTTGTAGGTCAGCAGCGACAGAAAAGAGGGGAAGCCCTTCTTTCATCGCACGATCACACGCTCTGGCAAATCCAGGCTGAACTTTTTCAACAGTAACAGCTGGTTTTGCCTTTTCTTTTGTTTCAGGTTTTGAAGCAAGAATATCCTTTGCCCAAGTGATAAAAACCTCTGGGGCTTTGCCGTCATAAATTTCATCAAGGAAAGCTGTAAGACCCGCATCGTAAGCCTTAAGTGGGTAGCCGTGACCACCAGAAGCACTCTCTTCGGTGGCCTTAACACCATAGCCTTTGATTGTTTTAAAGCGTAACGCTACTGGTTTGTTGGGGTTTTTCGTTGCTGATTCAATTCCTGCTTCAATTGCTTGATAAACTTTTTCAAGGTCATGACCATTTTCAATATTGATCAGGTTCCAGCCGAGAGTTTCTAAAGAATTAAAGGTTGGATCCATTGAAAAACTGTCATTATCAATTCGACCGGAGAGTTTAGTGTTGTTATCAGAAATAAGTAAAACGAACGGATTCATTTTACCTTTGTTGGCAAGACCTGCAATCGCGGCCATCGCCTCTCTTGCTTCGCCTTCCATTGCACCACCATCGGAAAGGGCACAGAGGGTAACGCGATTATTTCCTAATTTCTTATCGGCATATGCAAGTCCTTGCGCCTGAGGTAACCCAGAGCCGAGAGGTCCATTTGATATAAAAACGCCTTCAGGATTTAGATGAGCTTCACCGTGGCCAGTTAACTTACTATCGATTGAGCGAAAGCCTCTTAGACTATCTAGGGTCATGCCATCAAATCCATAATTTGCTCTAAGAGCATAGATACCGTTTTCTGCGTGGCCGGCATCATTTATAAAGTGGAACGCCTCGTACCAGGGGCTTTTTTGAAACATTAGAGCATGGGTTGCGGCCATAATTTCAGCAAATGCCGCAGGACCACCCCAGTGAGCGGCTGCTCCACCAATGACTGCATGCTGGTTCATAAGGGCCACAAGTGCTCTTGTTGCCTTTGGATCTGCAATCTCTACCGTCTCACCAGAGTGATTCTTTATCTTGGTTGTATATTGAGGGGAGGAACTTGGGTTTTTAGCAAGTAAGTTATTGATTTTTAATGGTTTAATAGGTGAGTTGGCAGCAGACATGGGGCCCTCCCGTAGGCAGATTATTGAAATTCCTCGAAAGTTTAATTCATGCCCATAAAGACGACTAGACCAAGCGGTCTAAATTAGGTTTAGTGCCATCAACTCTAGGCGGTGAATTAAAGAAAAAGTGAAGGAAACATGATGTTTTTTTTAATAAATTATTTTAAACTACTGATATTATTAGACTTTCTGGATGTGATGAAAACTTTAACTATTTAGAAAGCTCAAAGGACTAAAATAATCTTAAGCAAGACCGATAGAGTTAGTCGGATAAGCGATTTTATAAACTAAACAGGATTTGCGTATGTGTGATTGTTGTAAAGCGGAAGGTAGAGATCACGTCCTTAGATGTGGAGATGCGGCCAAGACTCGATCTGCCCGACTCTATAAGGTCTACGTTGGTAGAACTACTTCTGTAAATTTATGCAGGCTTTGTGACATTCAACTCTTTAAATCTGGGGAATCTCGGTTCTTAGAATGCAACATACGTTTTGCTCAAAACCTTTTTAGTTCGCGTTCGTCTTCTAGTGACAGCCTCTTCGATTAGAAGCCTTAAAGATTGCCAAATTGATGTAGTACTAATTTAGGGTCAGGGATTGACCCTTTTTTTATTCAAAGGGAACGACAATGATTCCTTCCTGCTCAAGCGCCCTTCTTCCTTCTTCATCAATTCCTTTTAAGAAACTAATCGCCGCAAAATAAGTACCATCGAGTTCAAGAAATTCTAAAATTTCTCTCATCTCTTGCTGTTGAGTGAAGACAGATTTACTGCCACGATATCCATTCACTAGAACTTCATGGGTAGTGAGTTTATTGTAGTTTTTAATCTCTAAGAAGTAGAAACGATTGTCGTTTCGCCCCTTTGTGATTAAGTCAACTTCCTTACTCTCAAGCCAAGTTTTAATGGCCTCAAGATCGTCAGCTCTTTGCTCACTAAAGACTCTTGGAAAGCGCTCTTTCAATCTTTGAAGCTCTTCTGGTCCACTGTTTTCAATGCGCTCAAAGGCCCGCGTGGTTGCTGCCACAATATTATTTTGATGAAAATCAACTTTAGGACCAATGGCACTAATTTTAAAAGAGCGAAGATGTAAGTTTTGTGCCTCGACACCAGGAAAGTGGAGGGCCGCTAATAATTCTCCATAATCGCCATAGGGGTTTTTCCAAAGACCATCAAGTGTTCTTGTGAGGTCAGAGTTTTGAGGCTCAAAGACTTTTCCTAGAAGCTCTGGATTTTCTCTAACAAAGGCCAAGATGTTTTCTTTCTCTTTTGGTGTGAAGTTAAGAGACTTCACTGTCTCATCAACAAAGTAGGCGATGTCTTCACCATGACTTCCTAGGTTTAGGATACTTCTTACAAGATCTTGATGACCTCTAATAATTTTATCAAGAACTTCTCTATATGTTGGATAACGACCTGTTCGTTTTTGAAAAGAATTTACAAAACTTTTTACCGTAAAGAGTTGTCTGTCTATTTTTTCAATTTCCTGATCATAGTTAGGAACAACACTTTTAAGGGGAACACCATTTTGAAAATATTGGCGATTCTGTCTTAGATGGGCCCGAAGTGCATTGGCACAACCTTCATCATTGACAGAGGCCAGAGACCTCTTTGGGCCTTCACTAGGAAAGGGGCCACTAAGAATAATGGCCATGGCGAGGCCCAAAACGAGGGCACCATTTATGCGGATAATATAGAGAAGGCCATTCATAGCTTCTTTTCGACAGATTCCGTAAAAATGTGTATTTATAAGACCTTAAAAATGATCAAATTTAAGGATAATTATGACTGTTCGCGTCCGTTTTGCCCCAAGTCCGACTGGTTTCCTCCACATTGGAGGCGCTAGAACGGCCCTTTATTGCCATTTATATGCAAAAGCTAAGGGAGGCTCTTTCGTTCTAAGAATTGAAGATACCGATTTAGAACGCTCAAAAAGAGAGTATGAAGTAGCGATGATTGAGGATCTCTTGTGGCTAGGTCTTGAAAATAATGAAGGACCTGATAAAGGTGGGGACTTTGGACCTTATCGTCAAAGTGAAAGAGTCGAGATGTATAAAGAACTGGCTCAACAATTAGTCGCAGAGGGAAAAGCTTATCCTTGCTTTCTTACTGATGACGAACTTGAAAAACTCACTCTTCAGGCGCAAGAGGAGAAAAAGTCACCTCACGCTTATCATGGAAAGTACCGTGATCTTGATCCTGTAGAAGCTCAAAAAAGAATTGAAGCAGGCGAGACTCATGTTATCCGCTTTAAAAATCCTGGTAAGAAATATACTTTTACAGATCTCGTAAGGGGCGAAGTAACTTTTCCAGAAGATATGGTGGGGGACTTTGTCATCCTTCGCTCTAGCGGTATGCCTGTTTATAACTTTTGTTGTGTGATTGATGACTGGAAAATGGAGATGACTCATGTTCTTCGAGCGGAAGAACATCTTAACAACACTGTTCGCCAGCTCATGATATATGAGGCCTTCAATGTTTTACCTCCAGAGTTTGCTCACTGCTCTCTTTTAGTAGGGGAGGACCGTCAAAAGCTTTCTAAGCGTCATGGAGCCACATCTGTTATTCAGTACAGGGATCAAAACTTCCTTCCTCAAGCTCTCATGAATTACTTGTGCCTACTTGGTTGGTCTCATCCTGAGGAAAAGGATATTTTCACTTTAGAAGAAGTCATTCCCATTTTTGATTTAAGTCGATTTAATAAGTCTCCTGCACTTTATGATATTGAGAAATTAAGGCACTTTAACGGTGAACATATGCGCCGTTTAAGTTCAGCGGACCTTATGGCCTATTTAGTGCCTACAATACCTGAAGGACATGCTTTTCATGCTCAAAGCAATGAATGGAAAGAGACATGCTTGGAGTTTTTTAAAGAAAAAATAAATATTCCATCAGAACTTCCTGAGCAGTTAAATGTTTTATTTTCAACTGAATCTGAAACAGGGGAAGCTGTTGATGAGGTGCTCGCATGGGAAAGTACAGCGTCCATAAAAGAGTATATCAAAAGTGAAGTGGCTAAAATGAATGACAGCTTCATTAGTGAAGAGAAATTCAATGAATTCACTGATCACTGCAAAAAGGAACTAAAGATTAAAGGGAAATTTCTCTTTAAAGGATTGAGGCTTGCTCTGACGGGGATGGCGGAAGGTCCAGACTTAAAGGTAGTTATTCCTCTGACGCCTATCGAAGTTATGAAGAAGAGATTAGGGCTTTAGTATTAAAGGGGGAAAACTTTCCCCCTTGATTATTCGTTTTTTAGATCGCGCAGTTTTCTAAATTCACACTAATTAAATAATCCCATTTAGCATGCCATGATTTTCCCAAATTAACGGCTCCGTAGTGGCCTAGTTCAACTTCAGAATTGGCAGGCAAAATAAAACTTGGCTCATAAAATTCAACTCTTGCATTTTTAATGAGTTCAAAAGAGGGAACTAAACAAACTTCAAAGCCATAGTTATTCTTAACGATAACGTCAAAATCACTTGTTTTTCCATCAAGTTTACCCGCTGAACGATAGAAATCTACTTTTCCAAGTTCAAAGTATTTACCGTATTCTCCATAAACAAGATCATCAACATGTGCAGAAAGGGTGATTGAGACGGTGGCAAAGATAAGAAAAATTAAAGTCTTCATATGGTTCTCCTCAGTGAGATAATTGGTAACAAATTTTTTGTGAATTAAGCATAAGATTTGCTCAAGGGGCAGGCAAGTGTTTTAGTTGATACGGTAAGACAAGTAATTGGAATCATGAAGCGCTTGACTGTCGCGCTCAAGTATTTGGCGTCCCTTTCCGATAGGATGTAATGGTCCAGAAAACACGAATTCGGACATTTGCATGCACGATCCTTTACCTCCTCTTTCTTGGGGGCGTGCTAGGAGTAGGCCAATACTATTCTGGTGGTGAAATGCTAAATTCTGATAAAAAAGGTTCGGAAAGGTTGCCGTATAAACCCAACCTCAGAGAAGTCGCAAGTGACAATAAAAGAATTCGAACGTTTATTCCTTATTGAAATTGTAAAGAGCCTCATTTTTTACCCATTAAAGATAAAGATTCTTTAGGCTTATACAATAGGTAGGTGCGAAATTTACAAGATACACCCATTTATAAGTTACTAAAGCTTTCATTTATATTTTGTCTTGTTTTCTTTTCTAACCAATTAACTTTTGGAGAAATGTTTGCTGCAGATCTTAAGAGGGATGTCATCTCTTTTTGGGATTCTTCAGAAGTTGAAGAAGATGAATACACTTTTTCGAATACCCACCGACATCTTGAATCAGTATTTAATCATTTCGGCCTAAGACTGAAATATGTTGATGTTAGAAAGCCATTTCCTACATGGCTTCTTCTTTCTGGATCTCTAAAAAACTTTAGAGGTATCGTTTCATGGTTGACTGGCAACAACATGGAAAAACCAGATGATTATATGAATATCCTTAAAAGAGCAAAGAAGGAAGGCGTACCTTTGTTGCTTTTGGGAGAACCGGGCTTTCATGAGATATCTCCCAATAAGGCTATGCCTAAAGAAAAACTGGTGCAATTTTGGAGTAACATGGGCCTCAAATATAATGGTTCTTATTACAATAACCCGCTACTAATTAAGCTCAATGTTAATGCTCCTAACATAAAAGATATTCAATTTGAAAGAGACTTTGAAGGAGAAACCCCAAACTTCTGGGGTTTGAGTGTTGAAGAAAAGGGTTTAAGGCCTTGGATCATAACGACATTAAGCCAGAGTGGACGATATGAATTTCATCCGGTGGTTGTTGGAGAAAACCTTGCTATTTTTCAAAAAGGATACGAGATTTTCACCAATCCATTAAGTTTTAAAGTTGAATGGAGAATGAATCCTTTTAAAATAGTAAAAGATCTTTTTATTAAAGAGATAGAACCGATTCCAGATGTTACAACCGTTTGTAATAATCGAGCCAGCTTTATCCATATTGATGGAGATGGTTTTATAAATATAAGCCTCATTGATAAGAAGTCGCTCAGCGGTGAAATAATTATGAATGATATTATCAAAAAGTATAAATTCCCAACATCTGTGAGTATTGTAACGGCTGAAATAATACCTAAATATCTAGGAAGTAGGAGAACGGTAAATGCAGTAAAGGAATTGGTTAATCTTCCTTATGTAGAATCTGCATCACACACCTTTCGTCATCCTTTAAGTTGGGAAAGGAAGCCTAATATAAGAGAAAAGAAGATTTATTTGGATGATGAAGAAATAAAAAATCATAAAGGACCGATTGTTGCTTATGAAAAGGAAAAGGGAGAGTTGAATTATGAAGAAGAAGTATTAGGTTCCCTTAAATATATCAATGACGAAATTCTCGAAAATAAAAAAACCAATCTTCTATTCTGGACAGGCTCATGTCGTCCACCTGTTGAGGCGTTAAGTATAGTCGAAAAAAATAATATTCTAAGCATAAACGGTGGAGATGGTCGCTATGACAGCTCTTATCCTAGCTACACTGGTTTAGCACCACATTTTAGGAAAATAGATAATTATGTCCAGGTTTACTCTGCTTTTGCCAATGAGAATATTTATACCAATCTTTGGTCAGGTCCCTATAGTGGGTTTCGCAATGTAATTGAGAGTTTCAAAAATACAGAAGAACCATATCGTATAAAGCCAATAAATATCTATTATCACTTTTATTCCGGAGAACGTGTTTCAAGTGTAAAAGCATTAGATGAAATTTATTCTTTTTTAAACGAACAAAAAGTCACACCTATCTTCACGAGTGATTATATAAAAATGGTTCATGATTGGGATAAAATCAAAATTAGAAAAATTACTTCAAATGATTTTGAAATAAGAGAATATGGTAGCTCTAGGACGTTAAGAATTGATTTAAATGAAGAAAAGGAGATGTTTCCAGACTATGAACTTTCTAAGAATGTAATTGGGCATCGATTAGTAAATAAAAGTTTATATATAATGCTCTCAAAAGGTGATTTAGCAAAAGTAACTTTAACATCGATCCCTCCAACAAAGTCATATATATATCAGTGTAATGGAATTGTAGATGAATATAAAAAAGGAGGCCTGAAAGGTGAATCAAGGGTTTCTTTTGAAGCAGAAATTCGAGAGAAAAATTTAATAAACTTTAAAAAGACAAGTCATGGCCAAGTTCTTTTAAAATGGGACGAAAAATGATTTTATTTCGTCCATGGCAGAGAAATATTTTTTTTGTCACAACACTAGTGGTCATAGTTCTTTCTATTCCTCAGGATCGAGATATTGGGTTGTACTACTTCAATAGCTATGAGTATGAAAAGGCCATCCCATATTTAGTACAAAGTGAATTGACTTCTTCAGGTGATGTGTTTGTCCTTAAGAAATTAAAAGATTTTGCTTTGATACAGGGGGATGTGAAAAGTGCTTACAACACACAATTAAAGTTAGTTGCTCTAAAACCAAATAATCAAGATTATATTATTGAGGCCGAAAAATTAGCGATTTGGAATAGATTTTATATTGAAGCACTTGAATTAAAGGAGAAGAGAGTTGACTTACTTCGAAATAAATCGCCCCTATTGGCGGATGACCTTCTTCTCGAGGTTGCTAATGGATATAGGTTCTATAAGAATTTTAAAGAAGCTGATCGTGTTTTTTTAGAATTAACGGGCTCATCAACAAGGAAAATTCTTGATCAGGCCATTCGTTACTTTTTAGTCCGAAAAAATGCCGACATTGCTCAAAAGGTTTTGAAGCGTTACATGGTCTTATTTAAAGGAAACACAGAGATCTTTAATTTCTATTATGAGACTCTTGTCTTTCAAAATAATTACTCTGAGGCAAGTCTTGTTCTTCTGCGTAAGATATTTCCAAAAGATAAGTGGGAGAAATTAGACGCCAAAATTGTTAATAAAAAAATTTCATCACTTGATAAGAAAACGGTCGATGAGAATCGTGATGAACTTGAATTCTTAATTCCACTTCTAAAGTCAAATTTTACAGAAGAGGATTATGAGAGATTTGCAGTCGAAGTCGCTGGTAAGTTAGAGCGAACCCCTCTTGTGTTTATTGAAATTGGTTTGGTATATTTAAAAGAGACTCAAACTGAAAAGGCGCTAAGATTTTTTCATCTTGCTGAGTCCAGTCCGCGGAATTTCTTTAGAGAGACAAACTTAGAGCTAGCTTCAATTTACAACGACCTCAAATTGTATGAAGAGGCCATCAGGTGCCTAAAACGATTAACTAAACGTTATTATAAAAATCGAAGTTACTGGGGAATGCTTGCAGAAGCATATGAGAATAATGGAGAAAAAGAAAAAGCTATTAAGGCCCTCTTAAAACAGTATAAATTGGAGAAAGATATCGTCATTTTAAATTTTGAAAAATGGGTATTAAATGGGATACGCTTCGCTCAAATTGGTAGAATTAGTCCGTCTGAACTTGCGAATAAAGATATCAATAAATCTAAAAAAGAGAAGGCAATAGCATCCCTTGAAAAACGAATTGTAGACTCTATATACGGAATAGAAGATTTTGATAAACGGATATTGGCATTTGATGAATTATTAAAAGAAAATCCGACTAGTAATATCGCTCTTAAAGGAAGAGCCTACTCCTATTTTGATAAAGGTGACCAAACTAAAGCAATATCTCTGTTTAAGGAGATTCATGAACTCTACCCTGATGACGTAGATGCATTGAGTGTGCTTCTTGGAGTTTGGCAAAAGGAGAAGGATTGGAATTCTCTTCGCAAAGCTGAAAAATCCTTAAAGGAAAGTTATAACGAAATAGAATTAAATATTCTATTTCGAGACTATTATTGGGAGAAAAATCTTAAGCAGTATCAGAAGACTTGCCAAGAATTAACCCTCGATAAGGTATATGAATCCAAAATTCAAGATTTCGAAATTTTGCTTCAATCAGCTAAAATTGAATGTAATGTTAGAAAGGGTGATATTGATAATGCGCTGAAATTATCAAGAAACTTTCAGGAATTAGCACCAAACCAGTGCAATAGGAAAATTCAACGAATATTTTTAGAAATTGATGTTGGTGATCTAGATTGGGCCTATTTAAATACGGTTGAGGATAAAAAGTGTTTAGAAAGAAGACAAAAAGATGAAATTCTTAAGCTCTATTATGCGCAGGACCACTTTCGAAGGGGGGCAAGAATTTGGAGATGGGAGCAATCATTTAGTTATCTGAGAGCAGGTGATTTCTCTTTTGGGGTTATCGAAGAGGGACTTTCGCGTAAGCTTGAAAATTGGTCTTTGGGAATTAGGGGAGAGTTAACAAAGGTTCTTAGTGATGGAAAGAGTAGTTTTCCTCTCTTGGGATTAGAGTATAAATACTTCGGGCAAAGTGGAAGTGTCTTCACCATAGGCCCTACCTTTTTAGGTAATGAAAAAGATACAAGATTAGGATTCTTAGTTGGATATTCATTGAACCAGAGAAATATTTTCATGAGTTTTAATTTTTTGAGTAACAATCCATTGCGCTTCTCAAGTAACCTTGCGGAAGAGTCCAGTGCTTATGCAAGCCAAGGTGAATTTTATTTGAATTTTCGAAGTGAGGACCGAAGATGGAACCTTTTAGGATTTGCATTATTGCAAAATATAAATTTTAGAGAAAGTTCGTCTTTTGGAAGTCAGTTTACTTTTGAGGGATTGAGAAGGTTTTATTCAAACAATAAGGTAAGGCCTATTGAGCTGTATACAGGTGTACAATTGAGCACCAGTGGACTTTCTTCAGCGAAGGACAGCTTTTCACAAAACTTTTTAAGGAAATCTACTGCAATTCATTTCGTATTAAAGTCTGACTTTAATTTTCCGGATAACTTTATGCCTTCGAAGTGGTCTGGCTTTTTTCGTCTTGGTGTAGGAGGGGATAGCAATAGGGGAGTTGATTTCTTTGATAGTCTTCAGGTTTCTGGAGCTATTAATAAGGCGATTAGCAAAAGAGCAAAAATCTCATTAACTGGTGAGTATTACTCTGAATTTTTGGGTATTAACCGTGGTAATACACGCGTCTTTCGCTTCGATTTTATACAGGACTTTTGGTGAGGGGAAATAAGTGAAAAAGGTTTTTATGCTGGATGATAGTCCGGAATTTGTCTTTCTCGTGCAAAGCTTATTCAAGCTTAAAGGAGTAGAGCTTTCCTCAGAAATAGAAGTAGAAAAAGCAAGAGAGATCTTGTCGTCTGATAGTTTTGCTCTGTTAATCATTGACTATGTTCTACCTACAACTAATGGTCTAGCGTTTATAGAGGAGATTCGTCAGCTGGATGCGTATCGAAATACGCCGATAATCCTTTTAACTGCTAAGAAATTGGAAGAATCTGAAATTCAAGCTGTAAAAAAGAATGGAGTTCTTTTCCTACAGAAGCCCATACAGCCCACAGAGTTCTATAATAAGGTATGCACTTTATTAGAAGGCTAGTGGGTGAAAAACAGAGTAAATAGGAAAAATTTAGCGGATCTAGGGATACTTAGTGGTTGCCTCGCTATTTATCTATTTTATGCCTACTTTTACAGTAGAGATAATTTGGCCTTGATTGGTTCTGACTTACATCCTTTCTTTATTATAGGGATATTGTTCTCTGCCTATTATGGAACTAAGCATGCTGGGGTTGTCTCACTTCTCCTCTCTGTCATTTATATTGGACTTGTTTATATTCAAATTGATTTACTAGAGGAGGAGAGTTTATTTTCCTTTAAATTTATAATATTCCCCATAAACTTAACGATATTTTCTCTACTTGTCGGAGAAATAAGGCAAAGGACCTGGAAAAAGCAAGTTGAGACAAAGAAGAAGCTTTCTATAAATGAAAAGATTTTGTCAGACTTAGAGGTTAATTTTAAAGAAACAGAAGAAGAGTTATTTGAAATGAAGAAAAGGTATGCAACGCTCACCGATTCTTTTCGGAATAATTTAAATTCGATAAAAAGCTTTGAAGGGTTGGATCTTGATGGAGTTGTTAAAAGGGTTAGCGATATCCTTTCAACGGAATGTGATGTCCATAAAATCAGATTTGTCAGTAGGAAACAGTCGGCAGAGAATTTGGCGGATTCCGAAAAAAATCTAATTTTGAAGGTTATAGATAGCGGTAATGTCTTCACAATTAAGGATGAAATTTCATCGAATGATGGTGTTGGTGATTTAGAAAAACTAGGATTCCAAATAATTTTTCCATTTAAAGTTAATGAGCTACCTGTTGGGTTCTTCTTTTTTGGGGGAATGCCCTTTTTATCATTAAATGTTTATAACCAGAAGAAGATCGCTAATGTGTTAGAGCTCGCAGCAATTTCGTATGCTAAGAGCTTAGCAGTAGAAGAGGTCAAGGGCGACTCACCCTTTCTATTTCCTTATAAAGTATTAAAGAGAGAATACTATGCCATGGAGCTTGAGGGACTTGTTCAGGCAGCAAGAGAATATGATTTTCCAGTAAATTTAGCCAAGTTAAATTTTGAAATTAATGATTCACTATCAAAATCGCAACGTGAGAAAATCCTGTTGTTAACCGTTCATCTGATTAAAGAATCAAGAAGAGGAGGCGAACCAATAGGGTTAGATTTAGAACTTGGTCATATTTATATCTGTTACTTACGGATAGAAGAAGAAGCCAGATCTGCTTTTGAATTAACTTATAATAGAATTATTGGAATTATTCCTAGTTCCATAAAAGAGAGTATTTCAATAAACTTCAGTTTTCACTGTTTAAAAGATATCCCAATCGAAAACTTTGAACTGGGTAAAGCAGAATGATCGGACTTTTCATAGCAGGATTGATTAAAATTATTGTAGTGGTAATGTTATTAAAAGGGGCTGTCACACCGAATATTTTTCTCTTCATTGTAAACCCCATGAGTTCATTACTCTTGGCCTTCATGGTAAAGAAAACGACTGAAAGTCAAATTTATCCAATAATTGTTTTTGTGATTGATTGCTTTACTCCTGTTCTGGGCTTCTTGGGGCTTTTTATTTTCTATGGTTTAAAACCAATGATGGCATTCATTAGCGTTGAAGATGGAGAGGAGGATTTCTACCTTCCTTTAGGTGAGCAGTCTTATAAGCGATTTGAGATCCAGAAAAAAGTAGAACTAGATAATACTACCATTCAGCATCGAAAAACTATGGTTTTCGAGCGCTATAACGTAGAACCGCTATTAGAAATTTTACTAGGAGATTATGAATTAGCATTAAAAATAAATGCAATTGAAAAGCTATCTAATATATCTAATCGGTCAGCGATCTCTCTTCTACAAAAAGCTCTCGAGCAGGAAGATTATGAAGTTAGATATTTTGCGAATGGGGCACTTCAAAAAATAGAACAAAAGTTTTTAGATGAAATTGATCATTTTTCTGATCGAATAATGGAGTATCCTGAAAAACCATCTTACTATACAGAAAGAGGTAATAAGTTCCTTGAGGTCCATCGCCTTGGGCTTCTTGATCAAAGCATTGAGAATATTTTTCTTGAAAAAGCACTTGTAGACTTCATGACATCTTTGAGCTTAGATAGCGGTCAATCTTATCTCTATACCCGTATTATAGAAGTGAATTTGAGATTAGGCAATTTAACGGATTTGGTGACATTGGCTAACATTGCTATGAAATCGAATATTTTGGAGAGCGAAAAAGCAAAAATTCTTTTTTACCAAGCTGAAGCCTGTTTTCAATTGGGTGATTACAGGTCCTCTCAAGAATATTGTAAACAGTCTGCTGACCTACCTCAAGAATTTAATCTCATAAAGAATTGTCTAAGCTGGTGGAATGAGCCAGCTTAGTCAAGATATAGATGAGCAAGTTCACCAACTTGTTCAAGAGAGTTGGGCCAATCGTTTAGAAGCAATCGATAAATTACGAGAAATTCGTAATAAATCACAGTTCAAAGTATTTTTAAATCATGTGATTAGTAAGAAGAATATTGTTTTGGAAAAAGACTTTATTCAAATCTGTGAATATTTAGGTAAAAACACCGATCTCATCGATTTAGGTGGAAATATATTCTATGGTCTCATTACACTTGCCTACAATGGACATGAAGAGGTTAGGGGGCATGCGAGACAAACAATCGATGAACTTAATTGTCAGGAAAATATTCTTCGATCGCATCTTGTTTTCTCACTACAAAGAGCGTGGAAGCTATGTGATCCTGATGGTAAACTTTATATAAGTAAAATTGCTCTGAAATATAATTATCATGAAATTTATAGTTTGGTAGTAAGGACAATTTTTTTGTTTCCAGATGATAATGGAATCAAGCTACAACGGGTTTTGGCCCAGGCCCGCGAAAGAAGAATCGTTCCTGCCCTTCGTCATTGGCTAAAAGGTGATGATAAAGAGCTTATTACTGAAGCTCTTCGCTCCTTCCATCTTGTCGGGGGGCTTCTTGATATTTTTAGTATTTATCCTTTGATAAATAACAATGACTTTGCGATCAAAAGAGAAGTCGCTTGTACAATAAGCATCTTGTATCCATCACTACAGCAGCTTTGGCTGCCCAAATTATGGAAGTCCCTTAAAAGTGTGAATGAGAGGGTTGTATTTCTCGAATGCCTTACATCGGTAAATACTAGTTATAATGTTCGATTCTTTAAAGAAGTTTTACTTAATTCAAAGAGTAACGAACTTTCACTAAAAGCTTCCTTTGTTTTAGGTAATTTAAGAGTACCCTCTAAAATAAGGATAATGACATCAGACTTTTTGAATTTAGATGATGATAAAAAAGCAAAGATTATTACCTCTCTGAATGGGAAGCCTTTTCGGGGGGCAGAGGCGTTTTATCTAAAGGCGTTTGAAGTTGAAACAAATGTAATTATTAAAATATTAATTATAGAGGGAATGGGATATTTTGATACGCCTTCTGTGATTTCTTTCTTAAAAATGGAATTGTCTAAGATAGATAGCCAGTACAGGTCCTTTGCTTACAGTTCACTTTTTAAAGTATCGAGTGCCTGTGCCTTTGAGTTTTGTAAGGACTATATCAAAGATAATACAAATGTTGATAGTTTTTTAAAGTTAAATATACTAAAGACATTGCCAAGCTTAAGAGCTTTTTTTCATGAAGATAATGATCCAGCGATCTATTTGGCAGAGGTATTTCTTAAAGGAAGCTTAAACGAAAAAATGCTTATTGTTAGGGCCGCTCCATATTTTATAAATAAAAAACTATTTATGCTTCTTCTTTCTGATTTTTTTATGACTAAGGAGTTAAGCCAAAAGAAATCAATTGGGCTCTCTCTTATTAAGTCCATGAATAAGGTACCCGGCTTGATAAGAGATGGCGGATTGTTGTTTGAGGATGTTTTTTTCTTGAAGTGTTTTAGATTGGAAAAAATCAATCCAACTTTTATAGAAGAATATGTTAGTCTTGTTAAAAGTGACCATTTGAAATATGGGTTGTTCTTAGATACCATAAAAAAATCTATATTAAAGATATTCCTACAAAAGCCAGAAAAATTTAACAACGAAGTTAGTCTAATATATCTAGTGGATGAATTATCTGAGAACTTTAAAGATTTTGATGTGATTGACTCAAAAAAAATTTTGAAACTATTCTTTAAAGTGAAAAGTATTGCTTTAGATAAGAGTCTGTTGAGGCTTTCGCTATTAAGTGGTGACCCTGATGACTTAGGTTTTTTTCTAGAGAATTGCAAAGAATATGGTTTGAAATTAGATAATGATTCCAATCTTCAAATTAATTTGGAGAAATATTGATGAGTGATATATGTCTGTTTTTAGAAGGAACATTTCCTTATGTAACGGGGGGGGTTTCCTCTTGTGTGTACCAGCTTATTAAAAATTCACCGCAATTTGATTTTTCTATTTTCTATATTGGCGGTGGTAATGAGAAATATAACGATTACAAATATCCTATTCCCGATAACGTGAAACATATTGAAGAGTTTCTGCTATTCGATTATGAAGTCGTGCCGGATGTAAAATTAAGATCAATTGGTAGAGAAATTGATATGAACTTGTTGGAGAAGCTCTATACCTGCACAAAGGACAGGCGTTCGGATATTTTTAGACGAGTTTTTTTCGATATAGTAAAACCATTTGATTTAAATTGGGATCCATTAGTCATTTTGAAAAGTAAAGAAGTATGGGATATGTTAGAAAAACTTTATCATAGTTACTTTACGAGCGGCAAAGGACCTTCATTTATTGATTTCTTTTACACTTGGCGCTTCACCCACTATCCCATATTGAGAGTCTTGAGTGCGAATTTTCCGCAAGCAAAAGTTTATCATAGTCTTTCAACTGGCTACGCTGGACTTGCAGCCGCTGCTGCAAGCTTGCAATATAAGAAGCCTTATATTCTAACAGAGCACGGAATCTATAGTCATGAGAGAGAAATAGAGATTTATAATGCAAATTGGATTTATGAAGAAAACTTAGATTTTCAAGCAAAAAAGCAGCTAAGTATCTTTAAAGAATGGTGGATTCACCTCTTTCATTTTATGGGCGAGTTTGCTTATGACCAGGCTAATTGCATAACGACACTTTATAGAGGCAACGCAGAAAGACAGGTTAAATATGGTGCAAAAGAAGAAAAGATAGAAATTATCGCTAATGGAATTAATGTTGAGCATTTTTCTAAATTACATAGGAAAAGGAACTCTAAATTTACTCTTAGCATGGTTGGAAGAGTTGTTCCCATTAAGGATGTGAAGACTTTTATAAAGGCGATATCCGTTGTTTTAGGCGAACATTCCGAGTTAGAAGTTCTGATTATAGGCCCAACAGAAGAGGATCCTGAATATTACCAACAATGTGTAGCTCTGGTTAAGTTTTATCAATTGGAAAAGGTTGTAACCTTTACGGGGAAAGTCGATGTAAGTGAGTATTATCCTATAACAGACCTTTGCGTTTTAAGCAGTATTAGTGAAGGTCAACCAATGGTCATTCTAGAGGCATTTGCATGCGGGATACCCGTTGTTGCAACGGATGTTGGTTCTTGCCGAACCCTTCTCTTTGGGGAGGGAGAGGAAGATCAAGCACTTGGGGGAGCTGGATTGATAGTCCCTTTTGGTAAGGCCGGTCCCTTAGGTGAAGCTATTTTAAAGTTGATCAAAGATAAAGAATTGTTTGAAAAATGTTCTGATGTTGCGAGGAGGCGAGTAGAAACTTTTTATAGAGAAAAAGATAATATTCAAAAATATGAGAATTTATATCAGCGATATCTAGAAGGGGTGAGTTAAGTGGCCGGTATCGGATTTAGATTAACTAAATATTTTACTGAAAAAGACTTTTATAAAAATTTAAAGGGTAGTATTTATTCCATTATTATTTCAAGTGGTCCTTGGCTATTATCAGTGATCTCGATTGCGGTTTTAGGAGTATTTGCAAAAAGAGGGTTAGGCAACCAGGATCTTTTTGTTTTTAAATGTATAATAAGCTACAGCTTTGCTTTTAGTCTTATCCTATTTGGCCTAGTAGAGCTACCCCTAACGCGTTATTTAGCGGATCGTCTTTTTATTTCAGATCAAAGCTCTTTTAGAAACGTCTACCTTATGATCGGTGCTGGATTTGTAGTGATCGGAGGACTTGCCGCTTTTGGATTCTATTCATTTTTTGATTGGGGGATTGATCTAGTCCTCTTGTGCGTGGCGCTTTTAGTAAGCATTCTTCTTACTTGGCATTCAATGATTTTCCTAAGTGCAGCAAAGCATTTTCATCAAATAGTGATGAGCTTTGTTTTAGGGATGTTAAGCTCTATTGTATTTGGGCTCGTCCTTGGTCATTTTTTCGGATTGATAGGATATGTTGGTGGCTTTACTTTTGGCCAAATTATTCAGGTAGTTTTGTTGGCGAGAAACTTGTTTAAAGAATTTCCATCCTATGACCTTCTTGTCTTTGAAGTCTTTGATTACTTTTTTAGATTCCGGTCTATGATGGCCATAGGTTTTTTATATTATTTAGGCATCTGGATGGATAAATTTTTATTTTGGTTTAGTGATGTTGGTACCCATGTTGAGGGATTATTTTATACGTCCCAAAACTATGATACATCAATTTTTTTGAGTTATTTAAGTATAGTTCCATCTTTGGCGGTATTTTTAGTAAATGTGGAGACTAACTTCTATATAAAGTATTCGTATTTCTTTAGATCAATTCAAAAGAAAAATGATTTAAAATTTCTCGAGAGTGCTGGCCTAGATATTGTTGAAAGTTTTCAAAATACTTTTTCCTCACTAATTAGACTACAGGCCTTTATATCAATAATCCTATGGTTTTTTGCTTCTAATATCCTTAGTGCGTTGGCTCTTCCTCAAGTACTGACTCCTATCTTTCGGTACGGTTTAATAGGTAGTTTTTTTCAAGTGTTATTTTTAGTTTTAAATATTGCCTTACTTTACTTTAAAGAAGTGAGAAGTGTATTAATAAATTATTTATGCTTCTTTCTAACAAATACCTTATTTACTTACTTAACATTGAAATTTACACCAGAGTTAAAATATTATGGTTTTGGCTACATGCTTAGTTCTATCGTTACTTTCTTTTTAAGTTTTTATTTTTTAAATATTACTTTTAAGAACCTCAATTATATTACTTTTATGCGCCAGCCTATTAGGCATAACATAGAGCCTGAAATGATATGAAACCAATAATAGTTTTATTCATTATATCGATCCTTTCGAGCTGTTCCAGCCTAAAACGAATTGGTCTTGAAGACGTTTCGGCTTGGCACTATCAACTTCAAGGATTTAATGATTCAAATAATCATAAATGGACTTTACCTTACTTATATGTAATTGATCCTGACGATAGCAAATCAAGCCCTAATGTTCTGGGAAAAATATTGAAGAATGGAGTTCCTGTCGCTTATCTAAGTATTGGTGAAGCTGAATCTTATCGGAACTATTTTAAGGATTTAGATAAGGAAATTATTCTTTTTGAAAATCCTAATTGGCCCGGTAATTTTAAAGTTAAATTCTGGGAAAAGTCTTGGCAGAGAGTGATTTTCTCTAAAGCAGCTCAGCTTAAATCTTTAGGTTATAGAGGTTTATATTTGGATATCGTTGACTCTTTTTATGAAATTAAACCGATTAAGAAGCGTGCTATTCAAATGAAGAATTTTATATTGAAGATTAGAAAAGTTGTTGGTGATGACTTTTTAATCATTCAACAGAATGCACCTACCCTTTATAAATTTCTGACACCAGAGGAGCGCGTTGAGTACTTTAATGCTATTGATGCCTTGGCGCTAGAGGATTGTTTTTTTTATGGTCAAAAGGATATGGATAATAGTTATAACCCACAGAGTTATTGTCTTGAAAGTATTGATTTATTTAACAGAAATAAAAAGAAAATTTTCTCCGTTGAATATTTAAGTGATAAAGATAAGATTAATGAATATTTTAAAAAAACTAAGAACATCCCAATCTTACCTTTAGTTACCACTCGAGCCTTGGATGGCTCTTTGCTTATTCATAAGAATTAGTCTTTACCTTCCCTCACTTGTTTAGAGAATTCTTCGGTGGCCCAAACTGATGATGAAAGTAGGGGTTGTAGTGAGCCTCTCCATTTCTATTTGAAATCGCTTGTTGGCGATAGACTTCTAAATCTTTCTTTCTAAAATCTTCTAGAACTTTTTCAATATCAGCAAGGGAGTATGCTTGGTTTTCATTTTTCTTATAAAGTTTCTTGTAGAGCATTTCATAGAGGCCCGTTGCGACCTTATCCATTGTGAGGACATTCTTAAGTGTTTTGCGTGACATATTTAAAGGGAGTTTTCCTTCTACGACGCCTCCGAGAAGGGGAATTCGTCTCCAACCATATATAATACTTCCAAGAACATTTCCTTTTACCGTCCACTTAAAATTGTAGTTATAGTTATCCATCCAGCGATACATGCTTGAAAGGATGATATCTTTGAGATGATTTAAGCGAGAGTAGTGTAGGTTTCTCCATTCGGCAATCATATCAAATTCAGGCTCTAGTTCAGTGTCACCTGGTTGATAACCTACCTTTGCGTCAGTTCCTAAATCATTGATGAATTTTCTATTTTTCATATTAAAGCGTGTAAGAAACTGGGGAATATTTACCTTGCCTTCACTTGCTTCTAGGAAGGCCCAGTGAACGAGCTCGGAACAAAAAATAGTTTTGTGACTAACAAGATCAAAACCAAAGTCATAGACGATGTGATCTTTGGTACCAATTGTTTTTTTCGCTAAATCATAGGCAAACTTACCGGCCCTTTTAGCGTACTCTGCATTTTTATGACGAAAGACGACGACTTTGGCAGAGCCTGGATGAAGTGGCTCTGTTGTAAAGTCTTGCATGATCATTCCTGTCTCAATGAGAGCCTCGATATTGTAGCGTCTTTTAGTGACTGGATCGATATGAACAATACTAACGTGACTGAAGTTATTTTCGCTATCCCCAAGTCTTGCAATGGAGGCCGAAATTGAGCTTGAACCGCGCCAAAGGAGAACATCACCGCTTCTTAAGTCACGGTCTAAATTAAATTGGCCATCATCACTCATGGTCCATGGAAATCCTTTTGAAAACATGGAGGATTTATCTTCCCCATTAAGGCCTGAGACTTTTTCCCCTTTTAAATTGAGATAGATTAATGAGGCGTTTTCTTCGATATAACGAGTTGCACGCATTGCCGCCTTGGCAGACTTTGCACACTCTCTATCCATGACACCAATTTTTGACCAATTTTGAACGTGTCTTCTGATATTTTGTTTTATCTGCCAAAGTCTTTCAATGATGACACCGTACTCTGCCTCTGAATAATCCCTCTTGAAAAAATTTGTAGGAAGAGATTTTAAGGTGAGAAAATTATCTTTGATTTCATTGTGACAAATATCAATGGATAGCTCTTCAGCACTTAAGAGATCTCTAAAAACTTCACTTGTTTGGTAGAGATTAGGTGTTATGAGGCCTGTACTCGATTCGCTTGCTGGAAGCCTTCCTGTAGAGTGTTGAGAGCAACCCCAAAATGGTATTAGCAATAAGATTAGATATTTCATAATTCCCCCGAAATAATGATATTTCTCATTAAGGAGCAATTTTGAGGCCACTAGGCTCATGTAATTACAGCTATTTGAACGGTTTTATTGATCAAAATCTATCCACTGCTTTGTCTTTAAACAGATATTTAGCCTTAAAAATCCTAACTTTCCTGACAACTCCATCCCAAATATGAAAGATTTAAGAGTGAAGTTTCATTTTTAGGAGTTTGTTCTGTGAAAAGAATACTTTTGGCGATTGTCTTAGCATTTGGTTACCTTTCTCAAACTAATATTGCTGCTGCACCAGATTGGACTGAAGAGGCTCGTATTCCTCTTGGAGGGTCTCGCGTTGATATTTATGAACATGGAGAGAGTCTACCTGAAGTTAAGGCCCGTGGTTATAAACACGCTCTAAAATGGCCAGTAGAAGTTACTGGACTTCTGATTCCATACGATCCTCTTAAGTATTTTCTCGAAGATAAAAAAGAAAATCCTCTAAGAAGACTTCTAGAAAAAATAGCAGAAAAAAAGCTTGGTTACGAAGATATGGACGGTCTTTACGAATGGCTAGGACTTAATCAGTATCCCGATAATTCCATCGTGAGTGGTGTCTTTCAAGTCCCTTATCCGACAACAACTGGAGAAAAGCCTGATTATCGTATGGGCGCATCTCTTATAACAGCACCTCATTCTCCTAAAAGTACCGGTCTCTCTTTTAGTTGCGCTTCCTGCCACTCAGGAACTTTTATGGGACGCTCAATTATGGGCCTCACAAATAAGAGACCGCGCTCAAATGAGTTCTTTGTTTTGGCTAAGAATTATGTTCCCTTAATTCCTTCTGGTTTTTTTAGAGTAGCAACAAATGCAACTCATGAAGAGAAGGCCATGTTTAAAAGGACAAAAGATAATCTTCGTTGGGTTGATTCGGTCAGTCCTCAGGTCTTAGGTCTGGATACATCTTTGCCCCATGTTGCTTTAAGCTTACATGAAAGAGCTGATGATGAATTTGCCTCAAAGAAGAAGACGAGGGAAAGAAAGAGGCCGCATCCTTTAAAGACTTTTGTGTCTGACTCTAAACCAATGCCATGGTGGAATTTAAAATATAAAACTCGTTGGTTAAGTGATGGCTCCATTGTTGCGGGTAATCCAATTTTGACAAATTTTTTATGGAATGAAATAGGAAGAGGAACTGACCTAAAAGAACTTGAAGAGTGGATGCAAAATAATCAAGACCGCATTGATGAGCTTACCGCAGCGGCCTTTGCCACGAGAGCTCCTCGCTGGACAGATTTTTTTCCTGAGAGCACTTTAAATATTGACCTCGCCAAAAGAGGTGAGCAGGTATTTAATCAGTCCTGTAAAAAGTGTCATGGAAGCTATGAAAAACGCTGGAGTTATCCCATGGCCGAGCTTGAGTCAATTAGCGAGCAGGTAAAGACGGAGAGAGTTTTCTATCACGAGAAAACCCCTGTAAAGGATGTCGGAACTGACCCTAATCGTTGGATGGCCACAAAGACTTTTGCAGGTAACTTGAATAAACTTCGAATTTCAAAATGGATGAAGACTGTTGTTGAACCACAAGTAGGTTATGTGCCGCCTCCACTTGAAGGCGTATTCTTAAGATATCCCTATCTGCATAACAATTCGATTCCTAATCTTTGTGCCTTAATGATGAGACCAAGTGAGAGGCCTAAGAAGTTCGTTCAAGGTCCTTCTTTAAAAGCAGAACACTACGATCAGGAGTGCCTGGGGTATCCGGTTGGAGAGAAGATTCCTAAGAATTGGTTAAAGGAGAAAGATGCTCTCTATGACACTTCAAGGCCAGGTCTTCGAAATATAGGCCACAGCCGGGCGTTCTATGATGAGGATGAGCGATCACTAATGACTGACAGTGAGAAAAAGTCTTTACTGGAATTTCTTAAAACTCTTTAGTTTTCTGAACCGTGAAATAATATATTTCTTTTATTTTCAAATTTAAGCATAAGATAATCTAATTGATCCTGATTGAGATAATTTTCTTGGCCAGCAAGGGCAATTAAGAAACTATCGATTGAATCCTTAACGTCTTCCAATTGGTCTAGTTTTAAAGGGCCATAAGAGATGAGTTTATTCCAGCCGTAGCCCCATCGCCAGGTCGTTGGAAGATTAGGGTTTCCACCAATATAAACTCCAAACTCCATCATAGGTCCATGATACTCATTAGTCGCTTCACTCACACACTGACTTAGTTCTGCATCGGCCAAGACTTTCTCATCATAGGTTCCACCCATCCAATAGGAGAGATCATGAGCGATACAGCAATGAAGCCATTCATTTTCACTTGTATTGGGGTAACCATCTGGATATGCGGAGCAGCCATCCGTACTAAAGTTGTTGAGAGTGAAGGGAATTCTCTGGTAGACCCTTGTTCTAGGTGCGGCGGATATATTCAAGCATTGAGCGATAAAACAAAGAATGACTAAAGTCCTTTTCATTTTTCTATAATAGGGCAACTGCTATAAAAGGATCTGTTAATTGAAAGAATTTTAAGGGATGCCAATAATTTGGACATCTCCGATGGTTTTTCTCCGGCATATTCGTCTCTCTATGCCTATTTTATCTAAAACCTTATTATTTAATAAAACAATTTCAATGGGTTAAAGATATGAACAATTTGTACTTAGTTGTATACCTTTTATTACTATTCATCACCTCAGTCCAATCACAGGGCCTAGAAAGAAAGAAGCTCCCCCTTCTTTTAAAAGATTGGCAGGAATGGGTTTTACGAGATGTGGAAGATTTTAACTGCCCAAGTGCTTTTAATGAATCCGAACAGAGGCATTGTTTTTGGCCTAAAAATTTAAACCTCTCAGTTGAGCGCCAGGGTGGATCTTTTAAAGGAGAATGGCACCTCTTCAAGGCCGAGGAGATAGAACTCCCTGGCTCTTATCAAACGGTCTGGCCAAAAAATGTTCGTAGTGGAGGTCGAGAACTTCCTGTTATCAATAAGAACGGTCGACCCTATGTTTTTCTTTCAGAAGGTAGTTATTCGATATTAGGGGAGTTTAGTTGGAGTAAAACTCCAACGAGTATCTCTCTTCCAAATGGCGTAGGGATTTTTAGTCTCAATTTATTAGGAAAACAAATTCCTTTTCCTAACTTTGGTAAAGATGGATCTTTATGGATAAAAGGTAACGAGACATTAAAGGGTAAGGATCAGGATTATCTTGAAGTAAAAGTGTATCGAAAACTCATTGATAATATTCCTGCCAATATTGAAACTTATTTAAAATTAAAAGTTGGCGGTGGTGAAAGGGAACTAACGATACCCAGTACACTTCTCAATGAATTTATACCTGTCTCTTCAAATTCAAGTCTTCCCCATCAATGGAATCCTAATGGCGAATTAAAAATAAGAATAAAAGCAGGCGAATGGTTTGTTCTTTTGAAATCACGAAAAATGACTGCGCTTAAAGAGCTGATACCAATTATAAAGAGTGCCCCTTTACCAGAAGAAGAGGTATGGGTCTTTAAGGGGATGAATGAATTTAGAGTGACTAATATTTCGGGAGTTGATCAGATCGATTCACAAAGGGCCGATCTTCCGCCTAGCTTTCAAGGTCTGCCGACATATCTTGTTAAAAAGGATTCTCGTTTTAACGTGAGCGAAAAATCTCGTGGGCAAAAGTTTGTACCAGAGAATAACTTGAATCTCTTGCGTACACTATGGCTTGATTTTGATGGTGTGGCCTATACGGTTCAAGATGAAATATCGGGAGTCATGAATAAAGGATGGAGGCTTGATATGAGTGCTCCTTATTTTTTAGGTTCATTTAAACAGGGAAATCAAAATCAACTGATTACCAACCTAGAGGCAGAAAGTATCCGTGGAGTCGAAGTTCGTGAAAAGAATATCGCCATAACTACAGAGGGGCGAATACAACGGACGGGGACTAAAATAGAGGGGATGGGATGGAACCAAGACTTTAATAGTGCAAAGGGGACTCTTCATCTACCACCTGGTTGGCGCTCATTGGCCCTTATTGGACCAGATTATGCAAGAGGTACTTGGTTATCAAAATGGTCCCTCTTAAATCTATTCTTTGTTCTTTTAATGACGATTGGAATTTTTAAACTAAAGAATCTAAAGTGGTCTTTAATAACATTTTTTGGACTGTCTCTTCTCATTCATGAACCAAATGCTCCCTATTGGATATGGCTCCATTTATTAATTGCGCTGAGTTTAGAAAAGGGGTTGCAAGATAAATTTAAGTTCTCTCATCTCATTCGCTACTACCGATTTGCCACTATTGGGTTCATCTTAATCATTTCATTTCCTTTCATTGTAGAACAAATTCAAAAAACGATTTATCCAAGTTTAGAGAAGAAAAATCATTATCAAAGCTTCTATTCTTCTCTTAACTCATCCTCTTCTGTTTCGAGGCAGAGAGGAAGCCAAAAGTTAAAGAAAGGTCATACTAAGAGAGCAGATTTAATGGAAAGCACAGCTGTTCAATCACTTGGAAATAAAGAATTAAATGATGAGCAAGACTATGGAGGAGCTGCTCCAAGTGCTCCAAAATTATTCAAGGCAAATTTGAATGAGTATGATCCAAAGGCACAAATTCAAACAGGACCAGGAATTCCACAATGGAAGTGGGGTACCATCGATTTTGGTTGGGATGGTCCGGTTACAAAGGAGCAATCCGTACAATTGATTGCTCTCTCTCCTGTTCTTAATAAGATCGTGACACTATTTAGGATCATTTTACTTCTCTTTTTGATTTATTGTTTCATGGACTGGGAGAGTTTGAAAAAAAGTCGCAATCTCAAGTTTTTAAAGGAACTTCTTCCTAAAATGAGTTTATTCTTTATCGCTTTGATTGGCACCCAAATATTGATTCATCAAGATCTTCAGGCCCAAACAATTCCTTCTCCACAGCTTTTGAAGGAGTTAAAAGAGGAGTTATTAAAGCCCGAGGAATGCTTGCCAAATTGTGCAAGTCTTGGGGCCGTCAATATGACATTTAACGAGAATGCCTTAAAAATTCAATTAATGGTTCATGTGGTGAAGGAGAGTTTTATTCCAATTCCTGGCCAAAGAGAGCAATGGTTGCCTCAAAGTATTTTAGTTAATGGAAGAGGGGACTCTCTTATTAAGAGAGAAGATACGGGATTATTCTTGACCCTAAAACCTGGGGTAAATAATATTGTCTTGCAGGGCGCGCTTCCTATTCGCAGTCAGGTACAAATTAATTTTCCAATGGCGCCTGTTGAGTTTAGTTATAAAGGAAAAGGCTGGAGTCTTGAAGGGCTTGATAGTAAGAAGAAAGTAAATGGTTCAATAACATTAAATCGCCTTTCAAAGGGAGATGAAAATGTTTCAAAGCTAGAATCTTCTTTATTGCCACAATTTCTTCAAATAAAGCGAGAATTTCATTTTAGAGTGAGTTGGACCGTCATTACTACAATTACGCGAATGACTCCTCCAGATCAGGCCGTAACATTTAGTTTTCCAAAACTAGTTGGTGAAACCATAACAAGCTCCAATGTGGTAGACAGTTCGGATCAAGTCAAAATTAATCTTGGAAAAGGGGAGAGCCGTCTTAGCTATAGCTCTATTCTTTCACAAAAGAGTCCACTCAGTTTAAAAGCAACCTCTAGTTCTCTTTGGACTGAAGTCTGGGAGTTTCATCCTGGACCTATCTGGCGCGTGGGATTTGAAAGCTTAACTAAGGGTTTAGAGAGGACCACACTTTTAGCGAATAATTATAATTTTTCTCCTATTTATCACCCGTGGCCTAATGAAGCGTTAAGAGTAACAATAGATAAGCCTCAGGGGGCAAGTGGGAAGACCATTACTTTAAATGATACTTTTTTAGAGATTAGCCCTGGCAAGCGCTCAACTCAATATTCACTAAAAGCGACTTTTAAGACTTCACTGGGTCTAACCCATAATATTTCACTACCTGAAGATATTAAAATTCAAGCAATTAAAATTAATAATAAAATTCAAACAGTTGAATTAAATAAAGGCTTTTTGGCCTTACCGTTTGGGGTAGGAGAACAAAAAGTAGAAGTTCTTTGGAATCAAAAAATTGGTTTAACTGGCAACTTTAAGAATCCTAAAGTAGATCTGGGTCTTGAAGGAATAAATCTTAAAATCAAAGTAAATATTCCAAGAGAGAGATGGATATTAGCTGTTGGAGGACCAGTAATGGGGCCTGCCGTCTTATTTTGGGGTAAACTCTTTGCTTTAATTATCTTGGCCTTCTTTCTGGGAAAAATTTCTTGGTGCCCCTTAAGTTTCTTACAATGGAGTCTTTTGTTTATTGGATTAACTCAAGGTGAATCTTCCGGCATAATGTTTGTGACGGGCTATATATTATTTCTTTGTTTGAGGAAATCAACTTTTAAGACTAATCGCCCTTGGGTTTACAATCTCCAGAGTCTACTTGCAATCATTGGAGCCTTTATTTGTATTGGTACTCTTATCACGATCCTTAGTAATGGCCTCCTTGGAGGACCGATAATGGGAATTGTGGGAAATGATTCTACCGCCTATGTTCTAAATTGGTTTGCTGATCGCTTTCTATCAACGGTGCCTAATATATGGATATTTTCATTACCCACATTTGCCTATCAGGTCTTAATGTTATTCTGGGCCATCTGGATGAGTTTGGCAGTTGTTAAGTGGGTTCCTTGGATATGGGAAGGGCTTTATGGAGACGGGTTTTATAAAGCATTTAGTCTTTCATGGAAGGCTAAAAAGAAGGTTGATAAGAATGACTAATAAAGAATCTTACTGAAGTTCAAACCTGATAACGGGTGCCTCTGTTGAGGACCCTGATGAGAAGCTGTCGCTCCACTCATCCTTTTTTTGAATTTCTTCGAGGTCTGTCATTAATTCAGTGGCCAAGAGGTATTCACGGATGGTTTTTTCAGGAAGACCGAAGGCCATACCTGCCAGCTCTAATAGATATTCTTCTTCTTCCTCTACTTTTTTGTCCGCAGCTACGATATTTGTGAGGTATCGAAACAACTTGTCTTTGGTTTTATCATTGGCAACTTTACCAAGGTAAGCAAAGGGAGCGGCGATAAAATCAGGATTTCTCCCACTTAAACCCTGTAATTCTTTTTTGGTCTCTAGGATTAAAGCATAAGTTTCATCTTCACCTAGGTTAAGAAAACGTTGGATTCTCTTTATTACTTCCTGTCGCTCTTGCTCGTTAAAATCTCTATCGATCATGGAAGCTTTCGTAAAAACCAAAATGATAGAAGACAAGGTCATTTTTTGTTTGTCATTTTTTAGGCGCAATATTCCTGCTGTTTTTTGATATATTTGACTCTTTAAGATAATTTGCTCTAATTCTTTTGTTGATTTCGTAATTGCTGCGCTAAACGAATACTTAAGTCCCATATGAAAATCCTTTTCTACCAGCCTCTGTAGGACTTAAATGCTTTTTTCTTTTTTTCTACTTGAACTTCTTTTCCATTAACAATTTTAATTTCTGGAAATTCCCAGTAAATTTCTGCTGTGGAATCAAAAGGAAATTGAACATAACTTGGCTTTACTTTAAGACCAAAACCACTATTTAAGTGTGGTTCAGCATTTGTACAGGCAACTCCATCTCCTAGCCATTGCTCTAAATTATCACCACTTCTAAGAACGCGAGTCATGACAGGTGCTTTTTCAAGATCACCATTTCTCCACGTCAGTGGAAATTCTTGATTCGTTTTATCAAGGAGAATGATTTGCCAATTTTTTAATTCTGCTGACTGGTTAAATCTAAGAACCTCGTAGCGAAATTTAAAACAAGTCTTACCTTCACTAAATTTTTCTTGTAGGGACTTTAGATATTTTTGGGACTCAATTGGTGTCAGTCCTCTGGTGTGAGTATGGTTTTTGGCCAAAGATTTCAAATAGGACTCAGTATAGGGGAAGGCCGAAATTTGATAATTGCCACCGGCCATATAAGTTGTGCGAGCTAATGCTTTTTCAAATTGCTCTGGACTTGCTGCTTCAACGCCTTTTCCTGTTAAGAATTCAAATGTTCTATCTTTTGGATTACGAGTGAAAAAGGCACAGCTTACCAGGGAGAATAGTAAAAATATCTTTAATGTCCATTTCATCACTTTCCTTTGGCCCTTGTTTTGGAGTCTCATTATCCCTAATCTTATTAGAGGGGTCAAAGTTATATAAAAGAAATGTCGCGTTATTTGCTCCAGACCTGATTAGGTGTAGCCTATTTTCAATGGTGAATCAGAACGAATATAAATTGAGTCCTCTAAAAATTGAACATGTTTTAGAGATCAAAGACTTCACAGATCAATGGATTGGGCTCAATTATTATGGAATCGAGGAACTAGAGTCTTATCTCAATGCCTCATCTGATGGATTATTGATTGCTAGTTTTGGGGCATGGTCTAAGGGGAAACTTCAAGGGATCAGGCTAAGTTTGGCCCCAGGCAAGTTCACCGCTTTTATTTCTAGAGGACTGACAGTGAGTTCTTGGCCGTGTCAGTCAGAAAAAATGGCCTACTTTAAAAGCCTCTTTATCGCAAAGGAGTCTCAAGGCCAGGGCCTTGGAAGTCTATTGTCTCGAAAATCTCTTGAGATTCTCCAAAAGATGGAGGCCGAAGCTGTTTTATGTCACTCTTGGCTAGAGTCACCAGGGAATTCATCACAAATTTATCTTCAAAAATTTGGTTTTAAAGAAATTAATCAGCATGAGCGGTATTGGTATCCAATAGATTACGATTGCACTCGCTGTGCTCCGAAGCGCTGTGAATGTACGGCTTCAGAAATGGTATTGGATTTGAAAAGAGGAGTGAGTCAATGAGTGTATCGTTTTGGATGGATCAAGGACAAACGCTTAACAGTGACGCCTTTGATATTGTCATCGTCGGAGGTGGCATCGCTGGGCTCTCGGCAGCCTTTTGGCTCGCAAAAAGTGAACCAAACTTTAAGATTGCACTTGTCGAAAAGTATCGCCTTGGAGATGGAGCCACTGGACGCAATGCTGGATTTATAACTTGTGGCTCTGTAGAGCATTTTAATCGTTTAGTAGAAAACTTTGGAAAAGAAAAGGCCCTCGAAATATGGCGCTTCTCAGAAGAGAATTTGCGTCTCCTAAAGGAGGAGATCATCGAAGATCAAGCATCTGCACTTTTCTTTGAAGAATTTGGCTCGTTTAGTTTAGCCTCGACAGAAAAGGAATTCTCTGAACTCCAGGAGTCTGCGAGTTTGATGGAGAGCATGAAAATTGCAGTAGAATTTCTAGATAAACCTGCTGTTGAAAATCGCCTTGGTGCTGAAAATTTCGTCGGTGGAATAAAATATAAAGGCGATGCAAGTGTTCATCCTTTGAATCTTCTCTTGGCGATAAGAAAGAAAATTGAACAGAATTTCTCGAATGTGTCGTTTTTTGAAAATCACGAGGTCTATGAAATTGAAACTCTTGGTGAAGATAAAATCGTCAAAACTCGAGCTAAGTGGTTTACCTGTCCCATGGTAGTAATAGCGGCAAATGGATATTCTCCTCAAATCCACAGCTACTTCAAAGATAAAATCTTTCCAACGCGAGGACAGATTCTTGCAACTGAGCCTGTTGCAAGATTTATGGAAGGGCCCTGTTACGCCAATTTTGTTCTCGATTATTTTCGCCAACTCCCTACGGGAGAGGTTGTTATTGGTGGGTTTCGCCAACTACAAAAAGATGTGGAAGTCGGCTATAGCGATGAGATCACTCCTATTATTCAAGAGGCACTAGAAGAGTTCTTAAAGAAGCATATTCCAAATGTGGCAAAGGCCAAGATAACCCATCGTTGGAGTGGTATCATGGGCTTCAGTGCTGATGGTCAGCCCCTTGTGGGAGCACTTCCCACTGATAATCAAGTTGCCTTCCTCGGAGGCTTTACGGCACACGGCTTAGGGCTTGCTTTTCATGGTGGAAAAGTTTTAACAGACAGTTTAATGGGGAGGGCCTTGCCCGATTTTATCAGTGCAAAGAGGTTTAACTAGATGAGCATCATTGAAGAGAAGTGGTTTACGAAGATGCCAATTGCCCATAGGGGATGGCACTGGGAGCCTGGGATTGATGAAAATTCTTGGGAAGCCATTGAGCTTGCAATAGAAAAAGGTTTTCCCATTGAGTTTGATGTTCATTTATCAAAAGATGGGGTTCCTTTTATTCATCATGATTTAAGTTTAAAAAGGATGACGGGAAGAGACATTGAGGGCGTAAACTTAGATTCTTTTGAGTTAAGAGAAATTAAGTCAAAGAACTCCAATCGAGGCATTCCTATTCTTAGTGAAGTATTAGGGAAAGTCCGAGGACAAGTTCCTTTAGTGATTGAACTTAAGAGAAGCCGAGAGGACTTTGCCTTAGAAAAAGCTGTTTTTGATATCGTTAAGAATTATAAAGGCGATTTTTCCATTCAAGGATTTCACCCCGGTACCTTAAATTTCTTTCGCCAAAAAAAGGTCAACTTTCCCTTAGGTCTTCTTTCTGGAAGTTTAGATGATGAAAATTTAAATTTCTTTATAAAGATCATGCTTAAAAGCCTTTCTTTAAGTCCCTTTTTAAAACCAGATTATATCGGTTATGAATATAAACTTTTATCTAAAAGGGCTCCTCAGTACATAAGGGAGCACTATCAAATCCCCCTTATTGGCTGGACTGTCAGAGATGAATTAGCAGAACAATTTTGTAGAAGATACGCAGATAATATAATTTTTGAGAATCTAAAATTGCCTTCATAATATTATCTGAATTCCGATAATTTAAGGAATGAATTCTTCCAAGAAAATTCTTATTGCCGACCCCGATCTCTCTTTTTATGAGCGCTTTAACGATGATCCTGATAAGGGGAAAGTTAAATTTGAATTGGTTGAAAATGGTGGTAATGCTCAAACTCTTATAAAAGAACAAAAAGGCAACTATGCCGCTTTTCTTGTTAGTCCCGAATTAAGGCATCCTGCGGGGATTTCTGTTATAAAATTTGCGCTTATGTACCAACCGACAGTTCCAGTATATTTTCTTGAATCTATTCATACGGATTTAAATGAACAAATGGATGAGAGTAAACTTGGGATTGCTGGAACCTTCGCAAAGCCTTTCTTAATTGGTGATGTGATCAAGAAGCTTGGTCCGTCATTAAGTGTTTTGGATATTAATAGTATTTTAAGTAAAGGATCCAAAGATAAAGTTGATCAAGAGCTAGATGACACTGATCCCAACTTTAGGCCAATAAAGGCAGAGCTATTTATCAGTGGCTCAAAATCTCTTTTTGATGTTTATGTGAAATTGAGGAAAGATAAATATATAAAGATTCTTCAGTCAGGTGATAACTTTGACTATGAGAGAGTGATGGAATATCTGAAAAAGGGAGTTTCTCATTTTCATATAAGAAAGGAAGCTCTTGAATGCTACGTTCAATATTGTGACAAGCTAACTAATGCCATTTCTGAAAATAATGTCATTTCTTTGGATAAGAAATTTGGTTTTATCCTCAATCAGGCAGAAGTAACGTTAAATGCTATGGTTGACCTTGGGGTTGATAGCGACTCTATTGTCTTTGCTCAAAAGTATTTAAAAAATGTATGTCACATGGTCGATCAATATGGAAAGGAGAGCAATTTCTTATCCGGTCTCTTAAAAGATCTTAGTAAGTTTGAACACTCCGGTGGAGTCGTTCTTGTCGCAAGTGTTGTGGCCCGGGCAGCAGGGGTTGAGTCGGAAAAGGGTCTTCAAAATTTAGGGCTCGCTTCTTTTCTACATGATATTGGATTAATTTATGAAAATTTTGATGAAGACGACCTCTATAGTAAGAATGAAGAAAAGTATTATGAAGAATCGGTACTACTAGAAAAATTGGCCTCTAAGAAAATTTATGGTGATCAATTGGCGCTCTATCAAAACCTGTGGCAAGGGCATGGCGAACGGGGAGCAAAAATGCTTGAAGAAGAGAAGGATATTCCACCGATCGTTGGTCAGATTATTCGCCAGCATCATGCCCTAAGAAGTAAAAGAGAAGGCTGGGCCAAAAACGGGACAATTCATCCGCTTGCAGAAATTTTAGAAATTAGTGATGAGTTTGTTCGCCTGATGGCCAAATTTGAAAATCAGGGGCGAGTCAATAAAGAGGTCCTAATCAGCAAGCTTTTACAGATTGTAGAAGAGTTTCCCCGACGCACGCGAGAGCCCTTTTTGGAGGTCTTTGGTTTCACAAAAAAGACAGGGATTTGAACGGTTCCTTTTGACCCCATGGTATATTTCTTCTCACCAAATCGTTTATAAGCTCTTGAAATGAGGTTATTGAATCTGTAAGAAATTGATCAAGCGCATCTTTGGCCTAACTTCTTCTTTGAATTTTTGATGCTCCTCGGCTAAGAATCGTCTTTTGGAGATGAAATCAATTAAGGAGTGGAAATGAAAAAGACATTAGCTTTTCTAAGCTTGCTACTTTTGTTCATTACTATCGTGGGAGAAGCTCAGGCACAACGCAGAGGCGGAGACGACGATGAGTGGCGCAGGCGCCGCGGTGGTGAAGGCCGAAGAGACGGTGGTGGCCAAAGAGATCGCGGTGGTGAAGGCAGAAGAGATCGTGGAAATAATAATAGAGGTCCTGTCATTGTAGATAGAGACCGCGATGGTCGCAGAGGACCAGTTGTTGTTGATAGAGGGCCTCGTAGAAGAAACCCAGATGTAAGACGAGATAATCATCGCCGATTTGGTCACCTTCCTGATTGGAGAAATCCTAACAGACATTATACTCGTCATACACACAGGCCTGAACGAAATGTTGTGAGGCACTCAAGGCACTATACTCGGAGATACGAGTATCACCGTACAGTTCCTTACCGATTTATTTATTGGG
This sequence comes from Bacteriovoracaceae bacterium, assembly GCA_021737405.1. Classification (GTDB taxonomy): domain Bacteria; phylum Bdellovibrionota; class Bacteriovoracia; order Bacteriovoracales; family Bacteriovoracaceae. The sequence continues at coordinate 93,266 of JAIPEG010000006.1, forward strand.
ATCAGTGGGTTCGCTATAGAGTTAATTATAATGACGGGTACTTTGTCTTTGATGGCTACCCATTCTTTGTCTACAACGGGTACCGTCACCGCTATTCAGCCTATGATATTTGTGACTATGATCTTGTTGATGGATATAACAATTCTGTAGAGAGAACTTTCTATGGTTACTCTTGCCAGCAAGCTTATGATTACTGTGCCGATCTAAGAGATGACTTAAATTGGCGACGTTCTGATTTTCGTTACTTCTGCTCTGAGCGAGTAGACTTTACTTACGGAAGTTATGATCATTGGAATTATGAGGACGACTTTTACTACGACAATTATTAATTGCGTTTTTTTAAGTCATACATATACGGGCCTTCTCTAGTCTTTGGGAGGGCCTTCTTTGTTTAAGTCCTTGAAATTACGTTGGCATGCCCTCCGTTATTCATGTTTTTCCCACTAACTGCCGAAAAATACAGTGAATCGGTGAGGAGAAAATATGAAGGTCCTATTTTTAAGTTTTGTTATGTTTGTAAGCTACAACTCTTACGCTCAAAATGCGGACTGTCGTCAGATTAAAGACAGGATGGTTCTATTTTGTGAATCCGTTAAAGATCAATGTGACTTTATACAAAACTGTTTAGTGAGAAGGGATACTTGTGTTGAAGGAAAACCTAAGAGCGCTGAAGATTGTAATCGCTTAAATAAATGTGTAAAAAGTGTTTCTTCAAGGCTACCAGAGCGTGAGAAGTGTGATTATCGTTGGTCAACGACAAGCACCTCAAGCTTTTGCGGCGTTGATGCTGATTGGCTCTTCTTTGAAGAAGCTTGTCCTGGAAATGTAGATGGAATTATGACGGCGATGGCCTATGGGCTTGAAGCGACAGTGGATTCAGACTTTTCTTGTCGCTCGGTAAATGTAAAATACACCAAGAAAAAAGAATCATGTCTAGATTATCGTAAAAAGTTTGCCACTCATTGCATGGGCACAAATAGTGAAGAAGATCGCTCTCTCTATGACAGTACCGCGCCTGGCACTTGTGAAGAACATGAAAAATTTGAAACTTACCCAAAAGGTTATTTCTATTTATCGGTTGAAGGAATTGAGGAGCATACTCAAAACCGTGGTCTACCCGTAAATGATCCAAGCATTAAGTCTCTTGGTCAGCCAGAACTTAGAAATGTTAGTCCTCGCTAGTTTATAAAATGAAAAAGTACTTAATTGGATTCGGGGTTCTTTGCTTTATTGGAGTCATTCTCTTCTTTGGACTTCGAGACCCAAAGGACACAATATTCTCTGATATTGAAGTAGAAACTGAATCGGATCAACAAAGTGCGACTCCTGAAAATTCTAATCCATCACCTTTAAATCCTGTTAAGGACTTGGTAGCAAAAGTACCTGAAGACTTAACAGAGGCTAGAAAAGTATTACGAGATGAGGGGCTTCCTATGGGAGCGACCTCTTTTACGGGGCCTAGACCTCTGAGTGAAGAGGAAATGGATAAAATGGACCAGCTCTTTGAGTCTTATGAAGAGGGTTGGGATAAAAAGATGAGAGAAGTGATGATAAATGAGCTTGGTCTTTCTGAAGAAGATTATGGCGATTACTTAAAGATGCGTGACGGTTATGAAGAAGATCGTCTTGAGGCTTTTGAAGAGTTTCATAAGAAAATGGCGCAAGAGAAGGGACCTCACTATAGCTATTCACCGACGCAAGAGATGATGGATTTTGATGGCAAACTTAGAAAAGAATATCTTGATCTTTATCGAAAGCGTTTTGGAGAGTCTGCCTTCGTTAAGTATTACAATGCGCTTGATTCTTATAATACAGAGATACGTGAAAAAGCGGACCCCAAGTTTGGGGTCCTAACGATTGAATTTTAAGCTTTCTTTGTTGCCTTCTTGCGGGTCCCTTTTTGTTGAGGACTCTTTTTTTGTGGATTTTTATTAAGAGTAAACCAATCTTCACTTGTAATGGGGTGAAAGTAATCAGCTTCTTCAATAAGAAGGGCAGAAGTGGTGTTTTCAACCGCTGCAATCTCAACCCTCACCCCTTCACTCACTAAGTGGCGCACCAATTCAATATAATCTGAGTCTCCAGACATGATGATAATCGTATCTATTTTATTGGCGAGCTGTGTGGCCTTAATGGAGAGGGGGATATCGGCCGACTTGTGGCACGGTCTTACTGAGCCGTGAAAATTATTGTGGAGGCGCTCTTTTAATTTTGAAGAAATCTGTTTTCCTTCACGAAAGTAAACGAGGCGATTAAGGCCTCGGTTATCTAAAAGTTTTGGGATTAGCTTATCAAAGTTTAGCATGGAACTTTGATTGTTCGTGATACTGTGAATACTTCTTTCTATATTGTTGCCATCAATAAGGATGGCCACACTTTGATTAATAACGACTTTTTCTATTTCACTCATAAATTTCCTTGTAGAGTTTGAGTCCTCATGGACTCCTTATTTTTGACACCTCGGGCAATGGTAGGTGCCGCGTCCCTTAAGTATAGTCTTTAAAACCTTGGTTCGACCACACATGCGACAGACTTCTTGGTAGAAAACTACTAGATTTTTCACACCCTCGCCCTGAGAGCCAGTGGTATCTTTATAACCACCACTAAAAGTTGTGCCTCCACTACTGACGGTCCCTTCTAGTACAATAGCAGTTGCTTCCAAGAGTTTCTGAGCATCTTTTTGAGAGATATTTTTATTTAGTCGATCGGGAAGGATTCCGGCATGAGCACAGATTTCGCTCGCCATATAATTGCCAACGCCCGCGAAATGATTTTGCTCAAGAAGAAAAGCTTTGATCGCTTTTCCAGGATGTTTTTGACAGCGAGAATAAATGTAGTCTGCCGTAAATTCTGCTTTTGAAACATCGGCACCTAAGCGAGTGAGCCACTTCTTAGCGCCAATACTTTTAAAAAAATGGATATTTCCAAAACGCCTCGGATCAACGTAGCCAAAATAAATTTTGTCCCCATTTTCCTTTTTACAAGAGAGTTGAATGTGGGTGTGCTTTTCTGAAATTTTCTTGGGGGAAACTCGCCAGCCTCCACTCATACCTAAACCACTAATGGCCACGAGACCTTTTTCAAAGTTAAGAAGCAAAACCTTGCCTCGTCTCTCAATTGAAGTGAACTCTCTTCCCTTAGGATTGAACTCTTGATCTTTAATAATTGAACTTGAAACATCAGAATACTCCACACTAGTAACCTTTACTGGGAGGTGAGGGGCGATTTGATTCTTAATTGTTTCGACTTCGGGTAGTTCGGGCATGGACTCCAAATCCTTAAAATTGTTAAAATTGAACGGGCGCACAAAATGCCCGTTCCGACTCATTCCGACTGCTTAATCGGTTGTACCAAATTTATCTCCAAAAAGGGAGATGACATTACCTTGATGGAGCCTTTCGCCTTTTTCATCAAAATCAGTTCGGGAATGGCCCGTATTTTGACTTCTAATGTGGGCCATTATCTTCTCACTGAAATGCCTTTGATCATCTTCATTAGATTTTGAATAATGATCGGCGAGCTTTAAATCCTTGTGACCAGTCTTGGCAATCACGGCATCTAAGCCACCCCCAATTTGACGAGCAAGCTTGGCCTTGATTTAATCTATATCCAAGCCAAAAGATGGAAAAAGGATTCTTGTTTTGGCCGACCAGAAATCCAAAAATTTGCTGGAGCACTTCAAGGAAAAAGAGCCAAGAAAGGTATTTTTATTACAACCTCCTATTATTCAAATGAAGCCAGAGAGTTTGTTAAGAACCTCGACTCAAAGATTATTTTAATTGATGGAGACTCCGTAGCTGAATATATGATTGAGTCAAATACTGGTGTTTCTACGACTTCTAAATACGAAATTAAGAAAATAGATACAGATTATTTTAATGAAGAGTAATCCAATCAAAATGCATAAAGGTTACCAAAACCTGCCTTCATAAAAATTTACCTATAGATCGAAAAATTTAACTGCAGACAGACCTAAAGACTTAGTTAATGGCGTGTTACTAGCTACAGAGAGGTACGTCTGATCTCTATAGCTAGCTTGAAAGGACCAATTTTGATAAAGATAGCTAATATTTATGCCGAGCTCTGCAAAGTAAAGAGGAGAGCTGCTATTATTGATCGTCCCCCTTATGACCCTTTCTCCTTCTCTTGAATAAAGTAGGGTTGCACCAATTCTTAAGTTTCCCCTTAGAGGGCTAAAGCCTGCACCTAAGAGAGCTGAAAATCCTAGCCTAGGCAAAACTGAAAACTGGCTTCCTGAAAGCTCAAAATCCCTTTTAACACCTTGATGAACTTCACTCATTAATAATACGTCAAAGGACTGGATAGTTTTTATAAATGAAGCACCAAGAGCAGTTGTATAGAGACCATTTCCCAAAGAGTCAGATCGCAAGGGTTTGAGAGCGTCATAGGTAGAATTTGATAAAGCAAATGATTGCTCTAAGAAAAAAAATCCTTTAGGCTTCCACCAACTGTAGCCGTATTCTGGCAAAAACTCATAGGCGACTTGAAGCTTTGGGTCTCCAATCCCCACAGTCCTCTCCTCTCTATCAGGTGTCACATGACTGTTCATCCGAAGAGGCAAAGTTGCACCGACTTGCCAATATGGGTTAAAGAGATAAGCTCCGGACAGGCTAAGAGTCTCGATGACTTCTTTATTATTAGCGCCTCTTTTCCTTAAGGTACCCAATTCACTTGAATCGTGAGTCACTGCAGCGTTTGAGGCGTTAAGGACAACTTGACCTTTATAATCTCCCGTAATTAATGTTGGTAGACTTGAACCTCCACCACAACAAGCAGCTGCATATCCTTTTGCGGAAAGAATAAAAAGAGTAAAGAAGACTAAAGATCTAAAGGCCACTTTAACTCCTCAACAAAAGCTCCATCTTCAAAAATTTGAAAGTGAATATCCCAATAACCTGGCATGGTGAAGAAGACATCGGTGGCTTGGTAGAGCCCTAGACCGTGATACTTAATTGTCACGGGAAATGAGCCATGCCCCATCGTGGGCATCCACAATTTTACTCTTATATCGAGTTGTTGGTTTATAGGCCTTGAATCTTTATCGAGAATCAAAAAAGAAATCTTTGATTCACTTGCAATGGTTGGTCCTGATGCCCAGTAAGGAGAAATTTGGATGCCACTATTAAGAGAGAGCTGTTGAGAGAGAAGATTAGTTCCTTGCTCCTCTTGGCCTTCTTCATCTTCAAGAAAAGGAGAATCGCCACATGAAGCTAAGAAAAAAATCATAAAACTAAGTAAGTACACTAATTTCATTGCCAACAGCTCGCTAAAGTTAGAGGATAAGTTTAGTGATGATGTCCACCACCATTAGAGGACAAAGGAACACGACTTGCTCCGAGCGAAATGCTTTGGTTGAGATCATTAAAAAGCTCAACTCTTACTTCCCAAAACCCTCTCATACCTCCCATAAAGAAGCGAGCATCATCAACTTCGAAAATACCTTGTGACACCTCTTGGTAGCTCATTTGAGGTCCACCATGGCTATGGCCATTTTCCATAATCATCCATGAATAGATATCAACATCATAGGCAGGAGAGATGGGTTCATGGGACTGATCTCCATTTTCCCAAAAGTTGACTTGGAATTTAGAGATTTTGCCATCATAAGGGCCATCTATCCATGTGACAGCAGCACAGAGATTTACCTCTTTAAATTCTATTGGGCAGTGAGAGAAAGAGTTAACGGACATAAGTAAAAAAGAAACAAAAACTAAAATTTTCATAAAACCTACCTTTGAATATAACAACCTAGTGTTTTGGTTATTGGATTTGAAACGGATTTGCCTTGTGAGATTTCCTCTAAAGCTTTTTGTAGATAAAATTGGCGTGCTCTTTTGGGGTTTCTCGAATCAGTCGCTCCCCCTTGGTACTCAATTTTTCCTTCTGGACTAACAACAAAGACATGGGGAGTTTTTAGGGCGTTAAAAGCGTTAGCAAATTGGAGAGATTTGTCTTCAAAAATAGGAAAATTCACTTTAAATTTTTGAAAATAGCTCATGGCCATTTGTTGGTTTGTATTTTTATTAGAATGAAGCCCTACAAATAAGAAATTCTTATATTTTTTACTAAGTTTATTGAGGTGATCAAAATGGGCCTGAGAACATGGGCAGGAGCGGTTTAAAAAAAGAGCGACAAGATGCTTATTCTCTAGAGATATCGCTTCTTCATTTCCCGATAAAAGATTAAAACCTGTAAACTCAGAAATCTTTATCTCTTTCGCTAAAGCCTGATTCATCAGGAGAAAGTGAATGATGATTACACCAAAAAATAATTTTACCTTTGATACCATAGAGGAAAGGTAACAAAGAAGGATCCTTTTATGAATAATTTAGGGGTGCCTCAAATTGTGGCACTGTATAAGTTTCATGGGGCTTAGTTTTTTGGAGGGTACTTTTTAAGCTTTCTTTGAAGGCTTTGACGCCTTATTCCAAGAGATTCAGCAGCTCTACTAATATTACCATTATGAAGGCTCAAAACATATTCAATATACTCTCTCTCCTTTTTATGGAGGCTAGGTAAGTTTTCACTTAAAACTTCATCCTCACCACTATATTCAAGTGCATTCAGCAGCTCCTCAATGGTGCAAGGTTTTTGAAGGTAGTTATGAGCTCCCAATTTCATTGCCTTAACTGTTGTTGCTACGGATGCGTAAGCCGTCAGAATGCAGATTTTTATTTTAGGAAATTTTGCTCTTAGGGGCTCAATAAAGTCGAGTCCACTCTGGCCTTTTAGCCTTAAATCCACAATTGCATGGCTATAAACTGAAGGGATTGATTCTATTTGAGAATGATTTTCAATGATAAGCGTATCAATACCTTTTTCATGCAATTCTTCTTTTAAGGTATTTCTAAAGTCAATGTCGTCTTCAATGATTAGAACTTTCATTAATCTCTTCTCGGCAAACTTAAACGAATCGTCGAACCGGTATGTAAGGAAATGACTTCCAAAGCGCCACCGACATAGGTAAGGGTATTATTTAGCTGATACAACCCTAAGCCTGTTCCCTCTTGTTTATTAGAATTAAAAGGAGATCCGATATTTTTTAGGACATCAGGGTTAAAGCCTCTGCCATTATCTCTAAAATCAATTTGTATAATTTTATTTTCAAGACCGGTTATATCAATCTCTACACTGGTTGCATCGGCATCTCTTGCATTGTCTAATAGGTCCATTATGGAACGATAAAGCAAGTAACTTGGTAAGGGAAGTTCAAGCGAAGTTTCTTTGTTGTTGGTTATACATATATCTAACGGATGTTTTTGCTGATATTCTTGGCAAGCCTTTTCGATTATCGAAATAAATTCGACGGTGTTTTCTTTAGATTCTGTCTCTACACTATGAAAAGAAGTATTAAGCTTTTTTAGAGATTGAGAGCATCTATTAATGTTTTTTAAAATAACCTCTAATTCCTGTGGAAAGGTCCCCTTCGTGGAGGTTCTTCTAAGTCGATTAAGCTTCATAAGTGCGGTATTTAAAGGAGTACCAAGTTCATGACAAACTCCAGCTGTAAGAAGACCTAAAGATCTGTACCTCTCGATTTTTTGGCTAAAGTCCTTAAGGGAGTTAACTTGACTGTTAAGTTTACTCATTTCAGCTACTAGCCAGTGAGATATAAGCCATATAGTTAAGCAAATGGTCATTCCGACCAAAAATGTTGCCATACTTTTATCTTCACCAACAGAAAAAAGATTAAATTCAAAGGGAGAAAGGCCTAACAGGAAATAACATAGTATTGGAATTGGAAAAAAGTAAAAAGAGTCTCTTAATTTTAGAATAAAGGGAGAGATAAAGAGAGGAATAATGAGGATTAAGGAAAATGGGTTTGAGTGTCCACCATTAACGTAAAGAAGTAAAAAGCTGACAATTAAATCTGCTAAAAGTTGAAGGAAGGCCAACTTACATCGATATGAAGAGTAGGTGATAAATTGATTAAACATAAAAAGAGGAATAAGGATTAGGATACTGTAGACGAATTGCCGGTAGGTAATCAGGGAAAGATAAAAAGCCAAAAAGACAAAAAAAGCCTGTGTAAGAATGGCTGCCCATCTCAATTTGATAAGTATTTCAGGACTAATAATCAGATTTTCGCTATTTCGTTTGATCATTTTTTGTGTCTTCTTTTAATAGTTTACTAAAACTAATTTTGACTATTACTTCATAAAATACTTACGGGCGACTGGTAATCTCAACCTTACCCTTAATTCCAGCCTTTTGGAGCTGATCCTGAAGGACGTACTTAGCAAAGGTCTTGGCTGGCATTTTGAGGGTCTTTGCAAAAGAGACGGCCCTTTCAACGCTGACAATCTTGCGACCTTTTTCAATATTACAGAGGTCTTGCTTAGATATTTTGAGCTTCTCGGCCATCTCAATTTGAGTAATTTCTTGAGCTAGTCTGAAAGAGAGAAGCATTTCGCCAAAGCTAATGTAATCAGTAAGTCTTTGAATGGCCTTATTTGCGGATACTCTATTTTTTGAACTCATGGTGATTTACCTCTAAAGCTTTAATAGGCTGCATCCTGGCATACCAATGAGGTGTACTTGTGTCTATAGACTGTAAAATCTACTTTCCGCTTCCATAAATAGCCCTTCCGACTGATTCATGAAAGTACGTTAAAACAAATGAAATACAGTGAAATAGATGAAGTTTGTGAAGTTTAGAATTTATTCGTAAGTGGTGAGAATTATTCAGTGATTGCAGAATGCCTTTATTCATCGGGAAGCTCTGGTATTCTGCTGTAACTATATAATATTATTAATAAAAAAGAAGTTAACTTTTCCCTACCCCGCCAAGGAATACCTTGGCAGTCTTAGTGATGTCGCTAATTGATGGTCTCTAACCGTGAAACAAAGTTCAAAAGCCTTTCAACAAAATCATTAAAGTTTTTCCTCGTGAAAAGACCATGTCCTTCCTCTTGATATCGCAAAACCTGAACAAAAGTCTTTTGTTCAGCGGAAAGGTTCTCTTCTAAAACATGACTATTAAATATTAAAACAGTGTTATCTTGAACTCCATGTACGGATAGGAATGGTTTATTTATGTTTTCGATATGTAAAGCTGGGTTGGTCCTCTCATAAAATGAATCTAGCGGTCTATAGTATAAAAAATCAACATTCTCAGTTCTTCTAACTTCCTTTAGTTTTTCTACTGCATCTTTGTGACTTAATTTTTCATTAATTGTCATGGTCGTCTTTCCATTCTCTTGAGATATGGTTTGATTGTAAGTGAATGCAGATACGAAACCTTGTAGGCAGTCATTGCAGGTTTCTTGATGAAAATGTCTATCAGAAACTACGAAACGGTCAGGATTTGCATTGTGGGAGTAGTTGTCCTCCTGAGAATTATCCCATGCCCCCATCATACTTATAAAACCATCATATTTATTTTTGGCTGCGTACTTTGAGGCTATGAGATTGGTAAGGTAACTTCCGTGGGAAAAGCCCATAAGGAAAATGGGTAGAATAGGATATTTCTCCCTAACAATATCATAAGCAGAAAAAATATCATTGATCTCTGTTGTGGCCCAATTACTTATCCTTCGGTTTATTGTATTAGGGTAAGAATCGTATTTATCTTCACAATCAAAATCACCAGTTGTATTGATGGCATAAATAGCGGTATTGTTATCCAGTAAAGCATGTAGCTCCGGTCTAAAAAAAATAGTATCACTCAAGCAATCTTGAAAAAGTCCACCATGAAGATAAACAACAACCCGATTAATTTCACTATTTCTCTTTTTATAAATAAAGGAGGGAATTTTTCCATGAAGAGAGGGGATTGCCTTAAATTCTACTTCTAGTGAGTCAGAGTAATCTTGAGCAGTAAAAAGGGTTTTGCCTTTATTAGTTTTAATGATATTCCTCGCAAGAAGTGAATCTTCCACGAGGAGATCATTTAGATTTATATCCTTATCTTCACCTGTAAGCGGTATAGAAACATTTTTTGAGCTTAAGATAAGATTATCCCAATAATTATCTTGCTCGCTCCATACCAGCTCTACAGACTCCCAATGGAGTTGTAGCTCGTCTTCCGAAACTGATTTACTGCCAAGGTATTCATTTTTAAAATACTTATCGTAATAGTCTGGATTTGATTCTGATGCAGATAGGTGAGAAGGCATGGCCATAAGAACTGCGGATGTCAACAAACTGGTCATATTTGACTTAAATTTAAACACTTCCAGCATTATAAGGTCCTTATAGTACATTTGTTTGTTGTTTCTGATCTTCCCCTAAATAACTAGCAAGTTTTATGCCGGTTCCCAGAAGGGAAACTAAACCGCTACCCCGCCGTAGATATGAAACTTCGTGAAATAAAGTGAAATACCAAAATCGCGGAAAACGCCTTTAAGTCTTATAACCTAGTGAATTTAAAGAATTATCTGAGAGTACGTTAGATAGGTCGGGTAGTTCGGGCATGCGGTACGTCCATTTCGCGGATGCAAGATGTCGACCGCTGGTAGCGCAGTAGCGATAGCGCTGCCTAGGCGGAGACCATTTCCGCTGAGTGATTAAAAATTATCCCGCTTAGCTTGAAAACTCAAATATAAAACCTAAGTAAGTCCAGAAAGTAACGCCTCTATATTTTTAAGGAAGAGAACCTAAGGGAAGGTTTGATACTTGTCTTAACTCAGGAGTAGAGTAATCTCCTATTTTATTGCCATCGTATTCATAAGACACTTTTCCAGTTGATATTTGAAAGTAAAGCTCTTTTTGGCTATCAATGGCGTCAAGGAGCAATCTATTCGCAACGTTGGCATCTCTTCGGACATAAATCGTCTGTTCAAAATCATTATTTCTAATTTGGTATTTGTTATAAACCGAATTGGAGAGGTTGACCTCAATAGCGATAACTTTTGCCTTAACATCATATTCCTTGGCAAAAATTGAAGGAGTTAGGGAAAGGAAGAGTAGCATGATTACTGAAAGTGTTTTCATAAGTGGGGGTCCTCAAATTTTAGGTGATCTCTTTGTAGAGATTACAACAGGAAATCATCAGGGGTATTGAAATTGGTAATTTTTTTAACCTGTTGGATTTTTTGACAGCTCTCTTTTATTGAATCATCCCGCTACCCCGCCGAAGCCGTGAATTAACGTGAAATAGAATGAACTAAGGTGAAGTACCAAATCAGCGGAAAACGCCTTTAAATCATATAACTTGATGATTTTAAAGAATTGCCTGAGAGTACGTTAGATAGGTCGGGTATGTACCCCTTTTTATTTAGTACTCAATAGGCTCATCTTTTTTAGTATCCTTTGTTCTAATTTCCTTTATCAACCCCCTTGGGTATTTTTCCATTTTTCTCGATAATGAAGTTGGATGATAGTGAATATTTACCTTGAGGAAAGGCCTAGATTTTTGGCAAATGAAGAAAGGGGAGTATGATTGAACATGCATGTGATTTCAGTGGTTTAAGAATGTTTCAGGAAAAGATTTAAATATTCTCTTAGTACAATCTTTAGAATCTATTAAGATATTTAGATCTATTAGGACAAATTTAAATTTAGTAAAAACAGGGAGATATTCATGAAATTACTGGTCGGTTTAATATTTATTGCTTCAATATGTGGGCTGAGTGCAGAGGAAGATATTGCGGGAGAATGTCGGCATCTCTTTGAGGAAAAATGCGGTAATAAAGATTTAACTGCTTGTATGAAAGATAATATGGGTAATGCAAAGCTAGAAACCTGTACGGGTATTCTTCTTAAGGAAGCCGACGCTCCAAAGGCGGTTCAAAGTTTACAGGCCGAGAAACTCTTTGATTCAGGAAAAGCAAATTGTTTCACAATAGTTGCAGCTAATTGTGGAACGATGGAAGTTTCAGAGTGTATTGAAAAAAAGGGGAATGTATTTCCAGAGAGCTGTCGTGTTCTTTATTCAGAAATTCAGGAGCAACAAGTGCGCCTTGATAGCATTGGAGGCTCTTGCTTTAAGAGTAATCTTGATGCTTGCAAAAGTGCCTATGATGTCCCATTTACCTCTTACACTGGCTTTATCAGTGGGCTTAAAAGTGTAGAAGGGTGTGTTTCTGTAAAAATATTGGCAAATTCAAGTTGCATTAAGGATATTGAGGCAGACGCCAAGTCGCGGAGAGAGGCCATTGAGGTCGCAGAAGCAAAAGAAGCAGATTCAAAAGTAAAAGTCGAATAAAAGACCTAGGGGTCAAAGGTTCTGATTACACCATTGGCAAAAATAACTTCCGGGCCCAGTCCTTATCGCTGTAAAAGGACTGGTGCAAAGGGTTGCATCTGAGACAATCCCTTGGCCATCAAGATGACACTTTGAATAGGGTTCACAATCGGGCTTTGAACCAGTGCCATAGCTATTAAAGATTCCCCCTGAGAGCGTGCACATTGCAGGTCCCCCGGTAGAGCTAAAGCACGCATATAGGCTATTGGATGTAGAGTCTAAATAAACCATGACAGGTACTCGTAAGGGGATGTGCTTTGCCACTCTAAGTGATGGGGTCCCTTCGTGAGTTGAAATATATATTTCTCCATTGACGGCATCAATATCTGGGCTAGAGGGAAGGTCTCTTTTGAGTCCTGTTCTCAAGGGAGTAGCTTCAAGCTTGAGACGAATATCTTTTAAGTTATTTCCAACGGGACTTCTCCAGCCATCCGTTAATGTTTCAGTTGCACCAAGAAGATTTGTTGTAATTGGTAAGAGGCTTACTCCGGTTAAACCAGTCGCTCCGACTAGGCTTTTCCCACTAAGGATCGCCGTACAAATTTGAGGGTCCTCAAATTGTTCGCGAAGGAGTTCATTTAGTCTTAAGTATTTTTCTTTCTTTGAAATGACTTTGATTTGAGACTCAACATTACGACTTAAACGCATAAGGTAGAAAGCGCCAGCACTTACACCAGCGGCCAGAAAAAGGACCAAAATTAAAGCTGATCCTCTTTGATTTAAATAGTTATCTCTTTTCATTATGGACATTCTAAACAAGTAAACCATCTCGCTACGTTAGTAATTGTTTGCGTACATTTTTTCCCACAAGATACGCTATGGTTCCATGTGACAATTCCAGTCTGAGAAGCTGAACTACCAGTGGGACAGCTAACGGCTCCAGTGAAAGGATTATTTTCCTCTAAACCATAATCTGCACTACAGGAGCTGCCATCAGCAGGAACAGGAGAGCATGTGAGTGTTTTATAAGTTCCTTTAAGGAGGCAGGAGTCTGCAACATTGCATCGATTGTTTGTGGCATCATAAGTTCCAAGGAGGGCATTGCAAATCTCTGCAACATCCTTTGACTCATTGCAAGTGATGATTTCACCAGAGGGTTTAGAGAGTACGGGAACTGTATAGAAGTGGCTTGTTTCCCGCTTGTCCTGCTTAAGAACCATCTGAACCTCTAGGGTCGTCTTCAATAGTTCATCAGCACCGACTTTTATCTTAGGAAGGGTTGAGCTTAGGTCTTGTCTCGCTTGTAGAGATACGACCTCCATTCCTTCAATTTTTTGACCAGTTTCTAAAGAGGATGACCCGAGGTAACTCCAATTACTGAAAACAATATCACTTAGGCTTCCACCAACAGTTGTGCCTACAAGGTCAGAACAACCTTTTCCTGAGTAAATGTAACGAGATAAGGCACCTGTGAAATCATTTCTCTCAATAAAGTTTTCGCCTCTTTTTTTAACGTTTGATAATTGCCCTGAAAGATTAACGGAGCCTAAGGCAACAATACCAATTAAGCCTGCTGCTACCATGATTTCTACTAGCGAAAATCCAGAAGAAGAATTAAGTAATTTTCTCATATTTTCCGACCTCAAGCGTCTGATACTGTTGTGTTTTAGTTATAGGCCTTATAATCTTAATGCTATTACACCCTTTTAACAATTATGGTCCTATGAGTTCTAAAGAAAAAAACGGAAATATTAAACCCTTGGTCATTTTCTTGGCCGTACTTATTGGTGGGATTGCCTACTATATGCTTCAAGATGAGGAAGTTGAATCTATCGTGACTTCTGAACCCCGGAGGCTTGAGGGCGGTGTTGCTACCAAATTAAAGCTCAATAAAGATTCTCCTTATAGTGAAAATGGAGGACTAACTCCAGAGCAATTAGCAGAAAGAGAAAAGAAATTAATCAAATTTAAGTCTAATCCTATCGTTAAAACGAATCTCGAAAAAAAGCGCGAAAAGCAAAGCATCCTTCGTAAGGAATTTAAAAGTCTAATTAAGGCCGAATTTGAAATGCCTGAAAATTTAGACTATGTGACGATGGACCTAGATCAAGAGGTGGCTGGCGTTTTTGGCTCAGGGCAGGGTCAGATTAAAACATTCACAGCTTTGGCCCGGAAGGGGAACATTTCTCAAGAAATGGTGCTGGAATTTTTAAACGATTCAACGAGTGGTCTTCCTTTTTCTGGAAGGGCGCAATTTTTCAAAAAGCCAATTATGAAAATTAACAATCCCCCAGGAACAGGAATTAAAGAGGTTCTCGTTTATGAATCATCAAGTCCCGCTTATAAAGCTGCCTTTTTAAAAAGACAGGACAATTTAGGTTCCTATGTCTTCATTTTGGAGGCGGACCCCTCACTCTATAATAGTAATGAGGGCTACCTCGATCGTCTCCTTCAAAGCTTTAAAGCTACTGGGCCGTGAGTAAGATCTCTGGGAATGTTTATTCCTTCTTTTTTGCCCTCTGTTCATTGTCCTATGAGTTTATATTTATAAAGGCGGCCACAGCTATTCAGGGGGGCCAGATATTTAAATATAATTTAATAGTGTCTTTATTTACATTCTCTCTTGGAGTTGGTTCACTTCTCTCTCAAAAAGTATGGAAGGAAAATTCTCTTACAATATTATTTAAAGTTGAGTTAGCTTTGTTTCTAGTCGGAGTATTGGGACCAGTAATTGTTCTAATGAGTCATTCGATGATCATTTGTAATGTCTTAATCATAATGACGGGGATTCTCTCTGGTTATGAGTTGCCCCTTCTTTTTAATCTGAATAAAAATAGAGACCATGAAGTTATTGCTTGGGATTATATTGGTATGTTTATGGCCTCTCTCCTGATTCCATTAGTAACCCTAAAGGTGATAGGGCTTGGAGCAACGACCATTTTAATAGGATGTCTTAATTTAACTTTTGCTCTTAGTTTAGTAAGGGGGAAAGGTTTTATTAAATGGCTTATTCCAATACCAGTTTTGATTGGTATTTTCTTCTCCTTTTATCATTTTAAAATAAATGAGATTCTCTCTTACCTTTATTTGCAGAAGGTACTATGAAGAACACTGTCTTTTTAATGGTTAACATAAGCACAAGTCTTACAAGTCTCTTCTTTTATCTCTTAACGGTAAAAGAAGTCAGTCAAATCAGCGGAGAAGAGACATTCTTTCAATCAATTGGTTTGGGCCTTTACCTACTCTTCATGGGAATTGGTGCGTATTTCTTTAAGGTAAATAAAAGTTACGATCAAAATATAAATCAATTAATAAAGTTAGAATGGGGTGCTCTTTTTTCTGGAGCAACTGCACCCATTCTTATGTATCTCTATCTTTTCATCGCAACAGCGAAGGGATTTTATGCGCCTGTTAGTCCACAAGATATTGGCTTAATTCCTGTCGCCCTCGTGACTTTAGTAACAATTTGTTCTCTCGGTCTTTTCACTGGTGGACAACTTCCTATATTCTTAAAGATAGGCTCAGAGAGTAAGAATGTCGTTTTGTTCGCCAATTACTTGGGCGCACTAATGGCCGGTCCTGTCTTGAATTATTTGATTAATCTCCAATTAAACTTAAGCGGAATGCTACTTTTTGGAATCATCGTTAGCTCTTTTACCCTTACTTCTTACGCCTTTTTAATAAGCCGTTTTTCAAAGGTTTGGGTCACGATTCTTCCGATTGTCCTTATTCTGATGACAAGGCAAATTACGGGTGATCTTGTGCAGTCCTTTTTAGGATCCTATTACTATGGTTTAAAGGTAAAGGAATGGGGAGAGCTGGGTAGTTTAAGAAAGACAATCGCAAAGGTGGGAACGATTACGACGATTAAAAGTCCATATCAAGATATTCATCTTGTTACCGAAAATCCTCTTAAAAATAGTTTTTCCCCGGGTAACTTCACATTATACCTAAATCATAAGCCTCAGTTTGATTTTATGAGCTCTCCTACTTATCACGAAAGTATGTTGTATGGAGCTGTAAATTTAAGTCAGAAAAGGCCTCAGAAGATTCTTGTTTTAGGAGGTGGTGATGGCATATTGGTTAGTTATCTATTAACTTCCTTTCCAGATGCCGATTTAACCTTGGTCGAATTGGATCATGAGATGCTAAAAACTGCAAAAGAAGAACCATCTCTTATTTTATTAAATAAAGGTGTTTTGAATAAGAAAGATAAGTTTAGATTAGTCATCGATGACGGCTTTAATTTTCTTAGAAATAATCAAGATTTGTATGATGGCATATTTATTGATTTTCCCTACCCATATAGTGACGAACTTTTATCCCTTTATAGTCAGGAATTCTATCAAACGGTAAAAGCGAGGTTGGCGAAAAGTGGTTTCATCGCTCTAGATTTTCCTATTACTGACAAACGAGAGGAAGAGGCCTCTGTGTTGGCGTATAGAGTAACTCAAACCTTACAAATTGCAGGCTTCAAAGCTCTGCTCCCTTATGGCCCTTACAGCTCCTTTATTTATGGAGAGGTTGAATCGAGAAATTTAAAATTTAACTATGATGAATTAAAGATGAATTTAAAACTCTCTACAAGGCTTAATTTAGTTTCTTTAGAGCATCTTTTTAATTCCTCAAAACAGAAATTTAAACCAATAAGCTTATTTTATGGTCAATAGATATATCTTAATATTTAGTTTCCTGTATGTGGGGCATATTTGTGCCCATGTAAATGTGGTGAAAAATCTCCCAAGGGATCCGCAATATTATTCGTCCTATTTAAATTCATTTTCAAAGTGGTTTAACGAAAATATCTATGCTTGGGATAAAGTCTTAGATGAAAACGAGTTTGGAAAAATCATCGCCAAGCAAAAACATTGGTTTCTTCACGCAGATAGGAAAAACAAAAGAGGAATCTTGTGGGGAATAGGTTTTAATTCTAAAACGAAGAAAATCTTTTATTCTCTAAGGTATCACGAAATTGAAAATGTTGATCAATTCATAATTAAGCGATCTGATGAAAACGGGTTTTGTGAAGAAGGCCTAAAGTACAAAGGATGTTCGAATCAAACAAGTGAAATTAGCACCAAAACTTTTTTGAGCCTACCAAATGGTTTTCCACTCTCTCAAAATAATCGCTTTATTTTCCAAGAGTTTGTCACTTATCAGCGAAGTTACTTTTTAAAAGGGGAAATCGTTAGCGTTTTTTTTAGGTTAAGTAACGTTCAGACCGAATGGTTGCCGAAGCCATTATTGGCAATTATTTATAAGATAGGAATGGAAACGAGGCTTCCATTAGATAAAATAGAAGTCTCACATAATGGAGACATTATTGTTTATTATCCATAGAAATTTAAATGTTTAAAGAGTTAGAAACAACAAAAAATGGAGAGAAGAGATATTACTATCTTTTGGATATACTCAGGTTGTTGAGTATGGCCGCCATCATATCCTTTCACACAAATGAGTTTCTTTTTTATACAAAAACTTTTCCCTTAACTCAGAAAACTTATGTTTTTCCAATATTTGACATCTATTCACGATTGATTCCCTTTAGTGGCCAGACTATTGTGGCATTATCCTTTTTCTTATGGGGACTTCGTAAAAAGGCCTTTAATACAATACTTAAGTACTTACTATTATTCTTACTGGGACATTTTTTAGTAACTGCAAACTTTAACCGGCCAGGGATGCTACTTAAAAATTTAGAATGGGATATTTATCCCTTTTTGGCCTTTAGCTTTTTTGTTATTCATTTTACTCGTAAATTAAGTTCTTCCTTAAAGTACTTTTTAATTTTGATTTCAAGCGCCTTACTGTTTGTAAAACCGGACATCATCGTTGGCCAATCTTCTTTTAACATCTTGAATGGGATGCTATGGTCAACGTGTCCAAGTGGAGGAAGTGGTGCTTGGCCTTTATTTCCGTGGCTCGCCCTACCAATATTTTTCTATCACGTTGGGGAGTTGATAGGCAAAAAAATAAAGTTTTTTGAAAAAATAGAGAAAAAAGAAATCATCATTTGGACGATGTTTTTAATCATGGGCCTTTATGGACTCATTCTTGTTTATCCAGGTGGCCTTTACAACGTACACGTTGGAGCAAAGTTTTATTGTCAGATGTTAAATTTAAGACCATTTGAGTTTTGGTCCTATTTTGTTTGGATCGTTTTCTTTATGAGGTTAAGTTTATTAAAGAGCATAAATGACTGGGGGGCTCAACATGAAATTTTAAGGTATTTGAGAGGCCTTTATTGGAATTCTCATTTTGGGCTTACTTATTTATGTCATATCCTCTTACTTTATTTAGGAGCACAATTCGATTCATTTTTCGTGGATAATCCTGTGCTTTTTGATTGCTACTTCTTATCCCTATTTCCCATGCCTGAATTTATGGCAAGGTTCCTTATTAATATTCGTTTAAGATCCATAAATAAGTGAAGCTTGTGGATGATCCTTTTTCCACAAAATACCATCTAAGTAATAGTGGGTGAAAAGAGCACCGAGAATAAGGGAGCGACCAACATGGTGAAGAAAAATATTAATTGAGTAAAATATGATCTTCTCCATTAAATAATAATCGGCAATTCCTCCAAGAATGAGAACAACTATTAAGACTATGATACCGTTTTTTTGATAAATGGCTTGTCTACTTTTCTTTATGAGCACGACGTAGGCCATACCATGGGAGAGTACTAAGGGTACAAATATTTCATTAATATTCATCGAGAGAAAGAAGCTGAAAAAGTACAGAGAACTCATGACTAAAGGAAAGGTAAATGAATAAAATGATTTTGCGTTGTTGATTCTTTCAAGAATTAAGGCCAAGAGAATAAGGACATAGGAAATCTCCAGTGCCCTTAATATCTCAGGCGAAGGATAAAGGAAGATATATTTTAAAGGGTAGATATCACTAATCGGGAAATCACTTCTAAAGTGAAAAGAGAGCAAGGACACAATATTTAAACTATAAAATAATGGCTTAAAATAACGGCTTTTTAAATCATTTGAAATCTTTGCGTACCAGGCTGAAATACCATAAGACTGTTTTAAATTATGAATAAATGTTGCATAGATAACAAGCGTCCAGATGGAAGAGATGGAGTAGGTAAAGAGACCATAAAAAAGAGCGCTAAAAATAATGAAAGGATAAAGAACCTCCTTGAGTTCCTCTCTCTTTTGGAAACGATAACGAAACAAAGTTGTGTAAACGTGACCTGCATCGGATAAATAATAGGCGGCAATCAAAAGGGTTGTATAAGAAAAGCTATCTATCTTCAAGAGCTTCAAACCACCAATTGCTAGGACTCCTGGCAAAAAGAGAAAAATAAGGTCCATCTTTTTGTTGGAGAGAAGGCTCATAAAGGATGACTTGAGGTTATCATTTTTTAGTTAATTTCTATGCCTTAAAATATATCTTTAATCGTTTGGAATTGAAAGATTGCCTTGTTGTGACTAGTTGCTGGGCATTGCGTCTCACGTTTGTTCAATCTACTAGCACAGGTGTTGGTGAAGAGTTTACAATAAGTTTGTTACAAAGCTAGGAGACTCGTGACAGAGAGAATAAAAGTATTTTTAAACGCGGATGATTATGGTCTCAATCCTTATGTGAATGAGGGAATATTAGATTTATCATCTCTAGGACTCATCAGTGGTGTTTCCATTATGGCAAATTACTTAGATGATGAATCAGCTAAGGACCTATTGAAGATAGATTCTATCGATAAAGGTCTTCACTTTTCCCTCACAACTTCTCACGAAGACAGCTCTTATCCATCTTTACTCTTTAAGTATGGCCTTGGAATAATAGATGGTAATGATTTAAGGACCAAATTGTATCATCAATTCCATCGATTGATTGAATTAGGGGTTGAGTTAAGTTTCTTGGACGCTCATCAGAATATTCAGCTCTTAAGAAAAATTTTTAATCCCCTTGAAGACTTTGCAAAAAAGCATAATCTGTTTTTGAGAGTCCCTTATGAAATTAGTCCCTTTAAAAATACAAAGAAGCTAATTTATAACTCACTAGCGAAAAGACCAAATGAATTACCGCTCATTGGATTAAGTATGATGGGGGAGAGACTTAATCCTACTAATTTAAAGTTACAGATAAAGTATTTGAGAGAGAGGAAGATAAATAAAGTGCTATGGATGGTTCATCCCGCGAAAGGTGGCGTACAAAATGGAGATAGCATAGGCCGTGGGCGCTTAAAAGAATATAAGTTTATAGACAATGAAAGGAATTTTATTTCTGATCATTTTGAAATTTTAAGTTTAAAGGAGCTAGTAAATTTTAACTTATAAACTTATACATCAAGTTTGTTTTTCTTAGAATCATAGAAATTTAAAAAGTTTTTTCCCTGTGTCATTTTAAATAAGCTCTCTAAAGCCGGTGGATTCGTTGCCGTTGCAGTCAAAAAAGAGAGCATAGGTGAACTGCGAATGGCCGAGAGGATGCTCATAATTCTTAGACTTAAACTAATCGAAAATGTTTTATTTGTAACATAGTGCCAGTGAAAAGGGGGGTTGTAGAAAAGGTCCCCCTTGCGCACGGTGAATTTGTAAACATCGATATGGGAAAAGACATCTGTTTCTTTAAAGGATGGGTGTTCATAAATTTCATGACAACGAAATGTCGGAGCATGATCTGTTGGAGGATGAAACAGTGCATTGTACTTTGGTGACATTAAGAGCCAATCTTTTTCGCCATAACATTGAACAAAGAAATTATTTATAAAAGCACAATGAAGATAGGTTGAGGTCTTTGGGGGACCCATGAAAAATTGGGTGGCTACCCAGTAGTCTGACTTTCTTTTAAGACAATTAATCATATCAAGATTTAGATCATTCTTAAGCTCAGGCTTATCATGAAGGAGTTTTACAAAACGAGCATAAATGGCTTCACCAGCATCAATTCGCTCTAAATAATCTTTTAGAAGGACCTCTTCATTTTGTCCCCCTCTGTCCCTATGATAATCAGTAATTACCATTGGATAATCTGGATATTGAGATTTGAAAAATTCTGGGGACCATTTTTGAACGCATGGCCAGTCTTTTGCAAAGTTTCTTAAAATGACGGGTTTATTTTTGTAATAATATTCTTTTTTAAAATCTTCGAGGCTAATTGAGTCAACCTCGTCGATTTGAACAAAATCTTTTTTAGGTTGATTTATATAATAATCGGACAATTGTTGATTTAACAGCCAACGTTTCTCTTGAATGTTTGAAGCTCCAAATGAGCCTAGAATATGTTCTAAAAACCAGTAAAAATAATATTTTCTATAAAGTTGATTTTTCAATTTGATCCAATATGCATAGTTTAATAGAGTTTATTATTACTCTACTTCCAATTCTTTGCAATATTTTCTATTTCTGATATTTTTCTTGAATTCACGTTCTAGCTCCTGGATTCTTTTAGGAAGTAAATGACTAATTAGCGTGTTCTTTTCAATGATATTTTTAAAGTTTTTAAAGTGATCTTTATACCTATCATTTGGTCCATACATATACTCCAATACAGTTAACGTTTCTAAAATATGGATAGTTTCAATGGTGACACCAAAAGTATCCAAGATATCGATAAAATATTTTTTGTATGTCTTATAGAAAGATCCTTCATTTTTCAGTTTGTAGAGATGCAAAGCCATATCTTGAAAAATAAGTTCATGTCCTCTCTCTACATTTAATTTTAAAAGAGTCGTATTTGGCCACCTATAATTGTCAAAATATATAGTATATAAAAATCCGTCAAAGGATTTACAATAATCTAATTTCTGGTTTAAAAAAATTGGCCACTCTGCGGTTTTAGGCCAATGCTGAAAAACGTTAGATTTGTTTTTAACAATGTCATTTCCATATATTTTTGAGCTAACATAGTCGTTCGCATGGATTTGACTGTTATGGTCGTAATGAAGGAAAAGTAATTGGTCCCTATCTGTTATCTGAGAGTTTAATCTCTGATAGAGCTTTTTCCATGGATTGTGTCCAAAAATAGGACTCATCTCTCTAAGAGATAGAGGAAAGAAAACCAAGTTAAAGCAAATGTATAAGAATATAACTCCATGAGAATATTGAGAGTTTAACTTTAAATCTTTAACAGAATTGTAGAAGATGAATGGAATAAAGCAGGTTAGTAGAATTGAATAACGTGTATAAAATGGCCAATTAATTAATTTTGTAAAAGTTATAGTAAGAATTAATAGAAAAATAATTGGAATGAGAAATGGTTTATAAAAACCTGTTTTAAGATTTTTACGTTTATATTTAACGTAAAGGCTAATTAAAACGATTACCAGAAACGTAATAGTCCAATAAATGTTAGATGTTATGTAGGTAATATGTTTTTCGAAGATCTCAGAAAAAAGACGACTTATCGGAAGGGACTTCTTCTTTATGAAAATATGCCTTTCTTTATCGCGGAAATAAAATATTCCAAAAAAGGGGCTACAGATAATAAAGGCAAAAAAAACTGAAGAAAAATAGTGAATTTTGTTTCTCGCTCTACTCCCCATATATAACGCGATTGTTGCAACGAAAAACATGGGTTGAAATCCGATTGAGAATAGATGAAGTAAAGTGCTGGAAAAAACCCTTATCAAAGCGCTTTTTCCAGGTGACTGGATATATTCTTCATGACAAGAAATTAGCAGCATCCCTGTTAAAATAGCGAGGCTATATGGTCTTGCTTCAATTTGATAACCAAAGACTAGGGGATAGCTCATGAACATGAGACAGCCGATTAAACATACCTGATTTGATAATCTGTATTGTTGGCCAATCCGATAACAGAGGATGATGCTTAGATAACCCATTAGGAGGGCCGATAGTTTAAGGGAGAGCTGATTCGCCCCAAATAAGCTAACGCTAAGGTTAGATAGTAAATAATCTAATGGGGGCTGGGCATCTTTAATAACGCTTAGGAGAAAGTCTCCTTTTGGAATCCTTGAAAGTATTAAATATTGAATGTACTCGTCCACCCAAATGACTTGTTCACTTAACTTAATTATTCTAGGGATAAAGTAAAATAATGTTAACAATATTAGGTGTGATGATTTTATCTTTTTAAGGGGCAGGCTTGTATGAAAATTTTTTAATCCTACGGAAATAAAAAGGATAACTCCAAAAACGTAAATGTCTAGAATTTGGGTACCTGGACTTTGAACATAATAAAGTAGAAATCCAAAAAAGAGCATAGAAACTATTACCGAGTATAGGTAAAAATCGACTCCCTTTAACCTTTTAATTTCTTCTTCCTTGTTCTCATGAAACCATAAAGAAAACTTGAAACGGCCAACTCAAAAGTGGTGAAGCTCTTCTTGGTCGAAATTCTATAAAATACTGTGATGAGTCTGTGAGGGCGAAATAAGAATTGAAAAAAATAGAAAAAGCCACTTCCTCCAAGAGTTAAGAAAATCAGTAACTGCTTTGGTATATCGTCAGACCATGACTTTATATTCTTATAGGAATTATAAACATTATTGGCTAAAATTTCATCAAAGTTACTATCGATAACAATTTTACCTTTCGCTTTGAGATATTCAAAATCCTCCGTGCCTGGATAGGGAGAGTAGGCAAAGCAACTTGCGTCGTGAACGCCGTAAATGGCGAGTTTAAAGAGAAAGATAAAACTCTCTAGCACTTCTCTCTTCTTTTGTTTAGGAGCCCCCATGATCATATGAACTTTTACATTAAAGCCCAATTTTAAAGCAGCTCTAATCGATATGATCATTTTTGTGAGGTCGACCTTTTTCTTCATTTTTCTAAGGGTCTCTTCTGAACCGCTCTCTGGCGCATAAGTCATTCTCTTGCAACCACTTCTAAAAATTAAAGAGAGAACATCTTCTGTCAGGGCCTCGGAACGAGTGCCTGCGGGCATTGACCATGTAAGAGGAAGATCTTCTTTTATGAGGCGGTTACAAAAATCAATTGTCCATTGCTTGTTAATGACTGCAGTTAAATCATGGAATTCAATATGTTCCATTTTGTAGTGTAAAAGATTGAATTTTATCTCTTCCATTAAGTCATCAATATCTCTGGGAACCCATCTTGTTGTCCACATGGACTTATTACTGCAAAATGTACACTGATAAGGACACCCCCGAGAGGCCAACATCGGCACAGACCTCTTTCCTTGGGGAGAGTTATATCCAAGCTTTTTATCTAAATAACTCTCAAGTGGTATGCCTTCCCAAGAAGGCCATGGGATCTTGGCAATGCTTTTTAGGCGAGGTTTATTGTCGTTTATTACGATTTTTCCATCCTCAATGTATGCGATACCTGAGATTAACGACCTGTCATGACCTGCGCAAATTTCGGCAATTACTTGTTCACCCTCTCCGCGGGCACATGCATAGATACCCGGACACTCCATAAGTATTCTCTCATACTCAGCCGTTGTATGTTCTCCGCCCAAAATTACTTTTGAATGAGGAAAACTTTTAACAATATCATTGACCAGATGTTTGTGGTGTATCCACTCATTTGAAAACATTAAGGAGATCCCAATATAGGCGCTATCTGGTGGGATTTTCTCGATGATTTCTATATTCGTTAACCCAATTACGGAGAGTATGGAAGTGGTTGTTGTAAATCGATTGTATTGGTCAAGGTTTTCGCCTATCGAGTCAATAGTTTTCACACTATGGCCCAGGCTTTTTAAAGTTCCACTTAAATAGGCAAGTCCTAGAGGAGGAGAGGAATAAGCTCCACTGAGATGTTCAAGGGGTAATACATACTGAGGACGTATGAGACAAATGCCCTGTTGAGAGGTTGTGTACATAAAGGCAATTGTAATAATAGTTTTTTCGTTAGTATATTGAATTCTAAGATCTAGGATATCTGTCTTTTTTTAATTTACTTGAGCAATTTACTCGCGATCAGAAAGCTTTTCCACTGGCATTCTTAAAACAATTTTAAGAGGTAAAATGACCTTGTATTAACAGGAGGAGCCTCATTAGAGCTATATCATTTTTAATCCTTTTAACATTCCTATTAACGGGCTGTACGAGTAATTCATTTGTTCAAAATAGAACACCGGCCAATAATTATGAAAAGATCTCTGCGACAATGGAGCAGTTTCTTGATGTTGAGAGTCAGCATAATCCTGGTAAGAAGAAGTTTACTCAAAAGCCTCTTGATTTGAGTTATGTAGAGATAGAGATGGGGAAGATGTATCCTGTTGATAACCATGACCAATGGTTTCGCGGAAATCAAGGTACTCAAGGGCCAAATGGGTTTATTTTCGATGAAGCGAATTACCTGCCTGAAGATATTAGATCGTATTTCTTTGAAGAGAGGTCAGGGAAGAAATATGTAAAATTTTATTTTCATCCCTATGATCAGTCCCAATCAGTTGAGCTTTTAAATTATCTAAAAACAAATGAAATCCCTTTTACTTTTCATGAATCTGGGGAGCTAAAGGCATACAGTACGGCCTCAAAAAGTCTTATCGCCTATGACCGAAATACAGGTAGGTCATTTTCTCTAAAAACAAGCACAGATGGAACGGTTCAAGGAGCGGGGTCTTTTGAAAAGAGACCCTATCCTACAAGATGGTCCTACATGGTGGGTCTCTTAAGTGATACGTTTCGAAAACAAAAAGGCAACTTAAAGTCTCTCGATGTCGGTTGGGAGCCCCTTGTCACTGGAATTCCCGCGGTTGATCAATCTAACTCGGTTCGTTTAATGGAGGGAGTGAGTGAGGGGAAGACCGCACAGATATCAGGCTTTGTTTTTAACGATCGGAGTGAAGCAGAGAAAATAGCGGCAAGGGCCGGTATGACTTATGACAAATTTTGGAAAGAGGCCTTTAAGATTAAAGGGCGAGCGATGGCCGAGATGGGCCTGTACTTAGGATTTCTCGTTACTTCAAATCATGCCCAAAACTTTCGTTGGGAGCTTGATGGCGAGGGGAAACTTACAGGAAAAGTCATCTTCATTGATCTGAGTGATGGGCGTCCTCTTAGGGCCATTCATGAGGCGGTACAAAATACTGATCTCATCGAAAATTGGGAGCGATATGTAAATACAGGATATAATAAAATTTCAGACGACAGATCCATTTATTTCTCAAACTTTTTTCGTGGAGACCATAACTCTAATATCCCTCAAAAGTGGCATGGTATTATGCGAGAAGGGGTTGTTGAGAGAACGGCTGAAATCTTAGATCTTGATATTGAAGATGTCGCAAATCACATAAAGAGTACTGAGCGGGCTGTGGGAGTGGTTTCCTGGGGAATTGATACAGGCGCTACATTAAAAATTAAAAGGGCTTTTGAAAAGCATCTTAAAAAGCTTCCTTATAAAGGTGAATGCTATCGAATGATTAGGGATCTGATGAATTTAAATTAGTTGTCTTTACTAAGGCCTTTATTTAAACTTTATCCATGAAAACAATATTCTTTTTAACTTTTATTCTTCTCTCTCTATCCTCAAACGCTGGGTTAAATCCTAAAAGAGAGCGGCTTTTTCATTGTATGAATTTTGGTCGCATCATTAATATCGAAGAGCTTTATATTGTTGAGTCTAAGCTTGGAAGGAATACCTTTTATGAGGTAGAGGTTCCTTACAGTGATATTCATCGCAATGAGCAAACCTTTTACCGAAAACTAAATCTTATTAGTAAGTATGAAGGACGGGTTCTGACTTTCACGACTGGTAACTATCGAGTCAAAATAGATCGCGCCGTTCCAATCGAAGACAAGTATAAGGCCTTTGTACGACTCCCCAATTTTGATATCCATTCAACAGAGTGGATGTGCAAAGACTATTTGTAGGTCTCTCCTCGAAATAGTCTCAGCGTTAACTACAGGTTAACGCTTTCTGTGATTCCTGAGCATTCTCCTTTAAAAAGAAAAGGAAAGTTTGTATCCCTGTATTTCTTACAAACTTTTTATCTTGGAGTAAAAATGAAAACAATTTTAATCATTACACTTGCAATCTTTTCTTTAGGTTCTTTTGCAAAAAGCGAAGATTTTAGAGACACTGCTAAGTTTCAAGCTTCTTCTGCAGCAGCTGCCTTTGAAATGGCACAAGACGCAGTTGTTGAAATTAAAGCAGCTCGTTACAAGGAATCACTTTCTTACCTTTCAAAGTGTAATCTTCGTCGTAACCAGTGGGATGACAATTTCTTCTTTAAAAGAAACGCTTGGACAAACTCTTCTTGGGTTTCAGTTAATCATGTAACTGGTATGTACACAGCGATCGTTAAAGTAAGTTGCACAATTAGAAAGAAAAGAGATTAATAGCCGCATTTTTTAAATGCTCCCGAGAGGCTCTAGAAGCCTCTTAGGAGTGTTTAACTTATCGTTCAAACATTGGTTCCAGCACAGTTCTCTCGAGAGTTTATTTCCTTGGAAATGAGACTTCGATCAGCTAGATTAGGTCAAATCAGAGTCGTTAAATTTAAAAAAGAGGAAGTTATGGACACAGATCAGCAAAAAATTAGTTATATCATCGGTCGTCAGATTGGTGGAGATTTTAAGAATCAAAGTATTGAAATTACTTTTGAGGACTTCTTTCAAGGTGTTCGTTCATCTTACCTTGGTGAAGAGAGTGAAATTGGTGAAGAAGAGATTGGTAGAGTGATGGGAGCCTTTCAAGAAAAAATGCAAGCTGCTGCTCAGGAACTCTCTAATAAAGCTGGAGAAGATAATATTGCTGCTGGCAAGGCCTTCTTAGCTGAAAATAAAGCGATGGAAGGAGTTATTGAAACAGCTTCTGGTCTTCAATACCGTGTTCTTCAAACGGGTACAGGGGCAAGCCCAGAGCTAACTTCAACTGTCGAAACTCACTATGAAGGTACTTTGATTGATGGAACGATCTTTGATTC
>JAIPEG010000007.1 GCA_021737405.1 Bacteriovoracaceae bacterium
TTGAAATGGTAATGCCAGGAGACAACACTTCATTTGAAGTAGAATTGATTCAACCAATAGCGATGGAAAAAGGTCTTAAGTTCGCAATTCGCGAAGGTGGACGTACTATCGGTGCTGGTACTGTTTCAGATATTATTTCGTAAAAACAGGTGGTTATGGGGCTTTCTTTTGAAGCCCCTAAAAAAATTGCGGCCCAGCACAAAAAGCCGTGAAAATAGTTTGACATTGGGCCGCAAAAAACTTAAAAGTGTGCTTCAAAAAAAATTAGGAATAGGTTGATAATGAAAGCGTCTAGATTGCGAATAAAGCTAAGAGCATACGATCACAAATTGTTAGATAATTCCGTGAATGAGATTGTTCAAACAGCTAGGGAAACCGGAGCGAGAGTTGTTGGTCCTATTCCATTTCCGACGGAAATAAATAAGTTTACAGTTCTTCGTGGACCTCACGTTAACAAGAAATCACGTGAGCAGTTCGAGATGAGAACGCATAAAAGATTGATCGATATCGTCGATCCAACACAACAAACCGTTGACAGCCTTATGAAGCTTGACCTGTCCTCAGGTGTTGATGTTGAAATTAAGTATTAATAAGTAATTTGGGTTAAAACCCACCAAAAATTATTAACCCATGCACGCATCCCTGAAGTCAGGGTGATGCTGTGGAGGATGAATGACCGAAGAAACGAAGTCAGTCGAAGAGACTGCAGAAAACACTTCTAATGCAAATACAGCGTCCGCTGTAGAATTATCATCTTTTTACGGTATTAAAGCTGGAATGACTCGTATCTTTGACGAAGAGGGAAATCACATTCCTGTGACCGTTATAAAGTTAGAGACAAACTACATTACCCAAGTAAAAACTGAAGAAAAAGATGGATATGAGGCTTACCAGGTAGGCTATCAAGCAAAAAGAGAAAAACTCGTTAATAAGCCAACGAAAGGCCGTTTAGCAAAAGCAAGTATCAAGCCAGCCTTAACAAAATTTTCTGAAGTTAAGTTTGATGGAGCTGCTGCTGATGCTCTTGGAAAAGAAGTTTCTTTAAGTGCTTTTGCTCCTGCTACTATGGTTGATGTAACTGGAAAATCTAAAGGTAAAGGCTTTCAAGGTGTAATTAAGCGTTACAACTTTGCAGGCGGACCTAGTACGCATGGTTCAAAATTTCATAGAACGACAGGTTCAATTGGTAACAGAGCGACTCCTGGTCGAGTTTGGAAAAATAAAAAAATGCCTGGGCATATGGGCTGCGAAGTAAAAACAGTTCAAAACCTTCAAGTTGTTGAAGTCAATAATGAGAAAGGTTACATGCTAATTAGAGGATCAGTACCTGGAAGTAAAAACAGCTGGGTTAAGATTTCAAAAGCAGTAAAGAAGTAACAGTTTAGTTAAGAGGATAATGAAATGACTGATATAACAGTTCTTAACTCAAAATTTGAAGATTCAGGGAAAATGTCTACGAAAGTAGCTTTGACAGCTGAAAATATTAAAGAACCTGCTGTACACCAGGTTGTAAAGGCTACTCTTGCTGGAAGAAGACAAGGGACCCATTCAACTAAGACAAGAGCTTTTGTAAGTGGTGGTGGAGCTAAGCCTTTTAAGCAAAAAGGTACAGGTCGTGCTCGTCAGGGCTCAATTCGTTCTGGTTTGATGGTTGGTGGTGCAAGAGTTTTTGGACCTTTGCCAAGAGACTACGACCAAAAGGTTAATAAGAAAGTTACTAGAGTAGCAATACAGTCGATAATAGCTGACAAGCTACAGGCAGGAAAACTTACTGTTGTAGAAAAGTTTGAATCTAACGGTAAGACAAAGGAAATGTTTAAGACTCTTAATGATAAAGGTCTTCTACCTGCTCTAGTTATAACTCAGGATAAAAATGACCCTGCATTGAGAGCTGCAAGAAATATTGAAAGAGCGGCCTCTTTGCCAGTAGAGCACTTTAGTGTTTATGCTGCTGTAAAATTTGAAAACTTAATAATTGAAAAACAAGCATTGGAAACTTTGCTTAATAGATTGGTGTAACTATGGCCCAGTTAGAAGAAATACTAAAAAAACCACTTATTACTGAAAAAACATCAATCATTGGTGAAAAAACTAATAGGTATGGTTTTGTAGTTGATTTAAAAGCAAATAAAAATCAAATCAAGACTGCAATTGAAACTCTCTATGATGTTAAAGTGCTTAACGTTAAAACAAGCATCTTGCCTGGCAAAATTAAGCGTGCTGGAAAGACTGTTAAGAAGACATCTAAGACCAAGAAAGCCTACATCCAATTGGCAGAAGGTCAAAAAATTGAGTTTTTTAAGGGCGTTTAATTAGGCTTGAGATAAGGAATTAGTAAAATGGCTATTCAAAAATTTAAACCAACCACTCCATCTCAAAGAGAAAAAGCTGTTGTAAATAGTGCTGACCTAACTAAAAAGGTTAAAGTGCTCAAGTCAGCAATAGCTCCTCTTAAATCAAAAGCTGGACGTAACAATGCTGGACGTATCACTACAAGACATAAGGGTGGTGGGGTTAAAAGACGTTACAGAGTTATAGATTTTAAAAGGGGCAAGGAAAATATTCCTGCAACAGTTAAGGCTATATCATACGATCCAAACAGGACCTGTAATATTGCTTTAATCGTTTATGCTGATGGTCTTAAGACTTATATTCTCGCACCTCATGGATTAAAAGTCGGTGATAGTGTTGTGAGTTCATCTGAGGCCGATATTAAAGTAGGTAATTCGAAACTCCTTAAAGATATCCCAGTTGGTACGCTTATTCACAATGTAGAAATAAACCCTGGTGCCGGCGGCCAAATGGCGCGCTCAGCAGGAGCATATGTACAGTTAATGGCAAAAGAAGGAAATGAAGTCCTTTTGAGAATGCCATCTGGTGAGTTAAGAAAGGTAAGAGAAAACTGCCGAGCTACAATCGGTCAGGTTGGAAATATTGATCACGAGAAAAGAAACCTAGGTAAAGCGGGAGCATCTCGTAAGCTAGGGATTAGACCAGGTGTACGTGGTGTGGCCATGAACCCTGTTGATCACCCACACGGTGGTGGTGAGGGTAGGACTTCTGGAGGACGCCATCCAGTATCTCCATGGGGTATGCCAACAAAAGGTTATAAGACTAGAAAGAATAAAAGAACAAATCGTTTCATCGTAAAGCGAAGAAAGTAATTAGGGAGAATTAGTATGGCCCGTTCATTAAAAAAAGGTCCATTTGTTGATACATCACTCATGAATAAAGTTCTTGCAGCTGGTGACGATTCTAATAAATCAAATAAAGTGATCAAGACTTGGTCGCGTCGTTCAACAATTGTACCTGAGTTTATTGGCTTAACATTTGCGGTTCATAACGGGAAAAAATTTATTCCTGTTTATGTTACTGACAACATGATTGGACATAAGTTAGGTGAGTTTGCTCTTACACGTACCTTTAATGGTCACGGTGCAGACAAGAAAAAGAAATAATTTAAGTAGAATTAATAGGAGAGGGTCATTATGGCCATTTTAGTAAAAAACAGTAGAGTCGGAATTGCACCTCGCAAAGTGAGACAAGTTTGTGACCTTATTAGAAATAAGAAGGCTTCAGACGCTATAAAAATATTGAGATTTTCTGAGAAAAAGGAAATCGCAATTATGCTCACTAAATTGATTAATAGCGGTTTAGCGATTGCTGCTGATTCTGAGAAATACGATATTGATAACCTTGTAATCAGCACAATCTTTGCAGACGAGGGTCCTACTCTTAAGAGAATCCAGCCTAGAGCTCAAGGTCGGGCGTTTAGAGTACGTAAAAGAACAAGTCACGTTACAGTTGAAATGAAGGAAGCGTAGGAAAAGTTATGGGACAAAAAGTACATCCATACGGATTTAGATTAGGTTACATCAAAGGTTGGAACTCAAATTGGTATGCCGATAAAACGACATACGCCAAGACTTTGCAAGAGGATTTGGCCATTAGAAAGTATATCGAAAAGCAAATGAAGAACGCTTCAATTGCCAGTGTAGATATCGCTCGTACCTCCGACGTGGTAAAAGTAACTGTTTTTACTGCTAAGCCTGGTGTTGCTATTGGTAAAAAAGGTGCTGGAATTGAGAAAATTAGAAATGACCTTAAGAGGCTTACTTCTGGAACTCTCGTTTTCAACATTGCAGAGGTAAAAAGACCTGATGCCGATGCTAAGTTAATTGCTGAAAATATCGCTTCTCAGTTAGAGAAACGTGTTGCTTTTAGACGTGCCATGAAAAAGGTGATTCAGTCAGCGTTTAGAGCTGGCGTGAAAGGTATCCGTGTTAGAACGGCTGGTCGTCTCGGTGGAGCTGAGATGGCAAGAGCGGAAGGTTATTCAGAAAGAAAGGTACCCTTGCATACACTAAGAGCTGATATTGATTACAATACGGCTGAGGCGATGACAACTTATGGGATCATTGGTGTAAAGGTTTGGGTATATAAGGGAGAGATTTACAAGTAAGTAAATCTAAACAAAAAGAATATAGGTTAGATTGAGGTAGAAAATGCTTAGTCCCAAGAAAGTAAAATGGCGTAAACAGCAAAAAGGTCGCATGAAGGGTAAAGCCTATCGTGGAAATACTATCACATTTGGTGATTTTGCTATACAGGCTACAACATGTGGGTATATAACGAACCGCCAAATTGAAGCTGCTCGTATCGCCATGACTCGTAAGATTAAACGTGGTGGTAATGTCTGGATTAAAATTTTCCCAGACAAGGTTCTGACTAAAAAGCCTGCAGAAGTTCGCATGGGTAAAGGGAAGGGGTCGCCAGATAGTTGGGTGGCGGTAGTTAAGCCTGGTCGTGTGCTATTCGAAATTAGTCATTTCGATCACGAATTGGCTAAAAGAGCCTTAACGCTTGCTTGTTATAAGCTACCTGTTAAGACAAAGATTATTCAAAAAGTGACTGCGGAAGGTGCAATTTAATACCGGCGTGAGGATTTTATGGCAGAAGTAATGAAATATACAGATGTAAAAGCTTTAGATGCTGGAGCAATTGATGCAAAAGTGTCTGAAATTAAAAGAGAAATCTTTAATATGAAAATGGAGAAGGCAACTTCGGGTCTTGAAAAACCTCATAGGTTGAAAGTTCTTAAAAAAAATATTGCAAGACTCTTAACAGCTAAAGCAGCTACTAAATAGAAGAGATAAGGTTCTAAGATGACTGTAGAAACAAAGTTTAAAAGAAAATTATATGGTGTTGTTACTTCTGACGTTAATGACAAAACAATTGTTGTAAATGTTGAAAGACGCTTTAAGCACAGAACTTATAATAAGTTCGTTTCTCAATCAAAAAAGTATCATGCACATGATATTGAGAATAAGGCAAAAGCAGGTGACAGAGTTACTATTATCGAGTCAAGACCTTATTCAAAAAAGAAAAAGTGGGAACTCCTTAGTATTAACTAAGAAATAAAAGTAAAAAGTGGTTCGGAGACAAGATCATGATCCAAATGCAAACAAAGCTAGATGTAGCAGATAATTCAGGTGCCAAAGTTGTAAAATGCGTAAAAGTACTTGGCGGTTCTAAAAGAATGAGCGCTGGTCTTGGTGACATTATAGTCGTAGCGGTTCAACAGGCTTTGCCTGGTGGCAAAATTAAAAAAGGCGAAGTTAAGAAGGCTGTAATTGTAAGAACTTCTTATCCAATAAGAAGAGAAGATGGATCTTATATCCGTTTTGATAAAAATAGTGCAGTGATCTTAAACAACAATAATGAGCCCGTTGGGACTCGTATTTTTGGACCGGTTGCACGTGAGCTGAGAGCTCGAAACTTTACAAAAATTTGTTCACTGGCTCCAGAAGTACTTTAGTCAGTAAAGGTTGAATAATGCAAAAGCTAAGAGTTAATGATGAAGTAATAGTTGTTGCTGGAAAAGATAAGGGCAAGACTGGGAAAGTTGAGAGAATCAACTTTAAGAAAAGTGAAGTTCTTGTTGCTGGTGTGAATATCGTTAAGAAAGCATTAAAGCCTTCGCAAGAAAATCCTCAGGGCGGATTTGCGGAAGTGGAAAGACCTCTTCATATCTCAAATATTGCTGTTGTTAGTCCCAAGACTAAGAAAAGCACAAGAGTAAGAATTGAAGAGAAAGATGGTAAGAAGGTTAGAGTAGCTGTAGCGTGCGGTAGCGTACTCAGCTAGTAAATATTGAGGCTGTTATGAGTAGATTAAAGCAAAAATACGATAGCGAAATTAAAAAAATGATGCAGGAAAAGTTTGGTTACAAAAATGCTAATCAAATACCTAAAATCGAAAAAGTTATCGTGAACTGTGTAACTAAGGACTGTGTTACCAACTCTAAAGTGGTTGAGAGCATTAAGAATGACTTAGGCGCAATTACGGGACAAAGAGCAGTAACTGCAAAGGCTAAGAAATCAATCGCATCCTTCAAGGTTCGTGAAGGTATGGCGCTTGGGGCATCTGTAACCCTTAGAGGTGAAAAGATGTATGAGTTTTTAGATAGACTTATTTCTATCTCTTTACCAAGAGTTCGTGACTTTAGAGGTGTATCTCCAAAAGCATTTGATGGTAAAGGTAACTACACTTTAGGCTTAAAAGAGCAGATTATATTTCCTGAAATTAACTACGATAAAATCGACAAAGTTAGAGGAATGGGGATTTCAATTGTTACAACGGCTTCGAATAACGAAGAAGGCCGTGAATTATTAACTCAGTTTGGAATGCCCTTCAGAAAATAAGGTGAAATGAGATGGCAAGATTAGCACTAGTTGTAAAAAACGAAAGAAGAAAGAAGCAATCGCAAAAGCAATTGTCTTTAAGAAAGGAACTTAGAAAAAAAGTTCGTGACGAAAGTCTTTCTGAGGAAGAAAGGTTCGAAGCACAGTTAAAGCTTCAATCACTGCCAAGAAATACTTGCGAAAATAGAGTTAGAAACAGATGTGGGCTTACAGGTCGCTCACGTGGTTATTACAGGGCCTTTGGTCTATCAAGAATCCAATTCAGAGAACTTGCACTCCGTGGCATGATTCCTGGTGTTACAAAGTCAAGCTGGTAAGGGCGGAGAATAAAGTTATGATGACAGATCCTATTGCAGATATGCTAACAAGAATAAGAAATGCCATACAAGCGGGCCACGATCGTGTTGAGTTCCCGGCTAGTAAAATGAAGGCGAACGTTTGTAAAGTTTTGAAAGATGAAGGATATATCCGTTCTTTTAAGATTATAGCAAAGGGCAAAGCCGATATTAGAATTAAAGTTCTTTTTAAGGAAGACGCTATTGTTGGATTAGAGAGATATTCAAAACCAGGCCTAAGACAGTACCGTGGTTACAGAGCGATGCCAAAGGTTCTGAGTGGGCTAGGTGTTTCAGTAATTTCAACTTCTCAGGGCGTTATGAGTACTAGGGAAGCAAAGACTAAGAAAATTGGTGGGGAAGTAATCTGTAGCATTTGGTAAAAGCTAAGATAAATGAGGAATTAGAGATGTCACGTATTGGAAAAATGCCTGTTGGTGTACCAGATAAAGTTGAAGTTAAGGTTAATGGTTCTCACGTAGCTGTTAAGGGCCCAAATGGACAACTTGAGTATACATTTAATGAAAGTGTAAATATTGAGCTAAAAGATAAAGAAGTTACGGTGACTCCAGTTGATGACTCTAAAAAGAGTGTATCGATGTGGGGAACGACTCGTACGCTTATAAATAATATGGTAACAGGTGTGTCCCAAGGTTTCACAAAATCCTTGGAGTACAACGGTGTTGGTTATAAGGCTGCAGTTTCTGGTGACACGCTTACTTTAAGCTTGGGCTACTCTCATCCAATTGAGTACACATTGCCAGCTGGTGTTAGTGCGAAAGTAAATAAAAACGTTATTGATATTAGCGGTGCTAATAAGGAGCTAGTTGGTTTCGTTGCAGCCAAGGTTCGCTCATTTAGACCTCCTGAGCCTTATAAAGGTAAGGGTGTTAAGTATGTTGATGAGCATATTATCAGAAAAGCTGGTAAGACCGGTGGTAAAAAGTAAGCGGAATTTAAGTTAGTAGGGTAATTAAAATGAGAAAACCAAACGGAAAAGTAAAAAGCGAATCAGAACGAAAACGCCTAAGAAGAAAGCTTTCAATAAGAAAGATCGTTTCTGGTGATTCTGAAAGACCTCGTGTTTGTATCACTAAGTCTAGCAAGAACCTCTTTGTTCAAGTTGTAAATGATGAAGAAAGTAAAACTTTGTTCTCTGTACAAACTTTTGGAAAGAAAGCTATTGCTGCCAAGGCCAATAAAGATGGAGCGAAGCTTGTTGGTGCTAAAGTGGCTGAGGAGCTTAAGGGCAAAAATATCTCTAGGGTTGTTTTTGACCGCTCAGGTTACAAGTATCACGGAGTAATTGCAGCTCTTGCTGATTCAATTAGAGAAAATGGAATTCAAGTATAATCCTTGAGGAAAAATATGAGCGAAGAAAATAAAACAGAAGAAAATGCTGAAGTTAAAGTAGAGGCCGGATCAGAAAAAAAAGCTGAGTCAAAAGGTAAGAGGCGCCCTCAAGCTCCTCGTAAGGCCAAGGCTCCTTCAACTCCTCCAGAATTCGAAGAGAGAGTTGTGGCTGTAAACAGAGTTGCTAAGGTTGTTAAGGGTGGTCGTAGATTTTCTTTCTCCGCATTAATGATTGTTGGTGATAAAAAAGGCCGTGTTGGATATGGATTAGGTAAGGCAAAAGAAGTACCAGAAGCGATTCGTAAGGCAACTCAGTCTGCTCAAAAGAATTTGATTCATGTGCCTCTTGATGGCGGAACTATCCCTCATGAAATTCTTGGTGAATACGATGCGGGTAAAATCCTCTTTAAACCAGCTGCCCAGGGTACTGGTGTTAAAGCTGCGGGTGCATGCCGTGCTATTCTTGAGCTCGCCGGCGTTAGAGATGTTTTAACTAAATCACTTCGTGGAACAAACCCACATAATGTTGTTAAAGCAACTTTCAAAGCACTTTCTGATCTAAGATCGCTTGAAAGTATTGCGAAAGTTAGAGGTAAAGAGACTAAAGGTCTCAGATTATAAATAAGGTAAAGTCATGACTAGTAAAACTATTACAGTAACGTTGAAAAAAAGTGTGATTGCATGTCCTGAAAAACAAAAAGCATGCGTTAGAGGACTTGGACTTAGAAAAACTGGTTCTAAGCGAACTCTGGAAAATACTCCTGCAGTTCGTGGCATGATTAAAAAGGTTATTCACCTATTAGAAGTTGCGGAATAAAGCTCGAGAGGAAATTATGCTTACTTTAAATAATTTAAAAAGCCCTAAAGGCGCCCACAGAAATATTAAAAGAATTGGTCGAGGACAAGGTTCTGGTCAAGGAACTCAAGCTGGTAAAGGTCATAAAGGCCAAAAAGCTCGTGCTGGTGGTGGAGTTAGAACTGGTTTCGAAGGTGGGGCAATGCCTCTCTATATGAGATTACCAAAAAGAGGGTTTTCAAACGCCCCCTTTAAAAATAACTTTGCTGAAGTTTCTTTAGGTCAAATCGAAAAGAAATTTGATGGTGGCGAAGTTAGTAAAACTGCTCTTATTGAAAAGGGCTTGATCAAGGGTGCCAACAGACAACTTCCTGTTAAAATTTTAGCAAGTGGAGAGCTTACAAAAAAGCTTACTTTTGTTAATATTGGCAAGTTTTCAAAGTCTGCTCGCGAAGCTATTGAGAAGCTTGGCGGTGAGATCAAGGAATAAATTCTGCTACAAAAGGAAGTCCAGTAATGTCATCCGCTCAAGGAAAGATTGAAGAGCTAAAGAAAAAAATCTTTTTTACTCTATTGTTATTATTTGTTTATAGAATGGCAGCACAGATACCTGTTCCGGGTGTTAATGGTGCTGCAGTTCAATCTTACTTTGCTGAGTCCGGCGGGGGAATTTTCGACCTCATCAATACTTTCTCAGGTGGTGCCTTTAAGAGATTCTCGATTCTTGCACTAGGTATCATGCCTTATATTACGACCTCTATTATTTTTAGTCTTCTTGGTGAGGTGATTCCTCAACTAGCGGAACTTCAAGAAGATGCGGATGGTCACAAAAGAATTCAAAAATGGACTAGATATGCGACAGTCGTCTTGTGTTGTGTTCAGGGTTATGGAATGGCCGCTGTTTTTGAAACCTTTAAAAGCCCAGGTGGAGTAGCAGTTATTCCTGAACCGGGCATGCTCTTTAGATTAACAACAATGATTACCCTAGCTGGCGGAACAATGTTTCTACTTTGGCTCGGTGAGAGAATCACTGAGTTTGGATTGGAAAATGGTGTTTCTTTAATAATCTTTGCGGGTATCGCTGTTGAATTGCCTACAGAGGTAATTCAAAAGTTAACTTTGTTTAGAAATGGTGAGTTGAGTGGTTTCAACCTTCTCCTCTTCTTCGTTGTAATTGCTGTTGCCTTTTACGTTGTTGCTTTTATAGAAAGGGCGTTTAGAGGTATACCTGTACAATACGCTAAAAAAGTCGTTCATAACCGTGTTTATGGTGGAACGCAAACATTACCAATGAGAGTTGACACTGGTGGCGTAATGCCTGCCATCCTTGCGAGTTCTTTACTTGCGGCTCCAGCTACATTTGCGAGCTTTGTTCCCGCAGAGAGTTGGATTAAACCATACGTTGATCAAATTCAACAAAGCCTTTATCCAGGTCAATTATTATTTAACATTCTCTTCGGATTATTGATTGTATACATGGCTTATTTTTACGCACCAATTCAGTTTAAGACTAAAAAAGTATCTGAAATGCTGCAGAAAAATAATGCCTTCATTCCAGGATACCGTCCTGGAAAGCAGACAAAAGAATACCTTGATTACTTACTAAATAGACTTACTTTTTTTGGCTCTTTATTTTTGGTAGTTATCTGTATAACCCCCTCATTAATTAGTGGAGCACAAACGCGCTTTGGTGGGACGGCTATGCTTATCCTTGTCTCTGTATCAATCAGGGTAATGATGAACATTCAATCTTTTATGTACGCTGACAAGTATGAGACCTCTCACAAATCTAGGGGTAAATACAAGGGCGCCAACAGAAGGTTCTAGCTATGAAGCCACAACTTATTCTATTGGGTGCTCCCGGATCGGGGAAGGGAACTCAGGCTGCACGATTAGTTGCAGAACTTCATTATAACCACATCTCAACCGGCGATCTTCTTCGAAAGGAAATAAAGTCTGAGTCAGAACTTGGAAAGAAGGTCCAGGGGATTATGAATTCTGGAAAGCTCGTTGACGATAACACCGTACTAGAGCTTTTGAACGCAAATTGTGACTTGTCACAAAATGCGTATATTTTTGATGGCTTTCCCCGAAATCACGATCAGGCCAAGGCTTTGGATGAAGTTGTTTTAAAAAAATCAAAGAGCAGAGCTGTTTATTTTAATATAGACCTAGAGAAGCTTGCTGCTCGCCTCACCAACCGCAGGACTTGTTCTGGTTGCGGCGAAATATTTAACTTACTTTCTAAGGCTCCGGCCAAGGAAGGGGTTTGTGATCTTTGTGGGAAATCCTTGACGCAAAGAAAAGATGATAACGAGGAGACGGTTAAAACCCGCCTTCAAGTTTTTAAGGAAACGATAGATCCTGTGCTTGCACACTATGAGGAATCTGGGAGACTGGCGAGAATTGATGCCTCTCAAAACCCAGATGATGTCTTTGCGGCACTCAAGGGTCTTACGGAAGAATAATTTTTAGTAGTAATTATATAACTCTGTTGCGTGGGCTTGCATTATGGTTGTCAACCATATATATAGGCTAGACGCAAAAAAGGCTAATGTTTACCTATGACAGATAAAGAATCTATCGAGGTTGAGGGTGAGGTTACAGAACTTCTTCCCAACACGAAATTTAAAGTAAAACTCCCTAATGGACATAGTGTTATTGCTCATATTAGTGGAAAAATGCGAATGCACTTTATAAAGATTCTGCCTGGGGACAAAGTCTTAGTTGAGATATCTAAGTACGACTTAACTAAAGGTAGAATAACTTACCGTAGTAAAGGTAGATAGCGAAAGCAAAGGAAGTTGAGATGAAAGTACGCGCTTCGGTTAAGCCAATTTGTAAGGACTGTAAGATTGTCAAAAGAAAAGGCATTCTTCGTATAGTTTGTAAGAAGAACCCTAAACATAAACAAAAACAAGGTTAATACCTTAATAGTAGGAGTGTAGCTATGGCTAGAATACTTGGTGTTGATATTCCTAGAAATAAGGTCATGAGAGTTGCCTTAAGATACTTGTACGGCGTTGGACCATCCATTGCTGTAAAAGTTCTTGCAAAGGCGGGTGTAGACCCATTAAAAAATTCGAATGATCTTACGGAAGAAGAAGTTCAAACCATTCGTAAAATTTTAGAAGAAGATTTCACGGTAGAAGGTGACCTCAGAAGAGAGGTAGGCCTTAACATCAAACGTCTTAAAGACATGGGATGTTATCGTGGTATCCGTCACAGAAGAAGCTTACCAATGAGAGGGCAGAGAACGCACACTAACGCTAGAACGCGTAAGGGTCCTGCTGTTTCTATTGCTGGTAAGAAATCTATTAAGTCGATGAAGTAAGGTAGGAGCGAGCAATGGTTAAGAAAACGGCTTCCAAGAAAAAAGTCAAAAAAAATATATCAAGTGGAGTTTGTCACATTCAGGCATCTTTCAATAATACAATCGTTACTTTCACCGATACTCAAGGCAATGCCTTGGCGTGGGCCAGTGCTGGTCAGCTCGGTTTTAGAGGATCTAAGAAATCAACTCCATTTGCAGCTCAATCTGCTTCTTTAGAGGCAGCCAAGAGAGCTATGGAGCATGGTCTTCAAACTGTTGAGGTTCGAGTAAAGGGGCCAGGTGCCGGACGTGAAAACGCAATTCGCGCTCTCGTTCAAGCTGGCTTAAAGATCACTGCGGTTGCAGACAAGTCACCCATCCCCCATAATGGTTGTCGTGCACCAAAGAGAAGAAGAGTATAAGACCTAAGTTTCACAGGAGACTAACAGAATGGATACATTTGTAGAAAAGAACTGGACTAACATGATTAGACCAGTTTCCCTCGAGGGAGATGCCGAAGCGACTAATTCAAGTTACGGCAAGTTTGTAGCAAGACCACTTGAAAGAGGCTACGGTCAAACACTTGGTAACTCTTTGAGAAGAGTATTACTTTCTTCTCTACAAGGGGCAGGTATTGTTGCTATCCGTATTGATGGCGTTGACCACGAGTTTGGAACAATAAATAACGTTAAAGAAGAAGTTTCTGAAATTATCCTTAACCTTAAAGAAGTTAGATTTAAGCTTAAAGGTAAAGAAGACGTAATTCTTACTCTAGAAAAATCTGGAGAAGGCCCTGTTCGTGCTGGCGACATTAGCGACAGTGCGAGTGTAGAGGTGCTTAATCCTGACCATGTGATTTGTAATGTGTCTTCAGGTGGAAACATCAGATTAGAGATTAAAGTTGCTCGCGGTAAAGGTTATGTAACTGCTTTAGATAATAAAGAAGAATATGATTTGCCTGTAGGCTGGATTTATCTTGATACACTCTTCTCCCCAGTACATAGAGTTAACTACACAGTTACAAACTCTCGTGTTGGTAAGAGAACTGACTATGACAAACTTACTCTTGAGGTTTGGACAAATAGCGGGATCGATCCTAACGATGCAGTAGCTTTTTCTGCTAAAATTTTAAGAGATCAGCTTGCTGTATTCCTTAATTTTGAAGACGAAGATGAAACTGTTCGCACTGAGACAACTGTAACTACAGCAACTCCACAAACTCCAACAAACAACTTCCTTTTGAAGCCTGTTAGTGAGCTTGAGCTGTCTGTAAGATCTGCAAATTGTCTGCAAAATGCGAATATTAAGTATATATATGAGCTTGTTTCCAAGACTGAAGGCGAAATGCTTAGAACTAAGAATTTTGGCCGTAAGTCCCTAAATGAGATTAAAGAAATTCTATCTCAAATGGGTCTTGGACTTGGAATGAAAGTAGATAGCATCATGAAAGAGATGCAAGAAAAGAAGGACGCTGAATAAAGCTGAAGTGGTAGGAGTTCCTTATGAGACACCAGAAAAAGAAATACAGAATTGGTACATCACCTAGTCATAGAAGATCACTTCTAAGAAACTTGGCGATAGAAGTTATTGAGCATGAAAGCATTAAGACTACTCAAACTAAATGTAAGGCAGTTAAAGGGTATGTTGAGAAGCTCGTGACTTTGGCTAAAAATGACACTGTTGCAAATCGTAGACTTGCATACAGTAAACTAAATAACAAAGACGCTGTTAAGAAGCTATTCGATGTGGTTGGACCACGCTTTAAAGAAAGACCTGGTGGCTACACTAGAATCTTAAAGTTAGCTGATGGACGCGTTGGTGATAATGCTCAAATGGGTCTTATTGCCTTTGTTGACTAAAAGTTTATAGCCTTAAGTTTTAATTTGAATTATCTTTTAAAGACCTTCTCTATGGGAAGGTCTTTTTTATTATGACAGAGACTGAAAAAGCTAAGCCTGTTAAGGGCATTCCATTTACCTCGAAATTAGCGATTATTGCCCTGATAATAGCTTCGACTCTTGCTTATTCTATTGTTCAAAAAAGAAAAGTAGATGCTCTTACGAGTACTGAAAATAATCTTATTTTAAAAAGCCTACCAGAGTTTACGTTCCCACCGGTGAAGGGAAATAAGAGTAGCGTACTAGTAAACAACGAAACTATTTTTGGTGATAAATACGATGCTGTTTTAATTCATTTTTGGGGTACATGGTGTGCCCCCTGTGAGGCCGAGTTACCGGACTTTTTAAATTTTGTTAACAAATTTCAAGATAAAAAAGTCCGAGCTGTGTTGCTAGCAGTTCAAGATGATGACAAAAAAATAAACAAATTTATGAAGCGATTTGGTGACCTGCCCGAAAATGTAACGGTCGTACATGATAAAACAGGTAAATCGATGTTAACTTTTGGTACAGTAAAAGTGCCAGAAACCTATTTATTTTCAAAAAGCGGTAAAAATTTAAACAAATACATTGGTCCACAGGATTGGAACCATAAATCATATAACGATAGAATGAACTTTTACCTAAGCTCCCTCACTGGCGGGCAGACTCCTTACAAGATTGAATCTCATTGATTTTTTGTGACACCCTCAAAATGTGCCCAACTAGCTGAAATAGCGTAGAGTCGCTGGTGCGTACGGAAATAATTTTATCAAATTGTCTTATTTTTGTACTTAAGTCCCTCTAAAGAATTGCCGAAAAGTTAAACAGATTTAAGGGCAATGTTCTAATTTTAATCAAATCGCCCTTTATAAAACGTTTAGGAAATCCCTAAACGAGGAGAATGACATGATTAATTGGAAAGAAATGAAGAACTTGCATGTGATCTCTAAACTCTCAGAGATTCTGAACAAATGGTATGGAACCGAATTGGTTTGGACTGATTCCCACGCGAAAATTCAAAGTGGTCACCTTGAAAAAGGAAGAGAATATAAAAATCTATTCTTCAAAGTCCAGATGGGGATGAATCATGGTCATGAGTTCATTAATCAAGATTTTGAGAGGATTGATGAAGAACTAAAAGCGAGTCATGACCAAACGATAATGTTTGAAAGTTATTTCAAACATATTAAGGGAGTGGCCTCTAAAGTCGTTGTTGACGGCGAATATATGGGAACTGTGATTGCCTATCCTTTCATTCTTGATTCTGTGACTGAAAAGGAAAAGGCAGAGCTTGTGAAGCAAATGGGTGAGTCTGGTGTTAACGAAGCGGATGCTAAGTCTGCCATCGCCCACCTCAGATCCATGAATAAAACAGATGTTGAGTATCTTCCAGAACTTGTTGAACTTGTTTCTGAAGAGATCGTCGAATTCCATGAAGAGATTACAACAAGAGAAGAAAGAATTCAGGAACTCAACTCAGAGCTAGGTGATAAATATCGATATCACATGATGATTGGTAAATCGAAAAAGATGCAACAAATCTATAACCTCCTTGAAAAAGTATCAACAAGTGAAGCCTCCGTATTTATCCAAGGTGAAAACGGTACAGGTAAGGAACTCGTAGCCAAGGCCATTCATTATTATTCACCAAGAAAGGATAATATGTTTTTGGCGCTAAACTGCTCAGCATTTAACGATAACTTGTTGGACTCAGAGCTATTCGGTCATGTGAAAGGCGCATTTACAGGAGCTATCAAGGATAAAAAAGGTCTTTTTGAGCAGGCCAATGGTGGAACCTTGTTCTTAG
Source organism: Bacteriovoracaceae bacterium (assembly GCA_021737405.1). Classification (GTDB taxonomy): domain Bacteria; phylum Bdellovibrionota; class Bacteriovoracia; order Bacteriovoracales; family Bacteriovoracaceae. The sequence continues at coordinate 16,189 of JAIPEG010000007.1, forward strand.
ATGAAATTGGAGACACTTCATTATCCATGCAGGTTAAGTTGCTAAGGGTTCTTCAGGAAGGAACATATCTTCCTGTTGGAGCAAATGCGCCTAAGAAGACTGATGTGCGGATAATTGCTGCAACCAACCGGGATATCAAGAAAATGATGGAGACTGGTGAATTTAGAGAAGATTTATATTACAGAATAAATGTCATAAATGTGCCCCTTCCTGCTCTTAGAGAAAGAAAAGAAGATGTACCAATTCTAATGGATCACTTCCTTAAAAAGAGATGCGATGAAGCTGGTCAACCAATGAAAACTGTTTCGAAGAAATGTCTTGAAAAGATGCTCGATTATCATTGGCCAGGTAACGTTAGAGAGCTAGAAAACGAGATCGAGAGACTTGTGGTTCTGGCGGGTGACGATAAGATCATCACACCAGAGCAATTAAGTGCACGAATTCTTGACGCTGTTGGCGGCCCTCGCGGTGGTACTGGCGTCGTGAAAGGTATAAATACAAATGGTTCATTAAAAGCCGCTCTTGAAGAGCTGGAAGCATTAATGATTCGGGAAGGTTTGAAGCGCTGCAACTTTAATAAGTCAAAGCTTTCAAAAGAGCTTGGAATCAGCCGTGCTAGCTTAATTATGAAAGTCGATAAGTATGAGCTAGATAAGCGTAAAAAGGCAGCTAACGAGTAGCGTAGTGAAATAAAAAATTAACGCAGAGAAATAGCCTCCTAAAGGTCCAAAAGGTATATTACCAAGGCTTTTAGGAGGTTTTTTTATGTCCACAGATGTTTTGGAACAAAAGCGTAACGAGCTCTCTAGTCTTAGAGAGAGTGCTGCACTCGGGGGAGGTCCCGAGCGAATCGAAAAACAACATGCCCAAGGTAAGTATACGGCAAGAGAAAGAATCGAAAGGTTGTTAGACCCAGGTTCTTTTTTAGAGTTCGATAGATTCGTCGTTCATCACTGTACCTCATTTGGAATGGATAAAAATAAATACCTTGGTGACGGTGTGGTCACTGGTATTGGTGAAATCAATGGCCAAAAGGTAGCCCTCTATTCTCAAGACTTTACTTGCTGGGGAGGTGCACTAGGTGCAGCTCATGCAAAGAAAATCTGTAAGATAATGGACTTTGCTCTAGAAAATAGAATTCCAATAATAGGAATGAATGATAGTGGCGGAGCAAGAATACAGGAAGGTGTTGAATCTCTTGCGGGTTACGCTGACATTTTCTATCGCAACGTAAAGTGCTCTGGAGTTATTCCCCAGATATCTTTAATTTTAGGACCATGTGCTGGTGGAGCCGTTTATTCGCCGGCAATCACGGACTTTATTTTTATGGTCGATAAATCTTCTTATATGTTTGTAACTGGGCCAGATGTTATAAAAACAGTGACTCACGAAGAAGTAACAAAAGAAGATTTAGGTGGTGCAACTTCACATAATGAAAAGTCAGGGGTCGCACAGTTTAAATGTATCGATGAGAATGAGTGCTTTGAACGAGTACGGGAATTAATGACGTACCTTCCAGCATCAAATTATCGCAAGCAAACCTGCAAGGAAACCGCAGATTCTGTTTTTAGAGATAATAAGAAATTAAAAGACGTTATTCCGGCAAATCCAAAGAAACCATATGATATGAAAGAAGTAATTATCGACATTGTTGATGATGGCTCTTTCCTTGAGGTTCATAAAGATTTTGCAAAGAATATTATTGTCGCTTTTGCGAGTATCGGTGGAATTAAAGTTGGAATTGTTGCCAATCAGCCCCAGATTCTCGCAGGTGTTTTAGATATTGATTCTTCTCGTAAGGCTGCTCGCTTTGTGCGCTTTTGTGATGCCTTTGATATTCCAATCTTGACTCTCGTAGACGTGCCTGGCTTTTTGCCAGGAACAACTCAAGAATATGGAGGAATCATTACTCATGGTTCAAAGCTTCTTTTTGCTTATGCAGAAGCAACGGTTCCTATGATTACTCTGATTACGAGAAAAGCTTATGGTGGTGCTTACGATGTTATGGCTTCAAAGCATATTAAGGCAGATGTTAACTTAGCTTACCCCACTGCCGAGATTGCTGTGATGGGAGCAGAGGGTGCGGTTAATATTATCTTTAGAAATGAGCTAATGGGTCTTGAAGGTGAAGCTTTTGACAAGAAAAAGGCTGAGCTTGTAGCAGATTATGAAAAGCAATTTAACAATCCTTACCGAGCAGCAGAGCTTGGTTACCTTGATGCCGTTATATTTCCAGAAGAAACGCGAAAGCGACTTTTTGAATACTTCACGGTACTCAAAAATAAGAAAGTTGAACTTCCACAAAGAAAACACGGGAACATTCAGCTATGAATATTAGACTACATAAAACACAACCTAAAAGAATAATGATCGTTAATCGAGGAGAAATTGCTTCACGAGTGGCGAAAGCTTGTCGAGAACTAGGTCACACGGCAATTGGTCTATGGACTGATAATGAACCAAGTGCCGCTCATTTAGAATTTTGTGATGAATGGATTCACTTAGAAGGCAAGAACAACGCAGAGACTTATTTAAATATTGAAAAGCTAATAAGTATCGCCAAGGAAAACGAAGTAGATGGGATTCATCCTGGGTATGGTTTTCTTTCTGAAAATGGTAGTTTTGCAAAGCGCTTAGATGAAGAAGGAATTGTCTTTATTGGTCCAAATACAGAAGCAATTCGAGTCATGGGTGATAAGGCGACATCAAAGGCCTTGGCAAGAGATGCGGGAGTTCCCGTTGTTCCGGGAACGGCAGAAGCAGTGCCAACTGTTGAAGGTGCCTTGAAGGTTGCTAATGAAATTGGCTATCCCGTTTTATTAAAAGCAGTCGCTGGTGGCGGCGGTCGTGGAATGCGAGCTTGCTTAAATGATGAAGAGGTAAAAAAGCAATTTGAAGCAGTAGGACGAGAAGCTGTTTCTGCTTTTGGAAATGGGGATCTCCTGGTTGAAAAACTTATTGTTAATCCTCATCATATTGAAGTTCAGATCATGGCCGATAAACAAGGCAATGTTTTTCACTTCTTTGAAAGAGAATGCTCTATTCAGAGACGTCATCAGAAAATTGTTGAGGAAGCACCCTCTCCCTTTATTGGTGAAGACGAAGAATTGAGAAAAGAAATTTGCGAAACAGCAGTGCAGCTTGCTAAGGCTGTAAATTACGATAGTGCAGGGACCGTTGAATTTATTATGGGTGAGGACAAAAGTTTCTATTTTTTAGAAATGAATACTCGTATCCAGGTAGAGCACCCAATAACTGAAGAAATTACCGGGGTTGATTTGATTATATGTATGATCCAGTCTGCTTTTGGTGAAGATTTACAAATTCCAAGTCAAGATTGGATTAAAAAAACAGGACATGCAATTGAATGTCGTATTTGCGCAGAAGATCCTATTACAATGCTTCCCGCTCCAGGAACCGTTACTGGTTTTGAAACAAACTTTCCGCAAGGAGTAAGGTTTGATCACTGTCTTTATCGTGGATTAAATGTAACACCAGATTTTGATCCAATGGTTGGGAAACTTGTGGCAAAGGGGCTCGTTCGAGACGTTGCTGTTCGGAAAATGAAGGCGGCTCTTGAGGGACTTTATATTGAAGGATTAAAAAACAATATCCCTCTTCATAAGGTTATAATGGATGATGCAACATTTGCTGAAGGGAAATATACAACGAACTTTATTTCTGAAGTAAAGCCTCAGGACAGAATAAACACTGATATAAACTTTGATTCGATTTACAGAAAACTTGCTGCAGCAGAAGCAAGAAATATGGGGATGTAATGAGAAGTTACTTAATTGATTCAGAACAAAATGAATATATTGTCGATTTAATAAAGACAGTTAAGCATTCAAGTGAGCTGGTAGAGTTTGAATTCTCCGCGATAAAAGAAAATGAAGTCATTGATAAAAAAAATGTTTTCATTAGAAAGCTTGCTGGGAATTATTACTGCTCTTTTAATAATAAATCGTGGCGAAAGCTTGCTCGTCAACATGTTCCAAAAAAGCTTCTAAATATTGATAAAGTATTTGAACTTTATCGAGGTTTTAAGCCTAGTGGACTAAGTAGTGGGGCTTCGGGAGAGTTATTAACCCAGATGCCTGGAAAAGTTGTTAAGATAAACGTAAACGTTGGTGATGAAGTCGTTGCCGGTGATTGTGTCTTAATCTTAGAGGCCATGAAAATGGAAAATGAGATTAAAACTAGTGTCGGTGGAACTGTGAAGGCAATACACGTTAGTGAAGGCGATGCGCTTGATTCTGGCGTTCTTATGATTGAAATAGAATAACCATTAGGAGATATAGTGAACGATTGGGAAAGAGCGAAAGATGATATGCAAAAGGGAGCAAAGTTTATTGGTCCTATTGTCATCATTTTATTTTTATTAGGTGTAGCTCGTTCGAGTTATTACACGGTTGATCCAGACGAAGAAGCTGTGATTATTCGCTTTGGACAATATGTGGGGACCTCTCAGCCGGGGCTTCATTTTAAACTTCCACTAGGCATTGATAGCGTGACTCTTGTGAAGACAAAGAGGGTTCTCCAACAAGAATTTGGTTTTAGAACAAGAACTACGTCTGGTCGTCGCACCACTTATGATGAGAAAAATTTTGATAATGAATCATTAATGCTTACAGGTGACTTAAACGTTGCTGATGTGGAATGGGTTGTTCAATATCAAATATCAGATCCCTTTAAATTTCTTTTTCAAACATCTTCACCAGAGAGCAATATAAGAGATGTTTCAGAGTCTATAATGAGACGAGTTGTCGGTGACAGGCTTGTTACTGATGTATTAACAACTGGTAGGGTCGAGATTGCAGCTGATGCTCAAGTTTTAATGCAAGAGATCTTAGATAAATATGACATGGGGGTAAAGATAGTTACGGTTAAACTCCAGGATGTGAATCCTCCTAATGTTGTTAAAAAATCATTTAATGAAGTGAATGCTGCTAAACAAGAGCAGGAAAAAGTAATTAACCAAGCAGAAGAATCTTACAACAGAGTTATTCCTGAAGCCCGCGGTAAGGCCGAAAAGCTTATCAGTGAAGCTGAAGGTTACTCAACAGCTATGGTTAATGAGGCCCAAGGTGATGCTCAAAAATTCTCTGAAATCCTCGTTGAGTATAAGAGAGCTCCTTCCATTACCAGGAAGAGAATTTATCTTGAGACAATGCAAAATATTTTAAAGCGAGTAAAGGATATCACTGTTGTTGATACTTCTGTGAAAGGGGTTCTGCCAATATATAATGGAAGAGGAGAAATCGGTGGGAAGTAAATCATTGTTTTTACTTATAGTTCTCGGTGCAATGCTAATTGTACTCAATGGGGCTTTTTATGAACTAAATGAAGGGCGCCAAGCAATTATTACTCAGTTTGGTAAGCCGATAGGAGCTCCTGTTGTTGAGGCAGGTCTTCATTATAAGACACCTTTTATCCAGGAAGTTCGTTTTGTGGATAAAAGAATTCTTAGTTGGGACGGTTATCCAAATCAAATTCCTACAAAGGATAAAAAGTATATAAAGGTCGATACAACAGCACGCTGGAAAGTTGTTGATGCACTAAAGTTTATCCAGACAGTAAGGAATGAATCTGGCGCCAAAGCACGCTTAGATGCAATTTTAGACTCAGCGACAAGAGATGTAATCTCAAACCATAATCTTGTAGAAGGTGTTCGTAATTCAAATAGTATCATTCAAAAAATTGAAGAAGAAAAAGCTGTAATCGAAAAAATGAAGGAAGAAGGAAAACCTGTCATAGAAGAGGGTGTCTCTGGAGAAATTGAGAAGATCGAAGTTGGTCGGGAAAATCTGAGTGAAATGATTGTTAAGTCAGCTGAGAAGGAACTTCAAGCCTTTGGCATTGAATTAATTGATCTTCAGTTAAGAAGAATTAGTTATGAAAAGTCAGTTGAAAGTAAGGTTTATGAGCGAATGACTTCTGAAAGACAAAGGGTCGCTCAGAAAATCCGCTCTATTGGTCAAGGTGAAAAGGCGAAGATTGAAGGACGATTAGAAAGAGACTTAACAGAGATCAAGTCACAAGCTTATAAAGAGGCGCAAATCATTAGAGGGCGTGGTGAAGCACAAGCTTTGAAAATTTATGCTCAATCTCTTTCAAAGGACCCTGACTTCTATCAATTCACAAAGACGATGGAAGTTTATCGAAATTCACTAAGTGAAGATACGAAATTTCTTCTTAGCTCTGATGGAGAGTTGTTTAAATTCTTTAAAAAAATAAATTAATTCTTAAGATAGGTGTAACTGGTTAGGCAATCTTCATAAAAGTCTACCCATTTTACACCTAATCTTGGTGCCAACTTTCCTTCTGAGACTATCTTAGTAACATTCTTCTTCATCTTTTGTGCCATATACTCTGGATTATACTGCATTGTAGATAGAACACTGGATGCGGTATTTCCTTTGATGATTTCTTCAATGTAAAAGCCTTTGGGATCATCATTGTCACCATAAACATGAACTTCATGAAGACGTCCAAAGAGATTGTGCATATCACCCATAACATCCTGATAGGCACCTGTAAGAAACATTCCAATAAGGTATTCTTGGTCAGGTTTAAGTTCGTGTATGGCCATCGTTGGAGTGATTCCATCTCGGTTGATAAACTTATTAATGATCCCATCACTATCACAAGTTATGTCTGCAATTGAGCAGCTAACGGTAGGCTTTTCATTTAGGCGTGTTATCGGAAGGACTGGCAGTAGTTGGTCAATTGCCCAATGATCTGCGGCCGATTGAAAAACAGAAAAATTACAAAGGTACTGAGGGGAGAGTTGATCCTCTAGTTCATAGAGAGATTCTGGAACAAACTCCATCTTGCGACATAGTTCTAATAACTTCTCCATAATCTGCCAATATAGAGTTTCTAGTTTTGCACGGTCTTTTATTGAAATAACGCCTAAGTTAAATGCACTTAAGCTTTGTTCCTTGATCTGGCTAGCTTCATTATAGATTTCTTGATAATTCTCTTCACTCATAACGTATGCATGCATCTCTCTCATATTTTTGATTAAAATATGTTCGTTATCATCAACAGATGTGTTGTAGTTTGGTTGAGTAACGCTAATTTTATCGATGACATTTGTCACAACCAATGAGTGATGGGCAGTAATGGCGCGGCCACTTTCTGTTACAATATTGGGGTGTGGAACATTCTCGAGATCACAAATTTGTTTAAGACCATATACAATATCTGAAACATATTCACTTAGATTATAATTAACCGATGATTCTGAAGAAGAACGAGTTCCATCATAATCAACACCTAGTCCACCTCCAGCATCGAAGTATTCTAAACCACATCCAAGCTTGTAGAGTTGAGTGAAAATTCTTGCACCTTCGCCGATGGCCTCTTTAAAAGTTCTAATATCAGAAATTTGAGAACCAATATGAAAATGGAATAGTTTTATACAATCTTTTAAACCATGTTCTTCCATGAGTTCGACTGCTCTAAGCATTTCTGAGATAGAGAGACCAAACTTTGCTCTGTCGCCTGTTGATTTGGCCCATCGACCCCGACTTTTAATAGACATTTTACCTCTAAGCCCAATAAGAGGTTTTATTTTATATTGCTCAGATAATTTTAAGAGTTTTGGAAGTTCGGAAAACTTCTCAATAACGATGATAACTTTTCTGCCAAGTTGACGTCCCATTAATGCAAGTGAAAGGTAGTCTTCATCCTTGTAGCCATTTAAAACGGTGAGGGAGTTCGGATTCGAATTGTATGCAAGTACAGAGAGTAATTCAGGCTTAGAACCTGCCTCAAGCCCATAATCGAATTCGTCACCAGCATCAACAATCTCCTCAACGACTTCTCTCATTTGGTTAACTTTTACAGGATAAACGCCACAGTATTTACCTTGGAAGTTGGCTTCCTTGATTACATCTCTAAAAGTTAAATTTATTTTCCTAACTTGAGAGCGTAGGACATCATGAAAACGAATAACGGCTGGAAGACTAACGCCTTGTGCCCGCATTTCTTCAATAACTTCTCTAAGGATAATATCTTTTGATGTTTCAGAAGGGCGTACGACGAGGTCCCCATTGGAAGAGATGTCAAAATAGCCTTCTCCCCAAGTTGAAATATTATAAGTCTTTTCAGCTTCTTCTCGACTCCAAGTTGTCATGAATTGGCTCCTTTAAAATTAAGTGCAAGGATTGTTTCTCTAGTTACCTTTGTCGCAAAAACACTACTATTGCCTGAAGCATCTAGCGGGGGAGATAGTTCAACGATATCGGCACCAACAAAGTTTTTTTCTTTTAAAATTTTCATAAGCTTTATAAACGAGTGGAATGTTTCTCCACCTGCTTCTGGTGTACCAGTGCCGGGCATAAATGAGGGATCAAAATAGTCTAAATCTAAAGTTAGATATATTGGCCGATCATTTGGGATACTTTGCACTTCAGTAATAAAGGAGTCGAGACTTACTTTTAAAGTTTGATTTTCCCTCATCCAAATATATTCATCTTTTGTGCCAGAGCGAATTCCATATTGAATAAGCTTATGCTTATTGGTCATATGGTCTAATGTTCTTTTAATAATAGAAGCATGAGAATAGTGATAACCCTCATAGCCATCTCTTAAGTCTGCATGGGCATCGAGGTGAATCAGAACCAGGTCCTGAAAGTCTTCGAGGTACTTTTTAATGGGAGCATACGAAATAGAGTGCTCTCCACCTAAAGTGACTATTTTAATATTTTCTTCTTTTAAATTATGTCCGTTAGTAAGGTCAAAGAAAAAGTCAGTTGCCTGTTGCCAATTTTTTTCTTGATCTTCACTAATTCCTACAGGCAAATTACCTAAATCAATTAAGTCGCTTTCAATTTCTTCAAGATCAAAGTCTAGATATGGGCTATAAGATTCAATTCCAGTACTGTCTTTTCTGATTGCATCGGGACCTAATCGAGTACCCTTTCTAAAGCAGGCTGTCCCATCAAATTCGAAGCCGATAATATGGGTAGAGTTTGGCTGAATTTTGTCAGCAAATTCAAAAAAATCATAAGGCCCTGTTTCAGGCTTCTTTAAAGAAGGATTGAGGTCCATAAAGCTCTTCCTGCAAATTGTCATTAATATGATTTCAGTTATTTATATCAATATATGACCTAATGGAAGGCAAAAATCGTTGATTTCGGTCAATTCTGAAATTGTTTCAGAGGGTATATTTTTCAATATATCTGTTTTTATTGGAAAGGCTTTGGCTTTTAGGTGATAATGCGATGCGCAACCGGAGTAAGTACTGAAAACTACGAGATTTATCCTCATTTTTATTTTGTCGAATTTGGCCCAGGTTTTAGGAGCTCAGGATACTTTTTCACTTTTTGATGAAGCCCTTACTCCGACATTAGACATTGTGATTAAAGATTTGGATTACCAAAGGTCGGCAAGCGAATCGTTATCTCAGGGAACCTTCTCATTTGAAAAATTCAAAATAATTTCTCACGAAACTAATATAGAGCTTCATAATCAATCACACTTTTATGATGCTGAAATATATAGAAGAGATAATCTTATTGGCTTTCAGGGCCCTGCTGCGAGTTTCGTCTATCGATTAAGAGATAAAGATTTTAATTATTTTGATTCGATTAGATGGCTTAAAATGGATACGGTCAGTCTATTTATGAATCGAGAAAAAATTGAGTTCAGTGGTGAAAACCTTGCCATGAGAGAGCCACAGACAAATTTGTTGGCCCATAATTTTGATTTATTCTGCTCGCGCCATCAGGACTATCTTATAAATGATGGCGATGGTTTTATTGCAGGTTGCTTGAACTACGGCCAAGTAAGGCCGATCGTTGGCCCTGGTGTAGGTATTGATTTTAAGTTTTTCGAAGATTCCGGAAAAAAAATGGTTGATCTTCAAGGTTATTTTAAATCACTAAATTTTAGCCAAAATAGAATTGAGTCTGAAGTAATAAGTCTTAGTTCAAACTTTAATGATTCAGTTATTATTAATACAACTGAGCTAAGAGCCAGTTGCCATAAGAATCTAGATGTTACTAAGATAAATTCCGAATCGTTGATTTTACCTTGTTTAAATAATTTAGAAATAGAAGGAAATTTTTTAAAAGCAGAGCTTTTAGAAGCAAAAGATGAAATGTTCATTACAAAGCCGAGTATTAAACATGTTGATAACCTTCTAAATTTGAACGCAGAAGAGTTTAAGTATAAATCGAAGGATACAAGTTTTAGCTTAAGTTCATCGAAACTAAAGTGTATTGTGCCTGAAGAGGGTGACCCTTTAAAAGTTAATACATACCTAAAGGGTTGTCTTAATAAGTCTGAATTATTCAAAAACGACGACGACATAAAATTCAACCTAGAAGTAGCCTTTAAAGATGATCAGTCTCAGAAATTAAAGTTGATGGGGGATGTGCAAAAACTTTCATTGGGAGAGGATCGTGTATTGTTAGGTTCTAATGAAGCAACCTTAGATATAAATGATAATTTTGAAATAAAATTTAAAAATATAGATTGGTCGTGTCAAAAAGCGGTTGGCCTCGAGCGCTTTGATATCAAGAGCATTTTAGAATTTTGTAAAAAAGATCTTGGAGTTGAGCTTGGATCTTTTTCGTTGAGAGATTTTGAAGATACCGAAAAGCCGTTCTTAGCATTCACAAAACCAAATTTGGTGCAAAATAAGGATGAAGTCCTTCAGCTAGAATTACCAGAATTAAAACTAGTCGATCGTGAAGATTTAACATTGATGGAGAACTTAAATGTCGCTTGTGAAACTAAGTCTGGGGAAGACGTCTTTCTACCAAATGACCTCATCGATGCTTGTGTTAAGAGAGGGCAAATCACAATAGATAAAGTTTTTACGAAAGACTCCACCTATAGTCCATCACAACTCATGGATCAAAGTTTTAGTATTGATAATGTTAGAATAAAGAAAACAAGTCCAAGTTTGTATAATATTAAATTGATTACGAAGGACGAACTGGTTTATGTAACTTTATCGACGAAGGTTCTTGGTTTTAACTCTGAAATATCGTTTTCGGGACCAATTACTTGGGATAAAGAAAAAGAAGAGCTAAAGGTAAAGGTCGAGCAGTCACGCCTGCCTTTAGGAATAAAGTCAGAAAAAATATTTATGTTTTTCGTAAAGAAAATGTTGGTGGCTGAGATGATTAGCTACGAAAAAAACAATACCATCAAGATTTTGTTATAAAACTTCTTTTAAGCTCATTAATCATTTCGATTGCACCTTCTCGTGCCGTCAGTTTCCCCTCAACAACCCGAGATTCAACTTTAGAAAAGCGATCATTGAGAAGATTATTTTTTTTAATACTTTGAGTTAGGCTTTGGTGAAATAAATGAGTTAGCCAGGAATGAGTTTGATTTTTTCTGATTAGGCTTAAGCGATTGTCTTTTGAGGCTAACTTACGAAAGTCGTCAATGGCATCAAATATTTCTTCAAAGCCAGCCTTTTCTAGTGAGCTACAAGTAAGAACCCGTGGACTCCAAAATTTTTCTTTTTTAATAATCTGTAGGGCATTTTGATAGGTAGACTTAGCATTTTCAGCAAGGACTTTAGTATCGCCATCGGCCTTATTAATGATTAAAAAGTCTGCTAGTTCAATAATACCTTTCTTTATTCCTTGAAGTTCATCACCTGCATTTGGAACCATGAGAACCATGAATAAGTCTACCATGGAGGCGACTTGGTACTCTGATTGCCCAACGCCGACCGTTTCAACAAGAATAAGATCGTATCCAGCGGCTTCACAAAGATAGATAGATTCTCTGGTTTGGTTAGCAACTCCGCCTAGACTGCCTGTTGTTGGGGAGGGGCGAATAAAGGCATTGGGGCTTTGAGAGAGTTCCTCCATGCGGGTTTTGTCACCCAAGATACTCCCTCCGGAAACCGGTGAGCTTGGGTCAACGGCAAGGACTGCAACTTTATAACCCTTTTCGATTAGTTTAAGTCCTAATACTTCTATGAAGCTTGATTTTCCAACCCCAGGAATGCCTGATATTCCTATTCTTAGGCTTTTCCCGCTTTTTGGTAAAGCCCCTTTAAGGATAAGGTCTGCTAAATTTTTATCTTCTTCTTTTTGAGATTCAATAAGAGTAATGGCCTTTGCAAGTGCACGGCGGTCACCAGCAAATAGTTTTTTTTGAATTTCATTAGGGTCTTTCACTAATTTCCTTGAGCTTCTTTAATGGCTTCAAGTACCGATCGTGCCGATACTGGTATTGGAGTACCTGGACCAAAAATACCTTTGACTCCAATTTGTTCAAGAAACTGATAATCCTTCTTGGGGATTACTCCGCCAACAACTACGATGATGTCATTTGCTTGAAGTTTTTTAAGTTCTTCGATTAGGGCGGGAACTAATGTCATGTGACCTGCTGCCTGCGAACTGACACCTACAACATGAACATCATTGTCTACAGCTTGCCTCGCTACCTCCTCGGGCGTGGAAAATAATGGAGCGAGATCAATATCAAAGCCAACGTCAGCGAATGCTGTAGCGATAACTTTTGCCCCACGGTCATGACCGTCTTGTCCCATCTTAGCAACAAGCATTCTTGGTCTTCTTCCAAAAGAACTCTCAAATTCTTTGATGTCTTCTTTAATACTCATCCAATTTTGATCCTCAGTGAATGCGCTACCATAAACACCACTAACGGTTCGCGACTGATCTTTAAAACGACCCCAATGCTTTTCAAGGGCATCGGTGATTTCACCAACAGTTGCTCTGACTCTCGCAGCTTTTACTGCCAGGTCCAAGCTGTTACCTTTTCCTGTCACAGCATAATCCTCAAGATCAGCGAGCGCCTTGTTAACTTTATCATTATCTCTTGTTGTTCGAATTTTCGCTAGGGATTCTAGTTGTCCCTCTCGAACTTTTACGTTGTCTATTTCTAGAACGTCGAGAGGATCATCACTTTTATTATGATATTTGTTAACACCGACGATAACATCTTCACCGCGGTCAATTCTGGCCTGTTTGGCAGCAGCTGATCTTTCTATATTTAGCTTGGGAACACCCTTTTCAATGGCCTTCGCCATGCCACCGAGCTCATCAACTTCTTTGATGATCTCTCTAGCTTTTTCAGCAATGTTCTTTGTTAGAGACTCCATCATATAAGACCCACCCCATGGATCTATTACCTCTGTAATACCAGTTTCTTCTTGGAGAATAATTTGGGTATTTCTGGCAATTCGAGAGGAAAACTCTGTTGGAAGGGCTATCGCCTCATCAAAACTATTTGTATGAAGGGACTGTGTTCCCCCAAAAATAGCCGCCATCGCTTCAATTGTTGTTCTTACGATATTGTTGTAAGGATCTTGCTCAGTGAGGCTCCACCCAGATGTTTGGCAATGGGTTCTTAACATCGTTGACTTGGAGTCTTGTGGTTTAAATTCGCTCACAATCTCATGCCATAATTGTCTCGCAGCTCTTAGTTTTGCGACTTCCATGTAAAAGTTCATACCGATACCAAAGAAGAATGAGAGCCTAGGAGCAAAGGAATCGATGGCCATTCCGGATTCGATGGCGGTTTTAATATACTCTTTGCCATCAGCAAGAGTGTAAGCAAGTTCAAGGGCAGCATCAGCCCCTGCCTCTTGCATGTGATAGCCTGATATTGAAATACTATTAAACTTAGGCATCTCTTTAGAGGCATAAGCAAAAATATCAGAAATGATTTTCATAGAAGGGGTGGGGGGATATATATAAGTATTCCTCACCATAAACTCTTTTAAAATATCATTTTGAATTGTTCCCGAAAGTTTGTCGGGTGTTACCCCTTGCTCTTCAGCGGCAACAATGTAGTTTGCCAAAATAGGTAAAACGGCACCATTCATGGTCATAGAAACAGACACTTTATCTAGTGGAATACCATTAAAGAGTACCTTCATATCTTCTACACTATCGATAGCGACACCGGCCTTTCCGACGTCGCCAACAACTCTTGGATGATCTGAATCATAACCTCTGTGGGTGGCTAAATCGAAGGCAACTGAAACACCTTGGCCGCCAGAGGCGAGAGCTTTTCTATAAAAGGCATTTGATTCTTCAGCAGTTGAGAAACCGGCATACTGTCTAATCGTCCAGGGTCTTCCTGTGTACATGGTTGCCCTTGGGCCTCTGATGTAAGGTGCGAGTCCAGGGGTAGTGTCTGTGTAATTATTTTCTTTTAAATCATCGGCAGTATAGAGGGGTTTAATTGTGAGTCCCTCGGGACTTAACTTTTCTAAGTCTTTTGAGGACAATCCTCTTGTTTCTTTTTCGACTAGTTTTTCCCAATTTTCTTTATTGAAAGTGGTCATTTTTAAACCCTATGTTGATGAAATTATTTAGACTCACAAAGTATCAAATGTACGATAAAACCTCAAAAAGAAGTGCTTGAACACCCTGAAATCAGGCAGTATTTACCTCTTTTATGTTGCGCCGCCCACTTTCTGGTAAAATAGTAGAGTGAAGTAGTTGAAACCTGGAGGTATTTGAGTGTCAGGCGGTAATCAACCTACAAAAAGTTTTGTCATAGAAAATTCCCTGCAATCATATTTTTATACCCAGTTGCAGGAATTTAACGAGAAGTCTCTCGAGCCTCTACCTAATGAGACCATTTATTACTCTAGTCTAGTGATGGATAAGTTTGGAGATGCTGGAAAGTATTTTGAGACTATCGAGGGAAAGGTTAGAGATAAGGTCTTAGGTACCAAGCTTCTCGAGGCCTCTCAGATGACGAGAGAAAAGAAAAAGAGAACGTTAAAAGATATCGGAGATACGGCCTTATTGATCTGTGGTTTCTTTTCAGATTCTTTAAATAAGAAAATTATAGATACTAAATATTATCAAGAGCTTGGTCAGACAGCTTATCGCCATTTAAATTCCGAAGTGCCCTCAGCTTACGATATTCCCTCTTTTTTTAAGATACTTTCATTTCGCTTTGACCAGGTAACCACGGTTATGAGTCTCGTTTCTGAGAAAACCCTTAACCAGGGAATCGATAGTGACTCCGCTTATCTGATTGTTTCAAAAAAAATTGCGGGGTAAACAAAACGTTCCCCAGTAATTATTTTAAAACCATCTCTTTAAAGTCTTCGGGGCATCCCCTGCCAACCACAATGGTGCTCCATTTTTGAGAGAGAAGCTTTTTAAGGTCAGAATTAAGTTTCTCGTAATTTAAACCCTCAATTTCCTTATTATTTAAGTGATAATAATCTAGCCCCATCCCTTGAAGGGTTGTTACTGAATAGATGTTGGCGTAATCGTCATTAGTTTGAACATTTAATAAGCTTTGGCCTGCTATCATTTTCTTCACACGATTAAATTCTTCTAGGCTTAATCCATTCACCTTTAAGTTGTTAATGATGGCTTCAATCGCCTTTAGGGCTGCCGTAACTTTATCGTGCCCACTGGCCATATAAATTCCCCAGTGTCCTGCTTCAAGGGCAGAGAAATGAATAGGTTGAGCTGTGTAACAAAGGCCTTGTTTATCTCTCACTTCAACGAAAAGCTCAGAGCTCTGGCCAGAGAGGTGAGTGGTTAACATTTTTAGAGCAGTGTTTTCTTTATTACCAAGTCCCTTTGTTGGAAACCCTGTAAATATTTGTGTTTGCTCACGATCAAAGTTTAAGTAGAGATTTTGGCTAGCTAGAGATTTAAATTTACCTTTCTTAGCGGGTTTCTCTTTTCTAGAGGGCAGCGAATCAAAAAGACCTTCTAGCTTGTCATAGACTTCATCAAAACTTTTATCTCCACAATAGGTGATAAGTATTTCTTTATTTTTTAAGTTTTTAGCATGGGTGTCTTTAACGAGTTTTCCTGTGAGTTTCTTGAGGCTTTTTTCTGTTCCCATAAGAGGCATAGAGTAGGGATGACCTTTAAAGAAAGTTTCACTTACTAACTTAAAGCATTGTTTAACAGGATCTTTCAGCTGGTTTTTTAGCATCCGAACCGTCATTTCTTTTTCTTGCTTGATGTGCTCACCCTTAAAGGTTGGATGAATTAAACTTCCAACGAAATGATCAAGTAAGGTTTGAAAGTGTTCACTTTGACCATGAAGAGTTAGGCCATAAGCATTTTTCCCCGAAAATGCGCTCAAAGAAGCAGATAAATAATCAAGTTCATTTTTTAAGGCTGCATAGCTAACCTTTCCATAACCTCTCGTAATGGTAGAGCTAATGAGCTGGTATAGACCATTGTTAATGGAGTTTTCTTCCGTGATGCCACCCTTTAAATAGGCATGCATAACAAACGTGGGATTCATTGTATTTTGACGATAAATAAGTTTGATGCCCGGTTTGATTTGAAACATTTTTACTTGAGAATCAAATTTTGATTCGATCGGTTTTTTTAATTTGGGATGAGCGCTCTTTAAATTCTTTAGTTTTGTTTCAAGTCGCCCCTGAAATTCTTTAACTTTCTTTTCAAGTTGAGCAGTGGTTTTTCCATTCGGTAATTGAACGCTCAGATGAAGAGATCTTTTAAAGATACGTCTCAGACTATCGTTAACCTCGGCAACACTTGTTCTCTTAATTCGATTGATAAACTCTTCTTCTGAGTTGATATCGCCCGTCGATGCAAAGCTGTGTCCTAGAGAGAAGGCATAAGACTCTAGCGACTCCATGTCATAAACTTTAGAAGCGATATATTGATTCTTTATTTTTTGTATTTCCTCATCTGAGAGGCCCTCATTTAGGGTTGAAAGAATGAGTTTTTCAAATGAGGTGAAAATTTTATTGAGATTTTCAACGGGGAAGACAAACTTTAAGTAGTGAAGTCCACCATTATTCATAAACATTGTAGAAGACCCGCAACTTGTAGCGATACTACTGTTGGCGACAAGCTCTTGATAAAGCCGGCTTGATTCTCCATGACCGAGACAATTTATGGCAAGATCCTCTTGAGGGGCTTGATCCTCTTCAAATGGAGGCGCTTGTAGGCAAATGCTCAATTGAACCATGTTTGTATCTTTCTCATGGATATCAAGACTAGATTGATTTTTTAATTTAAATTTTGGAAATTCGGAGCGAGGTCCCTGAGGTAATTGATAAGCCTCAATTGTTTTTTTAACTTTTTCTTTTGCTTTCATGTCGCCAGCGACAACAAGAAGGGCATTGCTTAAATTATAATAATTGTTTCGAAAGCTCTTTAACTGGTCCTGCGAAAAACTGAGAATAGTTTTTTCGTTTCCTAGGATCGGGTGAGCATAGCCATTGGTAAAAGAAGATTTTTGCATACGTTGAAAACCAAATTGATTTGGATTATCAATTGAACGACGATATTCCTCAAAGACAACCCCCCTTTCAGGAACAATATCTTCTTCTAGAAACCTAGGATTAGAAACCATGTCTAGTAATATTTCGGTGGTTTTATCAAGCTCAGTATTTGGGGTGTTTATATAATAGCAAGTATAATCAAAGCTCGTAAAAGCATTGATCTCTCCTCCAAAACTTTCAACCTCATGAGCAATGGCAGCACCAGGTCTTTTTTCTGTCCCTTTAAAAAACATATGTTCAAGAAAGTGAGCGATTCCTTGATCTTCTTTATTCTCTAGTGCGGATCCTGCGCGAAACCATATCTGAACCGAGCCAGAAGTACTGCCGGGTGCGTCAACAAAAAGGGTTTGGAGGTGGTTATTGAGTTTTATGAGCTCATGCTGCATTTTTGGAATTCCTTTTAAAGGTTTTGGTTGTTTTGTATGAGTCCTTCATTATAAACAGAGGACTGTATTTAACCCACCACTATTTTAGGACTGTACGATAAATAAACTTGAGTCTCTTTATATTCACTTTCCTTTTTGTCGACATCTCTGCAATTACTGCGATTTTTATAAAAAAGTGCCAAAGCTAGGTGACCTCGATAATTTTCACCTGCTATTTAATGAAATGGTTTCTAAGCATAAAGAATTTCTTACTGAGAACCGGTATGAACTTAAAACCTTGGATACTTTGTATATTGGTGGAGGAACCCCATCTCTTTGGGGCAAATCTGGTGCTGATTATTTAACTAATTTATTTAAAGAGGAAGAAATTGCTCTAAAAAAAGACTGTGAATTTACCTTAGAAGTAAATCCAGGCACATGGAGTGAAGAGAGCATTGAGGCCTGGAAGAATATTGGAGTAACTCGTTTCTCCTTGGGCATTCAGTCCCTTCGTCAGGACTATTTAAAAATACTTGATCGCGTTCATAGTGTGGAAGATGTTTTTGACACCTTGACCTATTTTAACAAAATTGGTGCAGCATTTTCGGTTGATTTTATGCTGGGCCTGCCATGGTCCCTCTCTAAGGAAAGAGACATTTTATCGGAACTAAAAGAGATTCTATCCTTTGATCCAGAACACCTCAGCTTGTACATACTTACAGCAAAGGGGGGTTATCCCCATAAGAAGAACCTTCCAGAAGAAGATTTTTTGGAGGAAGAATACTTAAAAGTCGCTGAATATTTAAAATCATTTGGTTATAAGCATTATGAAATTTCAAATTTTGCAAAACCAGGAAAGGAATCAAGGCATAACCTTAACTATTGGAAGTCAAATACAGTGGGGGCTTTAGGGCCTAGTGGCGTAGGATTTCTTTCAAAAGTTAAGAAAAGATATAAGTGGAAAACATCAACAGCTGAATTTGTTTTAGAGGATTTAGATGAAGAAGCCATGGCACTTGAGAGTTTATATTTAGGCTTAAGAGTTGATAGCGGTATTATTAAGTCTAATCACTTTTCTAAAAAAGAGTTGGTGACTTTAAATCCAGTTTTTGAAAAATGGGAATTAGAAAAACTAGCAACAAATACAATAGATAGCATTCAATTGACCTCTAAAGGCTTCTTAGTACTAGATGGGCTGGTGCAGCAGATATTTTCCCATCAAAAATAACAGTATTTTCAAATAGTTACGAGAGTGCTAAAAGACTTTTTTCCTATCAACATTGACAATTTTCTTATGCCTACCATCTTAGGAGCAGAAAACATTAAACCATAATTTAAGGAAGTCTTTAAGCATGTCAGAACAAGAGCAAGGCGAAACGCCAGAGAACGTTGAAGAAGTGGTAACGGCTAAAGAAGAAGCCCAAGTTGAAGATAATGGCGCTGAAGATGAACAAGTCTCAGCAGAAAGTTCTGAGGGCAGTGGCGAGAAAAAAGAAGAGGAAGATTTTAAGGCGAAATTCTTTTATCTTGCGGCCGAAATGGACAACATGAAAAAAAGGTTTGAAAGAGAAAAAGATAACCTTTTGAAATATGGCAATGAAAAGGTTTTAGGTCATCTTCTTGAAGTCGTTGATAACCTAGATAGAACTGTTGATGCCATTTCTGGAGATGAAGATGAAAAGGTTAAGAACATTTACTCTGGTATTGAGATGGTGAGAAAACAGTTCTTGGATGTCTTAAAAAATAATGGATTAGAGAAAATAGAGGCTTTAGGCAAAATTTTTGATCCAAATCTTCATGAAGCCCTGGCTCAACAGCCTGCAGAAGATAAAGAGGATCAAGAAGTCATACAGATCTTTCAACACGGTTATATTTTGAATGGAAGGCTGTTAAGGGCCGCAAAAGTTGTTATTGCAAAGAATGATTAATAATTAAATTTATAAGGAGAATATCATGGGAAAAATTATTGGAATTGACTTAGGTACAACTAACTCATGTGTCGCAGTATTAGAAAACGGAAAATATAAAATTGTTCCAAATAGTGAAGGTCACAATACAACGCCTTCAATAATTGGTTTTGGTAAGAATGAAGAAGTTCTTGTTGGTCAAGTTGCTAAAAGACAAGCGGTAACAAATCCGGGGAAAACTCTTTATGGTATCAAACGCCTCATCGGTAGAAAGTTTGATACTCCAGAAGCAAAGAAATTTGCCTCAGTAGCTCCATTTGAGATTTTTGCTAATAAAAATGGCGATGCTTGGGTGAAGGTTGATGGTAAAGAAATGTCTCCTCAGGAAATCTCGGCCAAAGTTCTTCAGAAAATGAAGAAATCTGCAGAAGATTATTTGGGTGAGGAAGTAACAGAAGCGGTTATTACAGTTCCTGCTTACTTTAACGATGCTCAAAGACAAGCAACAAAAGACGCCGGACGAATTGCAGGTCTTGAAGTTAAGAGAATTGTAAACGAGCCAACTGCAGCTGCTCTTGCTTACGGATTAGAGAGTAAACAAGATAAAAATATTGCAGTATTTGATCTTGGAGGCGGTACTTTTGATATTTCAATCCTAGAAATTACAGGAGATGGTGTATTTGAAGTAAAGGCAACTAATGGTGACACCTTTTTAGGTGGTGAAAACTTTGATGAAGCGATCATTGATTGGCTTGCTGACGAATTTAAGAAACAAGAAAGTATTGATCTTAGAAAAGATCAAATGGCACTTCAAAGACTTAAAGAAGCTGCTGAAAAAGCAAAACACGAGCTTTCAACTACAACAAGTACAGATGTGAATCTGCCTTTCATTACGGCCGATCAATCAGGACCAAAGCATTTAAATATCAACCTAAGCCGTGCGAAATTTGAATCTCTAATTGCTGATCACATTACAGCTCTTTCTATTCCATGTGAGACGGCGATAAAAGACTCTGGGCTAGCAAAAAATGAAATTCATGAAGTTATTCTTGTCGGTGGATCAACGAGGATCCCTGCTGTTCAGGAAAGAGTGAAAGAAATTTTTGGTAAAGAAGCTTCTAAGGGTGTTAACCCCGATGAAGTTGTTGCCGCTGGTGCTGCAATTCAAGGTGGTGTTTTAGCTGGTGATGTTAAAGATGTTCTTCTTCTCGATGTAACACCATTGTCACTTGGTATTGAAACACTTGGTGGTGTTTTAACTAAGATTATTGAAAAGAACACAACAATCCCGACCAAAAAGTCACAGGTATTCTCAACAGCTGCTGATAATCAGCCAGCTGTTAGTATCCACGTCCTTCAAGGTGAGCGCGAGTTTTCAAAAGACAATAAAACACTTGGGAAATTCGACCTTACTGGTATTAACCCCGCTCCACGAGGTGTACCACAAATTGAAGTTACTTTTGATATCGATGCCAATGGTATTGTGAACGTTTCTGCGGCAGACAAGGCAACTGGCAAATCTCAAGAAATTAAGATTACTGCTGGGTCGGGTCTCAGTGATGAAGAGATCGACAGAATGGTACGCGAAGCTGAAGAAAACAAAGAAGTCGACCAGAAGAGAAGAGAGGTTGTTGATACAAGAAATAGTCTTGATGCCATGATTCTTGCTGCTGAAAAAATGATTAAAGATGGAGAAGGAAAAATTTCTGATGCCTCTAAATCTGAAGTAGAAGCAGCTGTTACTGAGGCTAAAACAAAGCTTGAGTCTGAGTCTATTGATGAACTGAAAGCTGCCTCTGAAGCACTTCAGACAGTTACTCACAAGGTTGCAACTGAAATGTATCAGCAACCTGGTGGTGCTCCAGAAGATATGGCCGGAGCAAGTGCCGGAGCTGACGCTGGTGGACAACAGAAAAAAGACGACGACGATGTTGTTGATGCTGACTTCAAAGAAGTGTAAAAAAAGAATAACATAACTTAGCGGGGGCTCCCTTTATGGGAGCCCTCTTTTAAATCCAATCTATTGATTAGGAAAGAACATGAGCAAACGTGATTATTACGAGATCCTTGGCGTTGATAGGAATTCTTCGAAGGATGATATTAAAAAAGCTTATCGAAAGCTTGCTTTAAAATATCACCCAGACCGCAATCCAGACAATAAAGACGCTGAAGCAAAATTTAAGGAGGCTTCGGAGGCAGCTGAGATTTTGTTAGATGAGAATAAGAAATCACGTTATGACCAATTTGGGCATGCTGGTGTTGATGGCCAAAGTGGATTTGGACAAGGTGGCTTCGGACAAGGCGGAGACTTCGGTGACCTAGGAGATATCTTTGGCGATATTTTTGGGGATATTCTTGGGGGAGGCCGTCGCGGTGGTGGCCGTCGTCGCCACAGAGGAACTCCTGGTAATGATCTCCAGATGACATTAGATGTGACCTTTGAAGAAGCAGCATTCGGTGCTGAAAAAAATATTTCACTTACTCGCTTTGTTGAGTGTGTTACATGCCACGGATCTGGTGCCAAAAGTGGAACGCAAGCGGCAACTTGTGATATGTGCCAGGGAATGGGAGAAGTTAGGCGACAGCAAGGATTCTTTACAGTGGCGACAACTTGTCCAAAGTGTCAGGGTAGTGGTCAAATGATTACTGATCCATGTGGCACTTGTTCTGGTCAGGGAAGAAAAAAGAAGAAAGTTGATCTAGCAGTAAAGGTTCCAGTTGGAATTGATACTAATCAGAGACTCAAGTTATCTGGCGAAGGTGACTCCGGAACTCAGGGCGCGCCAAATGGTGACTTGTATGTAGTCATTAATGTACTGAACCACTCCATCTTTGAAAGAGATGGTTTTAATTTGCATTGCATGGTTCCTATTAGTTTCTCTCAAGCAGCTCTTGGTGACGAGATTGAAGTACCAACACTTAATGGAAAGGTAACTGTTACGATTCCAGAAGGAACTCAGTCAGGTAAAAAAATGCGCTTAAAGGGCAAAGGAATCCAAAGATTGGGTGCCTATGGAGTTGGTGACCTTATTTTGACTATTCATGTCGAAACCCCAACAAAGGTAACTGGTGAGCAGCGTGAAATCTTTAAAAGATTGGCCGAGCTTGAAAGTAATGATAAGAGTCATCCGATGAGCAGGGGCTTTTTTGATAAGGTAAAAGACCTGTTTCACTAAACCATTGAATTTTAAAGCCTTTATCGTTGGAATCTCTGCTTTATAAGGTATAAAATATCCTCTCGAAACGGAATTTTGAGGATATCAATGAAGATGCTACCAAAACATTTAATCGGTTTTTTAATAATCCTTCTATTATTTTTGGCAGGTTGCTCTGGGATCAGAATGATTTCAGCTCCGTCGACGAAAGACCTCTACTCTAATAAATTCACAGAAAAAATTGAAGGTATAAAAACCCAATTCAAAAGAGGACAAATTGAAGAAGCCTTAAAGGAACTTCAAAAAATGCAGGAAGAGAATCTTCAACCTGCAGAAAAAGCTCTCAGAAGAAATCTCATTGGTGTTATTTATTTTGGGAAACAGAACTACGAACAAGCTATTTTTAATTTCAATCAAGGGTTGGCCACTTCTTCAGAAGACGCATCATTAACGAGTCAAATTAGATTAAATCTTGGTGGTTCCTATTTTAAATTAGGAATGACTGAAAAGGCTTTTGAGGTCATGGGGGAGGCTCCTTATGAGAGCTTATCCGCCAATGATCTCGTCAAATTTCATAAGCTAAAATATCGATTAGCAAATGAGCTTGGAAAAGATGATGTCGCCATCCGCTCCCTAATTTGGACACTTTCGACGAAACAAAAGATTAGTGAACTAAGAATTGAGCCTTTATATGAAATTCTCACTAATAAATTTAGAAAATTGGATCAAACTAAAAAGTACAAGATTCTTGAAGAGTACGAAAAGGTAGCCCCCTTTGTCGTAGGTTATATGTCCTACCTCGAGGCAGAGAAAATTTATTATAGTGGTAGAAAAGATGATGCCCGGGACATGATTCGATGGACTGAGTCGAATTTTGGTAAATATCCAGAGATTCAAACTCTTGTGAAAAACTTTACCTTTAAAGTTGAAAACTATGCTCGCTTAGATACCCTTACGATTGGAGTGATTCTACCTTTGAGCGGTGAAAAAAAATCATATGGTGAGAGAGCGCTTCTAGGAGTTGATGCCGCCCTTCGTGATTTTCAAGAGAAAAACCCCACTCTACCAGAGTTTAAAATAATTATAAAAGATTCTGAAGGTAGCGGTGTGGTTGGTGCCCATCAGGTTAAGGAGCTTGTTGAAAAAGATTATGCTTCTGTCATTATTGGAGGACTTTTTTCCCTAGAGGCAACTAAAGAATTTGAGGTCGCCAAGAGAAGAGGGGTTTTCTTTGTTAGTCTCTCCCAAATATTTATGAATAAAGAAGATAAAGACCATCTCTTATTAGAGGTCCCAGGATCTATTGAGTCCCAGGTTAATCAACTTTTCTCATCAGATATCATTAAAGAATTTGGCCCACGGGCGGCAATTGTTTTTCCAGAATCGAAACGAGGCCAAGCTTATGTAAATGAATTTTGGAGAAAATCTAATCTTATGAGCATTCCTGTGACGGGAGTCTATAGTTATGATGACAAAGCTTCAGACTTTAGAGAGCCAGTCAAAAATCTATTGGGCTTAAAATATCCTCGGGCCAGAAAGGAAGAATTTAAAATTCTAGAAGAAATTTACTCCCTAGAAGCCTCTCGTTCAACAAGAAGAATCCAAACCCTGAAACCAAAAATTGATTTTGATTGGGTCTTTGTTCCCGCTTATCCATTAGAAGCGATACAAATCATTCCATCATTTACTTATTTTGATGCATTTAACGTTCCTATTATTGGTGGTCCAAGTTGGAGAAGCCAACGCCTTAGTAGGGAGAGTTATAAGTTTAAGAGTATCTTCTTTGTTGGTGACGATGTGGAAACCATTTCGGATGAATTGTCTCAAAGCTTTTATAATAAATATGGAAAGAAGCTACGTTTAATTGAGCTTCGCTCTTTTGACAGTATGAAAATTGCTATGAATTTACTGAATAATGGTAAGTTTTCTTCAAGAGATGAGTTAGACATGGCCATAAGAGGCCTAGGTAAAATTGACGGACAAACGGGTAGTTGGTCTTTAGTTGAGGGCGTATGGCTCAAGAAGCTTGCAAGTCTTCACATAAGAAATGGTAAAATCTCAGAATTACTTCCTAAGTCTGAAGTGCCAGTAGGGCCAGCAAATTAGCCCATAAATAATTCCTAATCCATAGAGAATATTTAAAAATATCTGATAGAGGATCACGAGAGGCCAAAGACTTGCCTTGTTTGAACTGACTTTTAAGGAGATAAAAAGACTTAAAGTTAAATAGATTTTAAGTGGGACAAGAACATAAGGAACTTTTGAAAGGAAGGGTAAGGAAACTACATATAAAACTAATAAGGCCGGAATTAGAAATAGAAAATTAAAGAGACGTTTGTTAAAAAAGATAGATTTTATTCTGTGCTTTCCGCTTGAAAAAACCGCCTTTGAAAGATGATCTAGGCGAGTTTTTCTACGGTGAAAAACACTTAGTTCTGGGTGATATTCAGCATTCCCACCATGATTTAATACTTCTTCAATTAAAAGATTTTCTTCATTTCGAAAAAGGAATTCGTTAAATTTAATATTATTGTTAATAATAAATTCTTTCTTAATCCATAGGTTACATAGAATTAAGTTACTTTCATCACCAGATTGAATTTTCCCAATCACCTTAGAGTGGCGTAGGCGAGTGTGAGCGGTTGCCAATGGAGAAGTAAGGGTGAGGCTTAGGGCGTTTGAAAATAAGTTACTTTGAGGGGGGTTTTGATCGGGACCACCGAAGGCCACCACATTTTCTGATAAATTTTTAAAGATGTTTTGTGACGTGATAGAGAAGTCGTCTGGAAGTTGGATATCATCGTCAAGAAAGAGGAGCCAGTCATTTTGACATTGAGAGATGCCATA
This sequence comes from Bacteriovoracaceae bacterium, assembly GCA_021737405.1. Classification (GTDB taxonomy): domain Bacteria; phylum Bdellovibrionota; class Bacteriovoracia; order Bacteriovoracales; family Bacteriovoracaceae. The sequence continues at coordinate 41,717 of JAIPEG010000007.1, forward strand.
GTTCCTGGCCAAGCCTGGAGTCTGAAAATTACCTTCTAGCCACAAAAAAGGGTATTTATTTTTTAATTGAGCATAGTTTGTTGTTTTGTCATTATTTATGATGATGACAATTTCTGAACTTGAAAACTGGATAGAGATTTGTTCCAGAAGGAGAGTTAAATCTCTTAACCTTTTGTGGGTAACTAAAATGATAGAAACATCTTTCATTTAAAAATGTTATCATTAGTTTGTGATAGGAAAAAACATCTTCTTAAATTTTTATGGATATAACGTCGAAGTTGAGACTGATTGGCCTGAAATTGCAGACAGGTTAAGTAAAGACTTCTCTCACTTTGAAAAAAAATCACCTATTGCAGCAAATCTTAATATTCAAATACTAAAGAAGAATTTAAGCTTAAGAGACTCCTCTCAAAAATATACCTATAAGAGTAAAAAGGTTTCTTTTTATAATTTAGGGAAGACTCGCTATTGTAATTATCATGAGTTAGTAGAAACCTTTTGCGATTTTGAAAGAAATAAATTTATTGTACAAGGTCAGGAAATACATAGTGTTCATGAAGTCGCTTACCTTTTAATTCTTTCAAGAGTCGGTAAAGCACTCGACCAATTGGGAGCCCATCGATTACATTCTGTTGGGTTTATTTATGAAAGAACACTTTTTGTGGGTCTATTTTCCTCTGGTGTAGGAAAAACAACCTTGCTTTCAAATCTTATGGAAAGACCGGGCTTTTCTATGGTGTCCGATGATAGCCCTCTTGTTAATAGGGTCAATGAAGAGATCCAACCTTTCCCTATTCGATTAGGTTTTAATAAAGACAGCACACCTCCCGACTATTTTAGAGGAAAAGTTTCCTATGAGCTGAATAGGTTTCGCTATGGAGTTAAGAGTCTCTATTCTTTGAAGGATTTAGATTATTTAATTGGAGGACCCTATGAAAGGGTTGTTTTACTTACAGGTAGACAGGGTCCAGTAGCAACGCATTCTTCTTCTTTGGGTTTAGCTCATGCGAAGCACATGTTTCTCGAAGGAGTTATTGGTTTTGGGCTACCTATTTTGTTTGAATATTTCTGGGAGGCGGGATCAAGAGATTTTCTTATTAAGACTAAGATTACATTTAGTAGAATCTTAACTTTTTATAAATTATGGAAAAAAACAAAAAAATATAACGTCACTCTTTCAAGTGACGATTCGCAAAACTATGAAATGATCAAAGAATTAGCAAAAAGCTGATTACTTTTTCTTTCCGGCTTCGATTCTTTTAAGAAGTCTTGCTTTTTTCTTAGCTTGGCCTTTTTTACGGTTCATTTTTAGTGTTGTGTGTTTTCTACCTCGTCCCATACGAAATAACCTCTGTTGCTTTGTGTTAAATAATTGAATATAGGGGCTAATACTATGGCCCATAGCTCTGCTTGGCAAGCTAAAGAGCTAAGAGTTGTAGAAATCGATGCCTAAGGGTTGCTAAAAGTTGTCATCGAAGGCTTCTAAGTGTTAAATTTTACGCTGTAACCACATGGATAGGGTTTTCTGCTTAGGAATTGACAATGAGCGTCAAGAAAAGTTCTAGTACTCGTAAAAAATCACGAGTGACTAAAGCGAAAAATATTAAAAAGGCCGTGACTAAGAAGACAAAAGTGTCTTCACCTAAGGTTGGTAAAGCTACCAAGAAAAGTGCTGGCCAGCCGATAAAGAAAGTCGATGATCAAGACTTTCTCAATAATCCATTTGCTGTAAAAAAATCTTTTTTAAAGGCAATGAGAATTCATGGAAATGATGAAAAACGCCAAATAGCTATCGATATGCTTGAGCGATATACAGGCCATGATTTTAAAGACTTTCAAAAACAAGTCATCCTAACAAACTTTCACTATTACGTTGAAAGATTTAATGGTCTTCTTGATGACTCAAATTATACACAAGGCTCAGCCTTCAAAGCAGCCAGTTCAAAGAAAGCAGAAGTTACAATCATAGAGTTTGGCGTGGGCTCTGCTATGGCAGCTCTTATCGGAGAACTCCTTGCTGTCGTTCAGCCTAAGGCCGTTTTATTCTTAGGTCTTTGCGGAGCCGTTCATCCTTCATTAAAAGTTGGTGATTTTATATTGCCAATAGCTTCTGTGAGAGCGGAAGGCGTTACGAGACACTTTCTCCCTCCTCAGGTTCCGGCCTTGCCAACTTTTAAGGTTCAAAAATTTGTAAGCCAAATATTGGTTGAGCATGGACATGAGTATAGAACAGGAACAATTCATTCTACAGATTTCAGGTTCTGGGAGTTTGATGAAAAATTTAAAATGAACCTTATTGAAGAAAGAGTTTTAGCTGTTGAAATGGAAACAGCCGCTCTTTTTACAACTTGCTTTGTAAGTAAGGTTAATATTGGTGCGCTTCTTTTAGTTTCGGATTGTCCCCTAAAACCAGGCGGAATAAAAACCAAGAAGTCTGCAAAAGCTGTTTTTAAGAAGTTTACAGATGTACACATTGAGCTCGGGATTGAGGCAATGGCCGATATCGCTGACCGAGGTGAAAATATTAGGCATTATCATTGGTAATTTTTATTAAGGAATAGAGTATGTTTAAAAAGTTTTTGGATTGGTTTTCAAATGACTTAGCCATTGACCTTGGAACAGCAAATACGCTTGTTTATGCTAAAGACAGAGGCATTATTGTTAATGAACCCTCCGTTGTCGCTGTTCATCAGGGAGTCAAGGGTATTTCTAAGGTCTTAGCCGTTGGTAAAGAGGCTAAGGAAATGCTTGGAAGAACACCCGGGTCGATTAAGGCAATTAGGCCAATGAAAGATGGGGTCATTGCTGACTTTGAGGTTACACAAGCGATGCTTCGTTACTTCATACAAAAGTCATTAGCAGGTTCAAAACTTGTAAAACCCAGAATCATAATTTGTATTCCTTTTGGAATTACCCAGGTGGAAAAAAGGGCCGTTAAAGAATCTGCTGAACAAGCAGGTGCTAGGGAAGTTTATTTGATTGAAGAGCCAATGGCGGCTGCAATCGGTGCTGGGCTCCCAATTACTGAGCCCAGTGGAAATATGATTGTGGATATTGGTGGTGGTACAACAGAAGTTGCTGTTATATCGCTTGGAGGAATTGTTTTTTCTAAATCTGTAAGAGTGGCAGGGGATAAATTTGATGAAGCGATTACACAATATATAAAGAAAAAATATTCTCTTTTGATCGGTGAGAGAACCGCAGAAGCTATTAAAATTAGTATTGGTAATGCTTATCCATTTGATGATGAAGTTAAGTCATTCGAAGTTAAAGGACGTGACTTAATTGCAGGAGCCCCAAAAATTATTGAAGTAACAAGTGACGAAATCAGGGATGCCTTGAGTGACCCAATTTCAGAAGTTGTCGAGGCCATAAAGATATCACTTGAAAAAACTCCTCCTGAACTTGCTGCAGATATTGTAGACAATGGAATTATTCTTGCTGGCGGTGGTTCACTTCTTGCTAATTTAGATATCTTAATTAAAGAAAAGACAGGATTGCCAGTAAGCCTAGCTGAAGATCCTCTAACTTGTGTCGTGCGCGGTTGTGGTAAGGCTTTAGAGTCAATTGACCTTTTAAAGCAAGTAACAACACTTTCATAAGAGCCGAATATGACTGATGCAAATTTTATCAAATTAACGATTGATGAAATGGGACCAAAACTTAATGGTCTTGCTAAGCAAAAAGAGGTCATAAAGGTTTGGATAAAGGGAGAAGACTCAAGTTTATATCGAGTTTCTGACTATACGGTTTTAAAATCTCCTGAATCAGCGGACTATTTGCTTACTTTATTTAGTGAAGGGGCAGAAAGTGACGAAAGTTTTATTGGAAAGAGTGTTCTATTTAATTTTACCATTAATGAGTCGGATTATTTTTCTGAAGGCTTCATAAGCCACGACGATATTCATAACACTTTGGTTATTCGGCTAACTGAAAATTTTTACAGAACAGAGAAACGTGATAATCAGCGTCTTCTCACTTTTCCTCATCATCAAGTCTATGCTTACTTTAAGGTTCTTAATGAAAAGAATGAGAGTAATGTAATCGAGCTCAAACGCGAGGAAGATAAGCTTTATATTGATTATAAAATGAAGCAAAAAAAAGAACTTAAAGAAAGATTAAAGAAGAAAATTAGTGATGTTGAAGATTTAATTGGTTTTAGAGCTCTTGATATTTCTCGCTCAGGCATAGCCTTCATGATCAATAATGATGAATCAAAATATTTTAAAGATAATGGTAAATACTCTTTTTATATTCTCTTTGATGGAGATATCTTTGTCGTAAGGGGTGCCAACTTAGTTTATAAGGTAGATTATGTTGGCGGACCTGAGGGTAAAAAGCGTTTTAAGATAGGTTTGAATTTCAATCCTGTTGAAAATCTTACTAAGCATATCGTTGATCTTCTACGGGAGAGCTCTGGTGCTGGCTCCATTCAAAAGGAATTTGAAGACTTTGTAGATGAATAAACTTAGCCTTTTAATCCTTCCTCTAATGATTCTCTTTGTTTCTTGTTCTTCCGCTACAAATGTTGGAGGAATGAAAAACTATGAAGTTAAAATGAGCCTAGAAGATAAGTCAGGAAAATTTCTTGTCGTTCGCGAAGGTGGAATGGCAAAAAATAGTAAAAATGTAGTATCAAAATATAGGGTTTATTCTATTGATGGTGTTGGTCAAAAAGTTTTAGAGCAATCAATTGCTTTTTCGACTCCAGGAATTTTAAAGAAGTCTGTGCGCTTATTGAGACCTGAGAAGAGTCAGTACAAGGTTTGGTTTGATGGCCAGCTCTATCAAACAGAAACTTCACTGGATAGAAATTCTAAAAGCCTTGTTATAGAAATGAAGAGTCCTGAGAAGCAGTGGAATGGAAAAAAGAGTTTTCCTTTTCCTGGGGGTAATGGAGTATTCTGCTATTTTACTCAGTTGGTTGAGTGCATTAAGTATACGGGTTTTATAGAGAAGGCCATCAAATCTAAAGCCGGTAAAATGAACTTTCATATCATTTGGGATGGTTACCCCTATATTCAAGAGCAGTATCTAAATTTAGAAAATGATCCCTTTGCTGCAGCAGTTTTAGAATATGATGGTCAGACAAACGAAAAGGATTTTCGGTTTTCTTTAAGTATTTCGGGAAGTGTAATTTTTTATCTCTTTAATGAGAGTTATGATTATGCAAAAATTTTTTGGCCTGCTCAGGGCTATTCGCTTTATCACAGGTGAGAGTATTGTTATAAACTCATGACCTTTTGCGAAATGACCCAATACACTGAAGGCTTAGAATAAAGTAAGGCGGTTTAAAATGAATGAGATAGGCCAATTGGTAATGACAGGTATTAGTGGAACCACTTTAACACCTGAAGAAGCGAGTTTTCTCGAGAATGAAAATATTGGCGGTGTTATTTTATTTAGTAACAACTTTGATAACCCAGCTCAGTTAGCAGAACTTGTTAATAGTATTCAGCAAACTCGTAAAGAGTATCCCTTGTTTATCGCTGTCGATAATGAGGGGGGGAGAGTATTTCGTTTTAAAAAACACTTTACTCAATTTCCACCGATGTATCATGTAGGCTTAACAGATAGCCCAAAGCTTTGCTTTCATATTGCAAAAATCATGGCCGACGAGTTGAAGGCATGTGGGATAAATGTAAACTTTGCTCCCGTATGTGATATTTGGACCAATCCGAATAACAAGGTAATTGGTGATCGGGCCTTCGGTAAGGATGAGGATACAGTTTCAAAATTTGTCTCTTCTATAATTAGAGGGCTTCAGACAAATGGCATTCTTTCCTGTGCAAAGCATTTTCCTGGACATGGTTCAACGACAAAAGACTCTCATTTTGATCTGCCAATAGTGAAAAGAACAATTGATGAACTAAGAGATTTAGAGTTTAAACCTTTTGTTAAGGCGGTAAAATCACGAACTGAATTTGTCATGATGGCCCATCTCGTTGTTGATGCAATCGACTCTGAACTCCCGACTTCACTAAGTCCAAAGGCATATAAAATGTTAAGGGAAGAGCTCAAGTTTAATCGTCTGATTATCACTGACGATATGGAAATGAAGGCGATTACGGACAATTACTCTGTCGAAGAAGCTGCCGTTATGGCGATTGAAGCTGGTGCAGATATTATTGAATATCGTTCTATGGACTTGGCCATTCAAGCTATGGAAGGCCTAAAAGAAGCAAAAAAGACTAAAAGGATCAAAAATGAAAGATTCAAAGAGTCTATTGACCGTATAACTGAAGTAAAGAAAGAGTATTTAAGTGAATATTCTCCCGTTTATATTCCAGATATTACAAAAAAAATTAATACTGGAGCATCTCAGTCTCTCATAAATGAAATTCAAGAGCGTATTGACCAAGTTTTGGGCCAGGAAAATCAGTAGCTTATTTTTTCAGAAAACCTTAAGTACTTGAAATTCAATGAGTGAGAAAGGACAATCTTGCCTCTTTGTCTCACCGAGTAAACCTTTTGATATTCTATAGTTATAACTGCACAGGAGTGCTTTATGCTAATGTACGCATCCTTGGCTTTGGTGGGTCTTTCCATATTCTTGGTAACGAATTTAATGTTCCAAGAGGAAGACGAGTACAAGGCTCAGGAAAAATTAGATTCTGGCGCTGGTTCCGACAAGGAGTCGTTGGCCCAGCATGGAATTGTTTTAAGATATTCAAGACCTTTCTTTAGAAGGTATGTGACTCCTATTGTTGCAGGTTTTAAAAATAAGAAAAAAATAAGAGAAAAATATAAGAGAAATTTAGCTTCTGCCGGATTAACTGACATTCTAACCCCTGAAGATTTTTTTAGCTTCAAGCTTTTTTTGATAGTCGGCTTTCCAATTGTATTTTTGGGATTAAGAACGTTTCTCGAAGAAACATGGCCATTAAATTACATCGTTATTATTTCGATATTTGGTTATTTCTATCCAGACATTTGGATAAAAGGAAAAATTCAAAATCGACAAAGTGAAGTAATGAGAAATATGCCATTTGCAGTGGATATGTTGGCCCTAAGTGTAGAAGCAGGCTTGGATTTCATTGCTGCCATGTCAAAGGTAAATGAAAAAGCAAAGCCTTCGGCCTTGACTAAAGAATTTGAAATATTAATGAAAGAAATAAAGATTGGTGCTTCAAGGGCGGAAGCTTTGAGAAATATGGCCTGGAGAGTGGATCTCATAACAGTCTCTTCGTTTTGTGCCACTTTAATTGCAGCCGATTCTGTTGGTGCCAGTATTGGACCGATTTTAAAAGCATTAAGTCTAGAAATAAGACAAAAAAGATCTTCAGAAGTTGAAAAAGCTGGTGCAACAGCCGCTACAAAGATTCTGTTTCCTATGCTCTTTTTAATTGTGCCAGCCGTTTTTATTATCGTAGGAGCTCCACTGGCCCTAGAAGCAATGGGGGCTGGCAAATGAGTAAGTCCGCCAAGTTTATAATTAAAAGAGGAAGTGAGGTCGTTGCTACTAGAGTAGAGCTCGCGGATAATTTTTTGATTCGAGCTAAGGGGCTGATGTTTAGCTCTAGTATTGGTGATAGAGATGGGCTTCTTTTTGAACCCTGTAGTTCTATCCATACTTGTTTTATGAACTACCCAATAGATGTAGTTTTCCTTTCAAGAGAAAATAAAGTTGTAAGAGTGTTTAAAGCATTAAAGCCGTGGAGAATGACAAGGATTTATTTTACTGCAGCAAAGACCTTGGAAATGATGGGGGGAACCTTGAGTGTGGACCTTCGGCCTGGTGATCAATTGGAAATCGAATGTATAAGTTAGTAGTGGTTGCTGGAAAATTAAGAGGAACCGAATATACTTTGGAAGAAGGAGAAAATACTCTCGGCCGTGATGATTCGTGCTCAATTCATTTTCCTGTCCCTGGAGTATCAAAAAAACACTTTTCCATAACGGTAACAGGGGACACTTGTTACATAAGTGATATGGGAAGTTCTAATGGAACTTTTTTAAATGGCAAAGCGATTAAGAGAGCAACTGTTCAAAATGGCGATAAGATTGCTCTTCCAGATACGATAATTCAGGTTGTTTATGTTGAGGAAAAAAAGGTAATCGTTCATAAACGAGTAGGTTCCGAAGAGGATGATGAAAAAGATTTCATGGATCCAGGTAATCCTCCGGAATCTCTTATTGCCAAAATATTTTGGGCATTTAAGTTTAAAGTTATGCCTGTCATTCATGGAATAAATGAAGAATACGAGTGGCATCATTTAGTGGGCATCCTTTGTGCAATCTTCTCGGTAGCCGCCATATCCTTAACCATTTTTCCGGCTCTCCAAGATTCAAAAATGATTTTGATTAGAGAGACGGCCACAAGAGGAAGTTCTTATGCCGATATGGTAGCAAGAATGAATAATCGCGCTTTAGAGAGAAAAGAATTAGAAAAGATAAATACTAACTTTATAAAAAATGAAGAAGGTGTAAAAGAATTTAGGCTATTCGATATGGAAGGCCGAATTGTCCGACCAATTGAAGAGCTAAATAATAATATTGGTCGAGATCCCTTTTTTGCGACGGCCTTAAATTGGGCGGTACAAACTATCAATAATAAGGGTGTGGTTCTTAAGAAGCTCTTAGATGATGGAGAAATAGGGATCGCAAAAAAGATTGTGGCCTTTAACCCGAGAACAGCGACAGAAGAAGCCGTTGGTGTAATTGCGATTAAGTTTGAGCCAACGTCTTTAAAGTTAGAAGCAGCAAAATCTCGAAAGGCTTATTTAGAGTCGTTAGTAACAACATCTTTGGTTGCGATATTTTTCTTTGGCTTTCTTTATTATTTAACTGTCCGGCCAATCGAAGAAATAAACTTCCAAATTGAAGAGGCCTTGAGGGGACGTCGAAAATCTTTAGATAGTCGATTTCTTTTTAAAGAATTAAGTCCTCTAAGAAATAGTATTAATGCTCTCCTAGCAAGAATTAGAGAGCTAAATAATGAAACGGATGATGATTTTGCGGAAGAAGAAGGTGACGAAACTTATGTAAGGCAACTTTATGAATTCATGCAAGGGGCTGCGGGACCAACGGTAATACTAGACTCCCAAAAGAACTTGTCTCATATCAACTTAGAGGCGGAGGATTTAACTGGTATGCGAGAAAGTGCCAGTCAGGGAATGAGTCTCCTTGATGTGTCACGGGAACAAGGTTTTGCTGCTACGGTAATAGAACTTTGTGATAATAGCGCTAATAATTTAGGAACAAATCAACAAGGTGAGTACGACTTACAAGGTATTCCTCATACGATTCATGTTGCTTCGCTTATTGGTAAAGACGGTTTTGCTAAGTCATATTATGTAACATTTGTGAGAATTGAATAATGGAGTTTAACGAAAAAACACCAGTTAAGATCGTTAAGAGTGTAAAGGTTCCCAAAGAACCAGGGGTTTACTATCGTCTCCTTTGTATGACCGGTAAGAATAAAGGGTTGTCTTATTTTATAAACTCTAAACGGGTTGTAATGGGGCGGTCTGAAAAGGCCGGGATACAAGTCATCGATGGAAAGTCCTCACGAGAGCATGCAGAATTAGCTTTGGTGGGTGAAAAGTACGTGTTAACAGATTTAGGTAGTCAAAACGGCGTCATGGTAAACGACCTAAAGGTAAGCCAGCACCGGTTAGCAGATAATGACAAAATAATAATAGGGCAAACAGTATTTAAATATAATCGAATCGAAGTGAAAAAGAGTGATTTGCCTGTTGTGGTGAATGATGAAGAAGAGCTCGAAGAATATGAGGAAGAAGAACAGCCAAAGAAAAATAAGAAGAAGCCGAAAAAGAAGAATAATAGTCTCATTATAATCCTCGTTGTCGCCCTTGGCGGGATTTTTTTACTACCAGATGAGGGTAGTTCACCTGAAAACAAAAAGAGAAAAGGCGTCGCAATTGGTGAAGTTGAGAGAGAGAAGATATCTTTGTCGGATCCTCGTAATAATGAAATTGAAGATAAAGATGTTAGAGATAAGCTAAAGGCCTTTATCCATAGAGGCCAACGAGAATATAGAGAAGGGAATTACTTTCGTGCGATTGAACAATTTGAGTTGGCGCTCATTTTAGTTCCAAATCATGTGGATGCATCATTCTATTTAAGAAAAACCAAGGAATCTCTTCGAGAGTATTTAAGCTCTATTAAAGCAAAGGCACAACAGGATCAAGATGCTCTAAAGTATACAACTGCGCTAAATCAATATTGTGCCATTATATCTTTTTTGCAGGAATATCCTGAAGATGAGCGATACAAAGAAGCAGAAAAGCAGATTGAACTTTTGGAAGAAAAGGTAGGATACGTTAAAGGTGAATTTAAGTGTTATTAAAGACAATAACCCCCTTTTTCAGGTAGATCTCGCTAAAGAGGTTGAGGGTAATGATGGAGCTTCTCTTACATTTTTTGTAGGAAGAAGTGACGCGTGTCAAGTTGTCTTAGATGATAAGCAGGTCTCTCGAGAACATGCAAAAATCACATACTCTCATGGTGAGTGGAGCATTCAAAAAGCAGCTGATTTTAATACTTTGATCTTAAATGGTGCCAATTGTGACGAGGCAGCTTTAAAAAATGGTGATCTCATTAACATTGGTCCTTACACATTAAATGTGAGCCTACCCGAGATAATTGTAGATACAAATCAAAGTACAGAGCTGCCAATCGATGATGATATGGAGTTTATTGATTCTCAGACAGAAGAAATTTCCAGCGTTGATGTTGGTCTTGGTAGTGAAGAAGCGACAGAACTCTTAACAGATAGTAATTTTGAAGAAGATTTAGATATTGAGGAGTTGGGTACGGGGGTCTTGGATGATGATCTCGGAGATCTCGATGATCTAGAGCAAGAATTATCCCCTGAGGAAGGTGGTCTCGATGAGATATCAGATGAATTCTCCGATGAACTTGATGAACAAGTAAATGAAGAAGAGCTGGCTCCTGCCGGTGAGTTTGAAGATGGTGGGGGTCTCTCTGATGAGTATGGCGAAGAGGGGTTTTCTGAAGATGGTTACGGTGAAGAAGAGGGTTATGATGTAGAGTCATTTGATGATGATGATGAAAAAACTCAAGTTCTCAAAAGCTTTGCAAATTTTGTTTTAGAAATTTTTGGGGAGTTTGCTCCCTACGACAAATTTAATATCGAAAAAGCAGAAACCTTTATTGGTCGTGACCCAGAAAAGTGTGACATTGTTTTAAATGACCCTGAAGTCTCGGGTGTTCATGCCGTTATAAAAAAAAATGCGATTACTTGTACGCTAGAAGATCTAAAGTCAGCCAATGGTACGATTCTAAACGGTGAGAGAGTCAATACTCACGATCTGACTTCAGAGGATGAATTCTTAATCGGTTCAACTTCTTTCACCGTAAAAATTCAATCTGATTTCATTGACCAAGAAAAAGATAGGATAATGCCTGTTGAAGAAAACCAGGTCGTTGAAGTACAAGAAGTTGTTGAGGTTGATGAAAACTTTGAAGACGAAGATGGCAATGTTATTGAAGGTGATCTATTAGGGGGAGGAACCCTCGATACCAAACCAAAATCACTCTTTAGTAAGGAAGCTCTCAAAAACCCTGAGCAAAGAAAAAAACTTCTCTATATAGCGGTTGGTTTATTGGTCCTGTGGATTCTTCTCGATGAAGGAGATAAACCTAAGGCTCCCGTTCAAAAGCCTAAGCCAAAAGTCGCAAATGAAAAAATAATCCAAAATCCCAATCAAAAAGTTCTAACCCCTGAGGAAACTGAATTTGTCGAAGGTCAATATCTTTTGGCAAAACAATACTTTAATGAAGGTAAGTATAGTGAAACGATTATGGAGTTAGATAAAATCTTTGCGATTACTCCTGACTATAAGAAATCGAAGCAGATTAAGGCTTTAGCGAAAGAGGGATTAGAGCGAATTTCACGACTACTCGAGGAAGAGAGAAAAGAAAAAGAGAGAAAGGAAAGAGAAGCAAAGGTTCGAAGTCTTTTGGTGGATGCTAAAGATGCTGTAAGTAAGAATCAAGTTGGAAGGGCCGAAAATCTTTTTAAAGAAGTATTAAAATTAGACCCAGAAAACTTTGAAGTAACTCAACTTAAATTGCAGATAGATGCCTATAAGAAAGAGCAAGAACGAATTGCTCTTGAGAAGGCCCAGAAGGAAGCTGAAAGGAAGCGCCAGCTGCAAGAACTTAGTCCAGGAAAGACATATTACTTATCAAAGGACTGGTATAAGGCCATGTTAAAATTACAAGACTTCTTAAAAGGTGAAGGTCTTGATGAAGATTTAATTCGCGAAGCTTCTGATATGCTTGATAAGTCTAAGCAAAATTTAAATGCGGTTGTAAATCCATTGATTGGAAAAGCACGTTCATTAAAAGAAGGGCAGGATTTAAAGGGGGCTTATGAGCTTTATCTCGAAATTCTTCAGTATCATCCTGCTCATGAAGAAGCCCTAAATGAAATGGATGACATTAGAAACAAGCTCGAAATTAGAAGTAAGAGAGTTTATCGAGAAGCAATAATTGCGGAATCTTTAAGTCTTTATAATGATGCAAAAGAAAAGTTTCAAGAAGTTCAGCAAATTAGCCCTACAGACTCTGACTACTACCAAAAAGCGACTGAAAAATTAAAAGACTATCTTGATTAGGAAGATCTTATGATTAAATTACAAAGTTATGCTGCCAGAACGGACCAAGGGCCCTATCTACAACTCAATGAAGACGGGCATGAAGTTGATCTTGTAAATGGTCTTTATATGATCTTTGATGGCTTCGGTGGTGCTTCGGTTGGAGATCGGGCGGTAAATCTTGTTAATGATACGATAAAAAAGTTCTATACGAGAATCGGGGGAGATCCTGATTCAACATTGCCCTTTTATTATAGCCCTCGCTATTTAATTGAAGGTAATGCTCTGGTTAATGCTATGGAATATGCTCACTATCTCTTAAAGCAAGATAATAAAGACAAAGATATGAATAGCAGAGGGGGAGTCGCAGGGTTGGCCGTTGCTCAAGCTGAAAATATCTTAACATTTGCCTCGACGGGAAATTGCCTTGCACTTCTTTATTCTCGTGGAGATCTTCAAATAATTTGTGAACCTGAGAGTTTCCAGTTGATCTCAGGAGATCACTATGAAATGCAATACACTACGGCGCCTGCCACAGCTTTTGGATTATTTGATGATCTTCATCTCAATATAAAGGAAGTGCGGATTAATAAGGGTGACAGAGTTATTTTACTTACTGATGGAGTTTATGCTCGGGTAAAAACCTCAGAAATTAGAGATATTCTTCAAAAAGAAGGCTCTAAGAACCAGGACAAAATTGATGATTTATTTGAATTAGCAAACAGTAGAGGCAATTTAGATAATCAAACTACCATCTTACTTAATTTCTAAAAACATTCCAACTTTGTCAGGAATTTCTTTTTTAAATCGCATGTCTATTGATTAGCCACACCAATTAGGCGAGAATAATCAAAAGGTTATGTATGAGTGAGAAATTATTAGTCGCTGATGACAGTCCCACAATTCAAAAGGTAGTTGGCATTACTTTGGCCAATACTGATTACGAGGTAGTTCAAGCACTATCAGAGGCTGAATTATTTGGAGTTTTGGATTCCAATTCTTTTGATCTGGTATTACTAGACTTCAATCTTTCGGAAGATGTTGATGGTTATGAACTTTGTGAAAAGATTCGTGAATCTTCTCCAAATACTAAGCTCATGGTTATGTTGGGCACCTTTGACTCTGTTGATGATAATCGTCTCGAAGAATTAGGTGTTATTGAGAAAGTTATAAAGCCATTTGAGAGCAGTAAATTCATTCAGAAAATTAAATCCACTCTAGAAACACCATTATCAGAAATAAATCCATTTGATCAAAATTTTGATGTCGAGTCAGAAGAAGATTCATTTGATACAGCTGATCTTTTGAGTGATGAAGACGATGAGGATTGGACTATTTCAGGACCTCAAATTGAAGAGGATGATTCAGATCCGATGCCTGGAGGAAATTTTTTAGAAGAAGATGAAGTCCAGGAAAATAGTTTAGTTAGTGAAGTAGAGGGCTGGGGCATGAGTGTTCCAGAGATAATAGGTTCACCAGTAGATAAGTCATCATCACTCATGCCACCGAAGATGAACGATGATGATGACTTAAGTGATCAGTTAGAAAATAATCCTGTCAGTTATAGTGATGAAGATGCCACTGGTGAGTGGAGTGCGGAAGAGCTCCTCATGAAAAGTAACGAGGAAGCTCTACCCGATGAAGATGATCTGGACTACCCCCTATTAGATGAGTCAGATGACAATATTGAAACAAGTTCTAATCTGGTTTCTCTTGATGAGTTAAATGGAGAAATTTCAGAATATGATGATGAGGAAGATTTAGAGGAAACCGATCCGCAAATCATTATAGAAAAGCAGATCGATAATCCAGACCTAGAAAAAGAACTTAGTGAAGACCTTTCACCCGATGAGTTTTGGGCCGCTGATGAAGGTTATGATGCTGACCAATCTGGCGATGAAGATGAACACACAATTATAATTGATGCTAGTGATGACGAAGAGTCCTTTGATGTTGAAAAACACTTTTCAATAGAAGTTGGTCCAAAGCTAGAGCAAGATGAAGCTCATGATCCAATAGTAGAGGCCCTAAACGATCTTAGCCAACATGGAAATGAAATAGGTCCAAAACTAGAGCAAGATTCAAGCGTTAGCTTCAATAAGGACGAATTAATTTTGTCTTTAAAAGAAGAGCTTAAGCCAATTATTAAAGAAATGGTTCGTGAAGCCGTTGAAGAGATGACGAGAGAGACTTCAGAAAAGGTTGCTTGGGAAGTAATTCCTGATCTGGCAGAAAACCTTATTAGAAATGAAGTTGAAAAATTATCTCAAAAGGTCCAGCAGAAACATTCGTTGAGTTAAAAACGTAAAGATCCGGTAAGAATTTTTAATTGGTCATTACCCTCTGATTCAAGAAGGGCTTCTCCATTTGGGCCAATTCCCACGAACTTTCCACTTACGTCTAGTTCATTGTTTAAAATAGTGACTAATTTATTCATGTGAACACACTTTTTTAAAAATTTCTCACGAACAAGATCAGCCGAAAGACGATTACTTAAAATATAATTTACAATTTTTAGAGGTAAGTCCTTTTTAATGTCTTCTTTTAATTGCTCTTTCTCACTAAATAGAGAGCTGACTTTATAAGGAAACTTAGGCAAATTTTTAGGCATTTTTAAATTTATACCGATACCAACGACGATAACTTTTCCTACAAGTTGGCATATGATTCCCCCAATTTTCTCTCCTTCCGTGGAGAGAAGATCATTTGGCCATTTTAATACAAGCTTTGGAGAAAAAAAGTTTGCTAAGTGTATACCAACTTCAAGTGGTGAAAGGGTGAGGGTTTCATTTGGGGTCATGGTAAAGCTAAAGGCAAGGGCATCTTCAAACTGATGCCATTCTGAACCCTGACGCCCCACACCTCTGCTTTGTTTTTCGGTGGAGACAAGATATTCTCCGGGATTTTGGTGTAATGCCTTCTTAACATCTTCCTGGGTCGATAATGTTTGGGTTAAATGGATGTGATGCATACTCTTCCTTTAACAATCCACTCCTATTTGGTAGAACAATATTTACCATAAAACAAAATGTCACGAAGAGGTCAATATGTCCCTTATTGAAAGGTCACATCCAAGAGAAATTAAATTCACAACAGGCATCAATCCTTATGCTGCAGGGTCTGTAGTAGCAGAGTTTGGTAATACTAAAGTCCATATCACGGCAACGGTTGAGGAATCAGTACCTCCATGGATGAAAGGTAAGGGAGCTGGTTGGGTCACAGCGGAATATTCAATGCTCCCAGGGGCTACCCACACAAGAAGCCGTAGAGAAAGAAGTAAAGTTGGAGGAAGAACATACGAGAT
This sequence comes from Bacteriovoracaceae bacterium, assembly GCA_021737405.1. GTDB lineage: Bacteria > Bdellovibrionota > Bacteriovoracia > Bacteriovoracales > Bacteriovoracaceae. Next base: position 57,608 of record JAIPEG010000007.1, read on the forward strand.
TCAACGTCTTATCGGCAGAAGCTTGCGTGCGATTGTTGACCTTAAGAAGTTAGGGGAAATAAGTATTCAGGTAGATTGTGATGTTTTGGTTGCAGACGGAGGAACAAGAACAACTTCTATTTCTGGAGCTTACGTTGCCTTAGCGCTCGCCTTCAAAAAGCTTATGAGTGAAGGACAATTAAAAGAAAATCCTTTAACTGATCAGTTGGGTGCCATTAGTGTTGGGGTTAATACTGATGGAAAAGTCATTGCAGATCTTAATTATGAAGAAGATTCAAGCTGTGAGACAGATATGAATATCGTCATGACTCGAAAGGGTGAGTTCATTGAAATTCAAGGAACTGCAGAGGAAAAGCCTTTTAACAAAAATCAGCTTGCTGGATTACTTGAGGCGGCTGAAATATCGTTGGCCAAGGTTTTTGAAGAACAAGATAGGGTTCTTTAATGGCGCAGTCTTTTCTTTTAGCGACAGGGAATGCTCATAAAGCGGATGAGTTTTCTGAGCTTTTTCCTGGAGATATCATTAGCGTATCCTGCGCACCTGAAAAAGTTGAAGTCGTTGAGGATGGTCTTACCTTTAGTGAAAATGCTTTAAAAAAGGCAGAGGCTTATTATAGAAAATTTGGACAACCGGTAATGGCAGATGATTCTGGATTGAATGTTTCCGCCTTACCTGAGGAGCTTGGGATTCATACTGCTCGGTTTGGAGGAGATGGCTTGAGTTCTGGGCAGAGAAATGAGCTGTTGATTGATAGACTTAAGGACAAGGAAGGGAGCGACAGGACTGCTGCCTTTGTTTGCGTGTTGTGCTTTTATCTGTCTCCTGAAGAAATTTTCTTTTTTGAGGGGCGTCTTGCTGGGTCTATAAATAATGAGCAATCTGGAGAGGGGGGGTTTGGCTATGATCCTGTCTTTATCCCGGAAGAGGCGGATGGAGTTAAATCTCTGGCAGAATTACCTGATTGGAAGCAAAAATGTAGTCATCGTGCCAAGGCGTGCCAATCAGCGTTAAAATTCTTCAAAGAAAGGGTTGGACAAAACTAATGCCCTTCATTATAAATTGTCATTCATAAAGTAATGAATCGGAGCGTAGCGCAGCTTGGTAGCGCACTTGCTTTGGGAGCAAGGGGTCGCTGGTTCGAATCCAGTCGCTCCGACCATTTAAAAAAAAGCCACTCTTTTGAGTGGCTTTTTTTATGTCTAAATTTTTGTAATTTTTAATGAACTGGTAAGAAGCCTTTCTTCAAATCTGTATGATCAATTCTTTTACCATTATGATCAACGGCGAGAACGATTTTATGACCATTTTCTTTGTGACCAATTATTTGAACCCACTTCACATTACCAAATAGAGATACATCAGAGTGGATTTGAGAAACATTGATCACTTCATTTTGAACTTCAATCTCATTTTTTAAAGTACATTTTCCTTCATCAGTTTGATCAATGATAACCCGTACTTTATCAGCACTAAGGATCTTCTTTTTTTGAAAATCACTCATGGAGTCCGTTATGAATTCGATCTCATAATTAGTTTTAGCCCTTGGCTTGGGTTCTAGTGGCTTTTTAATCATGCCCATTGATTCGGAAAGAGGCTTCCACTGACCATCTTCTTCATCCATTTTCCATTCAGCATAGACATTGCCTTTTAATTCACAGGTGTTGGAATCGTATTTCACCTTATAGTGAAGAACATTCTTTGAGTTCATTGTTTTAGAAACTTTAAGAATAGACTCTTCTTTTGTTGAGGCAAAAGAGTTAACGGAAAGTAATACTGCTAGGGTTAGGGTCAGTTTTTTCATGGCGTCTTTGTATCAGATCGCCAAAAAAAGGGTGAAAAAGGCGTAAAAATTATAGAGTGTCAGGATCCTAACAGCTAGGGCAGAAGAACAGATACTCCAATCATGCGGCTTTCACTAGGGATATAGGCACCACAGGCTCCCACAGGAGCCTTTTCCATCGTTTCAATTGCCTCAAAGCGAGAGCAAACGGAAATAGGAGTTTTTTCTTTATCAATAATGTCTGTCTGAAAGCTGTAGTAACCACCATTATCTATTCTCTTGGCGAAGGTGAGAATAACTTCAAAGTCTTTAAAGGGGACCGAAACCCTACTAAAGGAGTTTTCAGTTGGTTCGGGAATAGAAACATTTTTTACTTCATCAATTGATTTGGGCAAGCATAGCTCGCCTAAGGCACAATCAATTTTCTCCCAAATACTGATACGAAAATTCATGGCGTGGACATTAAAAGAAGTGATTAGGAAAAGTAGAGAGATCTTAATCATATTTAACTCATCATTTTTAAGAAAAGTATTTTTCAAAAAGTAACGCATTAGATAACTTATATAAATGAAATATACAATCAGCCTTATTTTTACCCTACTTTTTCACCTCCCGTTGCTGGCCTCTGGATTAGACGGTGAATATAAATCAATTTGTTTTCCTTATTCAGATGGCCGCTCCTTTGAGAGTAGCGTATTGATTCAAGGCCAATCATTTGGTGGCAAGTTTTCTCTTTACGAGGATAATCGCTGTCAAACACTACTGCTGATTATCGACTATGCAGCGGAAGTGAACTATCCAGTGGCACTAGGGATAGGACCTATGGACCACAAGATAAAGAATGCTTTAATGGTGGTCTTTAGCCCAAAGGTGAGAGATCAGCTTATGAGGGAAGGAACTTGCTCTACTGGTGATATCAAAATTGGCACGCCTATAAATATTGAAGGAAAAATAGGCTGTGGGCCCCAACCCATTCCAAAGGCCGGGACAATTCTTTTTGATATGTATGAGAAAAAAGAAACAGGCCTTACTTTTGGAGCTTTTCCTCTTTTGTGGGTTTCTGAAGAAGAAAAGCGGCCCACCCTAACGGGAAGTGTCATATACCATCAGAAATAATCTCTTATTTCTCCAATTAATGCAGAAGGCAAAGTAGCTGATTCCTTGTTTTTATGAGGGTTTCGGCCTTCAAATTTCCGAATATTTCTTGTACACTTTGCGAGCGTTGTCATAAGATTTTGGGTACACACAACACAAATTATGCACAACAGAGACATGACAGATAACACACACGCTGCACAGCAAAGGATTCGCTTGTGAAACTCAAGAGATTAATCATTCAGGGCTTTAAGTCCTTTAAAGACCGAACTACGATCAATTTTGACGACGGTATTACGGGTATTGTTGGACCAAATGGCTGTGGTAAGTCCAATATCGTAGACGCTCTCTTTTGGGTCATGGGTGAGCAATCGGCCAAGCACTTAAGAGGGAAATCGATGAAAGATCTGATTTTTTCAGGTTCTTCAAAGTATAATCCTGGTGCCTTTTCTGAAGCTACCTTGGTTCTAGATAATGATACTGGTAAGCATATTCATATTGGTAACAAAGTTAGCTCACCATCAGAAATCCAATTAACTCGTAAGCTCTATCGTAATGGAGATACAGAGTACCGTATTAACGGTGAGCCCGCTCGTTTAAGAGATATCCAAGAAGTTTTTATGGATACGGGAGCTGGGGCAAAGTCTTACTCAATTATTGCTCAAGGTGAAATTAATCGTCTCGTTCAGGCTAAGCCAGAAGAGAGACGAGTGATGATTGAAGAAGTTGCTGGTATAACAAAGTTTAAGGCCAGAAAAAGAGAGTCTCTTCGTAAGATTGAAGCGACTCAACTAAACCTTAATCGCTTAAACGATCTACAAATTGAAATTGAAAAGAATTTAAGATCACTTCAAAAACAGGCTGAAAAAGCTGAGAGAGCAAGAAGCCTAAAAGAGAAGATAAAAAGAAATGATATTGTCGTTCACTCTCACAAAGTTTTTGAATCGCTAAAGGCTTATCGAGAGGATCAAAACCGTGCCAATGAATTAGAAATTGAAGTTGAAACGGCTAAAACACAGAAAAATAGTTTAGAAATCTCTCTAGAAGATGAAAGACTTCAAAAAGATGAGCAAACGGCCAGAATTGAAGAGCTTCAGAGCGAATATAACGAGATCTCCAGAAGCTTAGCAGCCGCTGAAGAGAAATTAAATTATCTTTGTAAAACACTTACAGAAAAAGAGAGTTTAATTGAAACGCGTGAAAAAGAGATTGAAGAATTAAATAGTGAAATAGCAAACAGAGTAGAAAGGTTTGAACAACTTCGTCAGGACCTCGATACACTTGAAGCGCAAAAAGAAGAAGGCTTTGATTATTCCGACCTTGAAGAAAGTGTGGAAAACCTCAAAGAAGAATTGGAGCTTAAGACGGAAATTTTAGATCAGGTAAAAGAATCTTTAGCATCAGCAAAAGATGAATTTGCTGAAATTGATCAAACCGTTTTTCGTAACAACTCTCGACTTGAAGAGTTTGCAGGAACCCTTCAAGATATCACAACAGAGATCGAGGCCCTTGAAAAGCAGTACTCTGGCGTAAGTAAAGATATTGCTAATGAGAGAGAAGCTTCTCTTAAAGCTACGGCAAAAGCTGAAGAACTAGCTGTAGAAGAAAAGGAAGTTCGCCTACAGATTGAAGACTTAAAAGAAGATTTAAGAACAAAAGAGTCGGGCTTAAAAGAAAAACAGAGAGAGCTGATTCAAGGAGATAGTAAACTTCAGTCTTTGATTGAAATCAGAGAGTCTCTTGAAGGAACTAAAGAGGGTATGGGTAAACTCCTTGAGGATCATCCTGAAGGATTTGTTTTACTTGGGACCCTTATTAAGTGTTCCGAAGAATATGCATCAGGTGTGCAGCTTCTCCTTAAAGACTTTTTAAAAGTGGCCGTCTGTAAAGACCTTACAAAAAGAGAAGACTTTTTTCAGTGGTTAAGCAGTAATGAAAAGGTGGGATTAGATACTTTAATTCCTCACAAAGACACTTCTGTAACATCTGAAACACTTGAAAGGCTAAGACTAAAACTATCTGAGGTAAAAGAGATTTCAGAAGTTTTAGAGATGGATGAAAAAATCAAATCCATCTTGGCTCCTTTTTTAAATGGTTATTACATTGTTCCGAATTTAGAGATCGAAAAGATTAAGTCACTAGATGAGGGTATGTCCTTTAAAGGGATTGCTTCCTACGATGGCCTAAGATCAATAAGAAACGTCCAAGGGGCGAGTTTAATTGACTTTAGTGATCCAAATGCTCAAGGACATGGGGTTGTTGAAAGAAATAATCTTATTGAAGAATTGACTGAGAAAGTAACTCTCTTAAAGACTGTTGTTCCAGAGTTAGAGGAAAAGGTTCAATTTTTAGAAGGTGACTTAACAAGCCTAGTGAAAAGGCATGACGAAATCCGTGATGAACTTTCTGATAAGAAATCAGAAGCAGCATCCTTATCAAGCGCTTTAGAGTCAAAGCTTTCAAACATGGAAGCGGGTCACGCGCGTCTAGATATATTAAAGAATCGAAAAACAGAAGTTTCAAAACAAAGATTTGATCTACTTGAAAATGAAGAATCAATGAATATTGGGCTTGAAGCGGCTAGGGAAAAGTCCGAAACCTTAAGTGAGCAGCTCGAAGAGTTGGAAGAGTCGGTAAGCCTTATAAGGGATGAATATTCTCAAAAAAGAGAAGAGCTTCTAGAAAAACAAGTTGAAGCAAAATCTTTTAATGAGAGGGTTGAGAACACAAGTCGCCAAGTTCAGGATGTCGAAGGACAGATTGAAAGGCAAAAACAGAAGTTATCTTCTCTTCAAGTTCTGATAGAAGGTTATCAAACTGAAATGGAAGAAATTGGTGTTCAAATTGAAGAGCTTGAGAAAAACAATTTAAATACAGCTGAAGGTCTTCAGGAAAAAGAAGAAGTCTTAAACACTCTTAAAGATAGTCTTGGTGACTTACTTCTTGGAATGAAAGAAAGAGAAGATCAAACCAAGAAATTATCGGCTGAGGTGAATAAGGCAGAAAAAACTCTCGTTGAAATTGAATCAAGAAGAATTCGCTTAATTGAAGAAGAAGAACAAAATGTTCGTAATATCTTTGAAAAATATAGAATTAATTTAAGAGAAGGGCTTGGACAATACCTTGAATACCAAGAGAGTGATTACGAAGGGCTTTCAGATATTTCATCAATGTTCATAATGGAAACTGAGCAAGGCACAGTAACAATTGAGCCTGAATCATATGAGTTTAATCGCCGTTATGGACAAGATTTAAAAGATTGTGAATATAAATTAAAAAATTATAAGACAGAAATCAACCGCTTAGGTGAAATCAACTGGCAAGCGATTGAAGACTATGAAAGACAAAAGTTAAGATTTGATTTCCTCAAAATACAAGAAGAAGAACTAAGAACTTCTCTTGAAGATTTAGAGAAGGCGATTAGTCACATTGACGAAAAATCAAAGCAACGTTTTAAAATTGCCTTTGATGAAGTCGATACTCGTTTTAGAAAAGTTTTCCCGATCATTTTTGGTGGTGGAAATGCTGAGTTGAAAATTATTGGTGATATAAACGATGCTGAGTGTGGAGTTGAAATTATTGCTCAACCTCCAGGAAAGAAAATGCAAAATATCAACTTAATGTCTGGTGGTGAAAAGGCCATGACAGCAGTAAGTTTGATTTTTTCTATTTTCCTCGTGAAGCCATCACCATTTTGTCTTCTCGATGAAGTAGATGCACCACTTGATGATGCCAACGTTGGTCGCTTTAATGAGTTGTTAAGAGAAATGAGTAAAGAGTCACAGTTTATCTTGATTACCCATAATAAGAAAACAATGGAGCTTAACGACACTCTTTACGGTGTAACGATGCAAGAGCCAGGTGTTTCAAAAGCAGTAAGTGTTCAACTTCAATAAGGAAACATTTGCAAAAATTAATTTACATTATTTTTCTAATCTCAAACTCTCTCCTTACTTTTGGTAAGGAGAGTTTTATTCCAAAAACGTTTGAAGCCAATTTCGTAAAAAAAGAAAAAGCAATTCTTTCAGGCAAAATTATAAAGTCAGAAGGCGAACTCTTTTATCAATACCCTAGTCGCATTAGGCTTGAGTTTCAAGGCAATGATAAGTCTATCTTTGTCAGCAATCCTTTTAAGACCTTTTATTATAAGCCACCAATTTTTGAAGGTGTGCCAGGTGAATTAACAATAAATAAATCTAATAACTATCATTTAAGTAAATTCTTTGATTCTTTAAGAAGTGGGCTTAAGTCTAATGAGCTCTATTCAGTTGAGCAGTCTAGCAATAAGCTTAATATTATATTCACGAAAAAAGGAATAACAGATCTGAAAATATTGACTGCAGAACTTATTTTCAAAAAAGGTATAGCTTTCTCCGATCTAGAAAAGCTTCAAATAGAACTAGATAATAAAAAGATACTAAATTTTGAACTAAATAAAATTAGAATAAATACCAAACTTGATAAAACCCTTTTTAATTTTGAAGCTCCAAAAAATACCAGAACGTCTTATTAGTTAGAAAGACTCTTGGTAAAGAAATCCTTCTTTTCAAACCATTGATTTTTTAAAAGCCGCTCATATGTCGCTAAGTTTCTTAACACTAGTTTGATATATTTTCGGGTCTCTTTGTAGGGGATCATTTCAATAAACTCAAATGGATCTTTTCTTAAGTTATTCTTTAGCCAAGACCTAACGGGACGATCACCTGCATTGTAGGCACCAACAAAGGGGATAAAGTGACCGTTATATTTTTCACTTAAATTATTAAGAAGTAATGATCCGAGCAGTAGATTTTTGTTAACATCGTACAAGTCAGTGTAATTTTTGTAAGCAATCTTATAGCGACTAGCGAGCTGCTTGGCCTTTTCTGGAGTAAGTTGTAGGAGTCCAAAAGCATCGGCCCAGCTTCTTATGGTTGGATTAAAAGCAGACTCTTGCCTAGCAATCGAATAAATAAACGAGGGGGGAAGGTTTGTCTTTTTACCAATCTCCTTTACGTCTTCAAGGTATGGAACCGGAAAAGCAGCAGTAAGGTGATCCTCTTCTAATTTCTTCCTATCTTCACTTTCTAGGGTAAAGAACTTAAAAATTCCACCTTCATACCATTTAGCATAATGATAAAGAGGTAAGAATTCTTCAATACTACTTCTTGTCTTATACAAAATTTCTTTTTCACGAATAAACTCTTCGGCTAGTTCAAATTTTTCTAATGAGACAAACCAGTCAAGGCCCGGAAAAGGAGAACTTTTAATTTTATATTGATTCTTTTTGATTTTTGGTAAGGGAAGGGACTGTTCCATTGCGGAAACAATACCATAATAACCAAAAGGATCTTTTTCAATAAGATCTTTAAAGAGCAAGTCTGCTTCTCCCTGTTGGTTCATTTTTTTTAAAATTTTCGCCTGCCAAAAAGTTAACTTATGTTTAAAACTTTCGTCATCTGTGCGATCAGAGGTCACAAAGAAGATATCTTTTGATTTTCGAAATTCAGAATTTAAATAGTAATTCCATCCAAGGTTCCATGAAAGGGCCTCAAGCGTTTCATTGTCCTGGATGTTTTGCTCTAGACCCAATAGATAATACGCCTCTGCTTGTTTGAGATTTTTCTTTTCAGCCTCAATTTTTCCAAGGTACAAATATGCCTTAGCAGTCGAGTTAGCATCTACTAAGGGGTCATTGATAAGGTCTTTTAAGCTTTTTTCAGCGCGACTCCTGAAGTTTACTGTCCATTGTGCTCGCGCCATTTTGAGTCTCATTTCAAAATACTTCTTTCTTAAAGTATCTTGATCCAACCAAATCTTCTGTGTTTCAAGCCAACTTACAAGTGACTCTATTTTCCAACTGAATTTCTTCTTCTGTCTTTCAAGCTTATGGGTCAGGGCATATCTCTCATACGCATCGATTCGCTCTTCTGGTTTATAGACGTTAGAGTTGTAGACTTTTGTGAAATAGAATCGCGCCATTTTAAAGTTTCTTACTCGGGAAAAGTCCTTTGCGATTTTTAAATAGTCATCTACTTTAGGGAACCTTATATATCTTGGAGAAACTTCGTAAATTTTTTCATTCACAATGTTTTCAAGGCTTGAAAGCTTATTTGCCTTTGTATATTTAAGTAATTTGAAAAGATGTTCTTCTTTGTCTTTTTGAATATCAATATGATCGGTGTAATTTATCGAAAAACGAATATAATATTCATGAAGTTTCTTTTTAAAGGCTAAATCTTTGGAGTTCTTAAGAAATATTTCTTGAAGGTGTGGCTTTATCTCTTTGAGAGATCCTTTCCACAAAACAATACTTCGAATCGCTAAATAATCACAAACTTCAAGAGATCGAATAAGAGAATACTGAGCTAATGGAAAAGTTTTATCTTTTCCGAGATACTTAAATCTGTCACAAGCAGCTTTTTCATTATTTTGTTTTAAAAAGTTCTCTGCACTTAAAAAAACGATAAGCTGTCTCTCATTTTCCTCCAAGCGATTAAGATCAGTATCAATAATGTAGTTTTTATTTTCGTTAATTTTTTGAAGTGTCTGCTTGATGAATTCTTCGTTGGGAGGTCTTGTGAGGGATGTACTGCAAGAGGTAATGGATAGCAGATAAACGAATGAGATAAGAAGTGATGTAAATTTCATGCTAAACAATTCCCTTTGTTGTCTTATTGTCTCTGTATTATACGATTTGGTGTCTTTCGACACAACCACTTGAAATCACATTGGAATTATAACACTTTTCTCTATAAAAGTTTCATAAGCCTTTGTAATTTAATGAATTAGGGATATACCCACTCGATTAAGAAATACTTCAACAGATAATTTAAGGAAAACTTGTGACTCCTATGGATATACCAACATCAAAAAAATTCGACGAAAGAACAGTTTACTTTACTTCTTTAGGCTGTTCTAAAAACCTTGTTGATTCTCAAGTTATGCTTGGTTACATGGGGCTCGATGGTTTCCAGATATCACAAGATCCTTCAGAGGCGGAAGTGATCATCGTCAATACTTGCTCCTTTATTGAAGCCTCTAAGAAAGAGAGTATTGATACAATTTTAGAAATGGCAGATTTTAAGGATAGTGAAAACGGTCGTTGTAAGGCCCTCGTGGTAAGTGGTTGCATGGCCCAGCGTTATAGCGTTGCACTTGAAGATGAATTGCCAGAGGTAGATTTATTAATTGGTACTGGTGAATATAATAAAATTGTACCTTTACTAAAAGCACTGGAGGATGGAAAGCTAGAGGCTAAATCTCACGTTGAAATCCCTAAGTTTATTCACACAGAATTTGATCCAAGACTTAATACTTCACCCTTTTATACTGCATGGTTAAAAATATCTGAAGGCTGTAATAGAAACTGTACCTTTTGTATTATCCCAACCCTTCGTGGTCGCCTGCGTTCAAGAAAAGTGGACTCTCTGATTGCGGAAGCTAAAAACCTTGTTGAGACCGGGGTAAGAGAATTTAACCTCATTTCTCAAGACCTTTCAGACTATGGAGTGGATTTAAGTGATGAAAATAATCTTTATCAACTTCTTAAGGGATTAGAAGAGATCGATGGGGCTGATTGGATTCGTTTATTTTACTTTTACCCAGACGAGTTAACTGATGAGGTAATAGAATTAATGGCCCAATCAGAAAAGATTTGTTCATACTTAGATATGCCTGTTCAGCATTTTTCAGACAGTGTTTTAAAGAGAATGAATCGTAAAATAACGGGAGAAAAAATCCTAGAGAGAATTCTTAAGTTAAGAGAAAAGAACCCAGGGATTGTCATACGAACGTCTATTATCGTAGGTTTCCCAGGCGAAACAGAAGAGGATTTTGAGACATTACTAGAAGGCATTAAAAAGGCCCGCATTAATCACCTTGGAATCTTTAGGTACTCTGATGAAGAGGGAACTCCAGCCTTCAGGTTAAATGAAAAAGTTGATCAAGAAATAATCGAAGAAAGATTTGATCGACTACATGAGGTTCAGAGGGAGATTGCTGAAGAATTAAATGAGGAATTTCTTGGTCAAACAATAGATGTTTTAATTGAAGGCTTTCATGAAGAAACAGATTTACTTTTAAAAGGTCGCCACGAAGGTCAGGCACCGGATATAGATGGTTGTGTCATGATCAACAATACTAACGATATCCCATTTAGCGTTGGAGACATAATCCAAGTAAAGATAACTGAAATTCATGAATATGACTTAATCGGTGAAGTTGTTGGTCCAGATAAAAGGAAAAAGCAGTAACCAATAGTTCTAGTCAGATTTTAAATTTCTACAATTTTTCTATTTTTTCATTAAAATAAGAACACTTACAACAAAGGAAGGGTGAGTGTTCAAGAAAATAGCTATATTATTTTTAATTTCAATATCTATCCAAGCGAGTTTTGTAGATGAGCTGAAGGATAAGATTCGCCCTCACCTTGTTAATATAATTGGGTTAGAAAAAACAAATCACTTTTTGGGGAAAGATCAAAATAGTATAAGCCTTCCAGAGATACCCAAAGTTATTAGAGACGCTAAAAGCATTAAAGACTTTGGAAAAGGACCAAAAAATAATGTCACCTTTAAAAAAGATCAGGAAAGACGCTTCAGTTATAACTTTATTAGTGAGATCTTCCTCGCTACGAGAAAAATTAAAGCCAGTGAAAACGATCTCAGTAAATGGATGAATGTCTTAGAGCAAAATGGTTCGAGAGAAGGTGTGTATCGCGCCCTTGTTTTAGATGGTACTTACCTTGGTTTAGAAAATTATGAATTCCCAATTACAGATGAAGCCGTTAATTTTACGATTACGTTTATTGAAAGATATTTAAATAAAACCATTAGTGAAAGTCGTCTGAAAAAAGCCAATTTTTTTACTGTTAAAAGAGATATCACAGAAAAAACTCTAGAAATCATGGATGAGCTATATAAGCGAGATGGTGATGATATTTATGATTGGTATGCGGTTCTTTCATCAGATCTTGCTAAGCGATTTCCGAAGGCAATGGATAACTCAACCAGAAAAGAGATGAGCCCAATGAAGCATAAGATGTGGGCTAAGAGTGTTCCCGATCAATATCTAAAATCGGAAGTTATTATAAAGCTTCATCATGTTTTCAATCAGATTCAGGGTTAAGAAAAGAAGGCATTCAATTGTTCTGGGTTGGGACTAAGGCCCATGTAGAGCCTTTCAACTCCTAGAGCATTACCTGCTGAAGGAGGGATTCCTCTTTCTAAGGCCTTATATAATGTATTTGGCTCGTTAAGCTCATAACCATAAAGTTCAGCCTTCTTTTTTGACTCTTCTTTCATGCGTTGCTTTTGTTCAGGAAGGTTTGTTAGCTCGTTAAAGCAGTTGCAAAGCTCTAATCCATTTAAGTAAATTTCAAATCGCTGGCAAACATTTGGATTTTTAGGGTCTATTGTTGAGAGAGCAGCGAGTGGAGCAGGGAACTTATCAACAACCAAAATATTATAATTTTTAAAATGGGGTTCAATTTCATTAAGAAACAGAAGATAAAAGTAATCTTCCCAAGGAAGATTAGGAGTTTCAGGATTTAATAATTTAGGAAAATCTTTAAGAATCTTTTTACGAAGTTCCACTGGATCTAAAAAATCTAGTATAGAAAAGTTTAATTTTTGTTGAAAGAGTTCATCAACAGTAACCTCTGTTACTTGTTGTTTACCCAATAGGGAAATCCCTTTACTTAAGAGGTGTTCGTAAACAAATTGGATGAGGTTTAACGTATCTACTTTTATTTCGTGGTAAAAGGCATTGGCGCGATACCACTCAAGCATTAAAAATTGTGGTCGGTGGGTTTGACTTGCGGGCTCATCCCTAAAGCAATAGCCAAGGTTGTAAATCTTTGAAAAACCCTCACTTAAAAGCTCCTTCATGTGGAATTCTGGACTAGTGTGTAGGTAAAGGGGGTAATCTTTTTGATGATAGGGACTTTTAACTTGAAAGGGGTGGAGGTGGGCCTCCATTCCTGGATTCTCAACAATAGGCGGCGTAGGTGTTTCTAAGAAATCATTTTGATTGAAGAAATGCCGGCAAGCAGCAACTGTCTCGAATAACCCTAATTTACTCAAAGAATGCCCCCCAAATTAAGTCTAGATTGATTTTTAAAGTGCCTTGGGTATTATGGCCAGACCCTTATCTATTAGCTTTCGGAGAAAACTATGATTCAACTGCTGCAAAGCATATACGATACTTTAGGCATTGAGCAACTTGCCAACCTAGGCGACCTCTTAGGACTGGGGTCAACTCTCTTTCTGGTTGTTGCTGGTGTTGCTCAATTCTTTTCTTCTGGCGCTTCTGAAAGGGTTCACTCCCTTCCTGATATGGTCGTTGAAGAGAAGCCTATTTCTGAAACTCCTGCACCGATTGAAAAGGTTGAGCAAGAGAGAAAAGTAGCCGTCGTTCCTTGGTCCGAAAGATTAAAAAAGGGCCTCTCGCGTTCACGCTCCCAAGTTTGGGGAAAACTGGGAAATTTATTTCAAGGTAATGGTTTAACTGATGAACAATTAGAAGAAATTGAGGAACTGCTTTATTCTGCGGATATTGGGCCACAAACAGCAACAGAGCTAACAGAGGCCCTTACAGTAAAATCAAAGGAAGCTGATTTTGGTGAAAAGGAATTTAAAAGTTTTCTTTATAACTTTTTAAAAGATCGTCTAGCACCCATCCAAAATGAAGTTGATCCTGATCTTTACCAATTTAATAAAAGTGAGAAAGGTAAAACTAAAGTGATTATGGTTGTTGGCGTTAATGGTGCGGGTAAGACGACAACGATTGGAAAACTAGCAACTAAACTTACCCAGCAGGGGGCCAATGTTGTCGTTGGTGCCTGCGATACTTTTAGAGCGGCTGCTGTTGATCAACTTCAAGTATGGTGTGATCGAGCGGGCGCCACGATGATAAGAGCAAAAGAGGGCTCCAATCCTAGTGGTGTTGGTTATGAGGCCCTTCAGAGTGCACTTTCACAAAATGCGGATTATTGCATTTTAGATACCGCCGGTAGACTTCATACAAAAGATAATCTTATGGAGGAACTTGGTAAGAGTAAAAATGTACTAAAGAAACTTGATAGTGAGGCTCCACATCATGTACTCCTTGTAATTGATGCCATCACTGGCCAAAACGCTATCAGGCAGGCCGAGGAATTTAATAAAACCTTGAATCTTACAGGTCTCATCTTCACAAAGTGCGATGGCTCTTCAAAGGCTGGGAGCGCCGTGTCTATTGTTCAGAGCTTGAAGGTTCCAATCGCCTATATTGGCGTTGGTGAAAGCGTTGAAGACCTTAATAACTTTAACCTGGATGAATATTTAGACGCGTTGCTTGATATGTAAGCTGTTGCTGCGTCGCGACCTCTCTTTATTATGCTTTATACTTTACGAGAGTGGCCCAAGTGGCGTAATCTAAAGGTGGTATGGATAATAATACGAGTAGTATCGAATACGAAATACTAGGTTACAAAGTAAAACTTCGTGAAGGTGATGACACAGAACTGTTGTCTCCCGATCAAGTCGTGGAGCTCGTTACCAACGAGTCCAATAAGATAATGCAAAGAGCCCCTCATCTTGAAAGAGGTCAGGTTGCCTTGCTTGTTGCCCTACAAATGGCCCAAGAGAAGTTAGTTTTAGATAATCAATATCATACAGAACTAACAGATCTTAAAGAAAAGGCTGGTAAGGCTCTAGATCTTATTGAGGAAGTTACTCCTACAACAATGTAATCTAATTGAAAGTTCGCTACTCTCGGGGGTCAAAATTGTGGCTTCTAAGAATGAATTGCGTCGAGAGATAAAAATAATATTGAGTAATCTCTCCTCGGTAGATCATGAATTAAGAAGCAGCGAAGTCTCATATAATTTGCTCAATTTTTTGAGTCAAATCCAAGAGAATCAATTTCCCAACACCATTCCGACTTTTGGTTTTTATGCGCCCATCAAGAATGAGGTGAATATATTGGCTAGAAAGCTAGACCAGGAGAAAAGTTTTAGATGGGCTTTCCCCTATAACTTTTCTGGAGAAATGGACTTTCGTCTCTGCTCTCCTGAGAAATTAGAAGAGAGCACAGCGTTTGGAGTAACAATCCGTTCGCCAAAGGAATTGGATAGAATTGTCCGGCCTGAGGTTTTGATTATTCCAGGTTTAGCCTTTGGTACAAAAGGGCAGAGACTAGGAAGAGGCAAGGGTTACTATGATCGCTATCTTGAGTCCTTTAAGGGGTTAAAGATTGGCGTTTGTTATGAAGAACAAATGAGAAGTGAAATACCATGTGATGAGCATGACCAAATGATGGATTATATTGTTACCCAAAATAAGGTCTATGATTGCAAGGTTTTTTAAATATTAACTTGACGCTACTTTTGTAAGTAGAAATTAAAAGGAGAAAGCATTATGGATATATCTGTTGTACTTGCTTCCATCCTTTTCTTGATTTTAGGTGCCGCACTAGGCTTTTTTATTAGACATAAGCAGGCGACTGCTGAGTTGAAAGAGAGAGAGAGTAAGGGTGACCAGATTATTGAAAAGGCCAAGGAATCTGCAAACGACATTAAGTACAAGGCCCGTAAAGAGGCTAAGGAAATTATTAAGGAAGAGCGCGGTCAGTTCGAAAACGAAATGAAGAACCGTGAAAAAGAGTTCAAGAACCAAGAGAGGGAATTGACTCAAAAAGAAGCAAAGCTTGATACAAAGATTGAGCAAAATACAGCTGAATCAGAGAAACTCTCGCGCTCTCAGGAAGAACTCAATGAAATGAAGGTTCGAGTACAAAAAGAAATCGAAAAGTACCGTACTCGTCAAAGTGAAATCTCTCAAAAGCTTAGTGAAGTTGCGAGCATGACTCAAGAGCAAGCAAAGCAAGAGCTTTTAAAAACAATGGAAGAAGAAGCTCGAGTTGATTTCGCAAAAATGGCCAAGAAAATTGAAGAGGAAGCAAAAGAAGATGCTGAAGGACAAGCGAAGCGCTTGGTTGGTATCGCGATTCAGCGTTTTGCTGGAGAGTATGTTGCAGAAAAGACAATTTCTACTGTTGACCTTCCATCAGATGATGTTAAAGGTCGTTTGATTGGTCGTGAAGGTCGAAACATTCGTGCTTTTGAGCAAATTTGTGGTGTAGACCTTATTATCGATGATACGCCTGAAGTTGTCGTTATTAGCTCATTTAATGTTGTGAGAAGAGAAATTGCTCGTCGAACAATTGAAAAACTCATTGCTGATGGTCGTATCCATCCAGCAAAAATTGAGGAGTTTCATGACAAGGCTAAAAGTGAGATGGATAAGCAGCTTTTAGATCTAGGTCAAAAGGCTCAAATGGAAATCGGTGTTCATGGTATTCACCCCGAGGTTTTAAAACTTGTTGGTGCCCTTAATTGGCGAACTTCATATACTCAAAATCAGTACCAACATGCTATTGAAGCTGCCTTTATCTGTGGCGCCATGGCCGCTGAAATGGGTCTTAATGTTAAGCAGGCCCGTCGCGCTGGGCTTCTCCATGACATTGGTAAGGTTCTAGATGCTTCTGCTGAAGGTTCACACGCTGTTATTGGCGCGGACTTTGCCAAGAAATACGGAGAGCCTGCAGATATTGTTCACGCGATTCGTGCTCACCATGATGATGAAAAACCTGAATCAGTTCTTGCTCACCTTGTGGCGGCAGCTGATGCTCTTTCTGGAGCTCGTCCAGGTGCTCGTAAGGCCATGATGGAGTCTTACGTTTCAAGACTTTCTGATATTGAAGAAATTGTGAACTCATTCGACGGAGTTAGTAGATCTTATGCTATCTCTGGTGGACGTGAGGTTAGAGTTTTTGTTGAAAACGATAACGTTAACGATGAAGAAACAGTGCTACTTTCTCGTGATATCGCTAAGAAAATTGAAGAAGAGATGTCATATCCTGGAACGATTAAAATTACTGTTCTAAGGGAGACAAAGGCCATTGGCGTAGCTCGATAATTTCAAATTAAAATTAAAAAAAAGGCCCCTCTATTTGAGGGGCTTTTTTTTTATTCAACACATTCGTAAACTTTGTCACCAGCATCAAACCAGTTGATGAAAAAATCAAAGGCTCTTTGACAGGCTTTAGGAGTTCTGTTGTTATTTAAAAGAGTTACAGGCTCTGTTACGAAGCCAGTAAAAACCTCAGCAAATTGTTCGTTATTGTTATTATCGGCATAGTTGGAAACCATACAATATCCATGACCCTTCATGTGAGCACGGTACTTAGCATAGACTCCATTATTACCAATTAGGTGAGCATATTCATGGACATGTTGGGCAACACTCAGGCCATGGGCCTTCTTTCCTTGTCTTTGAATAAGGATGTGGTCAGCTCTTTGGCCGCTACTGCCGTCACCATTTTTAATGCGGATTTCATATCCCCTTCTACTAGGGATTCCTGTTTTTAGAACGCCATTATTGAGATATTGAATCCAAGTAAGCCCTGCTCCAAGGGTTCTCACTTCCATGTCCGTAGCACCAGTGATTTTTAGTTGTTGTGAGGCAATAATATCTCTCGCTTCTTTAAGGCTTATTTTATTCACTGGGTAGCATCCTCTTGAAGGACCGTCATAATTTTTTAGGGAATAAGTGTAGCTCTTGGCCATTAAACTCATTGAAGAAGTTATTAATAAGGTTGCAAAAACTAACAAAGGCTTTTTCATTGATTCTCTCCTTTGCAATCAATCGTGGGGGTTGGTGGCAATATCATACAATTCTGAGGAATTTTTTGGAGTAAATTGAAAAAATTATGGAGAGTGTCAGCTTCTTTAACACCCCTTAAAATGGGGACAGATGATGGACTTCCCCTAATGATAATAGCAGCTTATAATCAATATTAGGTGTCACGGGAGGATACTTTTGAGAATTCAATATGCACTGGTTACAGGTTCATCAAGTGGTCTAGGCTATGAAATTACCCAGTACCTTCTGGAGGAGGGTTTCATTGTCTTTGGCGCCAGTCGGTCGGAAACAGATATAGATCACCCTAAATTCATAGACCTTGATGTTGACGTTACTAGCGAAGAGTCTGTTCAGCAGATGTATGATGAGATTGGAAAAGAGACCTATGGCCTTCATTTGATCGTCAGCAATGCCGGAATATTTGAAATGTCTTCAGTACTAGAAACGGAGAGTGATGTTTTTTTAAATCATTTAAAAACAAATACATTAGGGCCTTTTCATATCTTAAAGCACGGTCATGATTTTACGATTGAAAACGTCACTCATATCGTTCATATCTCTTCCATTGCAGGAAAAAAAGGTTTTGAAAATGTCTCAGCCTACTGTGCCTCTAAATTTGGATTAAATGGGTTAATTGAGTCTTGTCGAGAAGAGTGGAAAAGTTTGGGCGTTCGCTTTAGCACTCTGATGCCAGGGGCAATTGATACACCTATATGGGAAAACTTAAGTGATGATTTCGAGCGTTCAAAAATGCTTGATCCAGAAGACTTTATTCAAGTCTTTGATATGGTTGTGAAAAGTCCTCCTAATATGCAATTTTCGGATATTACTTTTCTTCATAAGAGTGGAAAATTAGAATAAAGATATGGAACATAAAAAGAAATTACAAAAGTATTACCTTTATGGATTAATCCCCGTCTTAATTTTATGGGTATTGATTTCAATAATTATTAATCAAGTTTACGGAATTTTTTTTCTTCTAGGTTACACATGGCCTTATATGTACTACACGCCTGGCTTTTCCGAAAAGGCAACCTCGAGAACTTATCGCTATTCTCTGCTTGGTAATTTATTTAAATTTCAGTCTTATATCTTTGGTCTTGTTAGTGAGAACCCGCCATTTTGGATGATGCCATTAGCACGCCTTGTGGTTCCATTTTTCATGACTGGATTATTGAGTATTATTAATCCCAATTGGTCGCCCCTGTGGACTATATTAGGATGGTCCGTCTTTGAGGGATTTGTCATTTGTGACAAGAAATTTAAATGGGATTTACTTTAATCTTGTTTAAATTCTCCTGAAACTCTTCAAGAGTTCTAGAGCGCAGAAACTTTGATCTCATAACATCCCCATTTGGGTAGTCATCAAAAATATAACGTGAAAAAGCTTTGAAACGACGGAGAAGCTGTTCTTTATCAAGCCCGCTTTTTAAGTAATTTCTTTCCAGTAGATAAAAATAGTAGTCTAAATTATTTTGTCTCTCAAAAAGAAGGTACTCTTCGTTTACCGCATAAATCTTTTCTTTATTTTCTTCAAAGAGTGTTGCAAGCCACGGTGTTTTGAGGGCTCCTCTTCCAAGCATGACACCATGACAGTCTGTTTCATCAAACATTTTCTCTACATCAAAAAGGTTCCAACAGTCTCCATTACCAATGAGGGGAATATTGATCGCCTTAACAGCTTGCTTTATATATGACCAGTTGGCGCGGCCTTCATACATTTGATCTCTCGTTCTTCCGTGAAGAGTTATGGCCTCCACTCCTTCATCTTCTAACATTTTTAAGATATCAAAGAAGTTGTTATCATCTCTAAATCCCACTCTGATTTTAGCTGTAAATAGTCCGCTAAAATTTTCTCGGATATCACTGATAACTTTTTTAAGAGAGGGAAGGTCTCCAAGGAGATAGGCTCCTCCTTTATTGCTGTTAACTTTCTTGGAAGGGCAACCTAAGTTTATGTCAATGTGATCAAAGCCTAACTTTTCTATCCTCTGAATATGGGGAGCAGTATTTGCGTGTGCTGTGGTTAAAATTTGGTAAGCCGTTTTATTTTTTACTTTTGTATTTAAAAAGGTTCTCTGACCGAAGTGGTCCATGACCAATTTATCGCTATATTCTCCCTGAGTTGGAATCCTTAAAAAGTCCGTTGAAAGATACTGCCATTCTGGAAAAGCTTCTTGGATGGCCATTCTATAGGGCTCATCTGTGATGCCCTCCATTGGGGCGAATAAGAGTGACCCCCTTGGGATCTTAGACACATAACGCATTATCCCCAATATATAGCTAACATACTAGGGCTTGTGAAGTTGGCAGGGTAAAGGTGTCATGGTAATCACAGCCATTAAGTATCTAATTATTAAAGAAAGGCATAAGTTAAGATGACTCTTCCTATATCAATTTGCGCCCTGATTACTGATGTGGAAGAAAACCATGCCAACATTTGGGTTCAAATAAGAGAAGAGATTGGTCATCTTGATGGAAAGTGGGAGCTTCCAGGTGGAAAAATTGAGGCAGGAGAATCTCCCCCAGTGGCCGCAAGACGGGAGCTTCAAGAGGAGACAGGTCTTTTAATACCACTTGAAAAGTTCATGCCCTTTAAAAACTATAGATTTGATTATAAAGATAGAAGTGTTTGTTTATTCGTTCATTTAATCTACCTCTCCCAGGAGACAGGCTCTTTTAAGTCACTATCTGAGCAGGGATGGAAAGAGCTTAATTATCGGGAGCCTATTGAGAATTGGGCGAAAAATATTCCGAAGGCCAATGAAGCGATATTGAAAGATTTGGCAAAGTATGTTGAAAAAGAAAGGACCCAGTCCTATTGGAGTGAAACTTGGCAACAATTGTCATGCTAACAGAATTTTTTCTTTTAAGCCTCTCTCTTGGAGTGGGTTTTTTTAGTTTCCTGGCCAAAACTCAAGAAACGGGGGCAGGCTTTTTAAAGATTATTAGTGGTCTGTGTGGTGCCTCTTCACTTCTTGCACTGATCCTTCATTTAACTTATGGGAGTTACCTAGATCAGCTCTCTGTTCTTTATTACTTTAGTTTATTATCTTATTTACTTATTTATTTGGGACACAGGGATCAAAAATCTGTCCTGATGTGGGCTTTGTACGGTGTTCATAATATTGCCTTGATAACGCTATTGTTTATTATGAACAATGAAAATCTTCAGGAATTTTTCTTCGCTTTTTCCTCAATCATGTTCTTAGGAAGTGTGACCTATGCGATGGTCATGGGGCATTGGTATTTGGTAACACCTCGTCTCTCTGAAAAACCCTTAAAAGTAGCGCTTTATTTTATGTGGATTTTTATGGCCATAAAAATGGTCTGGACAGGATTTGGTTATCTAGGAAGTGTAGACTTTTTTATTAATGGCACTGTCTCTGGTGGAGGCTATGCTTTTAATTGGATGATGCTTTTAATGCGCGCAGGCTGGGGCTATATCGTATTAGGTATTATGAGCTACTATGCTTACCGCTTAGTTGCCATGCGCTCAATACAAAGTGCAACGGGCATGCTCTATGCGATGACTTTCTTTGTTTTTGTAGGAGAGTTGATTTCAAATTACATGTATTACCAGTATGGAGTTCATATATGAGCCAAATGGCGATTACTATAACTTGCGGCGAATGTGGGTCTGGAATCCATGTGTATCCAACCAAAGACTCAGAAAAAACGGAATGTGAGGTTTGCCACACGGAAACACCTGTAAAATTTGATGATAATCATCTGGAGGGTGTTCTTAAGGATTGTCCTTGTTGTGGAAGAAAAGATTTTTATAAGCAAAAGGATTTTAATCGAAAAGTAGGCGTGGCCCTCTTTGTCGTCGCTGCGATTGCCTCTATATGGACTTATGGCCTAAGCTTAATTGCTCTCTGGTTGGTTGATCTACTGCTCTTCAAAAGACTTCCCATGATCGCAATTTGCTACAAATGCCAAAGTATCTTTAGAAATGTCGCTAATATTGATGAAATTTACGACTTCAACCATGAAATGAATGATCGGATTATATATTCTGATCACGATTTTAAGGGTGAACAATTAGACCATTAAAGCTTACTATATAGCTAAGTATTTGATTTTGTGCATGTGTAGCTATAGACTGGTACCGAGATGCATTGTAAAATATAGGTTAGATTCTCTTAAACAGAGAAAATTTTCGCTAAGCAAACTAAAGAGTGAGATTTTAGCCAGCTTGGTGTAAGTAAACGAAATGATAAGTGAACTAAATTTTTTTAATTTCGTTTTAGAACAAGGAATTGCTTTATAGAACCTCCGTCTATGTGCGGTCAAAACCCATGGATTTTGACCACCCCTTTTCTCAATAAAAACCTTTCAAGGAAATTATCATGTTAGCGGGTGTTGATATCTCTGTAACAGAGATTGTCGTGTTGTGTGTCTGCTTTTTTGGTTCAGCCTTCTTCTCTGGTGCTGAAGCAGTTCTCATGTCACTCGGCATAGATCGTGCTCGTCAGATTATGCAAGAAGGTGGTTCTCGTGCCAGGGCGATGACCTTCATGATTGAAAGACCCAATGAACTTCTTACGACAATCTTAGTTGGTAACAACGTCGTCAATATTCTTGCGGCCTCTGTAACCACGGCCATTGCGACAAGAATTTTTAAGTCAGACGCTGTAGGTATATCTACTGGGGTTGTAACGATTGTTATTCTTATTTTTGGTGAAATTATTCCAAAGACCTTTGCTCGTACTCACGCTGAAAAGCTTAGTGTCGTCATTATCTATGTTCTAAGGTTAAAATTTTATGTCCTTTACCCAATCATTCAAGGAATCGTTTATGTGATCCAAGCAGTTCTTGGAGAGAATGCCGAATTGACGGGGCGGTTAATTACCAAAAACGAAATCGAGTACATGATCAATAGAGCTGAACAAGATAAGACAATGGATTCTAAACAGCTTGATCTCCTTAACT
This sequence comes from Bacteriovoracaceae bacterium, assembly GCA_021737405.1. Classification (GTDB taxonomy): domain Bacteria; phylum Bdellovibrionota; class Bacteriovoracia; order Bacteriovoracales; family Bacteriovoracaceae. The sequence goes on from JAIPEG010000007.1 coordinate 80,085, forward strand.
CGATTCTTGAATTCCCAACAATCAAGGTTAAAGACATCATGATTCCCAGGCTTGAGGTTAAATATCTTCAAAAAGATTTTAAATTTAAGGATGTGATTAATTTTGCAGAGGAAGATAATTACAGTCGCTATCCTGTTTGTGATGGTGAGCTAGAGAATTGTTTGGGCTTTCTTCATATTAAAGACTTGGCCTTTATTAGAGGTATAGAGAAAGAAAACTTTGATATTAACAAACACCTCAAAGACCCTTTCTTTGTCTACGAGCATATGAAAATTCAAGCAGTATTTGATCATATGAATAAAAAGAAAGTTCATTTGGCCTTAGTTAAAGATGAAAATGGCGTTGTGGTTGGAATTATTACCCTCGAAGATATTATTGAAGAAATTGTTGGGGAGATTCAAGATGAGCATGACGATGATGAAGATGCGATTGTTCAAGATCAGCTTTTAAAAGAGTTAAGTGAAGGTGTGATCATTGAAGGTACTGTTTCATTGCGCGAACTCTATAATGACTTTGATATTAAAATTCCTCTTAACGATAACTATTCAACAGTTGCTGGTTTTCTTTTAGATATGCTTGGAAATAATTTTCCAGAACAAGGACAAATTATTGTTTGGGAAGGATATAGCTTTGAGCTTGTTCGAGTGGAAGATTATGAAATTCGTGAAATTCGTATTAAAAATGTGGATGGCGAAAGACACTTATTTAATAAAAAAGAAGCAAATGGTGATCGCTCTGATTCTGCTTCTGAGGGCGTCGGTAAGTCGCTCGCAGCTGACTTTGACTCTTAGTTAAAGGGCACCAACTCGATATTTTCATCACCTGATATTTTAGCCTGGCAACTCAATCGAATGGTTTTGCCAGATAGAGCATCTTCGCCGTTTCTTTGTTTAAAATTTTCAATATATCTTTTGAGGGCAGCCTCTTCTGTAAAGCCTGGAGCCTCTAGAGAATGGCTCCCACTGATAATTTCGATGCGACACGCCGTACAGGATCCACTAAGACACCCGTGAGGCAGCTTGAAGCCTTGGGCATCAAGAGCGTCCCAAAGGGTTTGGCCTTTATCACAGACTTTTTCTAATTCATTCTCAGTACTTAGAGTTCCATCACTGTTGAGTTTCCTAACTGACACGGTGGGCATACAGATTTTATCCTTGAGAATCTAAAGTGAGCAATCGCTAACAGTCTGGCACAAATCCCTTTGAAATTAAAGGGTTTCAAACTATGCGATCTCGGCAAAGAATTATATTGATGGACAAAAATTTACACTAGGAGTTTCGGCCATGCTTACTTTTGAGAAGCTTTATGCTGAAGGACATGAAGAAGTAGTATTCTTTAGTGACCCTTCATGTAACCTAAAGGCAATCATTGCCATTCACGACACTACACTCGGGCCTGCTTTGGGCGGTACTCGAATGTGGCCTTATGCAAGTATCGACGATGCCATTACTGATGTACTTCGTCTTTCTAAAGGTATGACCTATAAAGCAGCAGTATCTGGGCTTAATTTAGGTGGCGGGAAAGCTGTCATAATCGGTGATCCAAACAAAGATAAGTCTGAAGCACTATTTCGCTCTTACGGACGTTTCCTAGAGAGTCTTAATGGCCGCTATATAACGGCGGAAGATGTGAACATTGGTGTTGAAGATATTGAACATATCTTTACAGAGACAACTTATGTGACAGGCGTAGCTCAGACCCATGGTGGTTCTGGTAACCCATCTCCTTATACTGCTCGTGGTGTGTTTAGAGGAATAGAAGCTTCATGTACGAAAGTTTTCGGAAATAGAAGTGTTAAAGGAAAAGTTATTGCCCTTCAAGGAGCAGGTTCTGTAGGTCGTCACTTAGGTGAACTTCTATACAAGTCTGGTGCAAAAGTTTTCTTTACAGATCTTAATGAAAAAAATATCGCGGCTTTTAAAGAAATGGTTCCAAATGCGGAACTTGTTGGTGTGGATGAAATTTATGATGTTGATTGTGACATCTATTCTCCATGTGCCTTAGGTGCGACTATAAATGATCAAACAATTGAGCGCTTAAAGTGTAAAATTGTCGCCGGAGCGGCCAACAATCAATTGGCCGAAAATCGTCATGGCGACATTCTCATGGAAAAAGGCGTTCTCTATGCCCCAGACTATTTAATAAATGCTGGTGGTTTGATGAACGTATCCATTGAATTTGAAGGTTGGTCAGACAATAAGGCTTCAAGAATGGTTGATACCATTTACGATACAACCATGAGAATCTTTGAGATTTCCGATGAACAAAATATTCCTGTTTATAAGGCCACGAATGTTTTAGCTGAGAGTCGTCTCCAGTCGATTAAGAACATTCAAGGCAAGTTTCTTGGAGCTGGTGTAAGCCATAGGTTTCCAGGAAGAAAAAATAGAAATAGATCAGAATAATTTAATGTTCTAAAATCTAGTAAGTTACCTTCTTAAAGAGCCGGCAAATTTTGCCGGTTTTTTATTTTAAGGCAAATGATGCACCACTAATATTAACAGCTCATATTCGATAGAATAGAGAAGTGAAATTACTAGTAGCTCTTACATTTCTCTTAGCATTTATCGGGGTCTTATTTCCTTATGGCTCTGTGTGGGGGGCCATCGACTTCAGTGACGCCGCCTACCCTGAGCTCGCTACTTCTGGGCGCGCTCTTGCGATGGGTAATGCTTATATTGCAAAGGTAGATGACTCGGCAGCAGCTTTCTATAATCCTGCAGGTCTCGGAACAGTAAGGGGGGCTCATTTTCATCTCTCTAATCTTCATCTAGAAGTAAATAAGGACTGGATCGACCTAGGTACCGGTGGAAGTGTTACAAGTGCTTTTTCTAATTTTAATAAAGGATTTGAGGTTGAAGGAACTCGCCAGCTTTTAGCAGATAATCCGGGCAGTTTCTCTCATTCCCGATTTCATTTTGCTCCTAACTTTACAGCACGCTTTATTTCGCTGGGCTATCTTTACTCTAATCAAACTCGAGCAGCTTTTGGGTCTCAAGATAATGCCCAATTTGAGTATGCGAAAAGAACAGATTCTGGTCCTTACTTGGCCCTAAATGTGTCACTTTTCGGCGGAATCTTGAAACTTGGTGCTACAGGGATTTATTTAACAAGAAGGGAAATTTTTGGGGAGTCTGATATTAATACTCCCTTAAACTTAGAAGACACAGACTTTAAAAAAGGAACGGCTTTTCTGGTAACTACTGGAGCTAAATTTACCATACCCGTTTATGGACTTCCGACCTTTGCTCTTAAGATGAGTAATTCGACTTCTAAAGAATTTAGCCCAAGTGATGGTGGGGCAGGGGCTCCTGGGAAAGTTAGGCAATCCATTGATGTAGGCTTTTCTTTGACTCCTCAAATTGGCAAAACTACGCGTATCCATTGGGAAATAAATTATAAAGATTCCAATAATAAGCACACCGATGTCCCTAGTGCGAGAAAATTAGGTCTTGGGCTTGAGTTTGATTTTAGAAGAATCTTCTTTATTCGTTTCGGCTATGGTGATGGCTTTGGCTCGGGTGGCATTGGAATCCGAACAAGAAAACTAGAATTTGACCTTTCAACTTATGCTGTCGATACAACGAATTCGAGTTTTCGAGGAGAGGAAGACCGCCGCTTCCTGATTTCCATTAGTTCGGGCTGGTAAATACCACTCTAAACGACCTTAACCCATTGAAATTTTTATAGTTGGCCTTTAGACAATTCCCATCTAACTAGGTAATGTTTCTAGAAGAACAGTTATTATTGCGCTGTGCGCGAGAAAATATTTGGGGACATCATCATGCTCGAAAAAACGACCTCTGCTCCACAAAAAGCAGATTCTCAAAAGAAAACTAGTCAAAAATTAATTGAAGCAAAATTGAAGCTTGCTCAAAAGTATGGTCTTAAAAAAGAAGACCTAGTAGCGATGCTTAGAAATGTTTATCTATCTAGAAAACTCGATGACACTGAAATATCTATGAAAAAGCAAACCAAAGCTTTTTTTCAAATTTCAGGAGCAGGTCACGAAGGAATACTAACGGCAGCTTCTCGCGTTCTAAAGCCTGCTCATGATTGGTTTATTTGTTACTATCGTGACCGTGCTCTTTGTACAGGACTCGGTGTAACTCCTTATGAAATGCTTTGCCAGGCAAATGGTAACGTTGGCGATGCTAGCTCCCACGGTAGGCAAATGCCGGCTCACTGGGGTCACGTTAAGTTAAATATTGTTAATAAATCTTCTTGTACTGGAACTCAATTCCTTCAAGGCGTGGGCCTTGCAGAAGGTGGTAAGTATCTTCAGCAGCTTGATGAAGATGGAATTGATTTAGAGGGAAGAAAGTATCAAAAAGATGAAATCGTTTACGTATCAACAGGTGACGGCACCACTTCTCAGGGAGAGTTTTGGGAAGGGATTACAACTGCTTGTGTAAATAAGCTTCCTGTTCTCTACTTAGTTGAAGACAATGGTTATGCGATCTCTGTTCCAGTAGAAGTTCAGACTCCTGGCGGATCAATTTCAAAAGCACTTGCAAACTTTCCAGGTCTCAAGATCTTTGAATGCGATGGAAATTGTCCAATTGAATCATATGCAACAATGAGAGATGCGGAAGCTTATTTGAGAGCGGGGCATGGTCCCGTTCTTGTCCATGCACACGTGACTCGTCCATACTCTCATTCAATGAGTGATGATCACTCAATGTATAGAACGAAAGAAGAGCTAGAACGTGAAAAGGAACAAGACGTTTTTAACAGTTATCCTAAGCTTTTGGTGGATGCAGGAATCATGTCTGAAGATGAGAGAGCTGATCTGTTAACAGATGTTTCTAATGAATGTCGTCAGGCCATGAAGGAAGCTATTGAAACACCGTGGCCTGAAAAGAGTACGGTTCTAGATCACCTCTATAGTCATGATGTCGATATGTCGGGATCAGATTTTGAAACAGAGGGGGCATTTGAGGGGAAAGACGATGTGCCCATGGCCGGTGCCATCAATAAAGTTCTTCAAAACGAATTTAAAAATAATCCTTTCTTAAGAATGTGGGGAGAGGATGTCGCAGACTTCTCTCAATTAGAAAAACTAGAAAATCCTGATCTTAAAGGAAAAGGTGGGGTTTTTAAATTGACCTCTGGAGTCCAAAGAGCAGGTCGTGAAAATCAGGTTTTCAATTCACCTTTAGCTGAGGCCAATATTGTTGGTCGCGCTATTGGACAGGCCATTCGTGGTATAAAGCCAGTCGTAGAGATTCAATTCTTTGATTATATTTGGACGGCTTTTATGCAAATAAAAAATGAAATGGCGACAACTCGCTATCGTTCAGGTGGGGATTTTACGAATCCAATCGTTATTAGAACACCAATTGGTGGTTATCTGCGCGGTGGCTCGATCTATCACTCACAAACAGGAGAGTCGATCTATACTCATATACCTGGACTAAGAGTGGCCTATCCGTCCACAGCTGCTGATGCTGCTGGACTATTAAGAACCGCCATTAGAGGAGATGATCCTGTAATGTTCCTAGAGCATAAGCATCTTTACTACCAAGGTTACAATCGCACAGCGGATCCAGGTGAGAACTATATGATTCCATTTGGAAAAGCTCGCATTGCTAAGGAAGGAAAAGATGCAACCATTGTGACTTGGGGTGCTCTTGTTCAAAAATCAATAGATGCTGCTAAGAAAATGGAGAGTGAAGGAAAGAGTGTTGAAGTTATCGATCTTAGAACCCTTGCTCCTTTTGATATGGATGCCATTGTTACTTCACTTAAGAAAACCAATCGATTAATGATTGCTCATGAAGAGCATAAAACTTCTGGTTTTGCGGGTGAAATTGCTGCAAGAGTAAATGAAGAATGCTTTGAGGCGTTAGATGCTCCTATTATGCGTGTTGCAAGTATGGATGTGCATGTGGCCTACTGCCCGAGCCTTGAAGAGGAAATTCTTCCTCAGGTGGACGACGTCTATAAGCAACTTAAAAACTTATTAGATTATTAGTCTTTTTTAAAAGTAAAAAATTATGGGCCCTCAGAAGAGGGCCTTTTTTATTTATAACAATGATGACTCCACTCATCCTCTTTGATCCTTGAATAACAGCGCATACCATTTGCATAATTAGTGCTAAAGCCATCCTTTATTCTCTTTAGTTTTGTATATTGAGAAGGTGGAGGACTTGTAAAGGTTTTCCCCTTTTTCTTTTTTCCAATCGGACTGATGAGGAGCAAGAGGCACAGGCACAGAGTTAAAGGTCTAAATTTCTTATATTTCCAGAAAAAAAAGAGGGGGACAAAATTTAAGAAAGGCAGCGTGAATTCAATCGAAATTAACTTATGGATATTGATTAAAAATAACGACCACCAATTAGAAAAGGGAAGGTTGGTGAAAAGGGTTTCTATTACAAAGAGTGGAAAAACTAAGGGTGAGACGAGAGAAATGAGAAGACCATAAATAGAGCCTAATGGTGAAAAGTCCCTACTAAACCATGCTGAGAGAAGCGCCTGTAATAGAAAAAGGAAAATGAAGAGAACTCCTTTATTAGGAGCGATCAAAATGGTTCCTAAGAAAATAAAGGATAAACAAAAAGATAAGGGATTTTCTGCGTATTGACCCAACAAGAAGGTACTAAAAAAAGTAAGAGCAAATGACTTCGTAGATTGAAGTTTAATAAAAGGATTGTTTCTAAAGATGCCAAAGAGAATCATTCTTTTAAGACTATCAATTCCATCATAGGGAAAGAGAGCCCCTGCAAGTACGACTAAAAAAATAAAGAGAACTTTTCTTCTTTTAGTAAAAAGACCAATGATCAGCAGAAGGCTTCCTAGATGAAGTCCCGAAGGTGTCATTAGGTGTTGAAGGTTTAAGGATTGGTGAACTTTTAAAAGCTCCGAAGAAAGACCCTGCTTATTACCGGATAAATAAGCATTAATAATGGGTTTACTACTAATGACGGGCAAAGGTCTGTAGGACGAGGTAAGCAGCTTTTTACCAGGAGCGATGGTGAGAAGAGTAAAAAATATTAATAAAAGATAGCGAAAGGCCATGGATAAGAGCTTGAAAGCTCGATGTCTTTAGCTTTTCCCTTAACTTATCAAAACTATTGACCTAAAAAGGTGAGAAGACTCAAAATAAAGGATTAAAAGATGAATTTGACGCAAATTTCTCTGGAAAAGGATATTGCTCATTATTTTGAAGAAGATGACCTTCCTCGTAACCTTTTCTACCTTGAGAGGCTTCCGAAAGATTTAGTTAATTGTAACCTCTTTATTAAATCAGACCTTATTCTTAGTGGACTTCCGTGGTTTCAAGGAACCTTCGAGTATCTTGGGGAAGCTGGATTCGCAGAAAAGGCAATTGAAGATTTTGAAGGGAAATTTTTAGAAAAAGGTGCCGTGATTCCATTGGGCCACTTACCTTTTTCTAAAGCATTAACAGGTGAAAGGATTGCTCTTAATCTGCTACAGAGGGCCTCAAATATTTCCACATTCACCCATAAGTTTGTGGAAAAGGCACAGAAATATAATATTAAAATTTTGGATACACGAAAGACAACTCCGGGCCTTCGCTCTCTTGAAAAGTATGCAGTTCGCTTAGGGGGAGGCTTTAACCACCGTCTTGGTCAAACAGATATGTGGATGGTTAAAGATAATCATAAAGCTTTCTTCGGGGGAGTATCTGAGGCCGTTAATTTCTTTAAGGATATGGGGGCATTTTACACCCCGATCGAACTTGAAGTTCATAATGAAAAAGAATTTGAAATGGCGAAGGCGAGTAATATTAAACATGTGATGCTTGATAATTTTTCACCAGAAAGAATTAGAGAGATTGTTAAGAGTAAGCCTACTTCAATGACCATTGAAGTCTCGGGTGGAGTAAATCTTGATACTATTGAATCCTATCTAATTCCCGGGGTTGATGCGATTAGTATTGGCGCCTTAACTTATGGGGCTCCTGCTGTTGATATTTCTTTTAAATTTCAAAGGTCTCATAAAGCGTGAATACTCTAGAGTTTGATATTCTAATTATTGGATCTGGTGTTGCAGGCCTTGTTTGTGCTAGTGAATTAGCAGAAAAAGGCCTAAAAATTGGAATTGTTACACGTGAACATGATCCACAAATAAGTAATACATTGTGGGCACAGGGAGGAACGATCTTTCCCCACGAAGGCGAGGTTCATAAGGACCTTGTTGAAGATATTCAAAAGGCATCTTCTTATACATCTAATGTTGAAGCCGCAAAAATATTAGAAGAGCAGTCCGGCAAAATATTAAAAGAGGTTTTAATTGATAAAGTTAAAACTGACTTTGAGCGTGATGAACTTGGATTGTGTTTCACTAAAGAGGCGGCCCACTCTTTTCCAAGAATTCTTTTTAAAGGTGATTATACCGGTAGGGAAATACAGATTTCACTTCTCAATCATTTAAAAGATCAATCGCGCTTCCCTAGTATCACTTTTCTCCAGGGTCATACAGCAATTGATCTCATCACTCCTTTGCACCATGGAGTGCATCTTCAGCAACGTTATGAAGAAAATAAAGTGTTAGGGGCATACCTTTTCAATCGCACCCAAGAAGTTGTGATAAAGGTTCTAGCGAAAACAACTGTTTTGGCGACAGGAGGGGTTGGTGCTCTTTATCTCCATCATTCAAATGCAGAAGGAGCGCGAGGAGATGGGCATGCGATGGCAAGAAGGGCAGGTGCTGTTCTTACCAATATGGAGTTTATTCAATTTCATCCAACCACCTTTTTTGATAGCTCAAGCCACAGAAGGTTTCTTATTTCAGAGGCTTTGCGCGGAGAAGGAGGAGTCCTCATCAATAGCGAAGGCAATGCCTTTATGGAAAGTTATCACCCTGATCGTGAACTTGCTCCAAGGGATGTCGTATCACGCTCTATAGATGAGGAAATGATTAAGACACGTCATGATTGTTGTTACCTTGATATAAGTTTCAAGGATTCGACATGGATAAAAGAGCGTTTTCCTACTATCTATGAGCATTGTTTAAAAAAGAATGTGGATATTACGAGTGAGCCGATTCCGGTTGTTCCAGCAGCTCATTATACTTGTGGTGGAGTTAAGACAGATCTTGATGGAAAGACGAGCTTAACGAATTTATACGCTGTGGGTGAAGTGGCCTGCACTGGACTTCATGGTGCCAATCGTTTGGCCTCTACTAGTTTGGCAGAAGGAGTCACTTGGGGTTATTTAGCAGCACAGTCCATTATGAAGAATGTGGATATTCTCAAAAATTATCCTTCTGAGAATATTAGAGACTGGCAGGATGGAAGTGTTGTTGCCGACCCGGCCCTGATTCAGCAGGATTGGCTAACCTTAAAGCAAACAATGTGGAATTATGTCGGTCTGACTCGTACCTCGAATCGCTTAAAAAGAGGTGAGGCAATGTTTAGGGAATTGTACGAGGAAATTCAAAGGTTTTATCGTAATGCCTACCTTCAAGATGAGCTGATTGGATTAAGAAATGGAGTAGAAGTCGCTTCGCAGGTTCTAAGTGCTTCAATGAGAAATCGTCAAAGTGTTGGATGTTTCTACCGCTTGGATTAATTGAAGTGAGCCCCTCCGAAGAGGGGCTTTGGGGACGAATTGTTGAGGGGTCTAGATGGTATTCCTTTTCCAAACTCTAGAGATGATGGGTCATTTGCCTCGCCATTATGAATTGTTTATTGGCAGATAAATCCTTGAGGCAATGTTGATTGTCTATCTTTAGCCAAATTGTTTTTTAGTCATTTATGCGACCTTAAATTTACTTAAGGCTTCCTGAACTGCGCTGATGAGATTAATTTTTAAGCTAGCTGTAGCTTCCTCATCATTGTTTTCAGTGGTCACTGTCGCTTGAGCTTTGAGCTCTTCGTTTTCTAGCGCTTCTTCCCAAGTAACTGGTTCTAGCTCCTGACAATTGATTATTCTGTTCTCTTCCTTACTAAGGAAATAAGAAAACTTATGGTCAAACTGAGTAAAGGCTATGGTGCATTTCTTAATGGGGCTCACGGAAAATGTGGTGTCTTCCATTTTGCAACCATTGAAGCGACAGTGTTGCATTTGAGTGAATTCGAATTTGCAATCAATGAAATTGCAATTAATGAAGGTGCAATTTTCAAGTTTGCTGGCATAAAACACACAAGACTCGAAGGTAACATCAGTGAAAGTGGTGAGAGAAAACAGAGAGCCAGATACGGCCAAGCTGTTGAAATGACGAGATTTAATCTCTTCATTTTCGATGATCTCATAAAGACCAGCAGCAGAGGCCTCATCGATACCTAGTCTTTCTCCAGCGGTGAGATGGTGAGAGAGAGAAAGTTGAGCATCGATGAATTTGGTTAGTGTGTTCATAATGTTCCCCGAGCCTTGTGGTTTTGCCTGGCTGTGTGTTGCGTTAACCAAGCCTGAACCCAGTTTAGAATGATTGACTATTTGCGTCAAGCAATTTGATTGCACAGTGCAATAAATAATTGCATTTCATTGAAATTTCGGGGAGTTGCACCGCGAAATAAATTGCAAGATGAATTAAGGACAATTGCATAGTGAGCCGATAAGTCATTGAAGGCCCGATAAGATGGGCTTATTGCAATGGCAAAGGGATTATCTCATGGCGCAATTTGATAAAGAAAAAATATCTCTATTCTTAGGTGCAGTCCGAAAATATATGGAAATTCGAGGCCCTATGACCCAAAGAGAGCTTGCAGAGGCCACAGACACTGGGGTTTCAACAATGAGCCGCTTCCTTAATCAGCAAACACAGGAATTAAACCCCAATTTGATTGCGAATATCACAGCTAAATTAAATATCCCACCTATGGAAATTATTGATTTTGTCGAAGAGGACTATAGTGATGAGTTCCTTCGCCTTGTTAAGTTCTATAAAGGCGAGGAGCCGACAGCATTTACTCAAACAAGTGCTAAAGCGCCTGTTGGAGAAGATGAAAGTTTTGAAGATGAAGAAGGGCAAGAAGAACTTGCACGTGCACTTGATGAAGGTGGCAGTAAGGTTAATGCACAAGCAAGTATTAAAGTCGGAAGTAAGAAAACTAAGTTGGCTTATGTCTCCGAAGGAGAAGGAAGTTTGAAAGATAAGATAAAAAGTCTTTCCCTTCACCAAAAAGGATTCTTGAGTGGATTTCTAACTTTGGATAATGATGGTCGAGACTTGGTTGCAAACGTTGGCAATGAAATCATTAATCATCTCAAGCAAAAGGGATTAGACGATTGGTAACAATGAATTCAGCTTATATTATCTTGTTAGGTCTAATGTTTTCGTTTCCAATTTTTGGAGACGCTGAAAATATTCAAGTCTATTTTCTTTCGAGACCAAGTGCTAAAGCTTCTCTTTTTAATTTAGAGCAAGCCCCTCACTTTTCATTCTCTCCCTTAGCGCAAGCAAACTTAAAAGAAGAAGATTTTAAGTGTGAGCCTTTTGGCGAAGGATGTTTTCATCCTCAATTAGGTTATATTGAAGATCAAGAAAAAGTGATGAAAGCAAAAGGGCGCCAGCTTGAAGATGTCGAATTGAAAACAATAAACGCTGAAGAAGTAAACCTTATTGACTGCGATCAAGGGTACTATTTCGATATGTACTGTGGTCAGGCAAATAAGGGTAAAAGTAAGCCTAGCCATTTTGAGCTCTGGGTAGATGTAAGCAGTTCCATGAGGCAAGTCGACTTTTCAACAGATCAAGCGTACTGCGAGAGAAGAAGAATTATTGCTAAACTAAAGGACTCTTGTAAGGGAAAAGTTGATGTCTATAGCTTTAATACATCTCGAAAGTCTCTTGGAGCCCTAGAAAATGCTTGTTTAAATCACGGGACAAATGATGGTGGTCAAATTGTTAAATGGCTTAAGCAAACTGATGCTAAGAATGTCGTGATTATCACTGATGTGGATGAGTACCATGGTGAGTTTAGAGAATATCTAGATGCAAATGGAGCTAAAATTACAGGGATTGGTGTTGAGCCCTTTCTTGCAGAAAATCTTTATTCGTCCCTTGAAAAATTCACATCCCTCTGTCCATCTAAGTAAATTATAGTCTAACAATAAGACAATTATGACAAAGCTGTGTTAAGACTAAGCATGGATAAGAAGTTTGTTTCATGGTCTAAAAAAGAATTCAAAGATCTCCCTTGGCGAAGAAATCGCTCTCTTTATGGAACTCTGGTTAGTGAGATTATGTTGCAACAAACAACAGTGGGTACTGTTGTAAATCACTTCGATAGATTTTTAAAAGTCTTTCCCGATTTAAAGAGCCTCGCGAGTGCCACAGAGGAAGAGGTATGTGCTCAGTGGCAGGGTTTAGGTTACTATCGGCGCGCTCGTAATTTGAGGAAGGCCGCAGTCTCTCTCGTCAATGAATGGGAGGGAGAATTCCCTCAAAGCATTGAAGAGCTTAAAACCATCCCTGGAATTGGTGATTACACTGCGGGTGCATTGGTTGCCATTGGGATGAATCGAGCTGCATTGGCGGTTGATGCAAATATTGAGCGAGTTTTAGCTCGGTATTTTAATCTTCGTGAACACAAGGGATTAAAACTTCAAAAGTTGATTTATCAACAATTTAAAGAAGGAACTTTTGATTCCCATATAAAAGGCCTAAAACCGCGAGAGCTCAATGAAGGGTTGATGGATATTGGGCGGGTCTTTTGTCAGGCGAGAAGGGCAGATTGCTTAATATGTCCTTTAAATAAATCATGTACCACTTTTAATTCAGGAAAAAACCCTTTAGAAATTCCAGTCCTTAAAGAAACTCAAAAGAAAAAAGAGAGTTTTGACCTTTCTCTTTTAAGGGTCATTGTTCAGAATCAAGGAAAAATTTTAGGTCAAATAAAATCTGAAGATGAGTGGCTTTCGGGACAAATTGAAATTCCAACTTTTATATTAAAATCCCAGGATAAAAAATTAAGTCAATATCCCCATTTAAAATTAAAAATCGATACTTATAGAGATCTGCCGATCATAAAAACGGCCATAACCAAATATAAGATCCTAAACTATATTTTAGTTCTTAATAGCAAGGAATTCCAGGTACTTAAAAAGGGGGTCAGCGATGGTCCTAAGTATAAATATTTCAACTTTAATGGACGAGATCATCATTTTTCAACTACAACTCTCAAAACCTTTCAAAAGATTGGATTAGAGGTCCCTAAATGAAAATTCTATGTAGTTTTATTCTTATCATCTCTTTCATCAATAGCCCCTCTGCCGATACCTTTAAGGTCACGACTTATAACTTAGGACTAGCTCATACTTTTGTTCCTTATGCAAAAGAGAGATTGGCGCCTCTTGGAAATAAGCTTGCGAACTATGATACTGACGTTCTTTGCTTGCAAGAGGTTTGGGAAAAGAAAGATCAAAAAAAACTTAATCAAAAACTAGAAAGTTCTTTTCCTTATAGCTTTAAAACAAAAATTAAAAATTTTCGCGAAGGCAGTCGGCCAACTTGTAAAATAAAAGAAATCTTTGGTGAAGGAAAGTTTGTTAGCTGTATGCAAAATCAGTGCGGCGGCAAAGAGGGTGATGAGTTCACCGATTGCATTATTAATAAGTGCGGAGGAGCTCTTGAGAAATTAAAAGAAGAGAATCGTACCTGTGCAACTGCCCTTATGGCCCAAGTTGGAAAAAATCCTATTACGAGTATCTTAACTCTTTTAAATCCTCTATGGAGAGCGGGGCAATTTGCTTACAAGGGGTCAAATGGATTAATGCTTTATTCCAAATATCCAATTCTTGAAGAGCGCTACATAGACTTTAAAGAGGTTTCAACTCTTAATAAAAGAGGAGCTCTTCAAGCGGTAATCGATATCAAAGGAAAGAAGGTTCAGGTTCTTTGCACCCATATTACGGCCGACTTATCAGATACCGTTCCTTACACCGGAATTTTTGCTGACTGGGAAGAGGAAAATACTGAACAAATGGATCGTCTTTTACAGACGGCTAATCAAAAACTTTATCCAACGATCCTTTTAGGAGACTTCAACTGTGGTTATGGAGATCCTGTTAATCAGTTGGCCTCAGAACTTCCGGGTAGCTGTAAGCAAACTGAAGATTGGGGATTTAGCGATCCACTAAGTGAACAAACAAAAGAGTGTACTTTTTGTAAGGAAAATCTTCTAAATGATGGAGAAGTCAAAAGCGTGGCCATCGATCATATTTTCTTAAAAGACCTAAAGGCACGCTCTGGTCGTGTTCTGTTTAAAGAGCAGATCAAAATTGAGACTAAAGAAGAGGGAATGGTTAAGACCCAGCTCTCTGATCACTTTGGTTATGAGGTTGTCGTAGATCTTCCTTAATTATTGACAGTTTATCCCTAGTTTCAGACACTTAACTTATACACGGAGGTATACATGTTAAGAAGCGTCGTATTGCTTACTTTGGCACTCGTTTTGGGATCGTGCTCATCCATCAATAAATCACATATGAATGCATCAATTGGTATCTCAATCTCGAGTCCAATGGACGCAAAAATTGATGTGGATATGACAAAGAAATTGGTGGGATATGCTTCTGGTGGCTACCTTTTTCATCTCTTAAAAGTAAGTGGCGATAGCAAATATATTGATGGTGTCTCTTATAATTCGCCAGGTGGAAATGATGATGGATTTCTAACAGGGGTCCTTAAATCTTTTAGTAAGATTGAAGAAGTCAAGGCCGCAGCTGCTTACAATGCCATAAGAACATCTGATGCGGATGTTCTCATCAACCCCCAATATATAGTTGAAGAAAGTAACTGGAATCCGTTTTATAAACTTATAAAAGTGAAAGTGACTGGGTTTCCAGGGAAAGTCATATCAATCAAAAACCAAAGGTAGGGAGTCTTTTGAGACTTTTATTCGCCCTTTGCTTCATTTTCGTTTTGGCCGGAGAAGTTTTTGCTTCTCTTCCAGAGGACTCAAAGTTTGTGGCCAGGATATTGGGTGCTTCGGATTCGAAGAGAACCATTTTGGTAAACAAAGGACGTGAAAACGGATTAGGAGAAAATACCCATGCTAAAATCTCTGTTCCATCTGGAGTTATTGCAAGGGCCGTAATTGTAAAGTTATCTCCATCTCGCTCTGTGTGGTCCGTATATAGAATCTTTAGTAAAGATAAAATCTTGGCCCAAACAGTGGCTACCTTTAAAGTATCCTCGCCCGTAAAATTAACGACTGATGAATCTCGTGCGTTGGGATCCTTGGCAGAGAAAATTGATAAAAAAACAGAGAAGATTCCTGAAGACCCTGAACTTGAAAAAAATCAAAAAAATATTGGTAAGCAAATCTTGAGAAGCCAAAGAATTACCAGTCAATTTGATAATGTCGATTATACAATCCTCGAGGAGGATGATCAGATTATCTCAAATCCTAAGCTAGACCCTGACCTTGATTGGAGTGGCTTAAACGGAAAGAAAGATGGTGAGGGCTTTGAAAGAGGCCTCGATTACAGCTTGTTGAGATAAACCTATTTATTTCAATAGCTTAAGTTTCTTCGAATCGTATATTAATCAAAGATTCTCTGTAAAAAGTTCAAAACTAGCTCCATGAAAGGTTAAAACGCATTAGAGTACCCAAATGAATTGGATAATTTCGACAATTACTTTATTTTTACTGACTCAGACTTCTTTCGCACAAGAGATCACAAGAATTATAGTGCTTAAGGAAGAGAGGGTTCTTCAATTATGGGAAGGTAAGAAGCTTTATAAAACTTATCCCATTAAACTTAGCCTCTCTTATAACAATCCTCTTTTTTCACCAGGTCCCAAAAGAAGAGAAGGGGATATGCAAACCCCAGTGGGCTTTTATAAAATTTCGAAAAAGCGTGAAAGAACCAGCTATCCAAAATCTCTCTTAATAAGTTATCCAAATGAAAAAGATCGTCATAATGCCAGAGTATTGGGAATTCCTGAAGATCAGATTGGTGGAATGATCCTTATTCACGGAAACCCATATCGACCAAGTCCTGCTGTACGAAATTTTGGTAAGAAGCTAGGAATTGCAGAAGATACGATCGATCAGTGGGCGAGGGATTATTTTTATCCTTACTTTGATTGGACCAATGGCTGTATCGCTGTGTCAGATGAAGATATGCTAGAGATTTTTGAACTTATTAAAAAAGACACTCTTATCAATATCTATCCTTAATTTAAATTGACCTAAAATTGACATTGACCTCATGAACTTAACCTTGAAGTAAGGCATATTAACTATGGGCTTACGAGGGAGTCTCGAGGTAATAAAAACTCCAAACCTTCTCCCAAAATGTCCCGTGGATTTCGCCGAATCCTAAACCTCGAGACTCCTTTGCGCCTTTTCCTAGAAAATTTTTAGATTAAAAAACCGAGAGTAGGTGTAAGCCGGGTTCTGTCGAGAAACATCATTCATCTAGACCTTTAGTTACCCAAAGGTTCAAGCGCCCTACCCGCCTGCTAGGAGTGGCCCCCCTTAAGCACAGGCCTATTTGGACTTGCACCACGTAGAGTTTACCTGGTTTCACTACGGCCGAACCGTACATACTTTCTGTTGCACTTGTCCTCACCTCGCGGTGGACGGGCATTACCCGCTACGCTGCCATGCGGTGCCCGGACTTTCCTCCCGTGACCCTAAGGCCACCGGCGATGCTTCCCCACTCTCGGTAAAAATGCTTATGGCACTGGGCAATACGTTAGTCAATAAATAGTTGTTTTGATATGAAAGTGGCTTCAATTTGAATGAGGAAGTCAGATGAATTTTATAGTCTTAGTCTTGTGTCTAATAAGCTCTCCTACTTTTGCGGGGCTAAAAAATATTGCTAAAGATTTTTTGGCCAATAATGCCCAAGTAAGAGTTGCCGAGTCTCAGATTCAATTGGCCAGTTTAGACTTGAGGGCCTTTGAGCTTACAAGAAATACAAACCTTACTTGGAATAGTAATCGAAACGAAAATAAATTAGAGTCTTTTTCGGCCTTTGCGGCGCGATTTGCAGGAGGAGCTTTTAGGCAGCCGATAGAGACCACTGAACATACGCTAGGCTTAAGTAAAGGGTTTGAGTGGGGCGGAAATTTAACATTTGATAATTCGTATCAAGAGATAACAGTCGAGGGAGCTCGAAAAATTTATGGTTTTTCACAGGGTTTGACTTATACGCAAAATATTGGTCGCGACTTTTTTGGTAAATCTTTTTCTTTGCAAAAAGATCAGCTGTCTTACAATGTTTCATTCACTGAATCTAATTCTGAGAGCACCATTCAAAATAGTCTTCTCGACCTTGTTAGAAACTATTATCAAGCTGCCCTTAACAAATCGTTGGTGAAACTCCAACAAGACGCTAAGAAGCGTGCGGATAGAAGGCTGACCTTAATTAGAAAGAGAGTAAAAGATGGTCTAAGAGAAAAAGTGGATAGAATCCAGGCAGAAATTTCTCTTTATCGTTCAGATGAAAACGTTAAAAGTGCAAAGCAAAACTTTACTTCAGCTATCGAAGCACTCAGCACGGCCGTTCATCGAGTTGTGCCTGCTGACGAAGTCGTAGGTCTTATTGATAGCAACTTTAAGTCGACGGAAATTCCTGTGGGAAATGTATCGGGCAATCAAAACTTAAAAGCGCTTCAGGATCAAGTTAAAGCGACAGAGGCGAGTCTTGATATTGCTGATCGTGGAATCTTACCTACAGTTAACCTAGAAGTTGGGGCGAGAAATAATAACTTTGAACCTCAGACAAGTGATGCTTTTTCTGGGGGTCGCATTGGCGGATCTAATCACGAGCTTCGTTTAGGCGTGAATCTCTCTTGGGCATTAGGTTCTCAACCTCAAAAGGTGGAGAAGACTAGAGCACTCGTAAATTACAACACAACAAAATTGCGCCTTCAAAAATTAACAAGTGATGTCTTCCAATCAGAAAAATCAATAAGAGATCAAATCTCCTTACTCTCAGAAAATTTAGAGAGTTCAAAAAAACGACTAGAGTTGGCCCAGGCAGCACTTGATGAATACAATCGCCTCTATGCGAGAGGTAGGGCGGACCTTGATCAACTTATCCAAGCTGAAGAGACGCTTATTACGACAGAAATTAACCATGTTCAGTATATGTCTCAAAGAGAAGTGCTTCTTCATAGCTTGGCCTTCCTTTATGGCGACTTAAGAAACTTTCTCGTAGGTGGAGAGAGTAAATGAAAAAAATAATGGAGTTCTTTCTTGAACGCTCATTATTGGTCAATTTATTGACTGTGATGGTTCTTTTAATTGGAGGCGTTGCTCTTTATGGCCTTCAAAAAGAAACTTTTCCGCAAGTAGAATTTGATATCATTTTGGTAAGAACGGGTTATCAAGGTTCTTCTTCTGAAGATGTTGAAAAATTAGTGACTATACCTCTCGAGAGAGAAATTAAAACGGTAAATGGTATTAAGCAGCTAAATGCTCTATCCGCTGAAGGAAGCTCGATCATCTATTTAGAAGTAGAGCCTGATGCAGACCTCGATCAAGTTTTAGAAGACACAAAGAACGCTATAGACGCTGTCGATGATTTGCCAGAGGACGCAACGGTACCCATTGTGACTTCTCTTGATAATAAGCAAAGAGGAATACTAAAAGTCACACTAACAGGAGCCGACTACAATAAATTAAGAGTCGTTTCAAAAAAATTAAGAGACAGAATTGAGGGTGTAAATGGGATCGCTCTTGTTAGCTTGGAAGGATATCGAGTTGATGAGATCCGTATTGAACTTAATCCTAGTTTAATGAATAAGTTTGAGGTGACTGTAGGTGAGGTCTACCAAGCTGTTCAGAGGAGAAATCTTAATCTCTCTGGTGGAACAATCGAAGAAGCTGGAGGTGATATCATTGTTAGAACAATGGCGGAATTCGAGTCTACAAAAGATATTGAAGAAGTTGTCATTGTTTCTAATACCTCGGGAAGAAAAGTATTAATTAAAGATGTCGCTAAAGTCATTAGGGGGCCTGCTGAGAGTGGGATTTTACAACGATCTAACGGTGAACAGGCCATCTTCTTAGATGTAAAGTCACGTCAGTCGGCAGATATCCTCGATACTACTGAAAAAGTAAAAAGTGTAACGACAAAGTTCTTTGAGGAAAATAATTTTAAAGACATAAACTTTCGCTACACGGACGATCTTTCTTACTATGTGAAAAGAAGGTTAAATATTTTAAAAGACAATGGAATCATGGGTATGATCCTCGTCTTTGTCACGCTACTTCTTTTTTTAAACGCCAGGACGTCTTTCATTACTTCAATGGGGGCTCCCGTCGCCTTTATGGTTGCGTTTATTATCATGGATATGATGGGTATTAGTGTAAACCTGATTTCAATGTTTGCTCTTATTCTTGTACTGGGCATGCTTGTCGATGATTCAATCATTGTGGCCGAATATTATTATCAGCAACTAGAAGCAGGTTTGCCTCCGCACGAAGCAGCGAGAAAAGCCGCTTGGCAAACGATAAAGCCGGTTACAGCAACCATTGCCACAACAATGGTCGCTTTCGGATCCCTCTTCTTCATGGGGGGCATTATGGGGAAATTCCTATGGCCCGTTCCAGCAGTTGTCATTATCTGCTTAGTGGCCTCCCTCTTAGAGTGTTTCTTTATTCTTCCTTCTCACTTAGCTGACTTTTGTCGTCTAAGTCCAAAAGAGATGGGGCGTCGTTGGTATGATAATTTAACTGATTTTTATGCCAAAATCTTAGCGATCTTTTTAAAAAAACCTTGGGCGATTTTAATAGCCTTCTTCTTTATTTTTGTAGGCTCGATGTTTATGGCCACAAGGATGGATTTTGAACTTTTCCCGGGTGATGATGTTCGCACCGTCTTTTTACAGATTAAAGGAAAGGTAGGCTCACCGTTAAAGCAAACAGATCAAGCTGTTGTTAAACTTGAGAACCTAGTTTTAAACGAATTAAAGAAAGAAGAGCTAGAGCAGGTTAAATCTCAAGTTGGTGTGTTACGCGGAGATAATGGTAATAAAACAGGAAGCCATTACGGCTCACTGATCATCTACTTGACTCCTCCGGGAGATAGAGAGCGCTCTACTGATGATATTTTGTCTCTTCTAACGAAGAAATCAGAAAGTCTGATACCTGGTTATGTTATCACCACTAAAAAAGTTCAAGGTGGTCCACCTAAGGGCAAGGCCGTTGATATTCAGCTTACAAGTGATTCTCTTGATGATCTAAAGAAGGCTTCAGTTTTGGTAAGAGATGCTCTTGCTAAAGAAGAAGGAATCGTCGCGCCTGAAATTGATTTTGAAGAGGGAAAAGAGCAAGTCGTCATTCAAGTTAATGATGGTGAGGCAAGAAGGTTGGGTCTAAATACTCAACAGATTGCTCTTGAGGTTCGTCGTATATTATCGGGAGATTCAATCACTGAAATTAGAGAGTCTGAAGAAGATGTTGAGATTAAATTATTCTTTGATGATAAGGCCCGTACAAAAGTCGAGAGTCTTATGCTACTTCACCTTGTTAATAATCAAGGACGAAGGATACCTCTTAATAGAGTGGTTACTTTAGAGAAAAAACCAGGCGCTTTTGTTATTAGGCGTCTTAATAGAAAGAGAATCATCTCAGTAACTTCTGATATTGATAAAAAGTTAAGCACACCCGTAAAGGTCGCTAAAACTTTTTCGCCGAAGGTCAAAACACTTCTCGCAGGTTTGCCAAGTATTGACTTTAAGTTTGGCGGAGAAAATGAGGACACAAAAGAGTCAATGGTTCGCCTTTTAAAATCGGGCGGGATGGCGCTTGGAGCAATCTTTTTAATCTTAGTTGTTATGTTTAACTCCCTTATGCACCCCATCGTCGTAATGGCCGCTATTCCTTTGGGTTTAATTGGGGTCATCTGGACTTTTAAGTTAGCAGGACAGTCGCTTGGATTCATGGCCCTGATGGGAGTAGTTGCTCTTATCGGTGTTGTTGTGAATGATTCCATTGTTCTTGTGACTTTTATAAATGAAAAAAGAGAAGAGTATGGTGATGATATTGCGAAGGCCGTCTTTGAAGCATCAAAGGGGCGTTTTCGTGCTGTTATTCTAACTACGGTAACAACTGTCGCAGGACTAATTCCTATTGCTCACCCGTCAGTTTCTAAAATCCTATCCTTTGGCGCCAATACTGATAGTGACCCTTTTATTCAGCCGATGGCACTAAGCTTTGCATGGGGATTATTCTTTGCTTCTTTAGTGACACTCTTCTTTGTTCCTTGCAACTATTTGGTCTTTGAACGAGTGAAGAGAAAAATGGGCTCTTGGGGCAACCCCTTTTCCAAGAAAGAGTCTACTACCCAGGAAGCGGTAGAGGCTTAAGCATTATAGGGGATTAAAAGTCTTTCACATTGAGAGCAAACTTCTACAGTTTGTAAAAGTTCAATTCTTGATTGTGTCATCTTATCGAGAATAAAACGACATTTCTCACATCCCCCTTGCATGACTCTTGAAAGAGGCTGGTTGAAACGATGCTTTTTACGGGCCTTCAAAAAACTAAGTTTAAGAGTGTCTGGAACATCCTCTAATAATGCCTTAATTCTTATTTCATATTTATCTATTTCATTTTGTTCAACTTGGGTTACTTCAAGAATTTCTTTATCAATAGTATCAAGGGTAAGCTTTGATCCTTTAAGGAAGCTTATGCATTCTTCAATCTTGCTTTCCAGAATTTCCTGTTCTTCCAGTAAGCTAAGAATCTTATCCTGTAGATGCTCAACATTTTCTTCAGCCATTGACTGCTCTTTTTGAAGAGCATTAATTTGCTGTTCACTCTTTGCCATTGGCAGTTGTTCTAGTGCTTTCTCTAACTTTTTTTCCCAATCAAAGAGTTCTTTTTCAAATTGATTAATTGACGCAGTATGGTCTTTCGACTCTATTAGGAGACCCTCTTTCTCGGTCTCTCTCGTATGGCGGATTTTTACAATATAATCTCTACGCGCCGATTGTTCTTGGATAATATCTAAATGCTTTTTAATCATCTTATCGAGAGACTGAACTTCTTTAAGGTGAGAAAATTGTATTATATCCATAGACATTAGATTCACTTGGTTGAGAATGGTAATATAGGAAATGCTGCTTAACCTAGCAAGTGCTGTAGGAGAAATTCGCCATGCGTGGTAATACATTTGGAAAAATGCTGTCTATAACTTCTTTTGGAGAATCCCACGGTGCCGGAATTGGTGTTGTTGTTGATGGTGTGCCACCAGGATTAGACTTTTCATTAGATAATTTAGCCGATGAATTATTAAGAAGAGCACCTGGCCAAGTTGCAGGGACGACTTCTCGAAAAGAAGAAGATTATCCAGAAGTCTTATCCGGAATTTTTGAAGGGAAAACCCTAGGAACCCCTATAGCCGTTCTTATAAGAAATACGAATCAGCGAAGTAAAGATTATGAAAAAATCAAATCGGATTATCGTCCAGGTCACGCTGATGAGACGACCATGAAGAAGTATGGGATTCGCGACCATCGCGGAGGCGGGCGCTCCTCAGGTAGAGAAACAATCGCTCGGGTAATTGGTGGTTATTTTGCTTCTCTCGTCATACCGAAGATTATTGTTAAGGGTTTTATGACCAAACTTGGTCCTTTTGTGATGAAGGATCTACCAAAGATTATAGAAGATGATTTTGCCCCTTATTACTTTCCCGACAAAAATCGAACAAAAGAAATTAGAGATTATCTTTTAGATTTAAAGAAAAATGGTGAGAGTCGGGGAGGCAGTGTTTCCTTAATCGTAAGGGGAGTACCAGCAGGATTAGGGGAGCCGGCCTTTGACAAATTAAAAGCGGACTTTGCTAAGGCCCTTATTTCCATTGGAGCAGTGGTTTCTTTTAGTTTTGGTCTAGGGGAGGAAATGGCAAATCTTCCAGGTAGCGAAGTTTCAAAAGATAGAAGGAACTTTGGCGGAATGGAAGGAGGGATATCAAATGGTGAGGATATTCTCTTAAATGTAACATTTAAACCAACAAGTACTGTTGGAGAAAAGGCCAAAGAAGGTCGACATGATCCTTGTATTATTCCGCGGGCGATTCCTGTACTAGAGGCCATGGTTAAAATCGTTCTTGCGGATCACCTTTTAAGACAAAGAGCTTATGAAAACTAATATTCAAGAGTGCAACTTCAATTCTTTAGGCGAAGAGCTTTCAGCCCTCGACACAGACAACTTACTAATTGTCGTTGATAGTCGTGTCTGGCAAATATATTCAAAAGAGTTAGAAGAAAATCAGCCAAATGATAAAAAGATTTATCTCTATAAATCTCTTGAAGGTGAATCAACTAAAAATATATCTGAATTTGAAAAGGGTTTAGAATTTTTTTTAGAAAAGGGAATTCATCGGGACTCTTATTTAGTTGCCATCGGTGGAGGGGCAACCAGTGACTTTGCAGGATATTTAGCCTCTAGTTTACTTCGAGGGTTAAGATGGTCTGTTGTTCCGACGACTCTTCTTTCAATGGTTGATGCGAGTATCGGTGGAAAAACCGGTATCAATTCAAAACATGGAAAGAATCTCGTTGGTGCCTTTCATCTCCCAGAAAATGTTTGGATTTTAGAAGAATTTTTAGATAGCTTGCCAAAAGAAGAACTCGATAGTGGACTCGGTGAAATCCTAAAATATGCTTTTTTAGATAAAAAGATTTATGAATTAATGGATTCAAAAGCCTCTTTAAGCCAAATCATTAATGCATGCGCTGATAAAAAGGATAAAGTCGTCCAGGGAGACTTTAAAGAAAAGGGTAATAGGATATCATTAAATCTAGGTCATACTTTTGGTCACGCTTTTGAGAAAATTTATGACCTGCCTCATGGCGTAGCGGTGTTTTGGGGAATGGCCTTAATATTTAAACTCTATGATGGGGAAAAATATCTTGAGAATCTAAGAACATTTGAAGCCAACCTTAATGCTAACTTTGGTGCCCCACCTTGGCTTAATAAGACGTTTCCAGTTGAAAAAATCATGGAATATATTAAAAAAGATAAGAAGAAAAAGAGCATTGAAGAAGTCGATTTAGTATTAGTAGAAGAAATAGGGAAATTTAAGACTATAAAGGTTAAATTTTCGGATATTCAAAATAAATTAGAGCAAAATATTGATGAACTCAAATCCTTCAACTTTTAGTGTAGAAACATTTAGTTTTGACAAGACGATTGAGGTTCCTTCATCGAAGTCTTATGCAAATCGTGTCCTAATTTTGGCAGCATTAGCAATAGAGCCTGTGAAAATTAAAAATCTCCCCCTATCCTCAGATGTAATAACAATGATGAAGTGCCTTTCTCAAGTTGGCTTAATTATTGAGAAAGATGAAGACGGTATTATCGTTAAAAACTCTTTTCCTGAATGCGAAAAAGATGTTGATTTAAAATTAGAGACGGGAGATGGCGGGACAACGAATCGTTTTTTAATTCCGCTATTGGCAAGAGGGAGTAAATCCTATGAGATTATCCCAGAGGGTCATATGCGAGATAGGCCTATGGAAGCCCTCTTCCATGCCCTTCGTGAATTAAGAGTAGATGTAGACTTTAATAGTGCTACTTCTTGGCTAAAGCTACAGGGACCAATTGATCAAACAGTTCAAAAAGTTGGAATTGATTGTTCTCAAACAACTCAATTCTTAACAGGGCTCTCTCTTGCCTTAATTGATACAGAGATTTTGGTGGAACCAGAGAATCTAACGGTTTCCCTTCCTTATTGGGAGTTAACTAAAGACTTAATAGGTAAATTTAAAAATCCGATTACAGAATTTACTAATCCCGTGGATTTTTCCTCTCTTTCTTATCCTCTTGCTCTTGCGGCCGTGACAGGGAAATGTCTCGTCACAAATTGTGTAGAAATAGACAAAAATCAAGCAGACTCTAAGTTCATTGAAA
Organism: Bacteriovoracaceae bacterium; assembly: GCA_021737405.1. GTDB lineage: Bacteria > Bdellovibrionota > Bacteriovoracia > Bacteriovoracales > Bacteriovoracaceae. Next base: position 104,875 of record JAIPEG010000007.1, read on the forward strand.
TATTAGAACAAATGGGTGTAACGATTCAAATAAATAAGAATGGTCTTACTTGTGAAAGAAATAAGCTTCGGGCGATTGATTTTGATGGTTCCCAGTGCCCAGACGTTATTCCGACTCTTCTCTATGTATGTTCTTTTGCCGAGGGGGTCAGCACTATTTCAAATTTAGAGGTTCTCACACATAAAGAGTGTGATCGATTCGCAGAGATGATTAAAATTCTTGAGGCCTTCAGTATTAATTATGAAGCCAATCTGCAGGATTACTCAATTACAATAACAGGTGCTCCCGCTAAAAAGATTAAAACAACTTATCTTCCGCCAGCAGATCATAGAATGGTGATGGTAACGTATTTGTTTATGAGAACAACGGGAGGAGGCGAAATCCTCGGTAATGCTCACCATGTGGCCAAGTCTTTTGCCAACTTTTATGAAGTGATGACTTAAAAATGGGGCCTCTCTTTAGATTGGCCCCAGCATGCTAAGAAACATACGCAGAGAGTTCTTTTTGACTTTCAAGATCGAGCTCACGCCAATCGTCTATTCTAAAAAGGTCTCCCGCTAAATCTTCTATGAGAATAGTTCCATTCTCTAAAACTTCAGGCCAGTCCTCTAGTTTCGTTTGAAAAACTCTTACTCCTTGCTTTGTTTGGACAAGATACCTCCTAAGCTCCACATCCTCTTCAATTTTCACCACCTTATGGATGTTAAGTATGAATTGTGAAAAGCTTAGTTCTTCTTCAATCAACTTCCGGGTGCTCTCATCAAGATCATCGAGTGAATGCAACAGGCATACTTCATTATCGTCGATATCGCGAAGCGATAAGAACTCCCCCGGTCTTGACCAGGGGAAACACTGCTTCAAATGGATTTCAACTTCTCGATCACCATAGTTCATTGAAAGTAATCCATGTGAATTACGCCAGATTTTTATTTTTTTCTCTAACATTTCCTTCTCCTTTTTAAAGAGCGAATTCCTCGCTCATTTCCACTTGCATGCGGTGAAGTTTTGCATATTCACCATTCTTCTTTTGAAGTAGTTCGCTGTGTGTTCCTATTTCTGAAATCGTGCCTTTACCGATAACAAAGATTCTGTCTGCTTTCCTAAGAGTAGAGAGTCGGTGAGCGACAGCAAAAACTGTTCTACCTTCAACAAGGCGATCTAAAGCATCTTGTATTTTTCTTTCCGTCTCTGTATCCACAGCGGAGGTAGCCTCATCGAGAATAAGTATTCTCGGATTGGCCAAAACTGCGCGAGCAATACTGACTCTCTGTCTTTCTCCACCACTTAGAGTGTGTCCTCTTTCTCCAATAACAGTGTCGTAACCTAAGGGAAGTCTTCCAATAAAGTTATGAGCATTTGCTACTATTGCGGCTTCAATGACTTCTCTCTTAGATGCCTCGGGTCTTGCATAGGCAATATTGTCAAAAATACTGCCATGAAAGAGATAAGGCTCTTGTAAAACCATGCCAACTTGTCGCCGGTATTTACCTAGATCGATATCTAAGAGGTTCTTGCCATCAATCAGGATTTCTCCTCCTTGAGCGTCATAGAAGCGTGAAATCAGTTTTGTGATAGTTGATTTTCCACCACCACTTGATCCCACAAGTCCTATCATTTCGCCTGGCCTAACTTTAAAACTAAGATTTTGTAAAATAGGGCGAACACCATCGTAGCTAAAAAAGACATTTTTAAACTCTATATCTCCTTTTACGGTCCCTATTTCGATTGGATTTTCCCTACATGTAATAGACGCCTTTGTGTCTAATACTTCAAAAATCCGATAAGCAGATGAGAGTGCCCTGTTAAGCATTCTTGCCACTTGTCCTAAAATCTCAATCGGCGCCGTAAACATTGTCATATACAAAAGAAAAGACACAAAAGTTCCGGCACTTAAAGTTTTATCTGAGTCAAGGCCTATTAATCTTGGTAAAGCAAAGCACCACACAGTTAACAAAATCCCTTGAAATCCAACCATGAGCAGAGGCCAAAATTTAGTCCAAGCATCATGAATGTTATTAAACTCATTTGTTACTTCTTCGTTTCTCTGATTAAACCTAAGCCCTTCTCTTTCTTCCTGATTGAATGCTTTAACCACCTGCATACCCGGAATAGTATCAGACAAGACGGCCGTTACGTTGGACCACTTTCTCCAAGCCTTAAGAAAGAGACGCTTCATTTTTTCACCATGGCCATAAATACCATAAAGCAAAAAGGGAACGGGGAGTGCCATAATTAGGCCAAGTTGCCAATCAAGAGAAATGAGCACCGTTGAAAGACCAATTAAGGTAATCAATGCAATTCCCACTTCAATGACCCCAAAAGCAACAAAGTCCCAAATCCTATCCGTATCCGAACTAACGCGACTAATAATAGAGCCGGTTTGCTTTTTAGAGTAGAAGTCCATACTTAACGTTTGAAGATGTCCATAAAGTTCTTGTCTTAAATCTTTTGCGACTTTCTCTCCTAAAATGCTCATCTTATTTAAACGAATAAAAATAAAGAGTTCTCTTAAGGCATAAGTCGTACCTAGTGAAGCGACCATCATCCAGCCAATACTACTTGCCTCTTCAAAAGAGAGCACACCATCTTGAAAAGGTTGGACCACTCTATCAATAAGTTTTCCTGAAATATACGCCGGAACAAGACTCACTAACGTAGTTGCAACTGCCCCAATTGAGCCGATGACTAACTCTTTCTTATAGGGCAATAAGTAAGACAAAAGTCTCCAAAGTGTTTGAGCGTTTTCAGTTGTCACACTGTTTTGCGCTTCAAGAATAGGCTTCATTACTGCCTCTTGGTAGCGACTGTCTGCATCTTCCTCTTTAAAGTCGAATGTCTCTAAGAGCATTTCTCTATTTTCACAAAGGTACTTTATATGCCCCATGATAATTTTTTGTCTGTGAGTAAAACTTACTCGAGCCAGTGCTTTTAAATCATGGGCCTCAATGAAAATGAGGCTCGTGCAAGAGAGTGAGCGCTGCTCACGAACTTCAAGAATCTTTGAAAGACTAAAGTCTTTTAAAATTACAGACTGCTGGTCTCTTTCGGCGATCAGGAAAAAGCGAGTCTTTGTTAAAACTAGCCAGTTTTCACAAAACTTTAACCCTTCATCTAAGTCGATAAGGGCATATAAGATGACTTCGCCACCATTTGCTTTAGCGATTAACTCTCTTGCATTTCTAGAGAGGCTATCTTTTTGATCGAGATATCGTTTAATAAATTTTTTCTGTTTTTCATTTTCTATTTTCATTTGTTACTCCAATTCAATTAAAAATCTATACTTGGTGGATGAATAAATGGGCGAACCTCATCTAATCGTCGGATTCTACTGATATCCCGCTTTCTATCCGGTCCTATCTTTTCCCATAATTGAGGGGATTCCAGTAAAAACCAAAACATTCCTATTCCTTTTCTCAGAAACTGAAGGGATAGATGAAGTCCAATTCTTCCACCAGATCTCAAACTTAGTTCGAGACCTAAACCTAATTTTCTAAATTCTTCTTCAAGACCTATTTGGCCGTGATCAAAACGTTGCATAATTTACTCCTGTAAAAGTTATTTAAGTTATTGAATTTGTGAGAGGAAGGATGCTGCCTAAAAATAGCCGCAACTTCGCCTACGCACTAAACTCTAAAATGTATTTGTGGTCTTTAGGTGTTAACAGACCTAGTAGTCTGATCTGCCCGCTAGATTGCCAGTAGCCAGCCCTGATTTATCCTTTAAGGGATCCAGTACTGTTGGCGTCGTGAGTGGTGAGGTCACTATTCCAGCAACAATAGACACAAAAGAAATTTTAGCATTTCCAATTTTTGTCATCATGTTGTTATTCATAGTTACCTCCGTGTGTAAGTTGATTACACGTTTATAGTGTCCAAAATAACCTAAATAAAAATATTGTCAAGAAGGAAAAGAATAATTCTTCGTTGGTTTTTGATTAGGATGGATTATTTAATTTAATGGTAATTCATTAATGGGATTCATTATCTCTTAAGAATAAACTTCAAACCACGCTTTAAAGAAATTATTTAAACTCTCTTCATCCCAATCTGGAGCGTCTTTCCAGTCACTCAGGACATCAAGAGAAAACTCAATCCCACTTGTAAGAGGAATGCGGGGTTGCCAATTACAGCCGAATTGAAATTTAGAAATATCGCCCCAAGTTTTTTGAGGCTCATCTACTTTATCTTTAATATAAGATTTTTTTGCCTTTAATAAATCAGTGAACTCGTTCAGGGTTGTGGCATGCCCGGAGCCGATGTTATAAACTTCGCCATCCTTACCTTCTAGTGCAGCTATATAAAAAGCATTGGCAACATCCGTGCAATAGACAAAGTCCCTTGCGTGATCTCCGTTTCCGATGACAGTAAGAGGTGTTCCTTGTAGTTTCTGTTTTAACCAAATACCTACCGCAGAACCTGGATATAATTTACTAAAATCTCTTGGTCCAAACGCCGTAAAAATACGCAACGAGTTTGTCGGTATATTAAAGAGATCTCCCCAATGAAAGACTATGTCTTCCGCTTGTGATTTTGTGAGACATGATGGTGTCATTGGGTTTATGGAATCTGTTTCTAACGTCGGAGTGCTGGCATCGCCATAAATAGCGGCACTACTAGCGTAAACAAACTTTTGAAGATTTGATTGCTTTGATGCCTGAAGAACTTTTACGGTACCGTGAATATTTGTCGTAAAGAAAATTTCAGGTTTTTCTAAACTCGTTATTGGACACTCTAGTGCAGCCAAATGAAAAACGTAGTCTAGGTTTTTAAAATTATCATCATCACTTTGAATATCAAGAATATCCATGTGAACTTTCTTGAAACGAGGGTTATTAGTCCATTGCTCTAAATTCTTCCATGAACCATTGATCTCATTGTCTATGCCAATAACATCATGACCTTCTTTAATAAGTTGGTCGACAAGATGACTGCCAAGAAAACCGGCTGCTCCGGTAACGAGTGATCTTTTGGTATCAGACATATTTTCTCAATTCCCAAATTATGGAAGCAGTGGTTGATCTATTCATAATACCTTGATTCTACACAGGCCTTTGATTTGATTAAAGTGATTTTAATAACGACTTTATTTGGTCAGGAATATTTGTGGAATATAAAATTAAATACCCGATCAATTGGTTTGCTTTTAAAGTAATTCTCCCTCTTATCGATAAGAAAGAGTGAAAAGAAATGACTTAATTGAACTTCAAACTCAAGTAATAGATATCGTGAAGACGATAAAAGTCTTGGATAGAATAAGTTGGCCCTCAAGTATTGAAAAAAAGTTTTTCCAAGGCATCGCTAAAGGCAATAGGCCAATTCTTAAATTTAAATATGAAAAACATGACTTAAGTGAAGAATCAAATGCACTTAAAAAGTTATTGAATTCGCTCTCAGTAGAAAAAGCGACCCATGTTTTTATTAGAGAGAGTATTCTGAGCTATCTTAATGCCATCAATATGATTCATAGTATTGGCTCTAAATCTTTTGAAGACTTAAGTATTGAAGAATATGGAAGGCCTACCCATAAACTTTTTGGAAGCGAGTATTCTCACCTTTCGACAGCAAGGACCATTTTAGAGTCTTATCATCAGTTTGATCACCCTTATCTCAGTGGAAATAATGAGAAGTTTAGGGGAAGCGATTTAAAAAAATACTTAAAAAAAGAATCACAAAAAGTATTTGGTGAATTAACTCCGGAGTTCGTTTTAAGTTCCAAGATGATTCCAAAGGCCGCTGCAGGAAGAACAAGAGTTCGAATAAGAGAGAATGTCGAGTTTTCTTCTTTTGATTTTGATCAACTCCTTGTTCATGAAGTAATGACTCATAGCTTGACTGCCATTAATGGAAATCTTCAAAAATCCCTTCCGTTACTGGCACTAGGTTCTCCAAGAACCACTAAAACTCAAGAAGGTTTGGCGACTTTTTCTGAAGTGATCACTGGTAATATGGATCTCCATCGCCTTAAAAGAATTGCTCTAAGAGTTATCGCCATCGACATGGCGCTAAATGGAGCCGATCTCTATGACCTATATCAATTCTTTATCGATAATGATCAATCCCAAGGTGAGAGTTATCTCTCGGCCACTCGAATTCTTAGAGGTGGCTTTGCTGGTGGGGGGATCGTCTTCACAAAAGACGGCGTTTATTTAGAAGGGTTAATAAGAGTTCATAGCTTTTTTAGATGGGCCTTTAAGACAAGAAACCTCGATCTCGTTCATCTTCTTTTTTGTGGAAGACTAGACATCAATGACATATTTCTCCTAAGAGAAGAATACAAAAGTGGAACCATCAATCCACCTTCTTTCTTACCAAAATGGTATCAAGACATTGATCTATTAGCAGGAAAATTGGCATTCTCTCTCGTCCTAAATGGCATCAATCTTCAATCTGTAGAAGAGCATTATATCAACAAAGGCTTTAAGCTATCTGCTTAAAATCTTTAAATTAAAAGTTTTTTTCATAACCATCGCTCTCGAATTATGGGGCATTGATGTGACTAGTTAAATTACATTTTAAATATTAAGGGGTCCACTTGAGACTTTTTCCAGAATCCTCTGTATGAATCTTAGTTTGCTTAATAAGTTCTCGGACTTTTTTTCGCTGAGTTAGTTCCGATTTAGTATTGGTAAACTTATTATTTTTAAACTGAAAAAACATTAAATTGCCACGATTTGAGCCATTTTTCCTAAAGCTTTTTATTGTATGAAATCCGTTCACATTAGTTTTAGATAACTCAAAATTGTTGAGGTCGATAAAAATTTCTCCTAGATACCGGTATTTTATACTCTTCTGAAAAATAAAAAAAACTCCACCGCCACTGCCGTGAAGTGAATTTGGCCCTAAAAATAATTCCTTTTCACCATCACCATTTAAATCTAAAAAGAATCTCTTCATTCCAGCAGTTTTACCTTCATGATCCTCCCAAATGCATTTGTAAGGATCACTAGTTTCCTGTGGGAAAGGACCTTGATTCTTAAAGTCTGCGGTATTTGCTTGAAATGAAAAAAAGTAATTCAAGAAGAGAAAAATTTTGAGTTTAGTCTGTTTCATACCTATAGATTATCAAATTAAATTCTGGAAATATAGGGTAAGATAAAAGTGCTTTCATGCTTTAGGTTATTAAAAGGTTGGTCCTCGGTGGTATTGGCCTGTATATTTATAAGTATTTGAACTAGTTTTTAGTGACTTATTAGTAGTCGATAAGTTAGTAAGGAAAAGGTTAGGTATGAGTTTAAGTTAAGGTTAAAAGGCATTGAAAGAAGTTCTCTATTATTGTAATTGTATTAGATGCAAAAACTACTCTTACTACTCCTGTTAACGACGTCATTATTGAATGCTAGTAGTGTTTATTCTAAAGATCTAATGGAGGAGATTCATACATCGAATTTTCAAAATTGGAAATATCAGGTTTATGTGATCAGAGGCTGGAAAGTCTTAATAAAAGACAATGTTAAAATACAAGTGAGTATTAGGATGCAAAAGCAACTTGAATACAGCTTAAGTTTGATCGATACAAGAATTCCACTAAATGGACTAAGGTTTTTGAAAACAATTCCTATCTATATTACAAACGAAAGTAATTACCCTCTTCGACGTAATGAATTCGGGTCTCTTGTTTTTCATCATGATAGAAATTGGCTAACTGATCACAAGCTTGATCCAAATATGGCCGTAGGCATTCATATCATTAATCCAAAAGAAATTTTAGACAGACATAAAACGTTTACTTATGCGCCATTTGTTCTTTTACATGAACTCTCACATGGTTTTCATTACTATAAGTTAGGCGCGGATAAAAAAACAGTGATTAGGGCTTATAAAAATGCCCAAGCAGCTGGACTTTACTCGAGGGTTCCATCAAGAAATGGAGATGGACGTTTTGTGAAAGCATATGCCCTTGTAAGCCTTGAAGAATACTTTGCAGAGTTAACAGAGGCATATTTTGGAGAAAATGATTATTTTCCAAAAAATAGAGAAGAATTAAAAAAATATGATCCTATAGGGTATGAAGCAATTAAGAATGCTTGGCAATAAGTTTGTATATAGAAATGGAAAAGTCTTTGTGCTAAATAATCATTCCATTATTCGATATTGCAAGATCCTTTTTTATCTGCAAATTGTCTGAACCACTCAAAAATGGCATTTGAAGATAGCTTAAATTGACGACAAAGTTATTAAGGTGATCAGCTATTATCACCTCTAGGGTGTGTTTGTTATGATCTGCACCCGTCTTTGCTTCCACTCTATTGTATACGCTCTAACACTTCCTTCTTCTCATAACTCGGCAATATTGCCAAGGGAACAGGAACCCTATAACCCAAAGAGCTGTGTGGCCTAAAGTGGTTATATTCCTTTCGCCAGCTCTCAATTAAAACTTGAGCCTCTTTCAATGTGTAAAAAATCTCTCCATTTAAAAACTCATCCCTCATTCTTCCATTAAATGATTCACAGTACCCATTCTCCCAAGGTGAGCCTGGTTCGATTAAGAGAAGAATATAAAAATGGAATCATCAATCCGCCTTCTTTCTTACCAAAGTGGTACCAAGACATTGATCTATTAGCAGGAAAATTGGCCTTCTCTCTCGTCCTAAATGGCATCAACCTTCAGTCCGTAGAAGAGCATTATATAAACAAAGGCTTTAAGCTATCTGCTTAATCAAGTCATTATAGATATAGTGGTGGCTCAATCATCGATCCACCACAGTTGGATGTAATTACAGAGATTGACCCATGAAAATACCTCCAATTCGTGAACCTACGAATTCAAGATAGATTTCTTGGGTATTGCAAAAGGGATGCAAGACTATGTCTCCTTGCGAGCTAATAAACTTTGTGCCCCTTCTCGTTAAAACCATACTGACGCCATCACTATAATCTGGCCAAGCCCAATGAGGTCCTTTCGTATTAAGAAGGAGATATCTGCCTTTACCCTTTAATGAAAAATAAACATCTGCCATTGGATCTTCAAAATTATAAGAACCGTCTCCACTGGTATCCATTGCATAGCGTGGATCATTCTGTAGGCAATCCAACTTCCCGGCCCAGGAATTAGATGAGAAAAGTAAAATAAAGAAAACGAGGAATTTCATGATCAGTCCTTAGATTAAATTTTTAATGAGTAAATTGTACACTAACGAATAAAAAAGTGACGTCTTTTTTATAATCTTTGAATCGCCTAACTGGTTATAGAAGACTCGAATTAGAAAAGGCACTGCTTGATATGATCATTATTTTCTATGCCTATTTTGATCTTTCTTTTTGGCAGTGTAATGATTTTTCAATTCTAATTTAATTATTAGTTCTTCATGTATTTGCTGATTAAATGCAGGATACTGATATCAGACTATTACTACTACAGTTTGGTGAAACTAAGTTACAGGTGCTTAGGCTTTGCGAATAATTTGCGCATGTTAGTTCTAAATATTCCTTAGAAAAATCTGTAATTGGAACCTTACTAGAGGAGAGATATTGCTTCCCTTGTTCACGGCATATGGCTTCACCTAGAAATTTGACTCTATTGTTAAGATCATATCCATAATCATAAGGGTAACATAAGGGAAACCAACCGGCTTCAATATTAGACTCAGTTATAACTTGAGGAATGTTTTGACTTTGATCGAAAGTTGATAATTTGAGAAATTTCCTTGAATAACTAGGGTCAGGATTTTCTGTTTTAAACATACCAATAACATTTGAATTTATATTTTTTAATTCTATTAAACCATTGTAATAGTAAGAAAGATTAAATTTGGATCCATTTAGATCACCAAAGCAGTTTAAAGTATCATTACATGAGAAATAGCCTGTTGTACCACCACACTTCTTTTCTAAGGTAAGATATACTCCATTTACATCGGCGTTTAATCTACTTACAGTCGCGGTAAAGTCACACATGATTGTTCCCTGTCTAATACCTCCATAGGAAAGAAAGTAGTCATCTGTTATATGGGAAAAGTGGGTACATACTTTTTGGTCTTCTATTTCCTGTAGGGTTCTAATTTCATTTGAACCATCTCTACATATTACGTCGTAATTTCCATCTGCTCTTAAAATTAGAGATGATATGTCTCGAATACTCTTATCATTCAGTTCATTTGCTTCAATATTAATTCCTACCAAGAGGAGGAAATGTACTAAAAATATCTTCACCACGAACTCCTATTTTACATTTTAAAAATTCATTTTATCACGTTAATAATTTCTATTCAAAATTATACAGAGATTTTAATTTTATTAAAGCGATACTTTGATTTCCCTATAAGCTTGGAACGAATAAGTTTTTCGTACTTTATTGGTAATTAACGGCTTTCAGCAAAATGTCTTAAATGAATTATAAATTGGTGGTCCATTGTTACATTTACACTAACTTTTTTCCTCTATCTTCTTGCAGTAGTATCCTTTGATAGTTCCTATTGGATTTTTGTTAGACCTTCTACATAGGTTTTGAGCATGAAGAAGCGGTAGAGGATTTCTACTGAGATTCTTCTAGCCTTGGAGGTGTTGATGTGGAGGAGTAACAGAGTTAGTCCGAACTCAGCTATTTCTACTATTCAGTCTTTATGGTTATTAAAAATCTTAAGTAGTATCTAACCAACTATTTAGATTCTTTTTTCATGTAAAATAAACTTTGCATAGGTGTAAAATAAAGTGTACATTTTCTGTGTACAATAAACTTTACATTGAGGAGGTGATTTAAAGTGGGGAAAACTCAAATGACTTTAAATATTGAGAATAATATCAAAGAGCTCCGTGGGGAGCTTGGACTGGCCCAAGAGCAGTTAGCTAATGAAGTCGGCGTGACTAGGGCGACTATAGGATCTATCGAGAAGGGGAGTTATAACCCATCTTTGGAACTTGCTTTTAAAATATCACGATTTTTTAACTTAGATATTAATGACGTCTTTATAGTGGAGGATGATAAATGAATAAATTAGATAAGTGGCTTTTTCGATTAAGTGTATTTCTACTACCAATGGTTGTTGGATTTCTTACGTGGGTTAATTTTTATGAAGATAGAATCTCAGGTATTCTAAGAAGTGAAGGACTTGGTCAAAAGTTTTTTATTTTAATGTGTTTCATTACAATCTTTTGGATTTTAACAGCACTATACATCACTTTGAAAATGGTTTTGAGCAAAGTTTTTCGTGAGCTGAGCTTAAGGAAAATTTCCGGGCTAGAAGAAAGAGATGAGCGAGAGATTTTTATGTCTGGGGAAGCGGCTAAGTTTTCTTTCTTATCAACTCTTGCTCTGATATGTTTCTTAACCTTTGTTTCACTGTTTAGAGTAGAGCTTAAATCATATCCTAATGAATCGATAGAGCAGCAAAAGAAGGGATATTTGAAAGTTGAGATGGACTTTGCACCATTTGCTAAAACAATTAAAATGAATGAGTCTAAAAATCCTGAGTTGAAATCTGAGTTATTATCTTACTCAGGTTTTCCTTTATCTCGTCCAGTTTTACTTGGTCTGATTGGACTATGGTTGGTTATAAGTTATCGATATAGTATGCAAAGTCAGCTTCAAGAGAATCAATAGGCAGTAGAACTGTTTTAAACGAAAAAGCCTAGTCCATAGACTGGGCTTTTTTAGCTTTGGATGGAAAAAAGGTTCAACCAATGCAAGAATGGTGGGGCATGCTGGATTTGAACCAGCGAGCTCGGTTATGCTGGACTCGACCAAAGAGGGAGAGTTCAGGAGTGTTAGCTCACGGCTTTCAGCGAAATGTCTTAAATGAATTATAAGGTGGTGGGGCATGCTGGATTTGAACCAGCGAGCGCGGTTATGCTGGACTCGACCAAAGAGGGAGAGTTCAGGAGCGTTAGCTCACGGCTTTCAGCGAAATGTCTTAAATGAATTATAAGGTGGTGGGGCATGCTGGAT
>JAIPEG010000002.1 GCA_021737405.1 Bacteriovoracaceae bacterium
TGGTGATAGGATTTGAACCTACGACCACCGGTTTACAAAACCGATGCTCTACCAACTGAGCTACACCAGCGCACATCTTTGAGAAGTATGTTTTTAAACGAAGGTTTCTTTAAAATCAAGATTTTTCAGTGCTAGCTAAGAAATTTTTCCATCGCCAAGGCAGCTGCTACTGAAACGTTCAAGCTTTTTATAGGTCCCTTAGAGGGAAGACTTACGAAATCGGCCAGTGTTCGTCGGAGGGCATGAGATATTCCGGTCTCCTCTGCCCCCATAACTAAACATATTTTGCTTTTCTCTAATTTCAACTGAGTTTTTTCTTCTTCTTCAGCTAGCCCAATGCATTGGACACCCAAGTCCATTAACTTTCTTACTACTTTGCTAAGGTTAGCAGCCGGGATTAGGGGAATATACTCAGCTGCTCCTGAGGCCACTCTAAAAAAACCAGGCGATTTATTTTCATCACCCTTTTTTCCATAAATGACATAATCAATATTATAAAAGGCAGCGGTTCTTAATATTGCACCTAGATTATGTACATCCGTTATCTGATCCAAAACTAGTATCTTTAAATCATTAAGTTGCTCAGCTTTTTCGTAGAAATTATTTAAGCTCTCTGTCTGGAGCTCCTCTACTAATAAAAATATATTTGACGGAATTCTTTGATCTTTAAAGTCCTTCTCCATAAGAACGACTCTTCCTTCTTCCTTAAGCTTATGAAGGCTAAAGAGCATTACATCGCACTTTGGGGGTAGATTAGATCCTTTGAAATGAAGTTTTTTTAATTCTTTTAAGGAGTCTTCTGTAGCATACAAAGAGAGGCCTTCCCTTTTGGGATTATTGATGGCCTCGGCGATAGAGTGTAAACCAAAAATTAAATCACTCATGAACCAATTCCTTTTATAACTTTTCTAAAATTTCTTTAAGTTTTGATATAACTTCACTTTTATCAACAAATTGTTTTTCGTTCGTCTTTCTCGTTACTATTTCTAATTGGCCGTTTTCTTTAAAGTCCCTCTCGCCCAAGACTAAGCGAATAGGTAAGCCTAGAAGGTCAGAGTCTTTAAATTTAAAGCCAGGCCCTGCTTTTCGATCATCAAAAAGAACCTCTATTCCAGCTTCCTGTAGAGACTTATATATCTTGGTCGCCTCTTCTTTTATTTCTTCACTTTTACCAATTAGGGCAAAATAAACATGATAGGGAGCTATTGCCTTGGGCCAAATAATTCCAGATTCATCGTGATTTTGCTCTATTGCGGCTGCCATAACCCTTGTTATACCAATGCCGTAGCAGCCCATTAATGGGTTTTGAGCCTTTCCATTATTATCTAGAATCGTGACATTCATGGACTTTGTGTATTTGTCACCTAATTGAAATATGTGACCAACTTCAATGCCTTTTTTCTCGTCTACAATATGAGCACCATCAAGAGTATAATCACCTTTCTTTGCTAACCGCATATCAAAGACATCAAATTCCTTAACATCTCTTTTAGGACAAAAGTTTTCAAAATGGGCATCAACTTTCATCGCACCTGTAACGTAAGATGCATCTAATTCTACTGCCTTATCAAAAAAGACTCGCATTTCCAGAGGAAGATTTACGGCGCCAATAAATCCTTTCGGTAAACCCATTTTTGCGAGTTTATGTTCTGGTGTTGGAGCTACTTCTTCTGCTCCTAAGTAATTTTTTAGTTTTAATTCATTCAACTCGTCGTCACCGAGAATTTGAAGAAGGACAACTTCCTCGTCTTCGCCGTTAATAATTGAATAAACCAAGGACTTGATGGACTGGTGCTGATCCTTTTTCAGATACTCGCAAACGTCCTTAATTGTGGCCATATGAGGTGTTGCAACCTCTTTTAACTCTCCACCATCTTTATTAAAACTTATACCCTTTCTAATCGTTTCTGCTTTCTCAACATTGGCTGCATAGCCACCATTTTCACTGAAGATAATAATGTCTTCACCCGTCTCAGCTGTTACCTGAAATTCGTGAGTTTTTGATTCTTTACTTCCCATGTCTCCTGCATCTGCTTCGACTACGGAAAACTTAAGCCCCATTCTCTCAAATGAATTCACATAGGCTTGGTAGATATCATCGTAAACTTGATCAAGACAGGCCTTATCCATATGAAAACTATAGGCGTCCTTCATAGTAAATTCGCGAGCTCTCATTAAACCAAAACGAGGGCGTATTTCGTCTCGAAATTTTGTATTAATTTGGTACAGAGTCATGGGGAGTTGTTTATACGACTTCACCGACTTTCTAAATACATCAGTGATGGCCTCTTCATTTGTTGGGGAAATACAAAGGTCTCTATCGGCCTTATCTTGAAACTTAAGCATTAAGCTTCCCATCTTCTCCCAACGTCCCGACTCTTGCCAAAGCTCACCTGGGGTAACGACAGTCATTAAAAGCTCTTGAGCCTCAATTTTATCCAACTCTTCTCTTACTATTTGTTCAATTTTTCGAATTGTCCTGTAAGCTAAGGGCATATATGTATAAAGGCCTGAGCCTAATTTATGAATCAATCCAGCTCTTAACATCAATTGATGACTAGGAATTTCAGCTTCGTTGGGAATTTCTTTATATGTCTGCCATACACTTTTACTTAATTTCATAGGACCTCTATACACTCCACAGTTAGCTAAGACTAGCTGTCGTGGCTTATTAACATAATTTTATTGGAAGATTATTCTAATGAAAAGCTGGAGCCAAAGCTCTCGGGAGTTCGAACGCCTCTATTGCTTCTTTTTGTAAAGAGCTTGCTGAAACAACCTGGTAGGCTTGTGGATTTTCCAAAAGTTTTCTACACAAAAGGTTATGAAGATTATGACCTGACTTATAGGTTGTTACTTTGCCAGCAATTTCGTAACCCAGAAGGCTTATATCGCCAACAGTATCAAGGATCTTATGACGGATGAACTCATCACCAAAACGTAAACCGTCATTATTAATAACCTTAAAGTCATCTAAAACTATCGCATTATCTAGTGAGCCACCTTTTGCGAGGCCCTTTCTCTTAAGCATATCCACATCACGAAGCATTCCAAAGGTTCTCGCACGAGATATTTCATTGATATAGTTTTCGCAAGTGAACTCAAAAGTTTTTCTCTGAGTCTTAATGATTGGATGAGTAAAAACGATGGTCGAATCAATGATCAATTTAGATGAGGGCTCGATCATTGCCCACTTATCACCAACTTGAACTTTTACAGGCTCAAGTACAACCAAGAATTTCTTTGATTTATTTAAGGTCGATATTCCTGTCTCTTTTAAAAGGAAAACAAATGAGGCACCAGAGCCGTCCATTATAGGAACTTCTGGTCCATCAATTTCGCAGTAAACATTATTAATACCTAGACCATAAAAAACAGAAAGCAGATGCTCAACTGTATGGACAGCATTTAAACCTTCACCGATCGTTGTATTGTTTTCTGTAGCACCAACAGTTTGTGCAGTTGCTTTTAAATTTAATGCATCAGGAAGATCAGTTCTTCTGAACTGAATACCAAAATCGGCTTCCGCAGGGTGAAGTGTCAAAGTGACTTTCTTACCCGAATGGATGCCAATTCCTGTGACCTCAACTTTTTTTGCAATGGTCCTTTGGTATAACATTTGATCGCCCTAATTATTTCAATGAGTTAATAATTTTATAAAGTTTTTATCAATTTTGGCAACACACATTATCAGTATAAACTATGGAATCACTCTGGAATCCAAATAGGCAAAATTTCCTCAAAACTTAAAAGCCTCTATTTAGCAAATTTTAAGACTTCTGGCCCCCGTATTTCGTCAAAGTTGTAAATTGTACCAATTTCAAGTACTTCTCACTCTGATCTAGATTTTTAAAAATTGGCCAATACTCAAAATTGCCATTAATTTTAGTCTTTAGATGCAAAATAAGCCACTAAGTCACTGAAAAAAGGTCGTAATATGAGCAAGAGCGTTTGGATTAGAGATGATTTTAGCCTTGAAGAGATAAATCTAAGAGGAAAAGACACTCTTGTAGAGCATCTGGAAATTATCGTTACTGAGGTTGGGACCAATTTCCTCATGGGGACAATGCCCGTAGATAAGAGAACCGTACAGCCGGCTCGCATCCTTCACGGGGGTGCTTCCTGTGTTCTAGCTGAAAGTCTAGGCTCAATCGCCGCAAACATGGTGATTGACTCTAAAAAGTATATCGCTGTTGGCCAGTCAATTTCTGCCAACCATTTAAGGCCAGTTCCTGAGGTATCGATTGTCACCGGAAAGGCCATTGCTCTTCACTTAGGTAAAAAGTCTCAAATTTGGGATATTGATATTACCAATGAGGAAGGAAAACTGATTTGCTCCAGCAGATTAACCATGGCCATTATCGAAAAACCGACTAGGAATTAGCGCTTAAGTGTATTTTGCCTTTCTCGCTTAATTCTCTACCTCGAGGCGTTCTTGTAATGAAGCCTTCTTTTAGTAAGTAAGGCTCAAAAACATCCTCAATTGTAGATCTTTCTTCTCCAAGAGTAGCGCATAAGGCCTCAATACCTACTGGGCCACCTGCATAGTAATCATTCATTACTTGAAGGATTTTTCTATCCATTCTATCAAGACCTGATTCGTCTATTTCCATTAGATCCAAAGACTTAAGAACCTGAGCTTCCGTAATTCTTTCTGCTCCTTCGACAAGAGCAAAATCTCTTACTCTTCTTAATATACGATTCGCAATTCTTGGAGTCCCTCTAGAGCAGCGGGCAATATGATACTCAGCTTCCGAATCTACTAGAGTATCGAGTTTTACAGCATTATTTTTTACAATTTTTGCTAGATCAGATGTTTCGTAATAATCAAAATGCAAGTTACCCATAAAGCGAGTTCTTAGAGGATTGCTTAAAAGCCCAGACTTCGTTGTAGCACCAATCAGGGTAAATGGTGCGACCTCTATCTGCATGGTTCTCGCACTTGGACCTTGCCCTATAACGATGTCTAATCTGTAGTCTTCCATTGCCGAATAAAGAATTTCTTCAACAGAAATATGCATTCTATGAATTTCATCAATGAATAAAACGTCTCTTGGCTGAAGATTAGTTAAAATCGCCGCAAGGTCACCCTTCTTTTCAATAGCAGGTCCTGATATTAAATGAAGTTCACTTCCTAAGCTTTGAGCGATAAGCATCGCTAAAGAGGTTTTACCAAGACCTGGAGGGCCAGAGAGAAGACAGTGGTCCATCGCTTGCTTTCTAATGTTAGCCGATTCAACCATTACTAAAATATTATCAACGACTTTCTTTTGGCCTATATATTCAGAGAAGCCTTGTGGCCTTAAACGACTTTCGTATTGAACTTCACTGCCTCCTGCTCCAGAAGCCAGAAATCGATTAACTTCCATTTAGACCTCTTTTAAAACAAGATGAACCAGTTGCTCTGGTTTTTGAATATCGTTTTCTGCCAATATCCTTTGCGCCTTAGCAAGGATTAGGTCTTCTTTAAAACCCAACTCTTTGCAGGCCATGAGGGCTTCTTCTAAGATTGGGGTTGAGAAGCCAAAGGGAATTTCTTCGTTTTCAATGACTCTATCAACTCCAGGAGACAGAGGAGCGCCTTTTCTTAAACCGGAATACATAAGGACGGTTTGAATTTTTGTAGAAAGGTCTAGGCAGATTTGAGCTGCAGCCTTTGCTCCTATTCCGGGAGCCTTACTCAATGATTTTTTATTTTCTAACTGAATGGATTGAATAACTGATTCAACTCCTAGTGCCGTTACTAAGCTGTAGGCAGACTTTGGCCCTACGCCTTTTACTGAAGTTAAAATTTCAAAAAGTTTTTTTTCTCTTAATGTTTCAAAGCCAAAAAATTCCTGACCTGGATCTTTAAAGACATGGGAAATAAAAATATCAGCCTGACTTCCCTCAACCAAAAGTTTTTGTAAGTAAACTTGATGGCCAACACCGCTAGCTGTCTTTAAAATGACTTCTTTGCCATCGCTAAATATAACTTCTCCAGATAAATATCCGATCATGATTTCTCCAGGTGACGAAAAGCTTGCCTTAGGCTGCTTCCACTCTTTGATGCTTTAGCATGCCCACTTTTACCAATAGGTACATTTCTCATTAGACCATGACAAAGGGCAATTGCCAGAGCATCTGACTCATCATGACTTTTAAAATTTAGAGACTGGCCTAAAGCTAGCTTTAAACCTTTTTCTACTGACTCCTTATTAGCGTGGCCATGGCCTGAGACGGTGCTCTTTACCAAGTTTGGAGAATACTCAAAAACTTTTTCTTGATGCGTTCTCATAAAGGCCGCAATCATAGCTCCTCGTGCCTGAGCCAATTTTGCTAAACTAGGAATCGATTTAACATAGATTAGTGATTCGATTGCCACTTCATCAGGATTATAGCTTTTAATGAGCGCTTCACAAGACTCATAAATCAGCCCTAAGCGATCCATGAAGTTTGGCACCTTGTCATAAGCAAGCGAGCCCGAATCAATGTATTTGAAAGTTCGTCCCTTTTGTTCAATGAGGCCAAAGCCGGCCTTTCTTGATCCTGGGTCAATTCCTAAAAAGAGCATACAGTCATTCTACCTACAGGGGGCATCAATCGTCTAACAATTGGTCCTTACTAAGACTCACCGCCACCTTTTACTTTCACAAAATGCCCACCATAGAAAAGCAGCGCTCCTCCAACAAGTTGAATTAACTCGAGCTGACCATAGTCACCCTTATTTAAGCCAGAGAATAAGCAAAGGCCTACACTGGCAAATCCGATAAGCTGAAGACCAAAGCCAATATAAAAAAGCATATTCTCTCCCTTAAACTCTAAAACCACTGTGGATAATTAGTGCCCAATAAACTATTATGCAAACTGATTAAATAAGCAAAGGACTTACAGATGGCAACTGTTCTTAAGGCTGCCCCTATTTCACAACAGATTGTTGATGATCTTGCAAAGCAATGCTCTCTGCTTAAAAAAGATGGTTGCATCCCTTGCTTAAAAGTCATTCTCATCGGTGAGCATGCCCCAAGTGTCATTTATACTCGTAACAAAAAAAAATTCATGGAAAGTATTGGTGCTGAATGTGAAATCATTAAGTTAGCCGAAGACGTAAGTGAAGAGAATTTTTTAAATACCCTTAAGACCCAAGCCAAAGATAAAAGTGTTCATGGATTATTTGTGCAATTACCCCTTCCTAAGCACTTAAGTCATATTGATGTTGGGCAATTAGTCCCACCAGAAAAAGACGTCGATGGATTTCACGCTCAAAACCTCTATAAGCTCATGGCCGGGGATAAGGGTGAGAATGCCTTACTTCCCTGTACCCCAAAAGGTGTTATGACCATGTTGAAGCACGCTGGTGTCAGCCTTGAGGGAAAAAGTGTGGCCGTTATCGGACGCAGCCTAATTGTTGGCAAGCCTCTTTCGCTTTTAATGACCAACTACAACGCTACCGTCACAATGTGCCACTCGAAGACCTCTAACTTAAAGCAGGTTACAAAATCATCTGATATTATTGTGGCCGCAATTGGTAGAGCAAAGTTTATAAATAGTGAATTTTTAAGAAGTGAAGGTGATCAAATTCTCATAGATGTTGGAATCAATCATGACTCTGATGGCATTCTTTGTGGGGATATTGATCAAAATGATGTTGAAAATAAATGTGCTCTGATTACGCCTGTTCCGGGTGGAGTTGGAAAGATGACGATTGTGAGCCTCGGACAAAATCTAATTACAGCGGCCACAAATCAACTGGAGAAATAAATGGCGGATACATTGAAAACCTCGCTACATGAGGCCCATATTAAACTAGGCGCAAAAATGGCGCCATTTGCGGGTTTTGACATGCCCTTGCAATACTCTTCCGTTAAAGAGGAATCTAAGGCCGTCAGAGAGTCCGCTGGAGTATTTGATGTAAGCCACATGGGTGAATTCTTTGCAGAAGGACAAGAAGCCGTAAAGTTTGTGGATTACTTACTAACCAACGACTTTTCAAAAGCTGAAGTCGGTAAGGCCGTTTACTCTCCCTTATGCCGAGAAAATGGAACAATTATCGACGACCTTATCGCCTATAAGCTTAGTGCCGATAAAGTTCTCATTTGCGTAAATGCTTCTAATATTGAAAAAGATTATTCTTGGTTTGAAAAACACGCACCAAAATTTAACTGTAACCTAACTAATCGCTCGCAAGACTTTAGCTTATTGGCCCTTCAGGGACCAAAAAGTGTAGAGATTCTTAAGGCGCTAGAGGTTTTTCCATCAGAGGACTTTACCTACTACAGCGCACGAGAAGTCCAAAGCCCCTTCGGTCCTCTCATTCTTGCTCGAACAGGTTATACAGGGGAAGATGGCTTTGAAATTTTTGGAAGCCATGAGTCTATAAGTACTATTTGGTCTAAATTGCTAGAAAAAGGCGTGGTTCCTTGTGGTCTTGCTGCAAGAGATGTTCTAAGACTAGAAGTTGGTTACCCATTATACGGCCATGAATTGTCTGACGACTGGACGCCACTAGATGCTGGCTTAAAATGGACCGTAAGAATGGATAAAGAAAACTTTATCGGTAAAGAGTTTCTGAGTACTTATAAACCAAAATATCGTCTGGCCAAACTTTCTCTTGAGAAAGGTATTCCCAGAGAAGGTTATGAAGTTCTAAACTCATCTGGTGAAAAAGTTGGTTGGATAACATCAGGGACAATGTCTGTTGCCACCGGCAAAGGCATCGGGATCGCATTAGTTGAAAAAGAAAAGTTTCCAGAAGATAAGTTATTTAAAATAAAAGTGAGAGCAAATGAATTGGACGCAAATTTTCACACCAAGGCATTTGTTGCGGGAGGACACAAGTAATGGCAAGTCAAATACCAAGTAATTTAAGATACACAAAAGATCATGAGTGGGCCCTTATAGAAGGAGACGTTGTAACTGTTGGAATTACTGACTTTGCACAATCTCAACTCGGTGACATTGTTTTTATAGAGCTTCCTGAAGTTGGAACGCAGTTAGATTCAGGTGCAACTTTTGGCGTTGTAGAATCAATTAAATCTGTGAGTGATCTCTACGCTCCTATAAGTGGAGAAGTTATTGAAGCAAACAGTGATCTTGAAAGTTTACCTGAAAAATGTAATGAAGCGCCTTATGAGTCTTGGCTGATAAAAATTAAGTGTTCTCAACAAAGCGAGCTAGAAGGCCTTCTGAGCCCCGATGATTACGAAAAAGTATGTGAAGAGTAAGTAGGGCCTCCCTCGCGGGAGGCTTTTTTTTGTCAACTTTTTTTTTGAAAAATGAAAGTCAATATCAAACAAAGATAAAATTTATATATAAAAGTTAATTTACATATAATTATTAAAGCTCTTCCCCTAACAAACAAGTTGACGTTTTATTTTCATTTCTTTTTTGAAGAATCTTTAAAAAATCACTTTACGAAATATGGAAAAGTCCCGATACTCGCCTCTGTCCTAAAGTTAATATATCGATAGGTTGATTCCAATTATGGTTGAAAATCAAGAACTCATACAGTTATTAAATACAGCTATTGTTAAAACAAAAGAGAAAAGAATTGATAGCTCTTATGAAGACAGGCTTTCTGAAACATGTAGAAAACCTGCTATTCAATCTCTTTCACTAGCTATTGAAAATTTATCAGAAACTCAAAACATCTCTCGCGATCAAGCGGCCATGCAGTTAGTTGAAACGGTTCGTGAACTTGATTCAATTTGGAGTGATTACGTGATGATGGAAGGGTTAAGCAAATTAAAAGATCTCTTAAAAACTCCCCCACAACAGTAGTTTTAAGATTTTACAACAAATCCCCATTCAATTTTAGCTAGACCATTTTTCATCATACCGCTTGGTGGATTGGGAAATGGTCCGGCTCGATTGAAGCTCTCGATGGCGGCATCATCCAACTCTCTTACGCCACTTGAGCCTTTAACGTTTATTCTTACGATATTTCCTTTTGTATCTAAGATAATTTCTAAAGACGTTATTCTATTTTTACTGGCAGGAAGACGACGACCGCTCTTCCAAAGTGCCTCAGCTTTTCTTTGAATTGAGTTACCCCAATACTGCTCTAATTTTTGCTTGATACGGTGATAGAAACCGTAATATTTGTACTCAACCGTATTTAAGCGCGTCATATCCCCAAGAGGAACGTCTTCTACAAAATCATTGTTTGCAGAAAGTCCTGACTTCCCTTTAAGACCATTTTTAATACCAAGGGCTGCCAAAGAGGTTGCAGCTATTTTTTTCTTTGGTTGATTCTTTGGTGAAGTCATTCCCACTGCTAAATCAGCAAACTTTAAGTTTTTCTTAGAGACTTTTCCGCGCTTTTTCTGATTTTTAACACTCTTAGCTACCTTTTGAACCAAAGGTGTTGGCGGCGTTGGCCTATTTTGGGGTTGGACCTTACGCCCATTCTTCCTACCCTTACCAGCTGCTTTAAATGATCCGGTTGTTTTAGCAGTCATTTGTTTTTGGAATTTTTGGGTATTTTCGCTTAGATACTTTGCCTTTTCATCACGAGTCTTATCTTTACTCTTTTCACTCGTAACAATCTGCTTTGGCTTACTTTCATTATTTTGTAAGACAATTCGAATTCTTTTTTCTGGGGCCTTAGGTGGTGAATTTGTAAAGTCAGCGAAACGCTTAAACTCAATCACACCTAAAACACCAATGTGAATGAAAAGCGAGAGCACGAGGCTCCAGAAAATAAATTTTTTCGCTTTTTCTACATTTTTATTCAAGCCATCACCAACTAGAAAAGGTTTGTTAATCCTTATCGGTGAAAGCTTTACTCATTTAATGAAAAATTCTTCTTTATTTAAAATCGGTAATTATTGGTTATTGTAATAGTCATCTTCTTCGAGAATTGGACCAGTTGGACCATTTTGTTGACTATCTTCATCGGTTTCTTGCTGCCCACCTGGCTCTGTTCCCTCTACAAATGACTCTAAAAAGCCCTTTTCATTGCCTGGTCTCAAAGGCTTTCCAGTCTCTTTATCAATGAGAACGTTTACAATCCCCTGGGGTGGTCTGAAGTCATATTCCCCATACTTCTTAAGGCCTGCGGCCATGAATTCTTTCCATGTAGGAAGCGCGGCCTTTGCGCCCGTTTCACCAAAGCCTAGTGTTTGATTCTCATCAAAACCTGTCCATACACCCGTTACGATATTCTGACTAAAGCCCAAGAACCATGCGTCAACATAGTTATTCGTAGTTCCTGTTTTACCACCCAGAAAAGTCGAAACTGATTTTGCACTTCTTCCAGTGCCGTGAAGAACAACTCCTCTTAATAAATTTGTCATTAAATATGCCAGCCTAGAGTCATAAACCTGATCTCCACCTAAAGTGAGTAAAAAAGGATTTTGTTTTTCATCGACAACCTCCTCTTCTCCTCCTGTCTCTGCGCCTTTTGGTATATTAGGTATTGGCGTTGATTCAGCAATAACAACTTCTGTTTTCTCTTTTGGCTTAAGGTCATCATAAGCTTCATCGAAGGCAACTGCACTTCCGAAACGATCTGTAATGGATATGATTGATTTAGGAGTTACTCTTTTTCCGCCATTAGGAAAGACTGCATAAGTGCTTACAAGATCCATAAGCGTTACGCCAAATGAACCCAGTGCAAGAGAGAGGTCTTTATCAAGGTCTGCATTTAAACCAATTCGATCAACGAACTCTAAGATCTTCGTAACTCCAAGATCACTGGCAATCTTAACCGTTGGAACGTTCCTAGACTGTTCTAAGCTATTTCTTAAGGTTGTTGGTCCTTTAAATTGCCCATCATAGTTTCGAGGCTTCCAGTTTAATGATTCATCCACACCACCTAATGTCTCTGGTGAATCTATTATGATAGACGCTGGCGTATAACCATTCTCTAGAGCTGCTGCAAATAAAATCGGCTTAAATGAAGAGCCTGGTTGTCTTTTAGATTGAATCGCGCGATTAAACTGACTTTTACTAAAGTCAGACCCTCCCACCAGGGAGATGATATTGCCATTTTCAGGATTCATCGCAACAAGCGCTCCCTCAGCATCGGGCTTTTGGTCCAACAAGAGCTTTAAGTAGGTTTGCTGACCAATAGTCTTTTTAACTTCTGTGGCCTGCTTGTCTATATATTCTACATAATCTCTTCCAACATTATCTCGAAGACGGACGCTTTCATCTAAAACTGAAACTAGAACAACATCACCTACTTTTAATATTGAACTAGGCTTTGTCACATAAGGATAAAAATTTCTTTCTTCTGAAATTTTTCTTTCATGGGCCCATCTAAAACCGTCATAAGGAATAATACCAACCACTCCACCAACATCGACATAAACAATACGGGCCCAATCATCGATGGATAGAACCACTCCTTGATAGGTCTCTAGCTTTTTAATATATTTTTTGAAGATTGAATTTTCAGATGTCCCCGGAATAAATCGTTTACGCTTTACAACCTTTCTAAATTCTTCTCTAAAGGCCTTTAAATCAGTTAGCTCTTCTAGTGTTAGAGTTAGCTCATATTCTTTTTCATTAGCATTATTTAAAGTAAAGAAAGTTGATTCTGATTTATAAAAATCCTTTAAGAATTTTTCTCTCCACTCATCTAAGGACTCAATTTCGATGTGATTTAGCGGTCCCTTAAAACCCTGCCTCTTATCTACTTCTTTTACTGTTTTTAAAATTTCGTCTTCTGCTTTCTTTTGCAGCTCATAATCAATAGATGTTTGAACGATGTATCCATTTGCTAGGAAATTATCATTTCCAACAAGGGAGACGACTCTTTGGCGAACCCAGTCAGTAAAGTGCCCAGCCTTAAATCCATCATTCTTTCGAATACGAAACTGTGTTTTTTCATTAACTGCTTCTTCGTACTCTTCCTTGGTTATTTTTCCGGTATCAAACATTCTTTTTAAAACATAGAGCTGG
Organism: Bacteriovoracaceae bacterium; assembly: GCA_021737405.1. GTDB lineage: Bacteria > Bdellovibrionota > Bacteriovoracia > Bacteriovoracales > Bacteriovoracaceae. The sequence goes on from JAIPEG010000002.1 coordinate 12,889, forward strand.
CGAATCCTTGCTCTTTTAGGATTTACATAGGGTGAATACTTTCCTGGTGCAACCAAAAGTCCCGCGACCTGGGAAGCTTCTGCGACCGTAGCCTCTGACAATGACTTTCCAAAATACCCCTCAAAGGCTGACTTGACGCCATAATAGCCTCCTCCCAAATAAACTTGGTTAAGGTAGAGAAATAATATTTCTTCTTTCGTAAATTTTTCTTCAATTCTCTGGGCCAACAGAAAGTCTTTGATCTTCCTCGTGATAGACCTTTCTCTACTTAAAAGAAGAGATTTCGCTACCTGCTGTGTAATAGTACTTCCCCCTTGAACAACTCTTCCTGCTTTGAGGTTTGCAACGAGGGCCCTGATTACACCCATATAATCGACACCTGTATGCTCATAGAATGAATCATCTTCAGCCGACAAAAAGGCATCGATGATCCTTCTCGGAATTTCCTCAAACTTAGCGACCTCTCTATTTTCAATTCCTAAGTCAGCTAAAACAGTTCCATCTTTTGAAAGAATTTTTGAGGGAATGGCTGGATGGTAATCGTTTAGAGAACTAATTTTTGGTAAATCAAATGAGAAGTATATCAGTATTGAAGTGGCACAAATTCCACCAAAAACACCCAAACTAATTATCGCTATTATCAATCGTGTAATATTTTTTTTCATAAACTGTTCTTTTCGCCCTTTAAGGAGTGTATTTCCTTTTTGGCTAAGCTTTTACTTTTAAAAACTAAATCCGCTATTTTCGTTAAATCATCAATTTCAAATTCTTTTAAAGGATAGGAAACTAGTATATCCGCTTTTCCTTCACTCTTTAAGGTAACAGAAGCTGCTTTTTCAAAAATTCCATTAAAAAAGCCCGACCCTCTTGACCATGTAATCCCATTAACAAGGAGGTCAATATAAATGATTCTTTTAACGCCAATATCGTATATTTCTTTTTTACCTATCGTTTTGTAGGTAAAGGCAGGCTGAAGGTCGTTGTTTAGAATACCCTTATGGTCAAGATTTGCCATCAATAGGCTTTCAAGGTCTCCGCGCTTATGAAAAGTTACCGCTTTTTTTGATTCACTCCAAGTCGGTATCATTAATGTAAGCCTGCCCTCTTCAATTCTCTTACCTTTTAATTCATTAATTAATTTTTTCTTAACTAGCTCCAACCATTCCTTTTCAAAAATCGGCTCGCCATCTAACTCGTTGATGAATTTAAAAAACTTCCATTCTATATAATCTGGTTCAAAACCAAAGGCGTAATAGGCTGCGATGATACTTGATAGACCATGCCCAACAATTACCAAGGGCTCTTCCCCGGCCAATTTCAACTGCTTCAAAAGAGCAATGTGACTCAAGCTTCTATATCCACCCGCCCCCAAGATTAAGGCCGTTGGAATTTTACTATCTTTAGGGACTGTCTTAGTTTCAATGTTTCCCTCAAGAGGTAATGGACCTACCGTAGTAACGGCCTCATTGGTAATACTAGGTACAGGCTTTGTGTTGACTGATGACCAATCAACAGTCATAGACTGATCAACGAGAGAACTCGAGCTACTTTGATGACCACAACCAAAAGCTAGAATTGATAAAAAAGTAAAAAGAACATTAGCTATCCTCAATTAGCTCTTCCTCTAGGCTTTGAGAAAGCTTAGATATTTTCTTCTCCACTTTTTCTAAATGACTTTTACATTCTTTATAAAGAAGGACGCCTTTTTCAAACATCTCGAGACTACGCTCTAGTTCTAGATCTTTTGACTCAAGTTCTTCTACAATCTTCTCTAAATTCTCTAGTGAAGACTCAAAGGTTTCTTTTTTCTTATTCGTCATGGATTCTCCTGACGCGTCGTCACAAGAGTGACATACCAATTAACTTTTCATTGAAAATTCTGCCTTATTAGAAGGAATCTGTACACAATATCGATTAGTTACGCGGGGGGATAAATTTGCCCGTGTGAAGGAATTGGCACCTGTTGTTATATTGGAGGTAGATAAAACCACCATGGAGGGTGCGTTTGAAAGAATTATGGGTTCCCCTATCAGGTGCAATGGCTCAACAAAGAAAGGTTGAGACCATCGCCAACAACGTAGCAAACGCTAATACCACGGCCTTTAAGAAAGACCGTGCCGTTTTCAAGGAACACCTCACCGCCCATGAAAAAGGAATTGATGTTGATCTACCAAGTAAAGAGTTTGCACCTGAAGATTTCTACAGAACATATGGCGCGGAAAATGCCCACGTTGTTGTGGATGGTACTTATACAAATTTTGCTCAAGGTCCAATAAGACCAACCAGAAACCCCTTCGATCTTGCACTTGAGGGAAAAGGCTTTTTAGAAGTCTTAGGTCCAAATGGAATTCGCTACACTAGAAAAGGAAATCTTACCGTTAATCAAGAGGGAGAGATCGTTAATGACTTAGGGATGAAAATCCTCTCTAGAGTTGATCTGCCTGAGGTGGGAGATGGAAACGAAGTTGTTGATGTCATTAAACAAATTCCTGCACCTAATGAAAGAGTCATAAAAATTCAAAAAGGTCCTATCACCATTAATAATCAAGGCGAGATCTTTCAAAATGGTAATCTCATTGCCCAACTTAACCTTGTTGAATTTAGGGACCCAAGCGTCTTAAAGAAAGAGGGTAACTCTCTTTACATTAATGAGGACAGTAGAAATGTTAAAAAATCCCAACGTGAATCGATTGTTCATCAAGGGGCCCTAGAGCTGTCAAATGTTAATACTGTCGAAGAGATGAGTAATTTAATTAAGGCGCACAGACAGCTTGAAACTATTCAGCGGGCCATTAAGTCCTACGACAACATGGCAAACAAAGCTTACAACGAAATTGCGAGGTTTTAGAGTATGAAATACTTAACTCTTTTTTGCTTACTCATTTCTTTTCAATCTTTTGCTTTATCGAGGGCACTTAATACAGCAGCAACAGGAATGGCGGCACAAGAAGCCCATGTAAATACGATTTCCAATAATATTGCTAACGTCAACACTACTGGCTACAAGAAAGAACGTACTGAATTTGAAAGTCTTCATTATCATACAATTAAAGAAGCTGGTAGTAGAACGAGTAACAATAGTGTTCACAATGTTGGTCATCAAGTTGGAAGCGGAACGAAAGTTTCAGGGATTACTCGTGAGTTTAGCCAAGGTGCTCCTCAGATTACCAATGGCCCTTTTGATTTAATGATTAACGGAGAGGGCTTTTTTGGAATAGCTATGCCTGATCAAACAGTTAGCTTTACCAGAGACGGTAGCTTTAATGTTAATAGCCAAGGCCTACTTGTAAATAAGCAAGGCTATACGGTAGTTCCAAACATTCAATTTCCCGCAAACACTATGAGCATTAATATAACTGAGGCTGGAATAGTGGAGGCGTTTCTTAAAAATCAAATCGAGCCAGCTAATGTTGGGCAAATACCAGTATTCACATTCACCAACCCCACCGGCCTTCAGGCCCTTGGTGGCAATAACTATCGACCATCAATGTCCAGTGGCCCCGCGATACAAAACATTGCCGGAGATTCGAATGCTGGCATCATTCGCCAAGGTGCACTTGAGGCATCAAATGTATCGATAATGAGTGAAATGACGAATTTAATTAAGGCACAAAGAGCGTATGAAATGAATTCAAAAGTTATGAAAGTCGCAGATGAAATTTTACAAACAGTAAATACAATCAGGTAATAATGTTAAAAATCTTAGTATTCATTAATTTATTTTTATCCTCATCAATGGCCTGCGAAGTCAGGGGTCCTAAGCTTATATTGTGGGACAAAAGTAAAACAGGTAGCAGGCCAGCAGCGGCACTCTCTTTTAAGAATTGCAACGATAAAGACATTGAAAAAATTCAGTCTTTCACTAGTGACTTTGAAGGAACGTTGAGCTCCCGTATTTTTCAAAGTGAAACCGGAATAAAAGTTTCAATGACAAACATAATTAAAATCGACTCTTTGGAAAGCTTTCTTAATGACAGAGTAGATAAAAATAGAGAATGGCGCTTTATAAACACAAGCCTAGTCGGCACCAATGAATCCATCGTTACTGTAAATGAAGGACAATCTATCAATGTAGACTGTTCTCTTTGTAAAAACACTGGTGAAAAGAATGTTAAAATCGAGCTAAGAGATCCAATAAAAGGGAGTTATAAAGCATTTTGGTCAAAGGGGGATTTAGCTGCCAAGACAACTGCTCTTGTCTGCCTTGATAACTTGAATGTTAACAATCAACCACTAAGCCCTAGATTTTTCAGAGAAAAAATCACCTACAGCACTCGCCCAGATCAGTTTTTCACAAGTGCTCCACAAACAGTTTTTTACAAATTAAACAAAGCAAAGGTAAAGGGCGAAGCCATTCATTTTCAAGATCTCACCCCTGTTAATCTTGTAAAAATGGGAAATCCCGTAACTGTCATACTCAGGAATGAAAGCTTATCGCTTGAGGGTTCTGCTATACCTGGCCAATCTGGAAGGCTTGGTGAGCGTATTCGGCTAAAGAATGTCAGAACACAAAAAACGATCATTGGTAAAGTTATTGATTTTAATAAAGTAGAGGTAGAACTATGAAGCAACTTCGTGGTCTTTTAATTATTTCTTTTTGTCTCCTTTGTACATCTTGTGCAAATTACATATCCCAAATGCATCGCGAATTCGATCGTGCAGACGGCGAGCCAGCACCCGTTGCTCGTGATAAATTTGCGCTATATCGACAAGGAAGTAAGAACAAAGGCCCAGCACCAATGTTAAATTCTGCCAACAATCCCTACATCGCCCCGAATATTAAAAGGCAATATGAACCTCAAGACCAACCAAAGAAAAGATTTAAAGCGAATGACCTTTCTGATAATTCTAACGATGGGTCACTGTGGTCAGGAGCAGAAGGAAAGAACAACTTTCTCTTCACAGAAAACAAAGACAAATCAAATGGGGACATCATTCTTTTAAAAGTCGCTGGGAAATTAAAAAACGAAATCACAGCTGAACTTAAGAGGGCGTTTCCTTCTCCTATCGAAAAGAAAAAAGATGAGGGAGACAAGAAAGAAGCGGCTCCAGGCAAAGAGCCTGCTTCAGCTAAAAATGATTCCGAAGAAGATTCCGATGTCGATGCTAGTGGTGACAAGATCTATGATCGCGTTTCAAGCGTTGTTGTTGAAGAGATAAACCAGGACCACTTATTACTAAGAGGTCGAAAAAATGTTTTATACAAAAACAGAAAAAGAGTCGTTGAAATTCAAGCGCTGGTTTCACGCCGAGACATATTGGATGACGACACTATTCACAGCAACAAAATACTTGAAAGCCAAGTATCTGTACTAAGGTAATTTATGAAAAGAACGATTCTTTTTTCTTTAATTATGCTCTCCCTGCCTTCCACGGCAAAAATGAGTAGGCTCAAAGACCTTGTTCACATAAAAGGTGTTAGAGAAAACCCCGTTATTGGTTATGGACTTGTCATTGGCTTAAACGGCACTGGTGATGGAGGAGGAGAAATTGTTGACTCTTCTTTAAAGCGAATGTTTCAAAAGCTTGGGCTAAATCCACAAAAAGAAGTCTCTTCAAAAAATGTTGCCTCAGTTATTGTCACAGCAAAACTTCCGGCCTTCGGTCGTATCGGTCAAAAAATAGATATCACGGTCTCAAGTATAGGGGATTCCAACTCTCTCGCTGGTGGTACACTTCTTGTTACTCCCCTAAAGGGTGGTGATGGTAAAGTCTATGCCGTGGCAAATGGCAGTGTTTCAATTGGTGGTCTTAACAAAGGAAAAGCATTTCCGACAACCGGACTCATAAGTGGTGGTGCCACAATTGAAAAAGAAGTTAACTTCGCCTTTAATGAAAAGAAGTCCATAAGACTAAGCCTTAACAACCCCGACTTTACGACAGCAGCAAGAGTTGAAAAAACTATCAATCAAGAACTCGGGGGAAAATATGCCATTAGCAAGGACGCCACAACAATTGATCTTGTTGTTCCCGTTCATTATCAAAGAAAGGTTGTTCAATTAATGGCCATCCTTGAAAACTTCAAGGTTCATAGTGACCAAAAAGCCAAAATTATTATAAACGAAAGAACGGGAACCATTGTTGCAGGTGGGGAAGTTATTATCCAACCGGTAGCTGTTAGCCACGGAGACCTCACAATCGAAGTAAAGGGTGGTGGTAACGGTGGTCCAGAGCGTTTCTACTTAATTGACAAAAAAACTACACTTAATGATCTTGTTAAGAGCTTAAATGCTTTTGGCGCTACCCCTGAGGACCTGATTTCCATATTTCAAGCACTTAAAAGGAATGGTGCCCTTGTGGGAGAAATTGAACTTATTTGATATGAAATTTTTTCACCTATTTTGGGCTTAGGACAATTACACAGAAAAGTGTTAAAATAACGATAGGTAGGGGCTTTCAAGGATTGATCGCCCATAATTGGCAAAAGGATGGCCATTGGAAATTCACCGCAGCCACATTCAAAATCATAGTCAAACAGCTCCAAAGGAAAAAGCTAAAGCTTCTTCTGATCCTTTTGAATACGTTCCAGACGATTATAAAAAAGTTGCCCAAAGCCTTGAGCAACAATTTGCAGAATATATGCTTAAACAAATGCATAACTCTATTGGCAAGGAAGAATCCAACGATTCTGCAATGAACTATTACGAAGACATGAATCAAAAAGAACAGGCAAAAACAATGGCTCAGGTTAATAGTGGTCTTGGAATTCAAAAACTTATTCTTGACGAGATCTATCCTGAAAAATTCCGAAACCCGGAAGCAATAACGGCTTATAACCAGCAAAAAGAAAAGTCACAAATTAAGAGAAACCGTATTGAAATGATGGGTCCCCCATCAGAATTGAAGCCCAAAATAAAAGAGAAGGCTTCCATCACCATTGGCCGGGAGGCTAATCATGAGTAAAATTAGTCCAAACACAAACCGCTCCAGCTTTTTTCCAAAAAGTAAGGATACACAGCCAAAGGTAAAATCTTCTGCGCTAAATCCTAGCTATATTCAAAGAAATGCACCAAGCAGGATGAAAGAGTTGGAGTCAACAACATCGGGTCACGCGAAAGTGGAAATCCCTGCTGCTGTAAAAGACTTTGCTAGGATTAAGAAAGCCGTTGATCAAGCTCCTCCTATTGATAACAGTGACAAGGTAGCGCGAATCAAGGCACAGGTTCAAGCCGGAACCTATAATGTTGATTATGATGCACTTGCAGAAAAGATTTTATCTTCAGAGTTTTAATTTTAGAGGTAAGTAATGTCACAAGATAAGAATGAGCTTCACGTCCTTTATTTTCAGGTTACTGATATTTGGAAAAGGTTTTGTGAAAACCATACTGAATTGCTAGATAAAACTTTTGAAGAATATGCACTTCTTCTCTCAAGCGATATTGATCAGCTTGAAGAGGTTTTAATTCAAAAACAAGAGATCATTAAGAAAATTAACTTTTTAGAAGCTGCTAGAGAACGGGTTATTACGAAATTAAATATTTACTTGAGAGATAATAATCAAAAAGAAGTAGACTCGGTTAGTGAACTTATAGAAGTAATGCAATACTTTGAAGATCAGAACAACACAAAACATCTTTATCGCTTCAACATGTTACTGATCGATATCATTGAGAAAATTCAAGATCAAAATAAGAAAAATCAGGTCTTCTTAAACAAGGCCATTAATAATCTAAGAGAAATACGAGAAGAAGCAATGGGTGTTAAGTCTTATTCTACATATAATCAGAAAGGCTTTTCAGTTAAACCTCTAAGGTAGGGTTACTTTGGTTGATATTCTAGGCATTGGAAATTCAGGTTTAATCGCAGCAAAGAAGTCTCTTGAGACGACGGGGCATAATATTGCCAACGTAAACACCAAGGGATACTCACGCCAAAGAGTTGAACAAGTCACAAATAGTCCAATTAACCGCGCCGGAATTATTCAAGGTACCGGCACAAGAGTAAGAAGCATTGATCGTACTCATGATCCTTTTGTTGAAAAACGACTACAAAAAGCGACCAGTCACGAAGAATTTAGTCGTTTTCGCTCTGAAGAAATGGAGCAAGTTGAAAATATTTTCAATGAACTTGATAGTGAAGGTCTCAATAATATTATCAACCGTTTCTATAATGCTTTTAGAGAACTCTCTTCTCAGCCAGACAATGAGACCATGAGATCAGTGGTCCGTGACACGGCCAACTTAGTTGTTAAAGACTTTCATAGAATTAGAGACTCTCTAGATACAATGTCTCGAAGTATGGATCAAAAGGTTCTAGGCGAAATTGAAGACATCAACGCAATCGCTAAAAACGTTACAGAACTAAATATTAGAATCGCAAACCTCGAAGCCTCCGGTGATGAGACCGGCGACCTTAGGGACCAAAGGGACTTGGCCATAAGAGAGCTTTCAAAAAGTTTTCAAGTCCATACCTACATTGACGACGCTAATCATTTTGTAGTCAGTGCGGTCGGTGTTGGTACAATCGTGGCCGGTGGTCAATATCAAGAACTAGCTGCTGCCGGTAGAAGTATTAAAGACTCGTCTAGTGGTATGGATGGCTCAATGGAGATTTTCTTTAAAAGCCGTCCTTCCCAAAAGATTACACCTAAATTTAAAAGTGGCCGTCTATCTTCTCTTATTCGTGTTCGGAATGAAGACATAAAAAATCTTCAAACCAATATGGACCAACTTGCCTTTGACTTTGCGAACTCTGTAAATGCTATTCACAGAAGAGGATATGCAAGTAGACCAATTAATCAAGGACCTGATGGTAGTGTTCCCGATTTTGATAAAAAAGGAGCTCTGACTGGAATCAACTTCTTTGGTGTTTCCCAACAAGTCGATGGGGCGATTTATAGCTTAAAGTTAAGTGATGAAGTCGAGAGCGATGTTTCTAATATCGTTACTGCCCTTGGGCCTAATGCTCCAGGTGACAATAGAATCTCACTTGCTATCTCTAAACTTCAACACGAAAAATTTATGTCTGGTGGAACTTCGACTATTGAAGAAGAGTTCTTAAAAACTGTGGGAAATGTTGGTGTCGAAGTGGGTAAGGCCAAGCTTGATGCTGAACAAATGGAAGGCATTAGAGTTCAACTCTCTACTGTAAAAGAGAGAATTAGCGGTGTTTCCTTAGATGAGGAGACATCCAACATGGTCCGTTTTCAGCATGCTTATGATGCGGCAGCAAAGGTTATGCAAACGGCATCTGAAATGTTTGACACTGTATTAAAGATTAAAAGGTAATGGATGACGAGAGTATCTGAAAACAGCTCAACCCATTCTATAAAATATGCTCTTAGCAAGACTAAGAAGAAGATGGAAAATCTTCAACTTAAAGGTTCTACTTTAAAGTCTATGACCCGCCCAAGCGAGAACCCTATTAGCAATGTCGAGGCCATGAGTCTTGAGTCCCGAATAAAAGACAATGATCAATACATGAGAAACTCTGACTATGCTGAGCTTCACTTAAACTCTACCGAAAAGGCCATCGAGCAAGTCGTCGACATTATGACCAAGGCCAAAGAGATAGCAATTGCGCAATCGAGTGACTTCTACGATGCCAATATTCGAGATAATGTTTCTAATGAAATTAAGCAATTAAAAAATCAAGCCCTAGCGGTTGCGAACAGGAGAATTGGAAATCGTTATTTATTTGGCGGATTCAAAACACTATCTAAACCATTTAATGAAGAAGGTGAATATGAAGGAGACTTAGGAAAAATCACGGTGGAAATCGGTAAAGATTTTTTTATCCCCATCAATCTAACGGGTTATGAAGTCTTTTACTCAAGTGACGATAGCTCTAGTCAGCAACCGAACCCCTTTAAAGAAATTAGCCCAAGAGATGGTGTACCAGAGGAATATAAAACTCAGGAAGAAATTGAAGGGGCAAAGGAAGTAGAAAGGGGACTGGCCTCAAAAATGCCTGACCCACCAAATGAACAAGATTATAAAAACAGAAACAATGTATTTTCTTTATTAGATGGTCTTATCAGCTCCCTTGAAAATAATGATCCCACTTATACTCAGAGTCTTCTAGAAAAGTTTGACGACGCTACCAACCGCCTAGTGACCATGCGCACAAAAGTTGGCTCTCTAATGAATAGCGTTAGCTCGTCAAAAGTTGCAAACGAAGACGATAAGCTTAATGCCTCTAGCAGAAGAAGTTCTCTTGTTGACGCAGATATTACAGAGTTATTTAGTGATATAACGCGACAACAAAACATTCTCAAAACCACCTATCAGGCCAGCCAGGGCTTGATGAATCAACGATTACTTGATTTTCTCAGGTAAAATTTACACTTCCCTTTTCAACTCTTTGCGCGTCGTGTAGTTACCACCAAACTTAATTTTTTTACTTGCTTTTAAGTTAAGCAGGTAATATATGAAGGTTTCGGACCGAATCAGGAAGGTTTTGGAATCCTATTGAAGGAACATATTTATGTTAGTTTTGACACGGAAGCTAGGCGAAAGCATTGCCATTGACGATCATATAAAAATTGTTGTGGTTCAAATCAAAGGAAAGCAGGTAAGACTCGGTATCAAGGCCCCTAAGGAGACTAAGATACACCGCGAAGAAGTCTACCAGGCCATCCAAGACCAAAATACAGAAGCCTCACAAAGTGATTTAAATAGCTTATCAGAGCTCACTTCTGACCTTAAGAAGAAGTAAATTCCCGCTTGCAATCTCGATTTATTGACTGCTAGAATCAATTACCGGGGTCCTCTAGACCCTTTATTGGGAGGCAGGCAAGTGAAAATCAACACAACACGATTTGGTGAATTAGAAGTCGACAAGAAAGACGTTATCGTCTTTAAAGAAGGACTACTTGGGTTTGAAAGCCTTAAGAAGTTTTTTATTGTTGATCCAGGCGATCAGACTTTAATTCTATGGTTTCAGTCTGCTGATGACCCAGCAACTGCTTTTCCAATTATTGAACCTAAAATTTTTCAACCAGAATATATTGTAAAACTATTGCCCGCGGAACTGGCTTCCTTAGAGCTTGGGTCAATTAACGACGCAAGTGTGTATACGATTTTAACTATTCCAAAAGTCGTAACAGAAATGTCAGCAAACCTTAAGGCACCTATTGTTATCAACAATAAAACGAAAGTTGCGAGACAAATAGTTCTTCAAGACAGCAAGCTTGAGGTTCGCTGTAAAATGTACAAAGAACTTAAAAAGTTTATTGTAAGCTATGCTTCCGACGATAGTACTAGAACTAAGGCGCAAGCACCTACTGTTACATCACCTGATGATTTACAGAACAATGCTCCAATGAGTAGCAATACTGAGAATACTCCAAAAACTCGTGACGCCTAAAAATTTCAAAAGTATTAATCAATAAAAAAGCCCGCAACTTGCGGGCTTTTTTTATATTCAAAGTTTATTAATTTTTTATGAAAGAGAAGTTTCAGTAGCCGTTCTCGAGAGATTTAAATACATGAGCGCTTCATCATTTCGAGGGTCTTTTGTTAATACCTTCTCCCACTCTGTTTGAGCCTCAAGGATTTTCCCACAACCATATAATAAAACACCTAGCGCAATTCTCGCTGGCAGGTAATTAGGCGTTTCATTTTTTAACAATTGTAGTTCATCAAACGCTTTGTTTATGAAATTCTTTTTGGCATAAGTTTTTGCTATTTTAATTCTAACTTCTAAGTTAGTTGGATCTAGGTTCTTAACCTTATTATACTCAAATAGCGCTTCATCGTGTCTATTATAAGTAAAGTACATCTCTGCCAATTCAAAGTGCTTTGCCGCGAATTTTTTATTGATATGGTTGTCTTCTAAGAACTCGTTATTTTGGCCAGACTTAACTCTTTTATTAGCTGTTTCAAAGATTCTTTTTGCTTCTTCGTATTGACCAATGTCGTTGTAAAGTACCGACAAACTAATCGAAGCATCAGTATGAGAAGGATCTAAAGAAAGACACTTATTGAAGGCTTTTATCGCCTTTCCAATCTCTCCTTTTAAATGAAAGATATTGGCCATAAGAAAGAATGTTTGGGCCAATAGCTCCTTATCATCTTTCTCTGTTTCAATAATATCATTTAATAAAATAAGGGATTTTTTTAGTTCCTGATTATCATAAAGTTCTTTTGCTTTTCTAAAGTCTTCATTTCTTTTTAATGAGCGCACTTAAACTCCCTATTTTTTTAATGAAAGACAAGCCCTCAAGGCTTTATCCAAATCTTTTTTGTAAGCACTATTTATTAATTCAGAATAAACGCCTTTATTCTGATTACAATAATTCATATCTTTTAATTCAACAGAAGCCTTTATTGCTCTAACCATAGCGTGGCCACGAACATTAGGTTCTTGAAAGACTTCGATTATATTCTCGTAACGAAATCTCGCAGCATCATATACTTCTGTTTTAAAGTAAAAGTCAGCGATGTACTTTTCTTTTTGTCGAATCATCTCTTCACACTTGCCAATATTTTCTTCAGCCTTTTTTACATATTCACTGTCTTTATGAACTCTCTTTAGCTCTTTAAAATATTTGATGGCCTCAAATCCGGAAGATAAATCTCGGTCAAATGTATCGGGGAGTTGCTTAAAAAATGATTCCCCGATTTTCCATAAAACATAATCTGCTTTTTTATGTTTTGGATGAAAATCTTTAAAAACAATATAAGCCGCTGCAGCTTCTGCATAATTTTCTTGCTTAAATAAAACGTCAGCTCCTAACAATTCAGCAAACGTTGCGTAGTAAGAATACGGATATTTACTTCTAATTCTATTAAGCTTTTCTGTTGCCAGGATAAATCTTCCCGCATCTATTAGCTCACTTGCTTCTTGATACAAAACTTCGGCTTCGGTTTTCCCCTTTGGCCTTGGGCTTGAACAAGAAGTAAGAACAAATGCGATAGTAATGATAGTTAGAAGAACGCGCATGGTTAGCCCTAAATTGAGTTTCCCCAATCTTATCAGTTTCTAACAACCATAGTCAAAATGAAGCCGACTATTCTTGATAAATTTCTTTGTAAACTTCTTGGGCAATAAGCTTTAACGCGGCTGCGAAGGGAATAGAAATAATCATGCCAACCATACCCAACCACTGACTTCCCAAAATAACACTTACAACTACTGTTAAAGGGTGAAGATCAACAACCTTTGAAACAAGGATAGGAAAAACAATGGCAATATCTATGGCGTTCGCCACAACAAATAGCATTATGACGGCACCGAGAGTGGTCCCCGGACCATACTCTGCTAAGGAAAATAAGAGGCCGGGAATAAAGCCAATTACTGGACCAACATAAGGAATAATATTTGTTATAGCAGCAATTAATCCAAACAGGAGAGCAAACCTAACATTTAATATTAGAAGACCTGAAGTAATGGTAATACCAACTATAGAAGCTTCTACAAATTTGGCGAAAATATAGTCCCCCAACTTTTTATTAAATTGATGGGATAGAAAGTAGAACCTTTCAAAAATACTGTTTGGAGTTAACTTTAGAATACCCCGTTTAAATTTTTTACCGTCTTTAAGCAGAAAAAATATAATCAGGGGAATGAAAAATATCCACTCTAAGAGAGAGGCTAGAATTTTAGGAATATTTAGTAGTATATTTGTTGATGTTTTTCTAATCCAATCAAGTGCTTGAAAAAAATATTTGTCACCTATTTCAAAGCTTGTTTTTTCTCTAACCTCTATTCGAAGCTCTTCGTATTTCTTTGTTACATATTTCTCAATTTTTGGTAGAAAATACTGAACATTTTCAATTTCAGCCGTCACTGTCGGCACAACCTTCACAAATGGATAGATTGAAAAAAAGATTAGTGCAGAAAAAACAATCCAAATGGAACCGACTCTATTAATGCCTAACTTCTCAAGAGTTGGAACTGCAGGATAAACGATTAAGAAAATCACATATCCCAACAGCAAGGGAATGCTGACTCTAGGCATTGCCGCTAAACCGATAAAGGCCAGTAACAATGTACTGATAAAGAATATTAACTTAAAACGCTCCCTCTTTGTGTTAATACTAATTTGAGGCATCCTGATCCTTCTCATAAGAACTCAACTTATACTTAAGCTCCTGAACTTCTCTTGTTAGAGAAAATAATCTATTCGCTACAATTAAGCTTATAGACTGGAGAAGCTTGGCAGCAATAACAGGATAATGATTAATTAACTCTTCAAGATCTGGTTTAAAAAGTCCCAGAAGCTCGCAACCTTGTCGACTAACTGCTGAGGCATTTCGAATACTAATTTCTTGCAGGAGGGCTAATTCACCAAAGTAATCGGACTTTTCTAAGGTCAAAATATGTTTTGAACTTGGCTTTACTTCGTCAGTGCCTTCAGTATTTTCAACAATTATGTCTGCATATCCGTTATAGAGTAGATAAAAACCAACTCCTAACTCACCCTGCTTGAAAATAACTTCCCCAGGCTGAAATTTTCTTAGGTGGAGATATTTTGCCAAAATTCTAAGTTCATTTTCTGAAAAGTTACTTAGAACATCAATTTTCCTTAAGAATCGAGGAATAGAGTCTGTCTTTTTACCGATAAGTGGATTTGATTGCCAAAAATATCTTAGTACCGATATCTCAAGTTTCTCTGGCAACTTTTTACTGTTTAAGATGTCTTGATTAATTTCATCTTCATAGCTCATAGATCATCCTAATAAAAAGCAAGATTGGCTTTTTCTACCCAACCAGAAATATCACTTGGAGAAATCACAAAATACCAATTGTCCCGAAGTTGACCAACAACAACCCTACTTCCAGGCGACACTTCCCCAAAGTCGGGATAAATTTTTGATGGACCCTCATAAATCCTTAAGGGTTTCAGGACTACGGCATAATTAAAATTTCGCTTTATTAAATAACTTGAAGTTAGCGGAACAATAATGAGCACAAGCGCTAGAGCTAAATATTTTTTTGAGCGAATCCAGCCTTTTCTAAATATTCCTAACAAAAATATGATTAAGGCCAAGGTGACCATCATTATTAAAACATCTGGGATATCCAAAACCTTGCCAATGAATGCCTCTTTAAAAATTTTAGACTTCGTGGGGTCATAAACTTGGTTTTGCGTTTTAATATATTTCAAATTCTTCCATAACATTGGATATTGAAAGCCATGACTCTTTGCTTTTTCAAGATGTAAACGAGATGGACCAAGATCTCCCATTTTTAAATAGATAGATCCTAGATTATAATGAAAAAGCCCGGGGCTTATTGATTCCTTCCCCTTGAGTATGACACTGAGTGCCGACTCATAGTCTTTGTTCACATAAAATTGTTGTGCCTCTTTTAATATTTGATCAGCTTTTGATTTTGCCATGTTATTATTATCCTAGGCGCTCAATAAGAGTTCAAGTAAGCAAAATTAGGTTCTAATGTCACAAATAGAAGACCTTACACATCAGTTATTCACCCTCGTTTTAAATGAAACTAGAATAGGTAATTCTATTTCATTTGAAAATACAGATTTCCCCTCAAACAGAGGACCTGTTTGCCGAGGCCCCAAAGGGGATTACTATATAGATTTAAGTGGAGAATGTGGGCTCTTAGGCCACTCTCACCCATTAATTATCAAAACCACTCTCATGTCTGCCCTCACAGGCAAGATGTTTTTAAAAGATCTTGAGAGAAAGCAGATTTTGGAACAAGTCGAAGAAAGCTTTAGTAAAATCTTGGGGCTAAAGGTTTTTATAGTTGAACCATCTGTATCAGATCAGGATTTTTCCAATGGCCGAGTTCCTAGCTTTTTATCTAGCGATAGATTTAGCGATTTAAAAAATGGTAAGACTATCGTTCTAAAAAACATTTTCTCTGAAGATATTGGATTAAGTATTAAGAAAGAAAAATTCTCTGGACTCAAAAGCTCTGCAAGTTTAAACCTATCACAGCAAATATCTCGCTTTCTTATTGAGGGCGGATTTTATGGAGAAAACGGCTTGGTTAAAAAAAGGGAATTACAAATACGAGAATCGCTTCAAGATACTTCCCCTTTTCAAAGTAATTACGGTCTTATTGTTAATTTAAAAAATAACATTAAGAATAAACTCATTAAGATGGATGAAAAGAAATTAATTTTTCCTCTTAGCTTTAATCAAGAAACGCTCTCAGAGATTTCTAATTCTTTAGAAGGGAAAAAATGTTCTTAATCCGAAATATTGTAGAAGATGACCTAGATGAAGTTCTAGAATTAAGTCACTTAATGCAGTTCATAAACATACCAAGAGACCAAAAACTTCTGCTCTCTATGATAAGTCGCTCTTTAGAGTCCTTTAAGAACCCTAACGCTAACAAAGATGATAATTTATTTATTTTTGTTTGCGAGGACACAGAATCAGGCAAAGTGGTTGGAGTATCACTTATTCATGGAAAGCATGGAACCGAAGAAGAGCCCCATTTTTACTTAAAAGTTAATCAAGAACACAAATATAGCAAATCCCTAAATACCGGTTTTATTCACGGAACTCTTAAGTTTGGTTATACTAGCGAAGGTTACACAGAAATTGGGGGACTCGTTCTTGACCCCGGATACAGGGGTCATCCTTTTAAATTAGGGAAAGCTTTATCCTTTAGCAGATTTCTTTTTATTGGTCTAAATCAAGATCTCTTTACTGAAACCATTCATGTTGAACTCATGCCTCCGTTTGACAACAAAGGTAACTCACCTCTCTGGGAGGCCATTGGTCGTAAATTTCTCAACATGGATTATCATGAAGCTGACCTTCTCTCGAGGAAAAATAAAGAATTCATTCTCTCTCTATTTCCTAAAGACACAATCTACGAAGCTCTCTTACCGGTAAATGCAAGAGACGCCATCGGTAAAGTAGGAGAGCATACCCTACCAGTCAAACGAATGCTTGAAAGCATTGGTTTTTATTACGCTGAAGAAGTGGATCCTTTTGATGGTGGTCCTCACTATAGGGCGAATGTTAAAGATATTTCTCTTATAAATGAAATTAGTAAGCTTGAACTTATTGAGGATAAAGACGGCGGGGAACAACCTTTCATCATCTCCGTTCCCCATGAAAAGTATGCCTTTTATGCTCCCTTAATTAAGGGCAAGGCAAACGATGGAAAACTACTTACCAAAAAGAAATTTATCAAAACATTAGATCACCGATCAAGCATCGGTTTTAAATACTAGGAAGTCTTATGAAATTTGAAATTAAAGGAAACTATTACTTTGGTCGCTACAACCCAACATCCCAAAAGGGTACAGATGGTGTTGAGCACTTTATAAAAAGGGAATGTCCCGCTGATACTGATACAATTCTCTGGGAAATGCCTATTGCCTATAACCAAGTAGAAAGTGTCGTTGAAAGCGCTATTGAAGGTTATCGATTTTGGAAAAAGATCACTATCGATGAGAGAATTAAGTTTTTAAAAAAATATCAAGAACAACTCATCTTACGCAAAGATGAAATGGCCGCGGCAATCTCACTAGAAATGGGAAAACCCTTGTGGGAAGCATTAGGTGAAGCAAACAGTGTTATCGGTAAAGTTGATATAACTATAAACGACAGCCTTCCACGAGTTAAAGACCTTGAATATGAAGAAATTATGCCTGGGGTTAAGGGATCAGTCAGCTTTAGAAGTATAGGCCCCTCCCTCATTATTGGACCCTTTAACTTTCCTTGCCATTTAGCAAATACTCAAATTTTAAGCGCCTTGATAACTGGAAATTCAATTATCTTTAAGCCTTCCGAAAAAACGGCCTATAGTGCGCAAATACTTATCGACTGTTTTCATGAGGCAGGTTTCCCTAAAGGAGTTGTTAACCTTATTCAGGGAGACGGCGAAGTCGCTCGCAGACTTCTCACCTATAAAGAATTGAAAGGTGTTTATTTTACTGGCAGTAAAGATGTCGGTCTTGAGATACTGAAATCAACACATCAGGACCTGGGCAAACTTGTTGCCTTAGAACTTGGAGGGAAAAACCCCGGAGTTTTGCATCATGACGCCAATATCGACGTGGCATTAGAAGAATTATTAAAAGCTTGTTACTTAACAAGCGGGCAACGATGTACCTCTAATAGTATTATCGCTATTCATGAAAATCTTGTTGAGGAATTCATTGATAAATTTCATAAGCTAAGTAAGAAAATTATTGTTGACCACCCTATTGATTTTGAAAAAGAGCCATTTATGGGCCCTCTCGTCGACCAACGTGCTGTTGATAGCTATCTCTTGTATATGGGTATGGCAAAAAGGGAAGGCTTTGATGAAGTCATGCGAGGAAAACAAATTTCAAAAAAACATAACGGCTATTATGTAAGTCCATCCATTCACTATGCTGACAGTTGGAAAGATAACTCTCACTTCCTTTCTAGTGAAATTTTTGGGCCAAACTGTACCTTTATTAAATACAAAGAGATTGAAGAGGCCATTGAGATTGCCAATGCCACTGAATATGGATTAGCGGCAGGTATTTTCACCTCTGACGAAGCCGTATTTAAAAAATGTTTTGAAGAGATAGATGCTGGTCTAATAAATTGGAATAGATCAACCTGCGGAGCTAGCCCCAAACTTCCGTTTGGAGGATTGAAAAACTCCGGAAACTACCATCCAGCGGCAGTTGCAATGATAGACAGCTGCGTCCTTCAAAAGGCGAGCCTACAAATGCAAACTGTTTCACCACAGGGAATAAACTCTATTAAGGGAATCGACCTCTAGGCCTGCTTTTTGTTTATTAAAACGCCAAGCTTTGAAGAGAAAGAAAGGTCATCCTCGGAGCCATTTTTCTTTACAAGGTCTACATCTTTATTAACACGATAGAGATTTAGAATTTCTTTGGACTTTATTTTGCTATATGATTCATAAAGCTTTTTCTTTTGCTCTAAGATAAGAGTGCTGGTTTGTTGTCGATTTCCACGGGACTTTATTTTAGGAAACCTCTTGGGTCCCAAGACTTTTTTATCAAGCTCTTTAAAAACTTTTCCATACTCAAGCATAAGGGCAGCAACACGCTGACCGGTCTGCAAGACAAGTTCCTGCTCTTCTCTTTCCTCTTCATCAAAAGGTAAGATCTTCGCCTCACTTGTTGATTGATTAGAGACTTTCGTCTCTTCCACTTGCATACTATCCATTATTTTTTGATAGTCTTCTCCCTTAAGATCGGAAGAGAGCAAAAGAGAGAGCCCAACCTTCTTCTTTTCAGAGGAAGAGCTCGTTAACTCAGAAATCTCCTCAGGAGTTAACACTCTCAGAAGATTTTTAATAATTTGACCACGAAATTCCATAAGACCTCATTTACTTAACGGCATAAGACCAAAAATACTTGAGCAAACCACTATGCCACCATGTAAATTCAACCACTTGAGGGGCAAGATAAATAATTCCCGCTATTTACTGGTGGACAACATTCTCTTACTCTTTTATAAAAGAAAGCTCATGAAAATGGATTGGGGTGTGGCGCAGCGGTAGCGCAGTAGACTGTTAATCTATTGGTCGCCGGTTCGAATCCGGCCACCCCAGCCACTTTTAAATGAGTCTTAAATATGTCATTTCCTCCTCTTCTCTCAGATAATAAAATTTTTCTCAAACAAAATAAGAATGTAGAGGAAAGTTACAATCAATTTTTAAGTGAACTTAGAGAAGACATTTCTGATGGCGAAGAGAGCCCATATCTAAGCATTGATTTTCAAGATGAATTATCCAAGATTATTTTTGAGAAGGACTTAGATCAATACTCTCCCCTTCGTTTTTATTGGTTAAACTTAATAGACAAAATCATCGATACGATCGCCCTCCAAGAAGAAGAATTTGAATCTTCTAATGAACTCGTAGGTGTTTTTTCAGAGTCAGATCTTTTAGGCTTTGTGGTTAAATTAATTGAAGACGGAAGCG
Source organism: Bacteriovoracaceae bacterium (assembly GCA_021737405.1). Taxonomy (GTDB): domain Bacteria; phylum Bdellovibrionota; class Bacteriovoracia; order Bacteriovoracales; family Bacteriovoracaceae. The sequence goes on from JAIPEG010000002.1 coordinate 32,698, forward strand.
ACACTGAAGAAATCTTAGACCAAGTTATTGATTATCAAGAACTACAAATCATAAGCTTTTATCACCTGCATATTTCCAGTAAAAACTGGCAGCCCAATGGCCCGGTTCTATACCCCATGACACCCGAGATTGGTGAAACAAACGGTATGCTTTACCTTGGCGAAGACAAAAGACGCTATTATCTTCCACAGTACAAAGATGAAACAGTCGTACCAATTATTGGTCATATTCCAAGCGAAGATGTTTTGCAGGTTATGCTCGGTGAAGACATCTTAAATATTAAATCTCTTCAAAATGATGAGACCATCTTAAAAATTAAAAATTTAACTATTTTACCTGGCATTAATTCATCAGGAGACTTTAACCAAGAACACTTTCAAAAAGTCTCCAAGGCCCTAGAGACCATTTCTGAGCTTACGCCAAATCTTTCTGAAGTACTTAGTCGCTATACCCACACTATTGTTCCGATTTTTGAAGAGGAACTTGTGAGCTATTCAATGGCGATACTTCCAGGTTTTTCTTCAATTAACATGGCTAACAGAGATTTTGTAGACATGGTAGATGACCTTCTTCATGAGAACGGTCATCATTTTCTTAATTGCCTTTTAGAAGGTGAAGAGGAAATAATTTACGAAGATGATGACAAAATTTTTTATAGTCCATGGAGAAGGTCGCTTCGACCTATTCGCGGCCTTTATCACGGAGTTGTTACTTTTTATTGGGCCTACCGACTTTTCAAAGAACTCTCCTTTAATGAGAAGACACCTACAATATTTACAGAACTTGAAGTCGAAAAGATTAACTTTCGCTTCATTGAGGAAAGTATTCTTATAAAGCGCTGTTTTCCAGAGATTCAAAGGGCTTTCGAACTCGATAAAGTTTCTGACTATGGTCTAAAAATAATCGATGTCATTGAAAGTGAACTTAATGAAAACGATTCACTGGAACAAACAATTTTCAATAAGCTCACAAGTGAATCTCAAGATAAAATAAATAAAATTAAAGAAGAGATTAAAGTAAAGATGTGAGCTTAGCCTGCATTTCATTAGCGGGCATTAGATCACCTTGAGCGGAAGCTACCAGAATTCCTTTTTCAAATATTTCTTTTGCTTCTTTCATTTTATTTAATTCTAGATAACATTTACCGAGCAACAGGTATCCAACAGAGTACTTTTGATTTTCGGATATTACCTTTAAAAGTAAAGGTATTGATTTTACCGAATCTCCTCTTTGGTAGTAGATATCAGCAAGTCCATAATTGGCTAATGAATCATCCGGATCTATTTCTAAGACTTGATTAAACATTTCAAATCTTCTTTGTATATCTGCCTGAGCTTGCTTTTCTTTTTCTTCCTCTAACTTCTTTCTTTCAGCCTCTTTACCAAAGGAGCCAAACGTTTTAACTGTCGCTTGTGCTTTTTCTTCCTCAGCTTTTTCAATTTCACCCAAGCGCATATAAAACAGACTCTTATTTGTGTGCGCCATTACACTATCTGGATTGGCCTTAAGGACTTCATCCATAAAACTAATTCCTTCTTCAAACTTCTCCATTCTGCCAAAGATTACCCCAATTGCCTCAAAACTATCCTCATTCATAGGATCGATCTTTAAGATTTCCTCAAACTTTTCTATGGCACCCAAATCATCTTCACCATGAAAAGTCTTTACTGCTTCTTCATAAAGATCTTCAACAAGGGCGACTTTTCCCGCAAACTTATAGAAAGGTAGGTATGCTACTGTCCCTGAGATTTTATTTGAATTTATATTTAAATCTAAGCACCTGCCTTCAATACGAAAGTCTCTTATCAAACTTACGATAACAATTTTTTCTTCGTTAAAGCCACCCTTCCATAAAACAACCCCAGCCTTTCGATCCGCGATCTTAAGTACTTCTCCAATTCTTAACTTTTCAAAATCTCCAGCAGATACATTTAATAAAACAGGAAAATAAGCTCCACCACGTCTCGTTTCAATTTTAGAAACCGTCTCTTGGCCTAAATAACAACCCTTATCGAGAGATACTCCCTGGAGGTTTACAATTGTATCTGTTACCAATACGTCTACCTGGGCAGTGACACCATTGACTGGCTCCCCCTGCAAGATACTCCATACATTAAAGTCTTCTTTTAAGATTGGAGTTAAATTACTCGTGTCTGGTTTATCAAAAGTTAAAAAAGCGGGATAGAAGCCATAACTCCCACTAAAGACTCTCTCTAATTCAAATTCTTTTTTAGGATTTTCATAGGCCGAGAAAACAAGCCATATCTCTCTTTCACAACATGTTATTTCTACATCATCCATGATGATATACTTTTGCAAATCCTCTTGAAGTTCTTTTGTAAAATCCTTCAAGATTAAAATATAAAAATCTAACTCATCTCGAAGTAAATAAAAAAATGATTTAAGTTTCCCACCGCGATCCAACCGAGCTTGGAGTTGGAACTGACCATTTTCAATATCATCTAAATTATTAGTTAATTGACCACTTAAAAAGCGAGAAGAGTCTTCTCCTACAACTTTTAGAAGATCGAATTCATCGACCAATGAAATGTATTTTCTATCTATCTGGTTATATAAGACCATTTCTTAAACTGAAAACGATTCGCCACAGCCACAAGTATTACTCGCATTTGGATTGACGAATATAAAACCCTTTCCATTCAGGCCGTCTTTAAAATCCAAGGTGACACCCTTTAAATAAATGGAAGACTTTAGGTCTATAAATACCTTTACCCCATTAAACTCTAAAACATTGTCTTTTTCTTTTTGGGTATCAAAATCAATCTTATAGGATAATCCAGAGCACCCTCCGCCAACGACACCGAGGCGAACTCCATAGTCGGATCCTTTATTTTCAGCCTCAAAAATACTCTTTACTTGAGCTACGGCCTTGTCAGTTAATTTTACCAAAGTGTTAGTTTCGCTCATATTATTGCCACATCCTCTAAAAATAAGTCTTTTTTTAACCTATTTATAACATATCTATAATACCGGCAAATATCGCTCATTCAAAACTCTAAATTTTGCGCAGGTCAAAAATGACCTATAATATTGAAATTAGATGAAATTATGGCTATTTACTTAATAATCACAGAAGAGAATGAAGAAACTAGGATTCGTTTGAGCCCTAAGCCTTTCTTTATGGGTCGCTCCTCAAAGTGTCACATGACGCTTCGAGACACTATGATTAGCGGGAAACATTTAGCCGTTAAGGTCAATAATGAGTCTAGAGTGGTTATTAAGGACCTAGAAACCACCAATGGCACCTACTTGAACGGTAATAAAATCCAAGAAACTTTTCTATATGTCGATGACTTTGTTCAAATTGGTAAAGTTAAGATTCAATTGGATGATAGTGAAATGACGGCCAAGGAACTTGCACTTCACAAGCGAGATTTTGAGAGGACCAATGTTACATTCGTAAGACTTGGTGCCCAAGTAGAGGGCCTTGAAGGTATTGAAGAAGACGAGTTTGGACAAAGCCGTCAACAGACACTCCTAGCAAAAATTAGAAAAAAGAATGAAACTGAAGAAGCTACCAAGACTTTCGCAGAAAAATCTTCAAGTACTTCTACAAAATCAGAGGATGAGAAACTGGAACCTCTCGAAGATTTTCTTCAGACAGAAGAAGAAGTACTAGTGCCAAAGAAAACTCATAAATCCAAGAAAAAGATAATTCAAGAAGATAAAAAGGAAAAAGACGGTTTAGTTGGAAAACTAAAAGGTCTCTTTAAAAAATAATTATACCTATGGCTTCCATGGCTCCTCTTTAATACCCATCCGAACATTTACGCTCCTTGCGATTACAAAGAAGAAGTCACTAAGCCTGTTCATAAAAGGGGCTGCATGAACAGGAAGATCTTCCTTGTGATTAATCCCAAACTGGATCATCTTGCGCTCTATTTTTCTACAAACTGTTCGACAAAGGTGCAATGAGGCCGAAGAGCGACTTCCACCAGGCAGGATAAATGTGGTTAGTTTTGGATTTTTTGAGTCGAGATCATCAATCGTCTTTTCTAACTCTTCAATAACGGATTTATTTAACTTAGGAAGCTTGAAATTTTCCCTTTGATCAGCTTCACAAGCTAAGTTACTTCCAAGATCAAATAGGTAACATTGTATTTTTTTTAAGTAAGTAACTTCATCCTTGAAAGGTCCTTCTGCCAAATTAACAATGGCAATTCCAATCCAGGAGTTTAGCTCGTCTACCTCTCCGTAGAGATCTATTCTTGCGTCTGCTTTAGAGATCCTTGTTCCTCCGACGAGACCAGTTTCCCCATTATCACCCATTTTTGTATAAATATTTGATTTCTCGACCATTACATATTCCTTCTATAGCGACCGCCAACTTCAAACAAAAGGTTGGTGATTTGGCCTAAAGAGCAATAATTAACTGTTTTTAATAATTCTTCAAAAACATTTTTATTTTCAAGGACTGCCAACTTTAAAGATGCAAGTGCCTCTTGTGATTTATCAGAGTTCCTTTCTTTAAAGCTTTCCAAGCGATTGATTTGTTCTTGTTTTTCCTCGTCAGAACATCGAGAAATTTCAATTTCCTGCTGCATCTGTTGTTCTATATCTGGAGATAAATAAGTATTTACTCCTATTATTGGTAGCTCACCTGAATCCTTAAGGGTCTCATAATATAGTGATTCTTCTTGGATCTTACCTCTCTGGTACATGCTCTCCATTGCTCCAAGAACGCCACCCTTATCCGAGATCCGTTCAAACTCTGCCAAAATAGTTTCTTCTACTATTTCAGAGAGCTCTTCAATCAAATAAGAGCCCTGCATTGGGTTATCTGTTTTGTTCATTCCAAATTCACGATTTATAATCATTTGGATCGCCATTGCTCTTCGCACACTTTCTTCCGTGGGAGTTGTGATAGCTTCATCATAAGCATTCGTGTGTAAGCTATTACAATTATCACTTAATGCTAAGAACGCCTGAAGTGTGGTCCTTATGTCATTAAAATCTATCTCTTGCGCATGTAATGAGCGGCCTGACGTTTGAATATGGTATTTAAACTTTTGAGATTTATCATCAGCACCATATTTATCTCTTAGGGTAACTGCCCAAATTTTTCTAGCGACTCGGCCAATCACTGCATACTCAGGATCTAATCCATTGCTAAAGAAGAAGCTTAAGTTCTGTGCAAAGTCATCAATCTTCATCCCCCTACTTAAGTAGTACTCAACAAAGGTGAATCCATTTGAAAGTGTAAAGGCCGTTTGGGTAATTGGATTCGCGCCAGCTTCCGCAATATGGTACCCACTAATCGAAACCGAATAGTAATTCTTAATGGAGTTTTTACAAAAGTATTCTTGAATATCACCCATGAGTTTAAGTGAGAATTCTAATGAAAAAATGCATGTGTTCTGGGCCTGATCTTCCTTAAGAATATCCGCTTGGACAGTACCTCTCACCTGGCGCATAACTTCAGCACGCTTCTCTTCATCCCAGAAATCTTCCCCTTTAAGCTGTTGCTTAATGGCCGTATTCATGAAAAGGGCAAGTATAATAGGAGCTGGGCCGTTGATTGTCATTGATACTGATGTATTTGGGCTTGTTAAGTCAAAGCCATCATACAAAGCTTGCATATCATCAAGTGTAGCAATTGATACCCCTGCTTCTCCAATTTTCCCAAAAATATCTGGTCGCTTGTCTGGGTCTTCTCCATATAACGTAACCGAGTCAAAAGCCGTAGATAGTCTTTTCGCCGGGTCATCTTTAGAAAGATAGTGAAATCTCTTGTTCGTCCTGAAAGGTCCACCTTCTCCAGCAAACATTCTCTTTGGTTCTTCATCGGCCCTTTTAAAAGGAAAAATTCCTGAACCATAAGGAAAGAACCCCGGTACATTACATGTTCTTTGATATTTATGAATGTCGGCATAATTACTCAACTGAGGAAGAGCGACCCGTGAAATCTTATTTCCGGAAAGAGAAACGTTTTGTGTTTTTACCTTAAATTCTTTACCTCTAACAGAGTAAGAAAACTCTCCTGAATTATACTGATCTCTTAATTTGAAAAAGCTATGCACCTCTTCAATCGCTTCCTTACCGAGCTTTCCTTTTACTTCTTCTAGCTTTTCAGTGATTGACTTTTCTCCAGGCAGCAATCTAATCGCTGTTTCTAGGGCTTCATAATCTTTTAGTAATTCTACTCGGGCTTCAGTTTCCTTATTATAACCTCTGACAGTGTTAGATATTTCTCTTAGATAGAGGGTACGATCAGGGCCAATGATACTTCCCTTTGCCTTTGGAAGTTTTTCTATTTGAAGCTTTGCGACTTCTTGAGTGTTAAAATCTAATGATTTTGCTAATTCAAAAAATAAGGCATTCACTCCACTGTCATTAAATTTGGAGGCCATTGTTCCAAATACTGGCAATTCTTCATCCTCAGGAGAACCTGGGTGCCCTAGAAACAACTCCTTATTTCTACGATACTGCTTTCTAATATCCCTAATCGCATCTTCAGATCTTGGCTTTTCAAACTTATTGAGAACAATAAAGTCAGCAGACTCCAGCATCTCTATCTTTTCTAGCTGAGTCGCTGCTCCATACTCTGGAGTCATTACATAAATACACTTATCAGCGACTTGTGTAATTTCATCAGAGGCTTGTCCGATACCAGATGTTTCAACCATGATAAAAGAAAAGTCCTGCGATTTTAAAAACGAGACGACCTTTTTGATTTGAGGGCTTAGCTCTGTTTTAGATTCTCTAGTGGCAAGTGATCGGATAAAAAACTGATCGTAGCTTGCTGAGCCAAGACGAATTCTATCACCGAGAAGTGCTCCCTGAGTTTTCTTCTTTGTAGGATCAACAGAAATTAGAGCAATCTTGGCGTCTTTATAATATCCATTAAAACGAAGCAATAATTCATCAATTAAAGATGACTTTCCTGCTCCTCCCGTTCCTGTGATACCGATTACAGGAGTGCTTCCTTCCTTAAAACTTATCGGACACTCCCCTGTATTTTCAATGGCAGATATAACCTTTGCCACATCAAGACTTGTAAGGTTTTTGTTTTCTAGTTTCTTAAAATCTATATTTTCTGTGGTCGAATAAGTTGATCTCTCGATCATGTCATCAATAATTCCGACAAGCCCAAGCTTCATCCCATCTTCTGGTGAGTAAATTTTATTAATTCCTCTTTTATGAAGCTCTTTAATTTCGCTAGGAGTGATTACACCTCCACCGCCACCAAAAATGCGAACATCTTTTGCACCAGCCTCATTTAGCAATTCACGAATGTAAGTAAAGTATTCCATATGTCCACCCTGGTAAGAGGACAAGGCAACGGCATGGGCATCTTCCTGTATAACAGCATCGACAACCTCTTGAGCCGATCTGTTGTGACCAAGGTGAATGACCTCAACCCCTTTGGATTGAAGTAATCTCCTCATAATATTTATTGAGACATCGTGGCCATCAAATAGACTGGCTGCGGTTACAAATCGGAGCTTTTTCATGTATTCCCTCTATTTTTTTTAACAAAGACTAAACTTTGCCTACTCAAACCTTTGAAATATGGATATTTACAGCTCAGCCAATATAGCTTAAAAAAAAAGTCCAAGCAAAACTGCTTTGTTCTCCCGTGTCTATGGTATAGAATGCGGGTAAATGATCGTTTTAACAGGTTTTTACCATGAGTGACCAGCAAGACAATAGAGAAGTTCTCGTTGAAAACCCCTTTCACACGGCCAGATTTAAGCCTAAGCGCAAGGGAAAGAAACCACCGAAGCTTATAGCCGTAGTCCATCAAAGTGGCTGTACGGGCTGTGAAGTGTGTATTGCGGGCTGTCCTGTTGACTCTATTGAACTAGTTCCTGGTCCTGAAACTGGAAATCCAGGCTTTCAGCAAACAGTAGAAATAGACATTGCGCGTTGTATTGGTTGTCAAAACTGTTCTCAAGATTGTCCGTGGGAAACAATAACCATGTACGAACATAATGATTCATTTATCGCATGGGGAAATGAAACGTTAAAATCTCAGCTTTATGTCTCTCAAGAAAGCCTAAACAGGGTTTTAGATGAAGAGAATCTTAGCCTCGAGGCACCAAAAGAAGAAAGTGTTACGAGCGAGAGCTAGAGTTCTTTAGAAAAATTATAGAACTCACTAAAACAATAAGAATACTTACCCACTGAGAAGTAGAAAGACCTGCATAAAGCCCTCTAATAGCGTCTCCTCTAAAAAATTCAAGTGCGAAACGTAAAAGTGAATATCCGATAGGATAAAGTAATAAAGATTCTTTAAGTTTTTTCTTTAAGACCAACTTACGTAATATCAAGAAAATTAACACTAGACCGGCGACTTCATATAATTGAACAGGGTGGCGAGAAATACCTTTTACCAATACCCCTATTGGCAAATCACAATGATCTCCATAACAACACCCAGCCAAGAAACAACCAACTCTTCCGATAGCGTGACCAATTGCCAGGCCAGGGGTGATAAGTCCTAGAAGTTCATATTTAGAATTCATGTTTAAACGAATAAATAGAAGTGAAAAGAGAGCAGCAAAGACTAGACCCCCATAAAAGACAAAGCCTCCACCTAGCCAAAAATTCACCTCTCTTCCATAATTTAAGGCCATGTCAGGTGCCGAAAAAATGAGAAAGAAAACCTTTGCTCCTATCCAACCAAAAATAAAGGAGCCAATAAATAACTGCCATAGTTTTTTATTGGCAAGACCCTGCCTTTTCCATAGCAAGGCAGAATAATTAAACCCGATACCCCAGCCAAAACCCATAAGCAATGGATAGCTAAAAACGGGTTCTCCAAAAAGATGAAACAGTATTGGTTTCACCAAGACCTCTTTTTAATTTTTAAAATACCAAGCAAGAAAAAGCCGCAAACACTTAAAATGTCACCTAGGCTAAAAGTCACTAGTGTCGATCCGAAGTTTAACCCTAAGTAATCTAGCGTGAATCCTTGAGATATTCGATCTAACCAGCTAGTAAAAAAACCCGCGATCATTAAGGTATAAGACCAACCTGTTATTGGACTTATATTTCTATTTTTAATGGCTTCTTTTAATGAATAAACAATTATTCCGGAAGAGAATAGTATAGCGATTGAATTTTGATAACTTTTAATCGTAGAAATGTTAAAGCCGAAAATAAGGTAGGCATTTTTAAACCTTACAAATGAAAGGGGGCCTATGAGATTCGAAATCCCTCCGTCCTCTAAAATTAGACTTTGGGATGTACCTTTTATTAGTTGATCTAAGATAATTGAAAATGCCAGTATTAGACTGTATTTCCAAATATTATTCATTAATAAAATTCTTTAGGGTTGATCTCGTATTTTTCAATCTTTCGAAGCAAGGTCTTCTTCGGAATATTTGCCTTCAAAGCGGTTTGATTAATTTTACCCTTATTAAGCTTTAAGGCTTGTACGATAAATTCTTTTTCAAATAAGTCTTTAGCAATTTGAAAATCCATTTTTATATCGTTATCACCGGTAATCTGCGCAAAGGTGAACTGATATTTATCAATATCCTCATCACTCATATCTCGATCAAGAACTGACTCTCTAATTCCCTTAAAGTCTATTCGTGATGTTTCGTCTTCCCCATCTCCAGAGTCTGTATCATCTTTAGAAAGTTTACGAACTGTTTCTGGAAGAGAGCCCGGGCGAATTTGTTCAGTAGACTCAATAATAAAAGCATGTTCGATTACATTTCGAAGCTCTCTAATATTACCAGGCCATGGGTAACCAGAAAGAATTTTTAGTGACTCATCGTTTACACCTTTTATTTCTAAGTTATGCAAACTGTTAAAATATGAAACATAGTAATCAATGAGATAAGGAATATCTGAAACCCTTTCTCTTAAAGGGGGCAAGTATACGGGTAAAACATTTAATCTATAGAAAAGATCTTCTCTAAACGTTCCCTCTTTGATCATTTGCTCAAAGGGCTTATGTGATGCTGCGATTACCCTTACATCTACTTTGACATCCCTATTAGAACCAACTGGTGTAAAAGACTTTTCCTGCAAGACTCTGAGCAACTTAACTTGCATAGTCGCACTTATATCTCCAATTTCATCTAGAAAAATTGTTCCACCGTCTGCATATTGAAACTTACCGATCTTTCTTTCGGAGGCGCCCGTAAAGGCGCCCTTTTCATGACCAAAAAGTTCTGATTCAATTAAGTTATCAGGAACGGCTGCTAAGTTTATTGTTACGAAACGGTTATCTTTCCTTGGGCCATTATAGTGAATAGCTTTTGCAACTAGTTCTTTACCAGTACCGGACTCACCCCTGATCAAAACGGGTGTATTAACCTGGGCGAGTTTAGAGATTACGTTAAAAACCTTAACCATCTCATCAGACTCACCGACGAACTTGTCGTCATTACCAAGGCTTAATGTTGGCGCCGAAAACTTTGACGTCTCTACTAAGCTTCTGGCCTTTAATGCCCTTTTTATGAGAGCAACTAAATTATCTGAAGTGATTGGTTTCTCTAAGTAATTAAAGGCTCCAAGCTTTACGGCCTTTACAGCATCCCCAACATTTGAGTAAGCCGTCAGAATTAAAACGATTATAGATGGATTAAACTTTTTTATTTGCTCAAGTGCTTCAATCCCATCCATCTCGGGCATATTTACGTCCATTACAACAAGGTCATATTTCCCAGCAGTAACTTTATTTAAAGCTTCTCTACCATTGTCCGCAGTATCAACGAAGAAGTGATGATATTCTAGAGCTTGCTTTACCGAGTCCTGTAAAACTTTATCATCATCAACTACTAATACCTTATGCATAAACAAACTCCCAATAATGGATTACTCGTTTTTTAATTTTATCTGAAATTCAGTTCCCTGTCCTAAATCACTTGCAACATTAATTGCTCCACCGTGAAGTTCGACAAAATATTTTACCAAATAAAGACCCAGTCCTGTTCCCTTTATAGAATGGCTTGCGTCATTCTTTACCCGATAAAACTTCTCAAAGATATTTTCAATATCAGACGCTGGAATTCCGACGCCATTATCCTTAATTCTAATATATACCCATTTTTCATCATCAAATGTCTCAACATCGACAGTGGATCCATCACCTGAATACTTAATGGCATTTTCTATCAGGTTTGAAAGAACCCTGTTCATCAAGTTGGGATCGTATTGAATAGGGTAAAGAGGACTAAGGCTTAAGTTTACAGAAACATTTTTACTATTTGCTTCAAATCTAAGATTCGAAACAACATTTTCCACTGTCGTGTTTATATCCTTACTATTCATATTAAGAGTAAGGTTTCTCGACTCTATTTTTGTTAAATCTAAAATACTTGTAATAAATGAGTTTAGCTCTTTTGTTGAATCTACGATTGAACGTAAGTTTCTTTCACCATCGTTTGTAGAGAATTGTCTCTGTGTAAGCATATTGTCGGCAAGACCTGCGATTTTAGCTACGGGAGTTTTTAAATCGTGACTCATTAAGCTAATGAAGTTTTGCTTAAGATTTTCGACCTTCTTTAAAAGCTTTGTTTCCTCTTGAATGGCAAAACGTCTTTGGTATTCGCCAATTGCTCTAAAGGGTACCCATATATAATATACGACAAAGACTGCCAAAACCAAATGGGTAACATAGAGCCAAGTTCCAGTAAGTACAAATAGGAGATAGGAGAGAAGTAAAGATCCAAGCATCACACCGACGGTAATCAATAGACCATGAGTCGGTTTTAACCACGAAATCATAAAGGAAAGAAAAACCGCAATAATTATACAAAGTGCATAAGTAAAGGTTCTGGGTAATTGATAAACTGTTTTACCCTGAATAAGGGCCTGTATAATTATCGCGTGTAAGGTTAGTTTAGAGCTTCTAAAATTTTCTTTATCGAATGGGCTTAAAACATAGTCGCTTGTATTACTAATATAGCTAGGGCCAACCAATACAATCTTATCTTTGAAAAAGCCCTCTGGGAAATTACCGACCCTGACTGAGTGGAACGGAATTCTTGTAATCCTATTATTTTTCTCTAATGGCGAAGTGTAATAACGAAAAAGAGCAAATGTAGCATCCGCTTCCCGCAGATAATAAGACCCCGGATAGTTTTTGGCTGGTATTTCTTTTAAACCTAGGAACTTTCTGTATTCATTGGCCGTCCACAAATGAAGACTATCTTCCCCTGAAAAGTTTAATACTGCTCGCCTCGCGACATCATCTTTTGCAAAGGCTGCATTATCTACGTTAATTAAACTTAAGGAATATCCAAAGCTCCGAAGAGCCTCTGGCGGCAATCTCTCTCCCCAAGAGTCCATATCCGTGCCAAAGCGAAAAATCCCCCCCCCCGAAATGAAACTTGAGATTGATCCTTTAAATCGCGTTGAGTTTTCTTTATCTAGTTTCGATTCAGGCTCGGGTAAATTTACAAAGTAATTTACAACCCTGGGCCTATCTTGAGCCATTCTTTCAAAAAGATGATAATGACTGGCATAAGTATAAGGAAACGTTTCTCCTAAAAACTCGTCAGACTCCTCATCCATAACAATTAAAATAATGTCACTGTTATAACTTATGCCAATGTCATATTTGACACGTATATCATAGAAGATTGCCTCTAACGTACTAAAGGAATATTGAAATAATATGATGACAAAGACTACTGTAAAAAACAGTGGATAGTATTTGGAAAAATCAAAGGACTTATTAGTTTTTTCTTTCATGCCATTTTACATAATTATTGAATATATTGGCATAGCTCCCCAACAGAGAAGGCCACAATCCCGAATCTCTCTTTTTAAACATGCTTAAATCGTTGGCCACGCTATTAATAATGGTTTTCGGTACCGGACGAAATCTTTCGAGATAATATGTAACTCTCAAAGACCTCTCTCCTTCTAGTTCTTTAAATGATTCCCTAAGACTTGCTTCACAAATATAATCTTTTAAAAAAACCATTGGTAAGAATACAAAATAAACGAGAACAGAAAGCTTCTGTAGGCCAATTCTATTAAGGGCAAAAGTTGGTGCCAACAAGACTGAAGTCAAAAAAGTTATAATATTCGAAAACTTTCCAAATCCCTTCTCTAAAAAGGTAAGGGAATATATTAAACAAATATCCCAAAGCTCTTCATCGTTACTTTCTAAAAACTGATCCGATAAAATGATACATGGCTTATTAAATATTGGGTCTAAGCAATAAGTGTTAACAGGAATCAAATGGCTTCTATAAAGACGAACTTCTGAAAGACTCTTGATGCAGCTCATATTTTGTAACTTGAAATAGATATCATGGGCACGTGGGTCAACTTCTTTTGCGCCAATGGCCACAAGATAGAGCCTGTCTCCTAACAAGAGAGTTAGAATTATCAATGATGCGGCTAAAGCTAGGCCATAAAGTTCTCCGAGAGGACCAAAAATAAAGAACCCCAAGACTCCAAAGAGCCCAAAATAAAATAGCATAAGGGTTAAGCCTGCGATTATTCTAATAACCTTCTCACCTTAAACGCGGTGCGTTTGTATTAATCATACGTTCGTCTAATGATTATAGACATTAAAGCCTATAAGGGCTATAAACCGTCATGTCACACCGCCTTAAAAAGCATCAAAGAACCTATGTGTTTTCGATACTTTAGCACGTGGCAGGGAAAAAAACACACAATACTCACACAACCTGAGCAACCTTGCAGGGGGTTTTATGCGATTTGACCGGCTCTTATTCGGTACAGCGGGTGTTCCTAACAGTACACCCAAGAAAAATAACCCAATTGATGGTGTAAGAACAATTCATCAATTAGGCCTAGACTGTATGCAACTTGAATTTGCGCACGGCGTGCGTATGAAAGAAGAGGTCAGCAGTGGCCTACGTAAGATCTCGTATGAGCTTGGAGTTCCTCTCACTTCACATGGTCCATACTACATTAACCTCAATGCTAGAGAACAAGATAAAATTGACTCATCTGTAGAGAGGATTATTCAAACAGCAAAGATCTCTGATCTATGTGGAGCAGAGTCGATGACTTTCCACGCGGCTTTCTACATGAAAGATAGTCCATACGATGTTTTCGATCTTGTTGAAAAATCGATGAACGTTATCGAGGAAAGACTTAATCGTTTAGATATCGAAATTGAGCTTCGCCCAGAACTTACAGGCAAAACTTCTCAATTTGGAAGCCTTGAAGAGCTTATTTCTCTTACCAAAAACGTAACAAGCTGCCGTCCTTGTATGGACTTTAGCCATCTTTTTGCTAGAACTGGCCAATACAATTCAAAAGAAGAGTTTAAGCAAGTGCTTGGTGGATTAAAAGAAGAGCTTGGTGTTGATGCTGTTAAGAATATGCATATTCACATCTCAGGAATCAGCTCAAACTCAAAGGGTGATCTTAAACATATTAATCTAGAAAAATCAGACTTTAACTGGAGAGAGCTAATTCAGGCACTTAAAGAAGAAGACTGCAGAGGTTACATGATCTGTAACTCACCAAATCTAGAAGATGATGCAAAGATGCTTAAAGACTACTACTTATCTCTTTAACACTTATCTTAAATTTCAAAAGATTTAGCCTCCATTTTGGAGGCTTTTTTTATGCAGACTTTTTATATTCTATTTCTTCAGGTTCTTGTGACAATAAAGATGCTCTGGAAATATTTGTCTGAACTAATACATAGGCTACATCTTTGCCACATAATTCACTTAAGACTTTAGCAAATGTTTGATCTTCTACTTTAAAAAGCTTTTGTTTATCAAATACCTTTATGGTCTCTAAGATTCTTAGACCCTCTGGTATATCAAGATCTTTTCCTGCAACTCTAATTCTATAAAAATTTTTAAAAGTTTCGAATCTAATACTATTATTGGTGGCAGATCCAACAAACCCTTCTTCTCTTTCATTAAAATAGTCAGAAAGGGCAACGACGTTTTGATTGCTCAAATCGCAAATCGGATGACCTATTTCTTCATAGGTCTCATCCATCAATTTTGAAATGAAGTCATCTTCGCGGCTCATTCTTTTTTATCGGTTGAATGGCGCCCTTACTTGATTAAAAACAATAAATATTTAAGGCTCTGTAGATTCACCTTCTGCACTTACTTCAAGGTCCTTATGGGCCTCAATATAAGTTTTTACATTGCTTACGTCTGAGAGTTTCCACGTTTCTCCGACCTTTTCTAGTTGTGCAATTTTCTTTACTTCTATACCAAAGTCCTTGGGATTACCACTTCCCTGTGAATAGGTGAGGATATAGGTCAGGAAACACTTTGTGTCTTCACAGTTTTTTAGTAAGACTTTTAATCTTCTCTTTTGCAAAGCTTCTGCTTTTAAAAAAGCCGTTAAGTCCTCGCCTTCCATATCCTCAATTCGAGAATTTAAACTTCCAGTAGTCATTTCCAAAAGGTCTTCCTTGTCTTGGCCTTGTGAAAATCTATATTCAATAAATTCTTTAAGAGCCTTTTCTGGAGTCGACTTTTTAGTGCAAGAGATTATGAGTAAAAGAAAAATCAAGTAAACATTTAATTTCATATATTTCCTAAAGATTATTTATACGCTGGACGCAGTCCTAACTCATTTATAATACCATAATAATCCGACCATCCGAGATCAGGTACTGGGTTTTTTAAAATACGAACACCAATTCCACCTCTTCCATTTGTCATGATAACACCTTCCGTAAAGAAGGTATGATTTTCTAAGGTTATCTCAACCTCAACCTTTCCTTTAATTATTGAGTCTGATTCTGGTAACTTGCAATAGAACCCATTTTCTCCCCAGTTGGTTAGGAAACCTGGAATATTTGAGTTTCCCTGCTTAACAAGAATGGGAAGTTTCCGATAACCAAAGTCTGGCATTATATTGTCTGGATAACTGGGGTTATAAAATGGCTCGTTCAATTCAAGCCTTAGAAACAAAAAGAAATTATATGAAATAACCGAATACAAAAAAGTTAACATTAAAATTAACTTATCTAAGTCTATAAAGAAAACGCCTAATGACCTTGTTAAAACATACAGACAAAAAGACAAAAATATATAGGGAGAAGTCTTCATCCCCTTAAAGACACTAATAAAAACAATAGTAAACCAAACTAATAAAGTACTATCCGCTTTTAATCTGGCCACAAACTGCTCGAGGTCTAGAGCAGAAACTCCACCCTCTAAAGACTCGACAACCGAGAGAAAGAACAGGGAGAGCAGACAAAATAACAAAATATTCTTTATTACGACGGGTCTTTTTAAAAATTTCAAACGTCCTTCCCCCTAGAATGATATAATCTAGGATACATGAAGATAGCTTTAGAAGTGAATACCCGATGTATAAATTGTGACGTGTGCAGAGTGATTTGCCCTGAAGACAGTGTCACACTCTTTAATGGCCAGTATTTAATTGATAATTGGTCCTGCACGTTGTGTGGTCTGTGCGTTGAGTTATGCCCAACAGATGCGATAAAAGTTCTGGAGACAGAGAGTTTCTAAATTTTTACAATCGTATCTTCATTTTTTCCAAAGCCCTTTAAGTTTAAATATATCCCAGGTTCTGTTTGAGATATTTCAACACCACTAAAATTGATAACTTTCTTATTGTTTGAAGAATAAGAAAACTGTGCAGGGTTAAAAAGAGACAGTTTCCCCGCTTCTTTTAGGAAGGAATACAATCTACTTGAAGGGTTCTCCAATATCCTATAAATATTTTCTTTATAAGAATCAAGCACTCCAAAGTCCCAAAACTCAAAATCACTTTGGGGTATAAAGACTTTCACGTTTTGTTTACGAGGATCTAAAACACTCTCAAAGAAGCCACTTTTCCCACTACTCTTTGATATCGAGGATAAATTAATTTTACCAAAGCCAGAATATGTTACCGCAGGTGCTGCTTGGTTTGGCTTTATGATTTCCACTAGGTAATTTTCTATATTTAAGACTAAGCGATTGTATAAGGCTTCTGGATGGCACGGAATTCCGATAAGAACATGATCAAAATTATTACATAAATCTTGAAAACGGAGCCAATCACCAGATTCTAATAACAAGAAAGAATCTGGATTAAAAATATTTATGGAAGAAATATTAGGATAATTTTCTAACAAGTGATGAAAGCACCCTCCACTTCCAAGCAACTCTCGCTCAGTTAATTCACTCAATCCTAAAGATTTAATGGATGTCTTAAAAGTTTCAGCCAGGTGATGAG
Source organism: Bacteriovoracaceae bacterium (assembly GCA_021737405.1). Lineage (GTDB taxonomy): Bacteria > Bdellovibrionota > Bacteriovoracia > Bacteriovoracales > Bacteriovoracaceae. The sequence continues at coordinate 49,834 of JAIPEG010000002.1, forward strand.
TATTTATATAAAAATTTTTAGCTCCTAAACTTTTTGCATAAAGCACTTGAAGCTCCAACAATGAAGAATCAAATAATGGCCACAAGGGTTTGGGGATTCTTTTTCCAATTGGACCCATGCGAGTTCCAAGACCTGCACAAGGCAAAAAGCAATCACTAGTATTCATAATAAACTTCAGAAAGAACGACTCTTAATTGATTAAACTCTTTGTAACGAAATAAGATATCCCTGAGCTTTTCAAAAGCGTAACCAATGTATTTGAGATAACGAATATCTCCTCTTAATCTATATATATAGGCAAAACTTCCGAGCGCCTTAAAGATCCTTTGAATGGCCATTTTATCATAAAGTATTGAAAACTCTTCAAAAGAGCTTTGGTATTCCTTGTCCTTTAAGAACTCTTCCCAGTACATCTTTTTTAAGGCGTGCTTATTTTGTCGCGATATTTTGTAATAACAATCTTCAAGTAAGGAAACCAGGTCATACTGAGGTATGCCCATTCGGGCGTCTTGAAAATCTATGACAATGAGCTCAGAGTTTTTCATCATAATATTACGAGAATGATAATCCCTATGGGTAACTACCATTTTTTGTGAGGCAAGTGTTTGGCAGATGCCCTCAAAGGTTGTTTCTAAGACCTTCTTTTTCTCTTCGCTTAACGCCTGACTAAAGAGTCCTTCTATGAGCTGCTTAACTGTAAACGCTACTTCGCTCATTAGTTTTTCTTTATCAAAAAAAAGAGAGGCAAAAGAACTATCCAAATAATTATCTTTTTTAATACTGTGAATTTTTATCAATTCCCGTAGGGCACCCTCATAAGCCTCGAGCTCCTCTCGTGGTGACCGTAGTTTAGACAGAAAACCCAAAAGTGTTTGGTCCCCCAAGTCTTCTTCTAACAGGTAGCCTCTCTCAAGATCAACATCATAAATATGAGGTACTCTAATCTGCTCCCGGGTCAGTAGACTTTGCATATCAACAAAACTATCTCGCCCGCCCCCTTCAAGTGGTTGCTGTAGGCAAACAACAAACTGTTTTTCTGTACAATCAACTCGATAATATCGCCGACTAGAAGCGTCGCCAGTTAGTCGCTGAATTTTCCACTTGTCAAAAGGACCGACCTTTCCAGCACTTATGGAGTTTTGGAAAAGCGAGTCTACTAATATTTTTTCTGTTTTAATTTGAGTTTCTAAATTCATTTGTAACTATCTTGAAAGCGATAAAACATTTTAGAGGAATTGATCTCTGGTAATTTCTCTTGGTTTAAACCTTGAGAAACCAAAAAGTTCTTAAATAAAAACTCCTCTCTTGATACTCCTCTAGGATCTCTAATTTGCCAGCTGAAGTCCAAGGTATTTTTGTTTTGCGTTTGGATCCAATTTAAAAGCGCCATAGCGTCATACTCAGATCTTCTCAACGCAAAATAGGTCCATTTATAAACCTCGATTTTGGTTTCTAAATCGATTCTAACCAATGACAAGAGTTGCGGTATTTGTATAAAACCCAAAGGAAATACCTTTTGGGCGGGATAGAGATTTCTACCTGATTTTACAATTTCAAAACAAAGTGCGCTCACCAATAAGGACTCATTCTTAAAGTATTTTTTCACTAACCCTTTTGATAGAAAAAATTGATAATTAGGTAATGAAAAAATATAGGGGATTCTATCGTCAATAAGAAAGAATTTAGGTTGGGTTTCTTTTGGTAGCAGCAACTCATTGTTAGAAACAATTCTCTGAAAGACTTCATTGAGATAATCGTTATTTTTTTTTGATATCTTTAAAACTTTTATATCCCTGTTTTCGAGAACACTTTTTGACAGGTTGCTAAGGTGATCAGCATAATCTGACATTTTAATTTTATGAATTTTACTATTGCTTACAATTGGCTCTTGTTGATATAGAAACTTGTTTATATGAGTGCATCCCAATAGAAGTATTGAGCCAAAAAACAAAAAAAACGCCCTCTTAAGAGGGCGCAAATTTACACAGAAGTTAATCATCTTCATTACTCGGAGGCTATTTCTCTCTCTGGAATATAATATAGAGTAAAGCCTGCAAAAATCAAATTAGGATCTTTTATTAATGGTCTGTTGTTATTATAAATAAGCTTCCACTTATTCGCTGTACCATATTTATCATTAGAAATTGTCACTAAAGAATCACCACTCTTAATTAGGTAAGGCAATCCTTCTGGGTTCCACATAAATTCTGTAGATGGTTTTTTGTATCTTATTACAGCGCCTTCAGAAACTGCGCTACCGCTTAGGCCATTTAGGTCTCTTAAGCTGCCCCACTTTCTATAGTCACCATACAGGTTAAAAGCGACCATCATCAGTGTTTCACCTCTTTTTACGGTGTAACTACCCTCGTCCTCTGTCATTATCACATCTGAAGATGCCAAGGAATCATCCAAAACAATTGGTTCAACCGAATCTTCACTTGCAACGAGAGGCTCGTCTTCAACTATTAATTCTTCGTTGTCTGCATCTACGATAAAGTCAGCATCACTGCTCATCATATCTCCAGAGTCTGCCGCTGCATTCTCCTTCTTTGAGCCTTTCGAACATGACACTGTCGCTAGCAAACTAACGAGTAATAGAAAATTTAAAAACTTCATATCTCTCTCCTCTGTGTTTTGGATACATGACACTTTTCGGAATATATTACTAAGCACTTTAAGCAAAATGACTGAAATCATTAGTTTTTTCTTTAGGAACCTTATTTCAAATACTTAAGTGTAAAGAATACCTCGACCGGTTAAACAAATATTGTCGGATCACTGTAATATCTGGCACATTCACAACAATTAAAAAGTGCCTGTGTGGACACAGGTTAGCTTAAAAAGATAGCATCAGAGTATGAGAATAAATTGGTTCATTGTTATTTTTCTTACTTTACAACTAAAAATCACGTTGGCCCAGTCTGTCGTAGATGACATTGGCTCCTTTAGTAATGGTCTTGACTCAAATGTTAATCCAGAACTCTCTACTGAAAAAATTGAGAAAATTGGTGCCACTGGAAGGATCTTTATTCTAACTAATAACTCAAGTAGCTATGGAAAGGGTGATTTTATCTCTATCGTTTTAGATAATAAGCTCGTAAATCGCTCGCTCGTTGCCAAGACCACTTCAGGTAGCGGTGGAATAAAAATTATGAAGGTTTATAATCCAGAACTTCATAAACTTCTAAGGCCAGGAATGGATGTACAAATTATTCGTGGAGACGATAGTTATTTCAAGCTAAAGAAAAAACAGGAAGAAGATCCCGAGTCGACGGCCTTAATTAATGATGAAGAGGGTTTATTTGATGAGACAACTCTTCTTGAGGATGATTTAAATCTTGAAGAAAATACAAGTCGAAAAATCAAAACGGATAACATCTTCTCTTTGTACCTTTCTCAGGTAGAGGGACAAGGTGTAGAGCAGGACACCAGACGTTATAGCCAAATTACAGGGGCATATGCCTACCAGGTAAATGATAACTTTTGGGCCGAGGTTTCTTATGGTGAAAATGTTATTAATGATTTTCCTGATGGAGGCCTTGATACAAAATTTTCAAGTCTTGTTTTCAAAATTAAATATACGGTCGAAGCTCCATTTTATTCTTTCATTCAACCATACGCTGGATATCAAATCACAAGAGCTGACAGTCCGGGTGCTGGATCGGGTGAAATAACTCCCGAACAACAAGAAGCCGAACTTGACCTTGTAGAGAGTTTGCAAAAAAATCAGCCTGTCTTTGGTGTTACTATTCTTAAACGACTTGTTCCTGGTTGGTTCGCTCGACTTGACATTGGATCTGATGCGCTAAACTTTGGATTTGCTCTTGAATTTTAATCTTCTCGTCTTCTTCATTTTTATAAACAGCGTTATATTTTCTTGTGGTGTAAAGTCAGACCCAATACCTCCTCAGGATACCTTGCTACCATCAATTGAAGGTCAATTTATGACAGTTCCTAAAGTTGAGAAAGACGACAAGAAATCAAAGTCTCAAAAAAAATGAGTTTAATTTTATCGACTGGAACAAACCTTGGTAATCGTCTTGAAAACTTGGTCAACGCCAAAGAAGAACTCTGTAAGCACTTCTCTCTTTTAGAAGAATCAAATGTTTATGAGTCCCCTGCTGTCGACTACACTCTTCAACCAGACTTTCTTAATCAAGTACTAGAATTTAAAATCCCAGAAGAAAATCCTTATGAAGTTCTTTATATAATAAATAGTATTGAGAACGATTTTGGACGAAGCAGAGTTATCGACAAAGGACCAAGGACACTTGATATTGACATACTCTTTTGGAAAACTGAGATCATTGATAATGATAAATTAACCATTCCCCACCCTAGACTATTTAACAGAAGCTTTATAGTCCTCCCTCTTAAAGAGCTCTCAGGTTTTACAAATCTTTCAGAAAAATTTGAGTTCCCAAAAACTTTTGACAATACTTGTTGGTTATTTCAAAAGGTTTGACAACTTCCTCTCATATAAATTGACCCAAATTAATGCTCGGTCCTATAATGGTGAGGTCCATTACAACACTAGGATTTTCTGAAAATGATAAACTTTGAATTAAGCCAAGAACAAAAAGAAATTCACACCATGGCGATGAAGTTTGCCAGACAAGAAATGATTCCGAAAGCTAGTGAATACGATCAAAAATCAGAAATGCCATTAGAAATTTTAGAAAAAGCGTGGAGCCTAGGCTTGGTGAACACCTGCATTCCTACTGAGTTTGGCGGAACTGGTTTTAGTACAATGGACTCAATGATCATTACTGAAGCTCTGGCCTACGGATGTTTAGGAATGAATACCGCCCTTATGGCAAATGATCTCGCACTTTTGCCAATCGTGATTGGTGGAGATGATGTTCAAAAAAAGAAGTTCCTAACGCCCTTTACTGAAAGTTATAAGATTGCTGCGTTTTGCTTAACAGAGCCAGGAAATGGCAGTGATGCTGGAGGCATAAAAACGAGTATCAAAGATGGAGGCGACCACTGGCTTATCAATGGTCAGAAAATGTGGATTACTAACGCGGGTTATGCGGATTTGTTTACTCTTTATGGCACAATCGATCCAGAGCTAAAGCACAAAGGCATTAGTGCTGTTGTTATTGAAAAGGGAACTGAGGGCATTGAAATTGGTGCTGCTGAGAAAAAGATGGGCCACTGTTGCTCTGATACACGCTCAGTTACTTTTAAAGACGTGAAGATCCCTAAAGAAAATATGTTAGGCGCACCTGGAGATGGCTGGAAGATAGCGATGAAAACCCTTGATCACTCTAGACCAATGGTGGCCGCATCAGCTGTTGGTGGTGCTCAATGCTCGCTTGATTACGCTACTCAATACTCCAAAGAAAGAGTTCAGTTTAATAAACCCATTGCTGCTCATCAAGCAATTCAATTTATGCTTGCTGATATGGCGACAAAAATTGAAGCGGCTAGACTTCTTGTATACAAATCAGCTTGGCTTATAGACCAAGGCCTATCAAATACAAAAATTGCCTCAATGGCGAAAGCATTTGCTTCTGACTCATTTATGCAGGTCGCAACTGACGCAGTTCAGATTTACGGAGGCTATGGATATAGTAAAGAATATCCTGTGGAAAAGTTAATGAGGGACGCTAAACTTATTCAAATTTACGAAGGCACCTCCCAAATACAAAGACTAGTTATCGCCAAAGAGGTTCTTAAATAAAATAGTTTTTTTCTTTTTAAGGAGATAAATATGAATATTTTCGTCTGTGTGAAACAAGTGCCAGACACTGAAACAAAAATCACACCAAGTGGAGATGGCACCTTCATCGAAACAAGTTCTATTAAGTGGATTATGAACCCTTATGATGAATTCGCTGTTGAACAAGCTCTTTTATTGAAGGCAGCTAATGCTGGCTCAACTGTTACTGTTCTCAGAGTTGGATCAACTCAAGATACTGAAGCCCTTAGAACGGCTCTAGCAATGGGAGCCGATGAAGCTATCCTTGTTGAGGGTCAAGACAATCTTGATTCGTACATGATTGCTAAGTCACTTAAGGGTGCTATTGAGAAATCTGGTAAGAACCCAGATATTCTTTTTACTGGTAAGCAAGCAATTGATGACGATTGTTTACAGGTTCCTCAACTACTTGCTCAAATGATCGACATGCCATCCGTTTCTGTGGTTGTTGGCTTCGAATCAGAGGGTGGAAAAGTTACCCTTAAAAGAGAAGTAGAAGGTGGGGCTCTAGAGGTCTATGAAGTTAATACTCCAGTAGTTGTTGCTTGTAATAAAGGCATCAACACACCAAGGTATGCGAGTCTTCCAGGTATCATGAAGGCCAAAAAGAAGCCTTTACAAAACTTATCTCTCGCCGATGTTGGTGTTAGTGGGGATGATCGTAGGGTGAAATATAGCAACTTTCAACTACCTCCAGAAAAACCACCTGGTAAAAAGTTTGATGCAATGGATGAAGGTAAACAAGCAGAGATTGTAGCTGAAGTTGTACAACTCCTTCGTAACGAAGCTAAAGTCATCTAAGGGAGTCTTAAAAATGTCAAAAGTATTAGTTTTCACAGAAACAACAGATAGTAATGTTAAGTCAGTCACACTAGAAATTCTCGGTCGCCTTGCTGGTCAAGAAATTGATGTTGCCTGCATCGGTAACTTACCTGCCGATGGACAAAAGGCTCTTGCAGAGCATGGTGCTGGCAATATTCATAAAATCACGGGCAGTGGATTAGATCAATACTCGCCAGAAGGTTATGCAAAGGCCCTAAAATCAGTCATCGAAAAAGGTGGTTATGATTATGTAATGGCGGGTTCTACTTCTTTAGGAAAAGATTTATTTCCAAGACTTGCTGGTAACTTTGATGCCGGTATGGCCACAGAGGTAACAAACTTTACAATGGATGGTGGTACATTTGCAGGTACTCGACCGCTTTTTGCAGGTAAAGTTCTCGCCAAAGTAGAAATCCAGGGTCCAAAGCCTCACTTCGTAACTGTTCGACCAAACGCTCTTGGTATGCCAGAAAGTGCATCGGCTGGTGCTGGTAACGTCCAGGATGTTGCTGCAGAAGTTGGTGAAATCAGAGCGGCGATAAAAGAAATTGTAAAAGGTGCATCTGAAAAAGTTGATCTCACAGAAGCTAATATTATTATTAGTGGTGGTCGTGCTATGAAAAATGCCGAAAACTTCAAGATCTTAGAAGAATGTGCTGATGTTATTGGTGCTACCGTTGGTGCCTCTCGTGCTGCCGTTGACAGTGGGTTTGCCCCACATGCTATGCAAGTAGGTCAAACCGGAAAAACGGTTTCTCCGACTCTTTATATAGCTTGTGGAATCTCGGGCGCAATTCAACACTTGGCTGGGATGAGAACCTCAAAGGTAATCGTTGCGATCAATACTGATCCCGACGCGCCCATTTTCACAAAAGCTGACTATGGCATTGTTGGTGACCTTTTTAAAATCGTGCCCATACTTACCGAAGAATTTAAAAAAATTATGTAATAAAGAAGCCCCGAAAGGGGCTTTTTTTTAAAATGAAAAGCCTACTTTTTCTGGCTCTATACTTGATGGTGTTCTATCACCCATATTATCCATTTCTTTTCTCATTTGTTCGAAATCTTCGGCTTGGCCATCCTCGTATAATGGCTCTTCAGCATTGTTTACTCTGTTTCCATCAACTTCTTCATAGACTGCGTCTTCATTTGATTCGACAACATCGTCCTTGTAAAGATCAGGTTGAGGCTCGCTACTTTCATACACTTCTGGCTTTTCGATTTGGGCATTAACTGCGGCCGGAGAATCCTGAACCTCAACGGCTTGTCGCTCAGGAGCTGCTCCAAACTTCTCTTCAATACTTCCTTTCTTTTCATAAGTTACAAAGTTCAACATTGCACCAGCAAGTGGTCCTGTAGAAAATCTAACTTTAATTTCGTCATTGCTAATATTAGTAACGATTCCTTGGGTACCTCTGCCATCACTAAAAGTACCATGATCCATTATCCTAGCTTCTGTAGACACTGATTCTGTCTGATTTTTTGTACCAACATGCAGCTTTATATTTTCTAAAATTAATTCACCATTTTTCAGATAGGCGTAGCCCTCTACATCTTGTGATCTTAAGACATTTCTATTTTTCTTGGGATCCAATGCTGATACTAGAAACAAATCTTCTTCAATATCATATTTACTTTTCTTCTGCTCTACGACCTCTTCTTTCAAAACTTCGTCCTCAACGTTTACTGAGCTCTTAACTCTTACCGCTTCAACTATTTCATAACCTTCACCAAAGATTTTAAATAAGGCGATTGTTCCCTCTTCAGTTAGTAATGAAATCTTAAATGTCTGCTCAACATCGTTATCTATTCTTACTGTACTTAAAGATATTAATTTTACTTCAACAACAACAGAACTTGCTTTAGGGTTTCTAATAGCATCATATGCGACTCTTCCCTCTTCATTGATAACTCTTTTGATCTCCCATTTGCCATCAACCAAACTAGACATTGATAGCGGTACTTCTTGTACGAGGGGTAATTTTTTTTCAAATGAGGCCACAATCCTCTTTTCGTTTGGTATTGGTAAATTAAGCTTAACCTCTTCTACCTCGTCCATGAAATTGGCCGTATAAAACTGCTTATCGTAATAGGTCTCCGCTATAGCGACCAAGGATAAGAACCCTAGCCCCACGATAAAAATTTTAGCGATTGCCTTTAAAGCTTTCATTATTCCTCCAACTTACTGAGGTATAATGCAAGGCGTGGGCCAACACTAAGGCTTAAAGATTAAACACTTTGTATGAGTTTCAAAGACCCTAAGCACCTGTTTTTACTATAAATGTGGTCATGTTTGATGAGAAGGCACTCGGTGAGTGCCTAATGGAAGTGTAAAAAGATTGTACACGTTAGAATTTTCTACACAGATTAATCTCTAATCTATCTTAGGCGCTCTACCTGTATAGTCGCCATGAGAGGCACGGAATCTTTTAAGAGCGATAACAACTAAGTCTTCAAAAGGAATCCCGCTATTTTTCGCCATATTTTCCAAGGATTCTACAACATCCTTTTCTATTTTAACCTTTAGTTCCTTAAGATCACCCTGATTATGCTTCTGCGATTTCATAATTTGTCCTTAAGCCAATACCTTAATGGCAGCCTTTTTTCTTAGGCTAACGAGAGAGTTACAGATTTGATATTCAAGTAAATCCGACTCTTTAAATATATCTGATACTTTATTAAAATCAGAAATAACAGTCAAAACTTCAAACTCCCAAAAGGAAATATTTGGACCCCTTGCAATGAAATCAGGGTCAATAAGAAGCCTTATATGATCTGGTGGCCGATACTTCTTTGCGCTTAAGTAAGCCTGATATATGTTCTGACCATCTTTAACAAAGTCCTCATAAGTTATTTCAAATATTGCTTCAGATAAAGTGACGATTTCAGGCTCAACAACAAAAGATAAGCTGTCGTGCTCTAAGTCATCGATAACAATATGAAAGAGAGAAGACTTGCCAGTATTTCCTTTATAAGAAGAAAAAACAATCATTCCATCTAAGAGAGAAACTTTTCCTAGATACTTTCCACTCGTTTTCTCAAGAACATTTACTCTTCCTGTGAAGCTAAGGGTAACCTGATCTGCAATGGTTTTTATAAAGGCCAATTTCTTCCTATTTAAAAAGCTTTCCTAAAAATCCTTTCTCTTTGTTTATTTTAGCAACTTTTTGCGCGATATCCACATAAGATCTATAACCCTCATTATCCTTATAAGAATCGTCAACCATATAAGGCTTTCCACTATCGCCACCTTCACGCATGACCATTTCTAGAGGAATACTACCGAGGAATTCAACCTCTAGCTCTTTTGCAATATTTTTAACGCCATCTTTTCCAAAAATATAATATTTCTCTTCTTTTCCCTCTGGCGAAAAGTAAGCCATATTTTCAACCATTCCAATAATTGGAATATTTACTTGTTGAAACATTCTCAAACCCTTAATGGTATCCGCAATGGCCACACTCTGAGGAGTAGATACAACAACAACCCCATCGACCTCTGTATTTTGAACAAGAGACAATTGAGTATCACCAGTTCCTGGGGGAAGATCAATTATAAGGTAATCCAACTCACCCCAATCAGTATCGAAGAAAAATTGATTTAATACTCCTCCTAGCATTGGTCCTCGCCAGATGACAGGATCATTATCATTTATAAATAATCCAAAACTTATAAACTTCATGCCATAAGCTTCAAGTGGCTTAATCTTTTTATTCGATGTGGCTTCCGGTTTGGCGCCTTTCTTATTCAATAACAGAGGTAGGCTTGGGCCGTATATGTCAGCGTCAAGCATGCCTACGGTATTCCCAAGAGCCTTCAAGCTTAAAGAGAGGTTTACCGCTACAGTACTTTTTCCAACACCACCCTTGCAGCTTGATACAGCAATTACTTTTTTAACGCCTGGAATTCTTTTTTTATTCCCATTTACACCATGACCAACTTTTAAAGATGCGTGTGCAGCTGTTGGCTTTTGGGCCGGCTCATTAGATGTGCCTTCACTAGATATTGTTTTCACTAAAACTTTTTCTGGATCGTAACTACCTGACAAGCTTTCGATTATTTTATCTTCGATCAGTCTTTTTTCTTTCGGTGGTATGCCATCTCTCTTATAAGTTACAATCAATTCACCGGACTCTTTTGCTTCAGTATTTACCCAGCGGTTTTCCTCGGTAAGTGATTTTCCAGTCACGGGATTCAAAACGTCGCTTAATAGCTTTAATGTATTTTCCATTAGTACTCCTTATCTGACTTTTTAAAGCAAGTTTAAGACTTTTAAAAGGATTTAAATACTTGTTTGCTTTGACAAAGTTACCGCCCAAACAAACCTCTGGCGCACAATGACATTTCCCTTTACCATAGTAGAGCTAACCCTTTAAAATGATAGATATGGCTGGATACAAAAGAAACACTTATCTCATTAACCCAGAATTTCAAATAAAGTTTAGCCTTTATGTATGCGGGTTAGTTTTCGTTTCTTCGATTATTTACCCACTGACCATTTATGATCTCATTACTAGCTTTATAACTTTTATTGCATCGAAAAACCCCCAAGCTGCCGCCCAACTAGAAGGTAAGCGCTCTAGCCTGATTTTGATTTTAACCCTTTGGCAAATTGGCTTTACTGCTCTTGTCTTTATTGTGTGTATATTTTTCAGTCATAAAATCGCAGGACCGATGTACAAGCTGCAAAAATTTCTACGCTCAAAAAAGGACGGTATTGAAAGTGGTAAACTATTCTTTAGAAAGGGAGACTACTTTCAGGAAGTCGCCGATGATTTTAATGATGTTTTTGATGAATTAGAAGAACAGCATAGCAAGGACCTTATTTATCTTAGTGAGGTAAATTCTTACATAAGCAACCTAGGAATGGTTGTACCAGAGGATAAAAAAGCTGTTTTAAATGAGATAACTCAAAAGTTAAATCAAATTCAAAACAGGTTTGATAACGAACAATAACAATCCTCTGATGAACAAAAATAGGAGTTTTTTTGTTTCATCTTCTCGCGATTTCACTTGTCATTTTTCTTGGGTCTATTAACGGCTACTCTTCACCAATTCCAAAAGAGATGGTCTTAGAAATAAAACAACTTTCTAAACCCCAGAGAAAAGATATCCAGTCAGCAAAAAACTTAGAGGACTTTTATTGGTCGTTTCGAAAACAAAAAATGTCAGGCATGAAAAATGCCCTAAAGAATATTCAGCACCTAAAAAGTCCACACTTTAAAAGATACATAGTTCTACTGAAAGACGGAGTTAAATTACAACACGAACTACAACTTAATAAGACCACGAGTTGTGAATCAAAGTCGTCTGATAATCATGTAGAACAAAAGTTTCGCGCTCTTTATCGTAAGATTTGTCTAAAGATCATTAGCCAAAACATTTTGCGAAAGAAAACCAATCTTAGTTCTCACGAGAGAGAGTTTATAGAAAAGAACTGGCAATATCTTTCAAGCTTTAAAACAAGAAGCCAATTTATTTCCCTATTAGAATCACTAAAGCCGACGGATCGTATTTTCTTTTCACAAATCTTAAGAAACTTTATTTTCAACAAGAGAAAGCTCCCTCACAAAGACCTTTTGCGATTTGTTGTTATAGACCAAAAACTTACAAAGCACATACAAGACCTTCACTTGTTTGACGAAAAACATAAGGGCTTTTACTCAAGAGAGTTTACTTTTTTAGTTCAACAATTTAAGAAAAATTACCTTGTAGGAAATGATGATCTCTCTCAGGACTACCTTGAAAAGGCGATTGACTTCTATGACCTAAACCATCAACGAATCGACAATTCAAAGGCCTGGACTCTCTTTATTACAAGTGGCAAAAAGGTTGCGCGAAGAGAAGATCTTACCCTTGCTCTAGACCTCTTTAAAATTAGTGAAAAAACCGCAGACTCTGACCAGCTTCACGAGAGTAAGTTCCAGATGCTGTTTACTTTGTATCGAGACCGAAAGCTAAGCGACGCCCGAGAGTTTATACAAAATGAGGATTTGATTAAGAACTTTGACCAGTTAAACTCTAAACTTCGCTTTTGGATTTCTAGAGTTTTTCAAGAAAGTAAAGAATTCAAAAAAGCTAAAGAACTCTACCTTAAGCAAATAGAGCTTAGTCCTCTGAGTTTTTACTCCATTTTGTCTTTAAAAAATCTTAGAAGGTTTACTCCAGAGTATGACATCTCTCTTCTTGTTACTGACAACACTCCTCTTTTAAATAATTTAAATCTTTCGAAAGATGTTTTAAACGAGATCTTTCTATTTGATACTTTTAAGACGGCAGGTAGTAACTTTTTAAGCTCTATACAAGCGCAAGAAATCCGCTATATATCTTCTTCGCGCTTCTTTAATGATGTTGAGCCCGGACAGTCAATTAAGCTTAAGTCTTATTTTTTAATAAAGTTTTTTAGTGATCGAAATGAACACCTCTCTAGCTTTAAGGTCGCCTACACTAAACTAAACCAGGGTGTTATTAAGCTTAACTCTCTTGTTATCGACAGTCTTTTTCCAAACAAATTTAGAGGTATTGTTAAAAGCAAAAGTAGTGTAATTGATGAAAAAATTCTTCTCTCTTTGATTAGGCAAGAATCCGCATTTAATGAAAGGGCCCAAAGTATTGTTGGTGCGAGGGGATTAATGCAGATAATGCCCGCAACCGGTAAGCAATATGTTCGTAACTTAAAAGCAAGTAATCTTTATGATCCTAATTTGAATGTTACTATCGGTGCGAAATATTTGGAAAAACTTCTGCGACGCTATGACGGTAGCTTAGTTTTTGCTCTTGCAGCCTATAACGCAGGAATGGGTAATGTTGGCCGTTGGCAAAAGACGATCCCATTTAGCGATGACAACTTGGCCAATATTGAAATGATTCCGTTTAAGGAAACAAGAAACTACGTTAAGTTGATTTATAGAAATCTTTTCTTCTATTCATATATTGATGGTGTTACAGATCACATTGATCTACCTATGAATCAAAGTTTTAAGGTAGCGTTAGATTAAACGTTAAACCTAAAGTGAACGATATCTCCATCTTTTACTACGTATTCTTTTCCCTCAATACGAAGCTTACCAGCTTCCTTTACCTTTTGCTCACTACCCAAGTTAAATAGGTCATCACAGTGATAAATTTCAGCTTTAATAAAGCCTCGTTCAAAATCTGTGTGGATAACACCTGCTGCTTGTGGAGCTTTAGAACCTGCCGAAAATGTCCATGCTCTTACTTCCTTTTCGCCGGCCGTAAAGTAAGTTCTTAAACCAAGTAAATCATAAGCTATTTTAGTAAGTGTTTGTAGGCCTGATTTCTCAATTCCTGCTGCTTCCAAAAATTCCTTTTTCTCTTCTTCTGTTTCTAATAAAGAAATTTCTGCTTCTAATTTTCCACATATGATTAAGGCTTGAGATCCTTCTTCTTCGGCATGCTTAAATACTAATTTTGTGTACTCGTTACCCTCCGTTACTCCATCTTCATCAACATTACAGAGGTATACGACTGGCTTGAGTGTGATGAGGTTTAAATCCTTTATAGCTTCTTGATCATCTTCACTAAGACCTAGAGAGAATGCCCTTTCCCCTCTTTCTAAATGGTCCTTTAAATTCTCCAAAATTGGCTGTTGAATTTTCGCGAGCTTTTGAAGATCTTTATTTTGGCCTTTTAAGACTTTTGGGATCGCAGTTAATTTTTTTTCAACGACCTCTAAGTCAGCTAACGCTAGTTCGTAATTAATCGTCGTTATGTCGTCAACTGGATCTATCTTGCCGTGAACATGAACAACATTTTCATCATCAAAGCAGCGAATAACATGAACAATCGCATTTACTTGTCGGATGTGACCTAAGAATTGATTTCCAAGACCCTCGCCTTTTGAGGCACCCTTTACAAGGCCAGCAATATCTACGAACTCAACAATTGTAGGAACTGTTCTTTGGGGTTTTATAAAATGTGTGATCTTATCAAGACGATCATCCGTAACGTTCACAATTCCAACATTCGGCTCAATAGTACAAAAGGGGTAATTTGCAGCTTCTGCTGGAGCGGCCGTAACTGCCTTAAAGAGAGTTGATTTTCCAACATTTGGTAAGCCTACAATTCCACAATTCAATCCCACAACTATTCCTTTTCTAACACAGTTTTTTTACTGTATTTATTTTGAGCTTTTTGAAAGCCCGATTTTAAAAAATATTCTAAAGCTTCTGCACCAAGTTTTGTAAACTCATCTAAAAATGGTTTTTCATCTTCACTAAATTGACCGAGAACGTGAGCTGATACCTCGCCAAATTTAGGTCTTGCAATCCCCATTCTTAATCTAAGAAAGTCTTGATTTGGAGAATGCTGGGCAATAGACTTTAAACCATTATTTCCAGCAAGGCCTCCGCCTTTTTTTAAATGTATTGTTCCAAATGGCAAATCAATCTCATCATGAATCACCAAAACATTTTCAATGGGAACTTTGTAAAAGTCCATTGCAGGTCTTACGCTTTCACCACTTAAGTTCATAAAGGTTTGAGGTTTTAAAAATATGACCTGATCATCTTTAAAGTTTTTTAATGCGAAGAAGCCCTTAAACTTTTCTTTCCAAGCAAGTTCTTTTTGAAAACTTAATTCATCGAAGACTTTCCAGCCGATATTATGACGAGTTTCTTCGTACTGACTTCCGGGGTTTCCAAGGGCGACTATAAGTAAAGGCATCACTTAAACAAAAAGGGAGCTTACAGAATCGTTGTTAAATGTTCTGTGAATAGCTTTTGAGAGCAGCTCAGCTGTTGATAATACTTTTATCTTATCGATATTTTTTCCTGCATCAATTAAGGGAATGGTATCTGTTACGATGACCTGATCGAGGTCCGGTGACTCTTGTATTCTTGTTAGAGCTGGTTCTGAAAAGATGGGATGAGTTGCGCAGGCATATACCTTTGTCGCACCATGATCTTTAAGGGCCTTACAGGCCTCGACCAAAGTCCCTGCAGTATCAATCATATCATCAATAATAATACATTCTTTACCGCTTACATCACCAACCACATTCATGGCCTTAGCAACATTATTTCCAGTCCTACGCTTATCAATCATTGCGATATCGCGCTTTAATTTTTTTGCGTAATGCCTAACTCTCTCAACCCCACCTGCATCAGGAGACACAAATATTGATTTCTCACTAATAAGAGTATTTTCTATGTAATCCATAATAACTGGAGAGGCATAAATATTATCAAAGGGTATGTTAAAGAAACCCTGAATCTGGCCAGCATGAAGGTCCATCGTGATGACACGAGTTGTACCAGCTGTTGTTAATAAATCTGCAACCAGTTTTGCTGAAATAGGTGTTCTTGGGCTTACTTTACGATCCTGTCTAGAATAACCATAATGAGGAATGACGGCAGTAATAGACGCAGCAGAAGCCCTTTTGAGAGCATCTACCATGATCAGAAGCTCCATTAAATTGTCATTAACGGGTGTGCAGGTGGACTGTATAACAAAAACGTCCGCCCCTCTTACGTTTTTCTCCATCTCACAAAAGATTTCGCCATTAGCAAAACGAACCAACTGAGGGTCCACTAGGGAGACGTCTAAAAAGTCAGAAATTTTAAGTGCTAGGTTTTTATTTGAGTTTCCAGATACAAGGACTATTCGTTTCATAGGCAGAACCTTATGTATGGATAAAAAAGTGGCAGGGGTGGCAGGAGTCGAACCTGCGAATGGCAGAATCAAAATCTGCTGACTTAACCACTTGTCGACACCCCTGTACTGAGAAGAAATTTATACTGAATATGTGCTTTATTGGCAAGATTAAGAAACAACCTTGCTAATGACACGCCATTTCATTGAATAATTTTCCTCTATATTGGTAGTAGTTTTTATAAATAAGAAAAGATGAGTTGGAACCAAAAAGTTTAAATTCCTTTTCACTATCTCTTGGCCCCTCTAGCCCTACCCATGTAATCAAGAGCTCTAAGCCATCAAAGCCCACAAACCAACTGTCAAAGCCATTGTTTGAGGTCCCTGTTTTACCAAAAAACCTCATTTGACCAAGTTTCTCTCCAACCCGGAAGCGAATTGTCGTTTTCAATGGATCGGATAATACATTTAGTACTTCTGACTCATTCTCTCCATAACAAGTCCTTTTTAGGAATTCTCCATAAACTGCAGAGAGTTCGCTTAAGCTCAATTCTACTGACCCCAGAAGCTGGGCTGGAAACTCTGATAAAGGCAGCTTAAGCCTTGGTATTTTTGTCACTAAAATCTTCTCAAAGTTATCAAATCCATATTTCATTACAGCTCTTATAACTGGTCGATTTAAGCTTTGAACAAGGGCCTCTTTTATTAGAACTTTTTCTGGCAATCCACCATGAGACTCTCGAGGTGCCCAGGGACCTGACTTTAACTCAAGGGTTAGAGGAGTTGTTTCAATCGAGTCATTTAAGTTCATTCCGGTTTCTTCTAATAGGCCGTAAATAATTGGTTTAAGGGTACTGCCTACCTGATGGCGCTCGTTCTCAATGGCTAAGGTGAGGTCCCTTTCGACCTTTGTATAGTACTCAAACTGGTTTTCCATTGTTGAATCTTTAAGGTTAACCTTAAAAGATTTAATCGCAAAATCACTTTTCGGGTACCGCTTTCTAAGATCTCTGTTTAACTCTTCTACTTGATTTATAAAAACAAAGTTTCCAAGAGTTCTTCTTTCACGCACTTTTTTTGATAACAAATACATTGAGCGAAAGCCCATGCCTTCAGAGCGAGCTTTAATGCCCTTGTGCCAAGTATCCCAAGTTTCTTGCGGCCAAGGGTTAGAGGAATCTGGAAATAGGTTCAATGATTTTAATTTTTCAAAAACTAAATTCGCTCTCTCTTTTAGTCTCTCAATCTTATAAACAGGGCTATAGTAATAGGGCCCCTTCAAGAGACTTATTAAAATACTTACTTCATAAGGGTCCAGTTCGGATGGCTTTTTTAAAAAGTAGAAGAAGGCCGCAGCCGAGACACCCTTAATTTTTATTCCTTGTAAACTTCCCCACATAACCTCGTTAAAGTAAGCTTGAAGTATTTGCTCTTTTTCTAAGCTAAACTCAATATAGGCACTTGCAATCATCTCTTTTATTTTTCTCGAGAACTTTTTTTCATTAGTATAAAAAAGATTTTTTGCTAACTGTTGGGTGAGGGTCGATCCACCTTGCTCAAGCCGAAAGACTTTTAAGTCGTGCCAAAGCGCTCGGATCAATGACTTTGGATCCACACCCTTATGATCTAAAAACCGATAATCCTCTATCCCAATTAAACCCTTCCAAAGTAAACTTGGAATTTCGGAGAACCTGAGTTTTGATTGGATACAATAAATCTCTAAGCAATCATTTTGACGCAGCTCGGGCAAAACAACTTTTTCTTGAAAAAAGATGGCATCCCCTTCCTCTACCAATTGATCAGAAAATCCTCTTTGCTTTAAAAATTCATTCTTATTTAGTTCTTCTTTTGACCAAATCAAGTAGAGCTCAAGATCCTTCGCTTTAACCAAAGAACCCTGCTCAATAAAGTCCTCTCTATCAAGTCTCTTTGATGGCGGTGGTGAACTATCGAGGATTTTTGTAAGCTGAATTGAGTCGATGACACGGTATGAGAAAACGCCGAATGCTGCCGCACACAACAAAAGGATGGCCAAGGAAGTTTTGAGTAAAAATAAAAGTTGTTTCTTTTTAAACATATCCTCAATATTTCAAAGCGTTAGGAAGACCCTTTTTTGACGAATTTACAGGCATTTTTGTATAGTAACAAAGTTTAAGACAAGTGTCTGACAAAATCAGATTTGCCCAAGGAGACCTCGGTGCTCAAGTCCTTTATAGTTTTCGTTGTTATTTCATGCTCCACTTCAATTTATGCGCTTCCAATTGATTGGCATGGTGTTTTGGGTTTTGATACCAGCGTCTTAGATGCCTACAGAAGAGTTAATACAAATTCTTTCACTCTTGGAAATGATGGTTCACAAGAAGTTGAACTTCCTACCGGTGAAGCTCTTAGCGGAAGCTGGCAAAGTTATATCTTTAGACTTCAACCCAATATTGTTGTTAACGACAGTGCAACCATAAAAGCGGAACTCTCTAGTGGTTATGCTCGTGGCGGATTTGTTGGTGATGAGTCCACTCTTTCTCAAGCCAGTGGAACGGCCAACCAACTTTATCCACTTAACTTTAGTACAGGTGCTGACGGTCTTGTCGTCAATCAGCTTTATGCAGAAATTTATTCGGATACTGCGACCTATCTACTTGGTCGTCACCCACAACACTTTGGCCTTGGGGCTGTTGTAGATTCTGGAGAAGACACTTGGGATCGTTTTTCTTATTTAAGAGATGGGATAACAGTAAAGGTAAAACTAGGTAATTTTAAAATAGAGCCATATTGGACGAGAGTAAATAACGGAACATCTTTAACAAAGGGAACAAGAGTTAAAGATTACGGGATCAGTCTTGTGTACGATAGTGTCGAAAGAGATTTGGCCTTTGGAATTCTTTATAATAAGAAACAGACCACTGCTTCTTCTCTTGGTTATACAACGACTGTTAATAGTGCAACAACTCAGAGCATAGGCGCTACAGATGTTAAGATGACGGACATCTACTTTCACAAGGCGTTTGGTGATTTTGATTTTGGTGTAGAAGTTCCTATTCTCACTGGAGAAATCGGTAATGTTTATACAGGAACGACAACTTATAAAGCACAAGCGATTGTCTTAGAATCTAATTTTAAAGCGAGCAGTAGTTGGTCTTTTGGGCTTGATGCCGGAAAGGTTAATGGCGATGATGGCGGTCAATCAAGCTTTGACGCCATGTACTTAAACCCTAATTATCAAGTCGCAAATATTTTGTTTCGTTATAACCTAAGGGCCATTGCTAATGACGGTAGCTATAACCTATATGACAGCTATATCAACAACGCCACCTATGCTCGTCTTAGAGCACGATATTCTACTGAAAAATGGCGCTGGGACGTGGCCTGGATTTATGCCAAGGCCGATCAGGTTGCGAAGGCCGGTACAACTGCCTACAACCACCTTAGAAATGAGAGCTTTACCGCTAACTTTAATCAGCAAGACGATCTAGGTATGGAATTTGATTCTGGTTTTGAATATAAATGGAACTCAGAAATTACGATTGGTGGTCAATTTGGTTACCTTCTTACTGGTGATTACTTTGGCTACACCAATACGGCCACTAAGAATGAAGTGGCAAACAGTTATCTCTTACAATTAAGAGCTGCTATAACTTTCTAAAATAAAAAAAGCCACTCTTAAGAGTGGCTTTTTTTTATCAAAACATTGGTTGTGCAAATGGATTTGGCTGGCTCATAAAGCCCTGATTCATTGGTTGTTGCATCATGCCCGGTTGATTAAAGCCTGGTGCAAAAAACTGCGACTGACCAGCAGGTTGCCTCATCATTGGGTTTTGTTGACCGCCCATCGGATTTTGCATGCTGTACATCCAACTTAGATCGTCTGAATAATCATTTGGGTTACCGTAAATATCATAGTCAGTGTTAAAGTTAGTTCCACCATAAAACTGAAAAGGATCGGAATTATTTTGAGATTCAATCTGTCTTTGTTGAAACTCTTCATAGTTTGTCATGTAAGTAGAATAGCGGTCTGTCTGGGTTCTTAAGTATGTTAGATCTCTTGACCTTCTATTAAGCACGGCCCTTTGACGACGGTCACGCCCGGCCATCCAACTACGGCAACGAACAGGGTTTTTCACTTGTCCGATCATGTTATGCCCACAATATTTCTGTGCATTTTGTTGTTCCGTTCTTTGAAACCTAGAGTAATCACTATCCATGCGCGATTTTCTCTCTCTCATTTCACGAATAGCCGCTTGTATTGGGGCCTTACTACCTCGCTTTGTAGCGTAACTTGCTTCCCAATCTTTAAGTCTATTATCTTCAAAAGATCGTATTAGGTTCTGAACTCTATCAGTTGCATCTTTCAAACTCATGGGTTTTCCACGACTGTCTTCTGTTCCTTTATATACTCTTCCATAATGGTGAGAAGCTAATCTCAAGCCTTCAATATCTCTGGCCTCATCTGTTAGGGCATATTCTTTTAGAACGTCATAAACAAAGCCCAATTTATCAAAGTTTCTCTTTGAAAATTCTTGTACTTTGTCATTCAACTCTTTTACTTCTTTATCAATCTCTGCCTTATTTGATTCATTCCTAATCTCTAGAAGATCTGCTACTCGTTGTGTTGATGGCTGAATGACAATGCGACTTATTTCTTTTGAAAGGGCACTATATTCCTTTGCATATTCTTGAGCCAAAGATTCTGAAATCATTTCTCCACTCGCGCCTGGCTTCATGGCGTCTTCAATTTCAGTCATTCTCGCATAAATCTCTTCGACTCTCTTTCCTTGTGCCTTTTCAAACGCTTGTTCAAGGATCTTTTTGAGATCTCGAAAGTTACCCGCGTTTGAGTCCTTTAACCTTGAAAGTTCTTCTAGTATTTGCTCTGCACTTTCTGTTTCACATACCCTTAACGCTCTATCGTAAACACTATCTTTTACTGATGTATAAAGCCTTTGAGTGTTTTCACCTAGGTTTTCGTAGACCACACAAGACCAGCCTGATGGCTTTGGACTTACATTACCAGCTTCCCATGCAACTCCATAGCTCGTGGCCTTTGCTGAACCAAAATACACGCTAACACTTTTACTTCTATCGCCATAATCTACGGCAAATGGGTTTGAGCTTAATCCGTAGGAAATTTCACCGACCTGCTCAGCTTTTACTCTATCGAAGGAGCCATTTTTTAAAAGGCCTTTGCCTTCAACACATCTGTAATACTTTTCATCTACTGAAAGATTCTGGAAACTCTCATCTGCTCCTACCGCAACATTTTGTGGAGTAAATTCGTAATTATTTTTGACTCTTACAAAGTAATTATTGTCGGCCTTGGTGACTTCAAATTGTAAATCCGTACATGCTTTAATATATTTTGGAACTTCTACTTTATAATTACCTTCAGATACTTCTATAACCTTTAGTTCGTTTGGTGAAGGAATCGAAGGATCAACAATATTTCTAATAAAATTTAAACCAACATAACCTTTTGTATCCTTGGGATCACAACTTGAGCCAGTACCCGCTGATATAACCGTACCCGAGACTCCAATGGTTGGATTAGAAATATCTACGCTACCACTGTCCCCTGTCGTTGCCGTTGTTGCTCCCCTTCCCGGCACTCTTGCACCAAGATGAACCGACACTAAAAGGCATAGTAGGCTAGTTATTAATATTCTTGATCTCATGGTAAATTCCTCTTAATCACATCAATACTTACTCCTTGGTCTTTTCGGAGGATTATTGAATATCTTGAGTGATTGAGTAATTTTTATGTGTTTTCGGTGGCTTAAGTGGCTAAGTTAGCGTTTGCGGGTCTACATCTACCTTTATGCTAACTCCGGATGGAGACTTGTAGTTGATGTCAAAATTATCCAATAATGAATGAAGTTCCTTTGTATTCTTGGATCTCAGTAATAAAGTCCATGAAAAATTATTAGCCTTTTTTTCAATGATAGCGGGCCTAGGCCCGAGAAGATCTACTTCATTAAAGTGCTTTGAAATCATAAAATTTAATATACCACTTGCTCTTCGCGCCTCACTTGCTGCGCGATCTGAAAATCTAGAGCTAAAGTAAATAGCAACTAATCTTGAAAATGGTGGATAATTAAGGGTAGAGCGAATCTCCAGTTCTTCGTCGTAAAACTCATCTTGATTATAGTTTTCTATAAAATTAAAAATTTTGTTTTCTGGCACAAGGCTTTGAATCAACACCAAGCCTTGCTTCTCACTTCGACCAGGGCGACCAGCTGTTTGAGTTATTAACTGGTAAACTTTTTCGTTACTTCTAAAGTCTGGAAAATTTAACTGGCTATCAACACCTAATAATACAACAAGATTAACACCTTTGAAGTTATGTCCCTTTGAAAGCATTTGGGTTCCAACGAGCAGATCAATCTCTCTTGATTCGAAGCTACCAAGTAAGGCCTTCAAATCCTTAAATGTCTTTACAGCGTCACGGTCAAACCTCTCAATTCTTTTATTACTAAACCGACCCTTCAAAACCTCTGTAAGTTTTTCTGTACCGAAGCCCTTTTGTAAAAGCTTTAAATTACCACATTCTGGACAGGATTCTGGATAAGGAATTTTATAATCACAAAACTGACAATTAAGCGTTTGTGTTTTTTTAAAGTACTTAAGGCTAGATGTACAATTTAAACAGTGAAAGTCTTTTCCACATGAGCGACACTGCACGAAACTTGCAAACCCAAGCCTATTTACAAAAACTAGAACCTGCTCATTTTGGTTGAGTCTTATTTCTATTTCTTTTAAAGATTCTTCTGTAAATGGCCAAATGCTCTCATTAAATGGAATATTTTTAGGCCTTCTACTATCTACCATCTTGATAGAAGGCATTTTTAAATCAAGTGGTCTTTTTTTGAGTTTAATATAATTCTTTGTTCCCCTTAAAGCGCTTAAGCTCTCCAGCGTTGGAGTAGCAGAGCCCATGACAATAGGGATATTTCTCATCGAAGCTAATTTAATGGCGATATCTCTCGTATGATATGGACATCGATCTTCCTGTTTGAAGCTTTGGTCATGCTCTTCATCTAGAACAATTATTCCTAATTTTTTATGGGGTAAAAATATACTACTCCTAACTCCAATTAATACGTAAGGTGATTCGCTTTGATTTGTTTCTTCCCATACTTTCAATTTTTCTGAGCTATTCATTGAAGAGTGATAGGTTAAAATCTTAGCTGGTAAATGTCTCTTGAAGGTTTCTATAAACTGTGGGGTAAGGTTTATTTCTGGAACTAAGAAAAGGCAACTTAGTCCATCTTTTAAAGCTTTTTCAAAGGTCTTTAAGTAAATGGTCGTTTTTCCTGATCCAGTAACTCCATGAACAAGGAACTTATTAAAAGAGCCTAGCCCATCTCCTATAATATCAACTGCTTCTTTTTGTTCATCCAAAAGAGCATAGTCTAAAGCCTCTCCTCTTCCTGTCGAAACTTCAACGTTTCTCGGTTTTTTCATGGCCTTTGGCAATGTATCGAAAATATGCTGTCCTAATGGATAATGATAATAATGTGAAACCCATTCTAAGTAGGACAAGTGATCGGCAGAAAGCTTCCAGTTGAGGTCGTGATCTCCCTGGATATCTTTTAATTTCTCTAAATTTGAAACAGATTTGTCTTCTTTTAAAATGCAGCCACCAACGACTCTTTTTCCGAGAGGAACATTTACAAGTTGACCAATTGACTGAACTGTCTCACTTCTATAGGTCAAGATTGAGTTGTTGAATGGCGTATTAACAGCTACAGAATAGTAATACATTATTGGAGGAGAAACAGATTAAGGCCCTCATCCTTTTTAACGTTATCTTTTAAAGCGTCTCGATATTCACCATATCGCAATGCCATCGATTTATTTTTCAACGTCAAATGGCTTAAACTTAGCATTCTCAATTTAACAGTGTTTTCCTCTGAAGATATTTTTATATTCTTTGGTAACTCATGTGTTCCATCAAAAAGAATATAATCATCAAAGTTGAAAATTAAAGTTTTTTCAAATGGTCCGTATTTAAGTTTTTCCAAACGGTAGTCTTTATTACTAAAAACGGCTTCCATTACATCAAGCTTTACCGTCCAAAAGAATCCATTTTGGGTTTTTACTAAAGACACATTTTGATCCTTCATCATAAACGGACGATTTTTAATGGCATTTACCACTTTTAATACCTCTGGGTCTTCCGGCCGAAAGGGATTGTCCATTGTGTCCTTTAGCGAACTATCTTCCTTTACGACACTTAGGTACCTCTTGTATTTATCGTAAAGAGCTCTTTTCTCTGGATCTATTAATTCTCTGTTGTCCTTGTAGACTTTGGAATTTCTCTTTAAAAACTCGCTCATTTCATTGCTTCTATTTAAAGCGAGGGAACTGAGAACTGAGTAGAAAAGAGCTAAATTACTTGGCGATTTTAATATTTTCTCTTTTAGATTTGAAAAATAACGAACATCAGCTACCTGATTATCGTCCATCTTGCCGTCAGTATAAGTGATTTGAATTAATTGAACTCTATCCTCTGGTTCTGCAGATAATAAAAACTTAACATAAAGTGGCTTTTTTGTTTTCTCTTCCAACGCCTGCTTTTCCAATTCCGCAGATACTTTTGAAGATTCTTTTGCCATCAACATTTCGCTTACATCATTTTCAACCATCATTTTTATCATGATTAAATTTGTTAAAACGTCGGCATTATTTCCGTTTCTAAAAAGACCTTCTACCGTCGGAACAGATGCCGAAATATTTGTAATAGTGAAAATGATAATTAAGATTAATTTATTCATATTTTTTAATATTCTCCCTACAGATATCTAGCATAATCTCTTTATACTGGTCATCCATCATGGCAAATTCCACCGTGGCATTAAGATAACCTGTTATCGAGCCTGTATCAAATCTGCTTCCTTCGAAGATATGAGCATAAACCGATGTATTTTTTGCCATGGCATTGATTGCATCCGTTAATTGATACTCCCCTCCAACACCACGAGGAATCTCATCTAAATACTTAAATATTTCTTGGGTTAATATATAGCGGCCAGGGGTGGCGAGATTCGTTGGTGCTTCGTCTGGATTTGGTTTTTCCACCATTTTAGACATTTTATAAGTTTTATTAGACCCATTTATGGCCTCTCCATCAATTATTCCATATTTATTCGTGTCTTCTTTGGGAACTTCCATAACACCGATTACTGGAGAATTATTATTTTTTGCACTTATTTCAATCAATTGTTTTGTTACTGGATTTGATCCTCTAACAAGATCATCACCTAAGATAACTGCAAATGCTTCATCTTTAATAAGATCTCGCGCACAGTTAATTGCATGGCCGAGACCGAGCTGCTCTTTCTGTCTAACTGAGGTTACCTCTATCATTGATCCTAATTTTTTCATTGATTCTGCTAGCTCACCCTTGCCCGCTCTCTCAAGAAAAGTTTCAAGTTCGATATTCCGATCAAAATAGTCCTCTATTGCTGTTTTGCCAGAGCTTGTGACAAATACAATTTGCTCAATACCTGACAAGACTGCTTCTTCCACTGCATAGTGAATCATCGGCTTTGTTAAGATTGGTATCATCTCTTTGGGGATTTCTTTAGTTGCAGGTAAAAATCTTGTTCCCTTTCCCGCAACGGGGATGACGGCCGTTCTTATCTTCATTATACTTATCCTATGCAAAAAACTTGGTTATTCCCGAGGTTCTAATGTTCAAAAATTTGTTTCGATTTTATTTCTTATTCTCACTAATAGCAATGCTCACGGGGACAACCTACGCGCGAAATAGGATACCTAAATTCGAAACGACTCGAATGAAGAGTACTGCTGGTACAGGTATCGCTAGTATCCTTATGGATGAAGCTACTTTTTTAAACCCTGCGACTATAGCCTATTATAAAAATGCAAGTTTCTATTTTCAACGCTCTGGCCTAGAGATAACACAATCAGCAAGCCAGCAAAGTCCTGCTGAAGAATTTAATTCGATGAGTATCATTGCTAGTGATGCCAAGGGCCTGGCTGGCGGCTCCCTTAGCTACAACACCATTGATTACAAAGGGGAGCAGGTTAAAAAGTTCTCCTCAGCCTTTGGAAGACCCATAGGAAAAAAGTCGAGCTTTGGAATTAATTTTGCTTATACCAAAGAAAAAGTTTTTGATGATAACAATCAACTTATTGAGCAAGACTATAAACAAGCAACCTTTGGCGTAGCCCATGCTATTAATGACGAAGTAACTTTAGGTTTAGTAGTAGAAGACCCATTTAAAGAACGTCCTGAAGAAACACGGGCCCTCGCAGGCTTTCAATATGTTTACAAAGGATTCATTAGCTTAATGTTAGATATGGGGGCTGATTATAATCAAAACCTATCTGACACTGTTATGTGGCGTGCGGCTTCACAGCTGAAAGTTTTTGAAGATTTTTTTCTAAGATTTGGTACCTTTAACGACAAGGGTCGGCAGGAAAAAGGTAGTGGTGCTGGCGTCGGTTGGCTTCAACCAAAACTAGTTTTAGAAGTTGCCATTAAAAATACTCAACGACTTGAATCTGTCTCTCTTAATCAAACGGGTGAAGATATTAAAGAAACAAGTTTCAGCTTATCGTATCGATTTTAAATTATGACAACAAAAAAGGCAGATGCTAGCGGCGATAAAGCTGTTGAGGTCGCTCCCAAAGTATATCAAGACAGATTAAAGCTTTTAAAGAAGGCACAAGAGTACTCCGCCGCCGATGAAATTCCCAAAGCGGTGGAGCACTATAGCCAATATCTCAATGCTTTGGCACTTTTTCATAAAGTGGACGAATCTAAACTAGATCCAAAAATGTTTGATCAGGAAAGAGACATAGCTGAATTGTTTCTCATAAGCCATGCCTACTGGGATCTCGCAAAGGCTTACGACAGAAGCCCAAATCTTCATCTAGAATCAATTCGCTGTCTCGATCAATTTGTTAAATTTACAATTGGATATAAGTTTCAATATGTAAATTCTCGAACCATAAAATCTTTTATCCGAAAAAGACTCGCGCATAATCCAAAAGCTTTTAAGCAAGCCTATGACCGAATCCATGTCGAGTCTAAGGGCTGCTTTATTAGTACTGAACTATTTGGACAAGAACATATCATTACAAATGATCTTAGAGTCATTAAATTTAGAATTCAGAAAAACATTATCGGCCGATTTTTCACAAGGCTTTATTACGATCAAATCTGTCCTTTTTACTTTAGATACGAAAGCAGGCTTTTCTTAAACACTATTTTTAAGAATTTCATTATTTGTATTCACTTCTTATTTTCTCACTTGCTAGGCTTCAAAAAGTGACGACTCTCAGAAGTTTTATTTTAAAGGAATGGTTTCGTTTTTTTGTAGGCGCTTTTGTTGTCTTAATTCTACTTATTTCAGTTGCTGAATTAATATCTGGTTTTCTTAGGAGTAATGTTACTCCTATGGAAGTCATTTTTAATCATTTTCTGGAGATACCTAATAAGTTAAAGCTTATTATGCCCGTTGGCTGTCTTGTCGCTTCCCTTTTTAGTGTCAACAAACTAAAAACTCGGAATGAACTAACGGCGATTTTTGCGGGTGGTTACTCACGAAAAAGATTCATGACGGACATTGCCATCGGAACTATTGTCGTTAGCCTTTCCCAATTGTTTATTAGCTCATTTTTAGAACCTTTTGCTATTTCCAAAAAAGATATTTTAATTACAGACGGTCAATCAAAGTTTAAAAACTTAAAGTCCCAAGGCTTAATGGCTTCAACTATCGGCTCAGGTAGGATGTGGTTTAAAAGTAAGAATTATTTTTTTAGTTTTTCCACATTCGACAAAGAAAACAGCCAACTCAATGATGTTTCTATTTACTACTATAATGACAATAATTTTTTAAAAGAAAAGGTTACCAGTAAGAAGCTTCAGTATATTGGTGGAGCATGGATCGGAACTCAAACTAATATTTTGCGAAATCTTGAGACAAGTGAATTTCCCCTCGTGCAAAATATTGAGAGTGGTCCAATTGATATCAATGAGTCCCCTTTTGACTTTCGTGAAATTGAGGCGGATATCACGACCCTTAATATTTTCGACTTATATCGTTACATTGATAAACTTCAAGAAGGCGGTATTAATGTAAATGAATATTTGGTTATTTTCCTTGAGAAGTTTTCAATCTCCATTGTTTGTATAATTTTTGGTTTAGTGGCTGCGATAGGTGCCTTTAGACCAAACAGGAGGGGCAACTCTTTTGGGAAAAGTCTTTTGGGTGTATTCGTTTTTGTGATTGTTTATTGGCTGATAAATAGTTACTTTATTGAGCTTGGTAAATCCAGCAAACTTAACCCATACCTCGCTTGCTTTGGTGTTCCCATCATTTTTGGTCTCTTTCTTTCTTATCAGTTTATTAGAAATAGAAAACTTATATGAACAAATTCTTAATCAATATCTTTTTCATAATAATCGTATCACTCTTTTTTTTCGATATTGGGAACCTAGATGGCCTTAGGCAAGGGACCGAAGGCTTTTACTTATTGATCAGCCAAGAAATGTATGAAGCTGGTGATTTACTTACGCCTCGAATTTATGGTCAGTATCATTGGAGTAAGCCTCCATTTCAATTCTGGCTCCCAATTCCCTTTTATCATATTTTTGGTGGAAGTTTTTTAACCTCAGCCCGCGTAGCCGTTCTCATTTTTTCTTTAGCTTGCTGTGTTCTTATTTCCCTATGGTATCAAAATGAGCTTAAACGAAATTGGTATGAAGCTTTTGGCTTTTTAGTCTGTCCCTTATATTTTATAAAATACTCTCGTATCTTTATGATGGAAATGGCACTCACCTATCTTACAACCCTGGGTGCCCTCTATTTCTTTAGTTATTTAAATAAACGGAAATACATAGACCTTTTTTTATCGTCTGCTTTCTCTGGATTGTCTTTAATTGTGAAAGGTCCTGTGTCATTCGCGATGCTATTTCCTCCAGCGGCAATTTTCTGGTTCTTTAAAACCAAAAAGGAGATCAAGCCGCTAATTCTATTTTTATTCTTCTCCGTGTTAATTGGTAGTCTTTGGTTTATTTTATCTTACTGGCGTTTTGGTTATGAATTTTTCAATTACTTCTTCATAAGAGAAAATCTAGGTAAATTTACGGCGAAAAACTATCCAATAAGAAGTGTTATACAGGGTTTATTTATTTACTCTTTCCCTATCTTTTTGTTTTTAATTCCGACTATTAAACACACAAAGGCTAAAGACTATAAGTTACCCATCAATTTCTTTTTTATTCTCTCCTTTATCTTTTTTTACTTTCTGTGGTTTATACCAAAACAAAAATCTCACCACTATGCTGTACCGAGTATCCCAATACTTGCTCTTTTTATTTGTTACAATTACAACAGGCTCAATAAAACAATTAAGCAAAAATTTTTGAAGACCATTAACCTCATTTTGAGTTTCATTTTATTTATTGGAATTGGTCCACTTATTTTATTCTTTTTCTTTAGAGAAGATCTCGAGCTTTCAAATTCTAGGCCTTTTTTTCTTGGTGCTGTATTTTGCCTTGGCTTATGGTCTTGGTTACAAGATAAACGAGTCAAAAAACTTGAAATACTTAGTCTCGTCATTCCTCTTGTTTTTTATTGGCAATTTTTAATACCACTTGGAATACTTCCAGTTGCTCCAAAAAAAGTAGCAGTATTAGCACAAACCAAAACCACACTCTTTGTTTCCTATCGAAAACCCTTTTTCATTAAAGAGGCACTCGAGAGAGAGATTGAGCTTATGCCAATAGGTGGTCTCAATAGCTCTGATATTAAAACGGGTGACCTTGTTTTTATAGAAAAGAGTGTTTTTTTAAACAGCCAAAAGGATCTTCATAACTATAAGATTTTACATAGCTGGAGGGTCTGGAAAAGAGGGTCTCGATTTTCTCAAATTACAAATGCCATTCTCAGTAAAGACCTTAAAAGCCTGCAAGAATCTTATACTTTAGTTCAAAAAAACTAGCTCTCATCTCCAGTATTATCAAAGTCCACAGAATGGACTAACGCAGTGCTCCCGTGCTATAAAACGTCCCATGATATCTACAATTCCAACCTATCTAGAGGCATTTTCTGACTATCGTTTAGAGGGTGATGAACTAAAAATTTTCACCTATCCATCTCCTGTTCTTAAGAAAATTGCTAAACCCGTAATTGAATTCAATGGTGAGCTAAAGTCCTTGTGCAGAAACATGCTTTATACAATGTACAAGGCCCCTGGAATTGGTCTTGCCGCACCCCAGGTTGGCATAAGTGAAAGAATTTTCGTCATGGATATCGATTATAAGAGAGAAAAAGTTACTAGGGCCGACGGAACCTTAGATTTTGATCTCAGTGGTTTTAATCCCCTCATTTTTATTAATCCTGTTATTGAAAATAATCAGGGTGAAGTTTTATTCCAAGAAGGATGTCTTTCTGTTCCAGGTATTTATGAAGAAGTTAAAAGGTCTCAATCTATCACTGTTAAGTTTCAAGATTGGAACGGTGATAACCATTCCATAGACGCTGATGAGCTACTCTCTGTTTGCATCCAACACGAAAATGATCACCTTGACGGCATTGTTTTTCTTGAGAGACTTAGCTTAATTAAGAGAAATCTTCTCACAAAGAAATTTTTGAAAAAAAAGAAAAAGAAGGTTTAATGAAATACAGAGTCGTTTTTTTTGGAACACCAGATTTTTCAGTTCCATCTTTGGATATTATTTTTCAACATGTTGATTTTGAGGTCATCGCTGTTGTATCCATGCCCGATCGACCTGCAGGTAGGGGACAAAAGCTCAAGACTCCCCCTGTTGCTGAATACGCCAAACAAAAAGGCTTAAAGCTTTTTCAAAGCGAAAATGTAAATAAGGATCAATTTCTTAACCAGTTCCTAAAAACTAACGAAATAGATTTCTACGTTGTCATTGCCTTTGCCCAATTTCTCGGCAATGATATCCTCAATATACCAAAACATGGTGCCTTTAATATCCATACATCACTTTTACCTAAGTATCGAGGTGCCGCCCCTATTCAATACGCACTCTTAAACGGAGATCATACCACCGGCGTTAGTATCCAAAAAATGGTGAAAAAAATGGACGCCGGTGACCTAGTATACTCCCACGATGTCGTAATTTCTCCTGAAGATAACTCTGGCACTCTTTTTAAGAAGCTTGAACAAGAATCGGCAATCGGTCTTAAAACGTTTCTTGATCTTTTTATGGACAAAAAAGGAACCCTTACCTTTAAATCCCAAGAAGAGGATAATGTTTCTTTTGCACCTACAATACAAAAAGAAGATGGCCTGATAAACCCCTTCACAGAAGATTCTATAAAAATTCAAAATAAATTACGCGCCTACACTCCTTGGCCTGGTTTATTTATCTATTTAAATGACATGAGGCTTAAGGTTCACACTATCGAAGCTTTTCCAAAAGTGTTAAACCCTGGTGATGTCGACACCCAACTTGGCAGTCTATTAATCGGCACGACCAAGGGAACGATTCGACTCTCGGGTGTTCAACCAGAAGGCAAAAAGGCACAAAAAGACACTGATTTCCTAAATGGCATTAAAAGTAAAAAAATTGTACTTCAATTAAATAAGGATAAATATGAGTAACCTAGTCTCTCCATCAATTTTAAGCTGTGATTTTTTGAATATTGAGACTGAGATTAAACATTTTAACAATGTTGAAAATTTATGGCTTCACCTTGATATTATGGATGGACATTTTGTGCCCAACCTAACTTTTGGTATTCCTATCATTGAGCAAATTTGCAAAAAAACAAATATCCCACTTGATGCTCATCTCATGGTCTTAAATCCAGAGTTTCACATGGAAGAGATGAAAGAATTTGGTTTAGAGAATATTACGTTTCACTTTGAAGCAACAAATGACCCGTTAAAGCTTATTAAAAAATTTCGAGGCTCTTATAAAAGCATAGGTATCAGCATCAAACCAAACACTCCGACTTCATCATTGTCGGATGAACTTCTAAAGGAAGTTGATCTTGTTTTAGTCATGTCAGTAGAGCCAGGATTTGGCGGCCAATCTTTTATGGAAAACTCTCTTGAAAAGTGCCAGCTGCTTGTAGAAAAGAGACAAGAACTATCAGCCCATTTTCAGATTCAAATTGATGGTGGCATAAGTGATAAAAACGTAAAAATTGTTAGAGACGCAGGCGCTGACAATCTTGTGGCAGGAAGTTACATATTTAAAAATAGCCCTTCAGAATACTTAAACAAAGTGAATTCCCTAAGGTAACAATCTAATTATGAAAGAATTAATTATTAATGGCACTGAAATCGATATCAACCAAATCGTTCTTGTCGCCAATTCAAAAGCTGGCAAGCTTAAAGTTAAGCTTAGTGAAAAAAGTCTGGAATTACTAAAGGCCTCAAAAGCTTACGTTGAAAAAATTGTAGACGATGGTAAACCCGTTTATGGTATCAACACTGGCTTTGGTGCTTTATCTGATGTTCATATACCGAAAGAGGATCTTGCCAAACTACAGGTTAACCTCATCCGAAGCCATTGTACTGGCGTTGGTAAACCATTTGATCGAGAAATTGTTAGAGCAATCATGTTACTTCGGGCCAATTGTCTAGCATCAGGCTTTTCTGGTGTTAACCCTGCTGCCGTTGAGCTTTTACTTCAATTTTTAAATCATGACATTATCCCTGTCGTTCCTTCTAAAGGATCGGTTGGTGCTTCTGGGGATCTCGCTCCACTGAGTCACATTGCTCTTTGCCTTATTGGCGAAGGCCAGGTTATTTACAAAAATAAGCAGATCAGGTCTGATTTTGCCATCGATCAAATTGGCCTAAAGCCCATTGCACTTGGGCCAAAAGATGGGCTAGCTCTTATTAATGGAACTGCCGTTATGGCAGCACTTGGAAGTCTTGCAATTGAAAGAGCTGATCGAATCATGAGGCTCGCCGATGTCGTTGCCGCTCTTACTTGCGATGGAGTTAGAGGAACAATTAGTGCTTTTGATCCAAGGATTCAAAGGCTAAAGCCCCACCCAGGTCAAATTGATACTGCCGACAACCTGCGAAACCTTTTAAAAGGTAGTGAGGTCATGACCTCTCATATGGATTGTGGGAAAGTACAAGATCCTTACTCTCTTCGCTGTGTTCCTCAAGTACACGGTGCTTGTAGACAAACGCTTAGGCATATCAAAGAAGTTTTTAGCTATGAACTAAATGCCGTTACTGATAATCCCCTTATTTTTATCGAAGAGGATGATGTCATTTCAGGTGGTAATTTTCATGGTGAGGCCATCGCTTTGGCGATGGATTATCTCGCAATGGGCGTGGCAGAGATTTGTAATATTTCAGAACGGAGGGTTGAAAAAATGATGAATCCCACCTTTTCTGAACTACCGGCGTTTCTTATCAAGTCCTCCGGTCTCAACTCTGGCCTCATGATAGCTCACGTCACAGCAGCGGCTTTGGCTTCTGAAAATAAATACTTATGTCATCCTGCAAGTATTGATAGCATTCCAACCTCTACCGACAAAGAAGACCATGTTTCCATGGGTGTAACTTCCGGAAGAAAACTCCTTGAAGTGATCGACAACGCTTTTCATTGTATTGCTATAGAATTTCTATGCGCTACGCAAGCATTAGAATTTCAAAGACCACATAAGTCATCGCCAGCACTAGAGGGCGTTCATAGTATCATTAGAAAACATGTTCCCTTTATTGAAGAGGATCGCGTGTTTTCAGTCGATATAGAAAACATTATTAAAGTTATTAAAACTGATGAAATTTTTAAAATTATAGATTCGCATATTGGAGGCTTAAAATGACTATTGAAATACCTCTTCCACCCACTGGAAATACACTTACCTGCAAGGGCTGGCATCAAGAAGCTGCCCTTAGATGTTTATTAAATAATCTTCATCCCGATGTTGCTGAAGACAGAGAAAACCTCATTGTCTATGGTGGAAATGGACAGGCCGCAAGAAACCCAAAAGCTTTAAATGATATTATTCGCAGTCTTAAAAATCTGGAAAATAATGAAACCCTTTTGGTTCAATCAGGTAAGCCGGTAGCGGTTGTTCCCTCCCACCCGGAGGGACCTCGAGTCTTGATCGCTAATTCAAACCTAGTTCCAGAGTGGGCAAATTGGGAATACTTTAACCAACTTAAAGACGAAGGCCTCATGATGTATGGCCAAATGACTGCTGGTAGTTGGATTTATATTGGTACCCAGGGAATACTTCAAGGAACCTACGAAACTTTTATGGCGGCAGCAGAAAAGCACTATGGTGAAGGGAGTGATCTTAAAGGAAAACTCGTTCTCACTGGTGGAGTTGGCGGCATGGGCGGGGCTCAGCCCTTGGCGGTAAAGATGGCCGGAGGTGTTTGTCTTTGCTGTGACGTTGCTAAGTGGAGAATCGAAAAACGCCTTAAGACTAAATATGTCGACGTTTTAGCGACAACCTTTGACGAGGGAATTCAACTTGCTCTTGAAGCAAAGAAAGAAGGTAAGGCAATTTCAATAGCGGTTGTTGGAAACGCAGCAGATTTCTTTAATTATGTTTTAGAAAAAAATATTCTTCCAGATTTGGTTACCGACCAAACGAGTGCACATGATCCACTAAATGGTTACGTTCCCTATCATATTAGCGTTGAAGAAAGGGAAGAGCTTAAAAAGAAAGATCCTGCTAAGTTTATGGAACTCTCATATGAAACCATGGCCGTTCACGTCAAAGCCATGCTTGAGTTTCAAAAGAGGGGTAGTCATGTTTTTGATTATGGTAACAACCTTCGAGCAGGAGCTCAAAGAGCAGGTGTGGAAAACGCTTTTGATTTTCCAGGGTTTGTTCCCGCTTATATTCGCCCTCTTTTTTGTCAAGGTTCTGGTCCCTTTAGATGGATCGCTCTATCTGGAGATCCTGAAGATATACGAGTAACAGATCAAGCTTTAATGGAAGCATTTCCAGAAGACAAAAAGCTTATTAACTGGCTTAAAAAAGCTGGTGAAATGGTTCAATTCCAAGGACTTCCCTCTAGAATCTGCTGGTTAAAATATGGCGATCGTGAAAAAGCAGGGTTAATTTTTAATAAACTCGTTAGAGATGGATTGGTTAAAGCGCCAATTGTTATTGGAAGAGACCATTTAGACTGTGGCTCCGTTGCTTCACCAAACCGCGAAACAGAGTCCATGAAAGATGGTTCAGATGCTGTTTCGGATTGGCCAATTCTCAACATGGCCATCAATACAATGAACGGTGCCTCTTGGACTTCCTTTCATCATGGAGGCGGCGTAGGAATGGGCTTTAGCCAACATGCTGGCATGGTCATTTGCGCTGACGGTACTGAAGAGATGGATCGCAGACTGAGCAGAGTTCTTAATAGTGATCCAGGAATGGGAATTATTCGTCACGCAGATGCTGGCTATGAAATAGCCCTAGAAGAGAGAAAGAGGACGAATATTAAATTTCCTAGCCTGGATAACTAATGAAAGGATTTAGAAATCTGTCGCAAATCGTAACTCTCTCTGGCGTTCATAAAAAGAATGGTAGACGTCCTTTAATGGAAGATCTTCATATTATAGAAGATGGCGCCATTATATTTGATGGCGAAAAAATCATTTGGGTCGGAACGACTTCTAACATTCCAGATAACTATAAGGACGTTCCACTAACAGAACTTCAAGGCCATGTACTGACCCCTGAAATTGTCGACTCTCATACACATCTTATTTTTGGAGGCAATCGAGCCCAAGAATATACCATGCGCCTAAATGGTGCTGACTATCAAGAAATCGCACAAGCGGGCGGGGGTATTCTTTCAACCATGAATCATACAAATGCTCTACATAAAGAAGAATTACATTCTTTGGCAAAAGAGCGCATCGAAAGGATTCACTCCTATGGTGTTGGAACGATTGAAATTAAAAGCGGATATGGATTAAATATTCAAAAAGAAATTGAATGCGCAGAGATCATTCATGAACTCAAAAAGGAATTTAAGGGCCATGTTCAAATTTTTAATACCTTTATGCCAGCTCATGCTATTCCTTCGGGCTACGAGAGTGGAAGAGAATATTTGGAAAAAGTTGTCTATCCCTCAATCGAGCAAATCCATAAGAAAAGTATTATTGATGCTGTAGATATTTTCTTTGAGGAAGGATATTTTAATAAATCAGATACCGAAACCCTTTTTGAGTTTTGTAAGAATTTAAATATTCCCCTCAAGGTTCATGCTGATGAGTTTAATGATAATGGTGGAGCCTCACTCGCCTGTCATTACAAGGCCCTCAGTTGTGATCATCTTTTAAAGACTGGTGCTGAAGGAATCAAATCCCTCGCAAACTCTGAAACGGTAGCAACTATTCTTCCAGGTACAGGCTTCTTCTTAGGAAAAGCCCAAGCAAATGCCAGGCAGCTAATTGATAGTGGGGCCAAGCTTTCAATTGCTTCAGACTTCAACCCAGGAAGTTGCCACTGTGATAACCTTCTCTTGATTGCAAGCCTTGCAGGGCCTGCACTTAAACTTTCGCTTGCGGAGATTTGGACTGGCATTACACTAAACGCCGCACATTCTCTGGGGTTAAAAGACCAGGGAGCGATTCTCGAGGGAATGAAGCCTCGTTTTTCGCTCTTTAAAGTAAACCAAGTTGATGAAATTACATACAACTGGGGAAGAAACTTCGCTATTTCAGTCTAAATTTCTCAAGTTTTTTGCTGGTTTTTCCGAAAAATTCCATATGAAATTGATTGGTTATATAAGTATCCTATTAATACTATTTTCCTGTGGTCAAGAACTACGAACAGGCTCTAGTAAAGGCTCAAGTTCTTCAAACTTTTCTGGCCTTACCTGTTCCTGTAGCGACTTAAGACAACCCGTATGTGGCTTTGACGGTAGCAGGTATATTACCTTTCTTAATTCTTGTATCGCTCAATGTAATGGATTTGATTACACAAACGGGACCTGTGCCCCAAGTGTAGGCGCTCAATGTAATCAAAGTTCTGGTGAAGTTTGTGGCATTCCGGCATGTCCATCTGGAAGCAATTGTCAGCCAGCTGGTATTTATAGTGACGAGTGTGCCTTACAGGCAGCAGGAGCTGCTAAGGTCGATTTAAGTCAGTGTACGCAGTCATTCTAACCACTTCGTGACGTTTTCAAGAAACTCTTCTGAAGTAAAGTCTTTGGATCCTTTCGAAATCTCTACCACCTTACCATCATGATAGATAACTGAAATCGGAATCGCTGTGATTAAAAATTCATTTATCAACAGACCTTCAGCATCAAGAACGATTGGAAACTTTAGTTCATATTTATCTATGGTTTTCTTAACCTTCGATTCTTGATCCTTTTCGTCAGTATTAACCCCTAATACTTGAATATCTTTGCCTTCAAACTTTTTGATAAGAGAATTAAGTGAAGGAAACTCCTCTAGACAGGGAGTACACCAACTTGCCCAAAAATTTATAATTAATACTTTCGGAGGATTTTTATAGGTTAAGGATTTACCATCCCAAGTTTTAACTTTTAGATTTTTCAATACATCATAATAATGCTTATCTATCTTACTTTGCTTGTCTGGGGCCGTAGCTGTGGGATCACCATTTGTGAAAATCCCCTGACTAACCAAGTATAAGGAAAGTCCAAAAATTACTATAAAAATGGGGATATATTTCTTCATTGTTATTAGCATAAGATTTTTTATAATAGATTGTATGATAGATTTAAAGATTAATCTTATTAGGCAAAAATTTCAAAGTATAAAGGTCGGCTTTTTAAAGCCACTTAATAACTCACGAGGTCAATCCTTTATAGAGTTCTTGTTCTTATTGTTAATTCTCATGGGTTTATCAATTACACTTATAACCGGTATCAATGGAACTGTCGCTAAACAATGGAAGGCCCTTGTTCAGGCAATTGCTATTCCAAATGCAGATAACAATTTCGAACTTTAGGATTAATTATGGGAATGATTTTGGCCATAGACCAGGGTACCACTGGAACAACCGCTGTATTAATAAACGCTGAAACGTTAGAAGTAGCTGGTAAGGTAAATTTTGAATTCCCACAGATTTTTCCAAAACCAGGCTGGGTAGAACATAATCTAAATGATATTTGGAACACTGTCGTAAAGTCGATTCAAGAAGTTTTAAAAGAAAATAATGTTAAATCATCCGATATCATCACCATTGGTATTACAAACCAAAGGGAAACAGTTTGTGCTTTTGATAAAGATTCAAACCCCTTAAGAAACGCAATCGTCTGGCAGGACAGACGAACAGGTGATTTTTGTAAAAATCTTGACCCCCAACTTAAAAATGAAATAACTGAAAAAACGGGTCTGCCTGTAGATCCCTATTTTAGTGGAACGAAAATTAATTGGATGATTAATAACGATAAGAATATTCAAACCGCAATGGCTGAAAAAAACTGCTTCTTTGGTACTATTGATACCTTTTTAATACATAAACTAACTGGCGGTAAATCCTTTGTTACAGAAGCTTCAAACGCTTCACGAACTCTTCTCTTTGATATTAAAAAGGGTGTTTGGTGCGACAAGCTCCTTGATATTTTTAAAATTGATAAAAGTACATTAGCAACAGTTAAAGATAGCTTCAGTAACTTTGGTGAAACTCAAGGTTTAGACTTTCTACCAGATGGAATTTCTATTAACGGCGTTTTGGGCGATCAACAAGCTGCTCTTTTCGGTCAAGCTGGAATCGAGAAAGGAATGAGTAAATGTACTTATGGTACGGGCGCTTTCTATCTCATTAATACTGGGGATGAGTGTATTAGATCTAAACATGGACTTTTAAGCACTATTGCTTATCGAGAACAAGGCAAAGATTTCTATGCCCTTGAAGGAAGCAGCTATATTGCGGGTGCAGCAGTTCAGTGGTTAAGGGATCAACTACAATTTTTTCCCGATAGTCCCGACATTGAGGCTTTAGCCAAAAAGTCTAGTGATGAAAAAATGGCGAATATTTTATTTCTACCTTTCTTTACTGGTCTCGGCTCTCCCTACTGGGTCTCCGAGGCAACCGCTGCAATCACAGGATTAACAAGAGACACTGGTCGGCCAGAAATCGCAAGGGCATGCCTCGAAGGAATATGTCTTGCCATCAATGATTTGATCGAAAGTATCGAGCTAGACAGTGGCTTAAAGGTTAAAGAACTTCGTGTCGATGGTGGTGCTGTTGTTAATAACTTCCTTATGCAAACACAAGCGAACTTTAGTCGCACCAAGATCATTCGGCCCAAAGTCATTGAAACCACTGCGTTCGGAGCCGCATGTGCCGCCGCAATCGGAAAGGGAATAATGACAAAGGATCAGCTCCAAAAAATGTGGAAAGAAGATCATGCCTTCTCCCCAATAGATATTAGCTATTTTGATTTTAAAAAAGTTCAATGGAAAAAGACCATTAAGAAGCTTTATTTATAAAAACATCTTTAAAATCTAAAAGATTTTTATATGAATAAAACTCAACCCCCGAAAAAGTGGAAACCATTACATTTCCATAAACTCGCTGAATACCCCAACCTAACATTTTTTCTAAATCACTCTCTTCAATTGAACAGCTTGAGATGTCACCGCACAGGCCCACCTCCCCAAAAAAGACACTCTTTCTTGGTGGCTTGATCTCATAATAACTTGATAAAATACTAGCTACAATTGAAAGGTCACTCCAGCGCTCACCAAAGCGCTGTCCACTTGCTACATTAAAGAAAACATCATAATTTGATAGTGGGATCTTTATATATTTTTCAATGGTGGCTATTAATAAATTTATTCGCTGGACCTCTAGACCTTGCACTACTCGCTTACCTTGACCGAACTTGTTTTCATTTATGAGGGCCTGACCTTCCTTTAAGAACAATTTTTCGCTGTCCCTTGAATACGTAAGACAACTACCTACTTTTATCTCATCTAGGTTTACGCACTCTTCACTTGGCTTAAGGCTTCTTATTCCTGACTTACTCATTTTATATAGAATGCTTAATCCCGTTGGGCCAAAGCGGTTTTTTTTTACTTTTAGAGAACGCAATTCATCTTTTTCTTTTTTAAAGGTCACTACAGAGTCAACCATATGCTCTAATACTTTTGGACCAGCTATTGCTCCATCTTTTGTAATGTGTCCTATTATTATCGCCGTTTTCTCTTTTCCTTTTATGTTGTCTAAGAGCTCTTGTGTCACATTACGCACCTGGCCTACACTACCTGGGGTTGCCGCCATATCCTCATCTCGTATTGTTTGAATCGAATCTAAAATAATCAATTCTGGATCGAGGTTTTTTACAGCTACTAATATTTCTTGCCACGAGGATTCGTTTAATAAAAATATATTTTGAGAACTTATCTTTAAGCGTGTTGCTCTTTCACTAATTTGATTGAGACTTTCTTCACCTGAAACGTAGAGTACTTTTCGTGAACTATTTAACTTTGAATAACCTTCAATCAATTTTAAAAGCAAAGTTGATTTACCAACACCTGGCTCGCCAGAAATTAACGTTAAGCTACCTTCCACCAAACCTCCCCCCATAAGGGAATCAAAATCCCCATGGTCAAGAACCAACCTTTTTCTTTGATTCATCTTTATTTGGGATAGAGATATATATTTGGCTTTATCAATTTTTGTAGAGGATTTTTCCTGAAAAGAATTCCATGTTAAACAACTAGGGCATTTACCTATCCAATTAATAGAATCATATTCACATTTTTCACATGTGAACTTTACTTTATTTTTTGCAACCATTTTTAGTCCCCCAATAAGTTGTAGAGAGACTCCTCGTTTATAATTGTTATGCCAAGTGTTTTTGCTTTTTTAAACTTTGAACTAGTACCTGCTTCTTCATTGGTTAAAATAAGGTCAGTATTCTTTGAAACAGAACCAACAATGATGCCACCATTATTTCTAATCGTGTTTTCTATATCTGATCGCTTCCTGCTTAATGTACCCGTGATACAAATTTTCTTTTGGCTAATAGGAGAATCCTTCACAGAGAGTTCCACAAACTCAAAACCCAATTCTTCTAATGACCTAATGACTTCTTTTTTTGATTCTAAACTTTTATGAAATTCATTTGCAGATTTTTCGGCAAAGCCCTCTATATCTAGCAACTCCTCAATGGTTAAGGAGTATATTTTTTCTAATGTATTAAAACCTGCTAAGACAACTTTTTCGCATTTATTAAAAGCTCCACCTTGGATACCTAGAGCACTTAAGAAGGTTGCTAAATCGGTACTTTTAGATTTATCTATTGCCTTCATAAGTTTATCGGCTAACTTGTCCTTGACCTTATCTAGGCATAGGAGGTCCTCTTTCTTTATGCGATATAAGTCTGGTATCTCTTTTATTAATCCGACTCTTAAAAGTTCATCAAGTCGCTTAGAGGAGAGATCTTCAATTTTTATTTTTTGAATAAAGTTTAATATTGACTCTTTTATTTGTGCCGGACAATTTTGATTATCACATCTTAGGCGAATATCATCTTCTCTTATGGGTCCTTCACAACTTGGGCACTTTTTTGGTATCCGAATCTCGCCCTTTTTAGAACTTATCACCTCCATAAACTTTGGAATGACTTCACCACTTCTAATAATCTGAATCGTATCCCCATTCTTCAGCCCATATTGCTTTACCATGCCAAAATTATGAAGGGTAACTCTGCTTATTTTTGCGCCTGACAATTCTACAGGTGCTACCTCTGCAATTGGGGTTAAAATTCCGTTTCTAGACACTTGCCATACGATATCTAAAATTTCTGTATTTTTTGCTTCACCTTGGAATTTGAATGCCATTTTAAAACGGGGATGATGGGAAGTAGAGCCCATTTCCTCATGTAATTTTATTTCGTTAAACGAAAACACGAGCCCATCGATTTGATAGTCCCCTTCACTCATGAAGAGTTGGGTTTCCTCAAGCCTTTCTAATATATCTTTCTCACTTTTATGAAGGACCATTTCTTCTGGAAGAAATCCGAGGGCCTTTAACTTTTTTATTTTTTCTGTTTCTAAGGAGAAGTTCAAGTTCATTTCAATTATATCAAAGGCCCTAAACTCTATGTATCTACATAATTCGATATTTTCTTTTCTTCCTATTAATCCTGCAACAATATTTCTTTGAGACATTGGCTTTTCGAGTCCTAAAGTCTCCATCTCCTGGCTTAAGTGAAAAAAGCTTTCCTCATTACAATAGATCTCTCCTCTCACCTCGAATCTATTTACATCCTTTACTGAAGATGGAATATTTTTCATCCAAATCACTTTGTCAGTAATATCCTCTCCTACTGAACCATCACCCCTCGTTTTTGCCAACGTAAGAAATCCATCTTCAAAAATTATTGAACAACTTACTCCATCAATTTTATAGGTACTAACAACCTGATGTTCGGCAACCCAACTCATAAGCTCTTCAATTTTGTAAGTTTTATTTAACGAGAGCATTTTTGTGTCGTGAGGTACTTTTTTTGAGCCACTTGGTGATGAGCCAACAATTGTAAGTACTTTATTTTTGGGATCGATATTTTTTAATTCATTTTCTAAATTATCATAATCTAAATCTGTTATCTCTGGCGTGCCTTGATAGTATTTAGCTTTGTGATACTTGATAAGGTCTTCAAGTTCTTTTATGCGATCCATTTTTAGTCCGATTAAAATGTAAAGGTTGTACCTAATTTAAAAGTTGATTGCTGGACAGATATACTTCTAACGGGTCCAACAAAGCTAGCTTTACTGGAATTTACACCATAAGCGAAATCAAATGTCATATTTGGAGCATATAAATACTTGCCCCCAATTTCTAAGGTATAAGTTCTGGCCGAATCATCCTCGCCATAAATGGCAGCTTCCTCTGTATATCCTGGGCTAAACAAGAAAGACAACTCTATATGCGCCCTCAAAACTTTTTGAATCGGTATGCTTCCTCTTGCTCCTAGTAAAATTCCCGAGAAGGTAACTTCTGTAAATCCATCACTTGTAGAAGTATCCAAGCTATATGTGTAGGATCCGTATCCAACATAGGCATCAATTTGTGGTCCATAAAAGAAGCCCATTGGTAAATATTTGTAGCCTGCCTTTACTTTAAAGAAACTATTCGACATTGAGTTAGAATTATTTGTTAAGGTACCCTCTTCTTGAGACAAGCTACCAACGACCCTACTTATATCGAGTCCTGCCCAATATTTTCGGGTTACCCAAAGAGTTCCAGCTAGGTCAATTCCTAAAACCGTACCTCCTATTTTTCTGTTTGTTGGATTATCCGATGTTGCAGATCCTTTGCCTATATTAAACATTAAAGACAATTCACCTAGTTTTCCAAATTTGTAATCATCTTCCTCTACGAACTTCTTTTGTTCTACAACACCAACCTTCGAACTTTTCTTTAATACGACCCAGTCGCCGTTTTTAATTTTCTTTGTCGTGTCATATTGTAAGACACTTGCCTGGGATTGATTTTCAGTTGAATGTATTACTTTGGCCGTGCCCAGTTTGTTACTTTCCCAATCTATTATTTCTTTTAGGAGTGGGTGCCTTCTTTTTCGTGTTGGTCGCAAAATTAATAATTCATTTCCTTCAAATAAACTTCTATTTGTACCAACGTCTATTGAAAATTGATTTCCCAAGACTCCAATTATTAGACCATCATAAGGAATCTGTTTTTCATACACTGATAACCAATTTTTAATAGTTTGAGCTATTACCTTTGGGTC
Source organism: Bacteriovoracaceae bacterium (assembly GCA_021737405.1). Taxonomy (GTDB): domain Bacteria; phylum Bdellovibrionota; class Bacteriovoracia; order Bacteriovoracales; family Bacteriovoracaceae. The sequence goes on from JAIPEG010000002.1 coordinate 93,654, forward strand.
ATCAACATTTAGTCTTGTTTGATCTTTAAAGAAGACATCTTCTCCGTTATCGCCTAAAACTTTTATCTTTATATCAACGCCCCTTACCTGATTTATAATTTCAACCTTTATCAAACTACCCGTGTTTGTTTTTTCAGAAATTATTTTTAGGACTTTGGGGTTTTCTAGTATCGAATCTAAATTTCTTTTGTGATTGGTTAGGATATTCAAGATTTCACTATTACTTGTATAATAGCACCAATCTGAATCTTTCAAATAGGCTTCTACTTCAGTAAAAACCTTAAATCCAAGGGCACCACCAATACTATCTCGAATTGGAAGCAACATACATCGGCGCATACTAGCATTTACCGAGATCGATAAACATAGGCCCAATAAGATTAAAAGGTTTTTAATTTTCATTACTGTTCCCTAGGTATTTCCGGTAAACCCCTGACTTTTTTTGTGATTTGCCCTTCATAGAGTTGGATAAGCATTTTCAAGTCATTATTTTCTTCTTCTAAGACCCTTACCCGATCATTTAGCTCGTGTAATTGTAGGCGTAGCGTAAGCTCTTCACGATCTTTTTTGTTTGCTCTGATTGTATAGTTTTCATCAGATACATGGAGCTTATATTTACCCTGTTCTAATCTATAACGAACCCTATTGGCCTTTATATAGCGTCTAACCGTTGATATTGAAATGTTTCTATAATCTGAATACTCAGTTATTGATAACCATTTTCCATCCATAGAATTCCTCCTCTGTTAATATTAAGCTAAATCATTAAAATTTAAAAGATTTGGATTTTATATTAATACTTAGATACCGATAGGAATCCTATGAGAAGAGTAGAACTTGGTAATTTTAAGGGGAAGAAAGTCGCCCTTGTTTTGAGTGGTGGCGTCGTTAAGGCCGCAGCTTGGCATATTGGCGTTGGGCTTGCACTTGAAGAACTCGGCTTCACCCTAAAAAGTAATAAAAGCGAGAAAAGTAATTTAGAAATATCGACTTATGTTGGTAGTAGTGCTGGTGCGCTTATCAGCCTCTATTATGCTAGTGGATTCCGACCAATCGATATAATTCAGGCCCACATGAATAAAAATAATCGTGTGATTAAACCAGTTACATATAAAGACATGCTTACTCTTAAGAGGGACAAACCAAATCCTCCCAAAGGGAAAAACTACGATCCTTTTTCTGAATTTCCACCACTCTTAAAAACTTTAATTAATCCCCTTTTGTCATTTAATGGCCTCTTCACAACATCCGGCCTCAAAAGTTATCTTGAAAATGAGGTATTAATTTCCAATAACTATGAAGACTACAAGGCCGATGTATTTGTTGTGGCAACGCAGCTGGATCACAGTAGAAAAGTTATATTCTCTAAATATAAATACCCTTCGCCCTATCACGACAAAACAGCTAGCTATTACACAAACATACCTATTAGTGAGAGTGTCGCTGCATCCATGTCCGTACCTCCGTTTTATTCACCGAGCCCTGTTACAAATCCGATTACCGGACAAGTTGATTATTATATAGATGGTGAAATTCGAGAAACACTAAGCACTCATGTCGCCGTAGATAATAATTGTGATTTCGTTATTAGTAGCTGGACCCATACGCCCTATCATTATCAGGACGCTATTGGGAGTTTGGTTAACTATGGTTTACCTGCTATTTGTACTCAGGCGATTTATTTAATGATTCAAAAAAAGATCGTAGCATCTCGAGCTCGTCGGTCGAGCGCAGAGGATATTGTAAATACTGTAAATGAGTACTTAAAAATGCATAAATTCAGTTCAGAGCATCGTCTTAATCTTACGCGAATATTAGAAAGGAAACTTAATCATAGTCCAAACGTTAGGTTTGTCGATATTTGCCCCTCACATGAAAACTATGACATCTTCTTTAAAAATAGTTTTTCCTTAAATCCAGAAAGAATGAAAGAGCTTGTTAAGCTGGGCTACACCAGAACCATTGAAATATTTAAAAGGCATGAATGGGAAAGTTAATAGTATTATTTTTTATTACTATTTCATCCTTGGCTTTTTCTCCTGACAACATTTTTCAGGATGACCTAAGCATTATCGACACTCTTTCAACAAAAGTCTCCGGTACACATAAGTCAGCCTCTAAAAGTTCTATCTTTGGGAAATTCTTAAAAGACCCTGAAAACAGAATATCCGAAGACTTCAAAATACCAAGCCCTCTTAAAAGCAGAGTTCTTTTCTGGTTTATGGTTTATACTCAACATGACAGTACTCACTCTGTTTTGCATGACATTGAGAATCTTGGCATTATTTATGATGTCATAAACTTCAAAGAATTGACCGAATCTGGTCTTAATAAGAACACCCGCTATAGCTTGCAAAATAAAGCCATGAGAGAAATTGTAAAAAATTATAAAGCAGCTTTTAAAAAACTAGAGTCAAAAGACTGCTTTGGCGAAAAGTGTAAAATCATTCTCGACACACTTGAAGAACAAAAAATTTCTATCCCTAAGAGCTCTTCTAAGAGAAGACTCTTTTTTAGAAAATTATCCAATAATTTAAGAACCCAAACAGGACAAAAAGATCACATCTTACAAGGACTTAAAAACCTTGAGGGCTACACTGAAACCGTCGAGATCCTTTTCAAGTCGTTTGATTTACCCCACGAATTATTGGCGATTAGTTTTCTCGAGTCTTCCTTTAATATACATGCTCGTTCAAAGGTTGGCGCGACTGGTCCCTGGCAATTTATGAACGTAATTGGAAAACATTTCTTCACCATGAATAAATTTTCCGATCAAAGAAAAAGTGCTGTTCTTAGCACTGCCGGAGCACTTCACTTGTTAGCGCAAAATCGTAAAATCATGAAGTCGTGGGATCTTGCTGTAAATGCTTATAATAGTGGAACCGGACTCCTAAGAAGGGGTGTCAAAACCCTCAAGGCGAAAGGCTTTAGTGACGTTAGTGTTGATAACTTAATTGAACATTTTAAACATCCAAACTGGGGTTTTGCTGCGAAGAATTTTTATAGCGAGTTTCTCGCCCTGGTGTATACACTTGCTTATAAAAAGGAAGTTTATGGATCACATTTTAATGATAAAGATGGAATCATTAATATCTACATTACAAAGTGTAAAATACCGGTCCTTAAACTCTTACCAAGCCTAAGTTCAAGTAAGAAAAACCTAATGGCGTTAAATAACCACTTAAACCGAAATTATAAACGCACAAGCTATCCAAAAGGATCTGTCGTTTTATCTGATGTTGACCTAACAACCAAAAAATATTTCAAAGTGGAACATGAATTATTAAGAAGAAGATATCCAAAGAACTTATATAAGTTTGTTAAGAATCAAAGTTGTTCCAACAAATAAGTAGAGGGTGAGCAATAGGTTCTAATAAAATCTGTCTTACCTGACTCATACTCTACCTTTAAATTATAAATGCCTTCCTCGTTACCTAATAAGAACAGTTTTTCTGTTAGAGGCGATATCTCAGATGAAAATACACCATCTTTATCTAGGTAACTAAAATCAAATACTGCGGGGCCTCTAAAAGTCTCCCCGAGTATCTTAATATCTTTTATGCTTCCTTTTAGATTTACTTGGACCAGGCATTCTTGGTTTAATCCATCCATGTTAAAGGACCTTAATACTTCTGCTATAAATTCATTAGAGGGTAGCTCAATCTCCTTATCATCATCGAGGCCAACAAAAATAGAATCGCTTAGATATTCAAGTTCAATATAGGAGCGTGATCCTTTTATTCTATAGGGAGATGTTAATACGTATTCTCCTGGTGCTACCTTTCTAGGATTTTTCTCATTTAGAATATTCATTATCTTCTGAGGACTTATATCGATAATTGTTGGTGTTTTACCTAGAGTATTTTGTAGCTTAGTTTTTATATTATAATCAGTAGGTCGTTCTAATTGACTAAAGTCATAGAGCAACTCCTCTGGAGCGACGAAAGTTATCTTTGATGTTTGCTGACCATTTATTCCGAGATACCTTACATTTATATTACCTGGCTCAACACCAATAAAGAGAACGTACCGAAAACCTTGCCCTCCATTAACCTTTTTAAAGTTTTCATCTAAGAGAAGTCTGTGCTCATAAACTATCTTTTTTGAGTTTGAGAACTTTTCTATTTCTACGTCCTCTAGATTCTCCCCAAGATCTGCAAGATAAAACCCACCGTAACCCTCAAGATTATTCTTATCTAAATAATTCTGAATTGACTCCTGACTAATCATTGGTATTTCAAACCTTGAGTATTCACCACCCAGTGGTATTTCAAATGACGTTCGAATAAAAAAGTTTTTAACGACAGTTCCTCTCAGAAGACCCGTTGTGTTTTTCAATGAATACTCAAAAGTAATCTTTCCTTCACTAAAATCTTCTAAAACCTCATTAGTGTCATAACTTGGTATGAAGTTAAAGTTTGTGACTGATTCACCAAAGCCTTCATCTAAATTCGCTTCGATGGTATGAAGCTCTATTTCATTTTTATCACTTATGTTTTCAGGAGTTGGTTTATTACCCTCTAGTTTCTGACCGCTTACTGCCATTAAGTTTTGGCTGACAGCTTTTTCTACCGGCCCCATTTCTCTGGCGATCACCCTTTTTACTGCTTGAGATATTGGTGAAGCCGCTACTTTTGCAATACCTTTCTCTAATTCACTCTCTTCATTTGCATAGTCAATAAGGACAAGGTCATCTGTTTTATTTTCTTTCTTTTCTTTTTTCTTTATTATTTCTTCAACGTTGATTTCATTATTATTAAACATGGCGAGCAATTTGGGATCTGTTGGGTCGTAAGATGTTGCCGGAGCCGCTTGCATATTTGTCACTGTATCTACGGCCATATTTGTTTCTTGGCGGTTTTTCTCTAAATTTTCTAACTCTGCTAGCTTTCCTTCCATTACGTTTGTCAGCTCATCACTCCATGATGTGACCAATACTTCAGAGTCGACTTTGAATCCGTAATGCTCAATTCCCTTATCCATGCTTAATTCATGCTCGCCTTTTAAAACCGCTTTATCCGTCTTTTCAGTTTTCGTTTCGACAACAATTAGCTCATAATCTTCTATTTCTTCAACCTCGTAATTCTTTTTGACGGTTTCTACCTTTAGTTCATTTAGGACCAGTTGCTTTCTTGGCGTAACCTCGGAAGGCTTCTCTGCCTGAACAAGCAGTAGTGGCTTATCGGCCAAAAGTTGTTTTGGTGCACTGGTAAAGGTTATTGGTTTTAAATGTGGGCTTGTGACCTTACTTATTGATTGAAGGCTTGGTATTGGAACTGCTATTATATGATCTGTGCTTTTTAAAGCACTACACCCCTGTCCTAGAACAAGAAGGTAGATCAAATACATTGTAGAAATTCCAAATATCCTTTTCATACTTATGTTTATTGTCTCAAAGGATAGGAATTTTTCCACCAAGTGGAGCTTTTTTCACCTACATTTTAAATAGTCAGTACAGACAGCTAACAAAGTTGGCAAAAAAAAGCCCTCTTTTTCAAGAGGGCCTATGGATAGTCATGACTATTTAGTTTTTTAGCTACTGTTTTGAAAGTTGAATTCTTAGTCGCGCCCTTTCTGCTTTTCGTTGAAATTTCTCAATTTCGGAATCGCTTAAAGCTTCTCCACTGTTCAATCGTCTTTCTGCAGTCTCAAGAGCTTGCTCTGCTCTATCAGCACTAATTTCACTTTTTTCTTCTGAGGTATGAGACATGATGATGACTTTATCTTCTAATACCTTACAGATTCCGTAAGTTACTGAGAAGTGCCTATCTGGGTCATCTGCTCCACCAAAAATTGAAAGTACACCAGTGCTCAGTCTATTTATTAGATGAGTGTGATGCGGAAGAATGTTGATTTGCCCCCTAACCGTTGGAATCAAAAGTGATTCCGCCGGTATGTCTTTGGCGACAACTTTTTCTGGAGTTAATAGATCAACAGTAAAGTAATTCATTTTCCGTACCCTTACTTAGAGCGTAGCTCCTGAGCTTTCTCATATACTTCGTCTAGATTCCCTACAAGATAAAAAGCCTGTTCAGGAAGATCATCACATTTACCATCTAGGATTGCATTGAAGGCCGTAATTGTGTCTTCAATCTTTACAAACTTACCTTTTAAACCAGTAAATTGCTCAGCAACAAAGAATGGTTGAGAAAGAAACTTTTGTACTTTTCTTGCTCTAAAAACGATGAGCTTATCTTCTTCTGACAATTCATCCATACCAAGAATTGCAATGATGTCTTGTAATTCTTTATATCTTTGAAGAATCTGTTGTACTTGTCTTGCTGTTCTGTAGTGCTCTTCACCAACAATTTCAGGTGCAAGAATTGTAGAAGTTGATGAAAGTGGATCAACAGCAGGATAAATTCCTAGCTCTGCAATTTGTCTTGATAGTTCTGTTGTTGCATCAAGGTGAGCAAATGTTGTCGCTGGAGCTGGATCGGTATAATCATCGGCTGGAACATAAACAGCCTGAATTGATGTAATTGATCCATCGTTAGTTGAAGTAATACGCTCTTGCATTGCACCCATTTCAGTACCAAGTGTTGGTTGGTAACCAACGGCAGAAGGGATACGACCAAGAAGTGCAGAAACTTCTGAACCAGCTTGAGTAAAACGAAAAATATTATCTACGAAGAAAAGAACATCTTGTTTCTCTTCATCACGAAAGTATTCAGCAACAGATAAACCTGTAAGAGCAACACGAGCACGTGCCCCTGGTGGCTCATTCATCTGACCATATACCAGGGCTGTTTTATCAATAACCCCAGACTCACTCATCTCATCGTAAAGGTCACGGCCTTCACGAGTTCTTTCACCAACTCCTGCGAAAACAGAGAAGCCACCGTGTTGAGTTGCAATGTTGTTAATAAGTTCCATGATAAGAACTGTTTTACCAACACCAGCTCCACCGAATAGACCAATTTTTCCACCTTTTAAGTATGGAGCAAGAAGGTCGATAACTTTAATACCCGTATAAAATGGCTCTTTTGATGTTGCTTGATTTTCAAACTTTGGAGCCGGTCTGTGAATATCGTATGTTTTTTCGTGCTTAACAGGTCCTTTCTCATCAATTGAATCACCGATCACATTGATAATACGACCTAGAACACCACGACCAACAGGAGCTTGGATTGGCTTTCCAGTATTCTTGGCGCCCTGTCCTCTTCTTAGACCTTCTGTTTGATCCATTGCGATTGTTCTAACAACATTATCTCCAAGGTGTTGAGAAACCTCTAGAACTAAGTTGTCTTCATCTTTACTAATGAACTGATTAGTTACTCGTAGTGCTGTGTAGATTTCAGGCAAGTTGCCGTCTGCAAATTCTACGTCAACAACTGGACCCATAACTTGTTTAATTACCCCAGTATTTTGCGACATTCTAGTCTCCTTAACCGTTTAGAGATTCAGCACCTGATACAACTTCTATAAGTTCAGTTGTAATCGCCGCTTGTCTCAGCTTATTCATTTTTAATGTTTGCGCTCTAATTGCTTCTTTACAGTTTGTTACTGCATTATCCATTGCAGCCATTCTTGAACCATGTTCCGCTGCTACCCCATCCAACAAACAAGTATAGAGAGTTGTTGAATAGGTTTCAGGAATCAAAGTATTCAAAATCTCTGAAGGTTCTGGCTCGTATTTAAAATCAAAAGGAAACTTCGCTTCTAATTCTTGTTTTTCTTCTACGTCTAGAGAAACAGGAAGAAGTTGCTTAACCATAGGTGTAAACGAAATCGCTGAATTAAATTGGTTGTAAGCGACTTTTACGGTTCCTACTTCTCCCGATTCAAATAACTGAGCGAGTTCTTTACCTACGCCTTCTAATTCTAAAAAAGTTGGATCGGCTTTTTCAAACAGATAGTTTTTTCCAAAATTAACTTCTTTTTGAATAATTTCTCTTACCTTCTTCCCAATAAAATAAACTTTTACGTCCTTATCGGTTTCAGCAAGATACTTCCTCACTTCTTTAGCTAAACTTGAGTTGTAACCACCACACAAACCCTTATTGGATGAAATTACCAAAAGGGCTTCATGGTTGTTATTTTTTTCTTCAAGATATTCGTGAGTATAGTTTTCTACAAGGGCACTAATTGTTTTAATCGTTGTCTCTAACTCATTGGCATAAGGCCTAGAGCTCGTAATAGCCTGCTGAGCCTTAGCAAGTTTCGCTGCAGAGACAAGTTTCATCGCTGATGTAATTTTCAGCGTACCCTTTGTACTCTTAATCTTCTTTTTTAGATCTTTTATGTTTGCCATTTCAGCTACCTAATTAAAAGTTCCTTGAGGAGAAAAAATTTACCGTTACATCAGTAAGTTTCTTTGCGTTTTCATCAGAAATCGCTTTTTCATTTCTGATTTCTTCAACTAGTGAGCTGTGCTGGCTTTTAAGATGCTCTAGAAGTTCTTTTTCAGCTATGCCAATTTTTGCAGTTGGCACCTTATCGAAAAGCCCTTTTGTCGCACCAAAAATCACTACAACTTGATCAATAACATCCATTGGAACGTATTGACCTTGCTTTAGTAATTCTACAAGTCTTTCACCCCTGGCAAGTTGCCTTTGAGTAGCTTCATCTAGATCAGATCCGAACTGAGAGAATGCAGCTAGTTCACGATACTGAGCAAGATCGAGTCGAAGTGTACCTGCGACTTTCTTCATTGCTTTAATCTGAGCTGAACCACCAACTCGAGAAACAGATAGACCAACGTTTACGGCTGGGCGAATACCAGAGTTGAATAAATCGGACTCTAAATAGATCTGACCATCCGTAATTGAAATAACGTTCGTTGGAACATAGGCAGAAACGTCACCTTCTTGAGTTTCAATAACCGGTAGGGCCGTCATTGAGCCAGCGCCAAGGTCGTCGGAAAGTTTACATGCCCTCTCGAGTAGTCTCGAGTGAAGATAGAAAACATCCCCAGGGAATGCTTCACGTCCAGGAGGACGGCGAAGAAGAAGTGACATTTGTCTATAAGCATTTGCTTGTTTTGTTAAATCATCGAATACGATAAGAACGTGCTTACCGAGATCGCGATAATACTCACCCATTGTTGCACCAGTATAAGGAGCTAGGAATTGTAATGGTGCTGAGTTTGATGCTGTTGCAGAAACAATAGTTGTGTATTCCATTGCGCCTGTTTCAATTAGTTTTTGATGAACCTGACGAACTGTTGATTGCTTTTGTCCAACAGCAACGTAGATACAAACTACGTCTTTTCCTTTTTGGTTAATAATAGTGTCTAGGGCAACTGCTGTTTTCCCTGTCTTTCTATCACCGATAATTAGCTCTCGCTGACCACGACCAATTGGAATCATTGAATCAATTGCTTTAATACCTGTTTGCATAGGCTCATGCACAGGCTTTCTTGCAATAATTCCAGGTGCTTTTACTTCAACAAAGCGACTATGTTCAGAGACAATTTCTCCCTGTCCATCGATGGCCTCGCCAAGAGCATTAACAACACGTCCAAGTAAAGCGTCACCGACAAGAACCTCAACGATTCTTTCAGTTCTTTTTACTGTCGTACCTTCTTTAATAGAGTTGTCGTCTGCAAGAATTGCAACACCGACATTATTAGTCTCTAAGTTAAGAACCATACCCTTTGTACCACCGTCGAACTCAACAAGTTCACCGGCCATAACATTTTTAAGACCGAAGATACGGGCAATACCGTCTCCAACTGTCAAAACAGTTCCTACTTCATCTACTTGAAGTCTGTTTTCAAAGTTTGCAATCCTGTCCTTGATAATGCTTGAAATTTCTTCTGGATTGATGGACATCACTTTACCTCTTTGTATTAGGAATTAAGAATTTCCGATTTAAGTTTATTTAATTGGTTATCTAAAGTTGCGTCTAACTGAAGGTCTTCAACTGTTACTCTAAAACCTGCAGTTAATTTTTCATTCTGTTTGTATGTTAAAATAGGGTCTGTTCCGAGTTTTTCTTTTAAGAAAGCATGAATTTTTGTTTCAAACTCTTTGTCTACACTTCCCTCTCGGCCTTCAATGATTCCCCTCATGAAGCCTTTCTTATGGTCATCTAGTACGACCAACTCTTTAAATATGAGTGGAAGGATATTTATTCTCTTTTCTTCCATCAAAAAGTTTAAGACGTTTTTCACTAAACCAGATAGCCCTAATTTCACCAAAACATCATTCAAAACCGCTTGTTTTTCTTCAATGGTAAAAACATCTAAAAACAAAACCGTTTCTAGGTTATTATTTTCGTTAATAACCATTGTGAGATTTGTCATCTCTTCTGTTACATCAATCTTTTGTTCTTCGCCTAATGTGTAGATTGATTGTGCATATGCACGGGCAACTATCGCTTCTTTCATATACTACCTATATTTGAGAAATTAATTTGTTTGTTGCTTTTTTATTAAGTCCAGAATCGTTTTTTATTTTTTCTTTTGCCTTCTCAATTACTTCTGTAACCAGGTCTTCTTTAAGTCTGTTTTCTAAAGAGCTTTTTTCATGCAAGACTTTGCTTTCTGAATCCCTCTCTAATCTTTTTAAATATTCTTCAGATTCTAGTTTTGTTCTTTGTACAAAATCGTTGGCTTCTTTTTCTGCATTTTGAATAATCTTCTTTTTCTCAGACTCAAGATTTTCTATTTTTTTTTGAAACATCTCTAATTTGATTTTTGCTTCCTTGTCTCTTTTGTCCGCATATTCATATAGGTTTGTAACGTCTTCTGCATTTTTATCAAACATTTCTCTTAGAGGTTTTTTAAGAAGGAAAAGTAAGGCAAAAAATAGAATAAAAAAGTTAACTGCAGGATAAAGTAAATCCGTGACACTACCGTGTGCACCACCACCGGCGGCAAATGTTATTTTTGTTACAAGCAAGACCAATAAAGTGATTAAACATTTCATTTCGATAGTCCTAAATTAATTTACTAATTTATTTACAAGGGTTTCAGATAAATTCTCAGCACTCTTTAAAACTGAAGTTCTACTAGCTTCCACTTCGGCGATTACACCCTTTTTCTTTTCTTCATACTGAGCCAGTACTTTTAATTCTTCATTTTTTTGTGCTTCAGAAATTTCTTTTACTGATTTATTTTTTAACTCAGACATCTTCATATGAGCTTCTTCACTTGTTTTTTGTATTTCCTTATCAAACTTTTCAGAAAGCTTATCTGCTTCCTTGAATTTGTTACCCGCTTCCTGGTCAAGCTTTGTTGTCTTTGACTCTCTTGTTTGGAGAACAAATAAAAGCTTATTAAAGAAGACAACCTTCAATAAGAAGAAAATAATGACAAAAATTCCGAATTGATAAAATATTGATTCGTCGACGCCTAATTTTTGGAAAATCCCAATAAATTTATCCATAAGACTCTATTCCCCTGACGGTCCTTTGCTTAGGACTTTTTCAGATAAGATGATGCTAAAAATTGAACCTTATATGTAGTCATCTCTGGCAAGTTTGTCAAAGTGTAAAATCTTCTAAATGGGCTTAAATTAAGGCTTAGAACCAAAGATATGAGTTCTTTACAATTACCTTTTTTCACGCATTTTTGTTGTGCCGTGGAAAATCACTCCTTCCTCTACAATTAGACTCGGTGTGGTAATTGTCCCCTCAAATCTTGCGGGCTTGATTATCTCTACTCGACTGCTGGCCTTTATATTACCTTTCACAGTACCTGAGATCAGTATGACGTTTGCATTTATGTCAGCATTCACGACAGCACCCTCAGAGACAATGACTGTGTCATTTGAAAATACTGAACCGTTCACTATTCCTGCAATTCTAGCAACCCCGTTAAAACTTAGGTTGCCCTCAAATTTACAGCCCTCTTCAATAATGGCTGAAATTTCACCCTTATGCCTCACTGCACAATCCCTTGTTAGCAATTGGTCCTATGGGACCACTAGCGCTTTAGCAGATATTCGTAAATATCGTTAAATTCTGCTTCATTTGAGAATTTTATCACAAACTCCCCTTTTCCTGCTTTTTTTGATTTTAGATCAAAATGGTAACCAGTCTTCTGCTCAAGAGTTTGCCTGAATTGATCCAACTTACCATCAAAGCTTTTTTCTTGAGGTCTTTTTGCTATTGGATCTTTCTTTTTTAATAGTTTTTCTAGCTCTCTTACAGACATATTTTCTGTGACTGCTAAGTTTGCAAACCTTATGCTTCTTTCACGTTCTTTTTCAGCTGCTAAAACCTTAGCGTGGCCAAAACTTAAAAACTCTTTTTGAAGGAGTTCAATCACATCTCTTGGTAGTTTTAATATTCTTATATAGTTTGCGATTGTAGATCTTTCTTTTCCAAGTCTTTTGGCAACTTCCTCTTGGGTAAGATCAAATTCGTTCATTAATTGATAATAGGCCAAAGCTTCTTCAACACAATTGAGATCACTTCTTTGAACGTTCTCTATGATAGAGATAACCATTCGTTCTCTATCAGTAACCTTCTTTATAACAACGGGAACCTTATCAATTCCTGCCATTTTTGCGGCCCTTAGTCTTCTCTCACCCGCAATAAGCTCAAAGCCTTTCTCTGCTTTTAAAACAACTAGTGGCTGAATTATTCCGTTCTCTTTAATCGAGTCCGATAATTCTTTTAGTTCTTTCTCTTTAAATATTTTTCTTGGCTGATTAGGATTTGCCTTTATTTCACTAATACTTATTAATGCAGGATTTTCCCCAAAGCTTTCTTCTCTTTTGGCTTGTGAATTATCTGCAGCAAGATCCTTTAGAGATGCTTTTAAAATCTCATTCGGTGTATCTTGAATTAATGAAGCTATTCCTTTTCCGAGTGCTACTTTTTTCGCCATTTCTAATCCCTAATTACTGTAATTGATCTCTATGCTCTGAAGGTATCTCTGGTATCGTGAAATTTAATTCAGGCTGATTTTCAGGAGCTTTCATTCGTTCTTTTAAAATCATCTCTTTTGCTAGAGATAAATATGCCTGACTTCCCTTTGATTCAATATCGTAGAGAATTATTGGTTTCCCAAAGGAAGGGCATTCTGAAATTTTCACATTTCTTGGAATAATCGTTTCAAATACCTTATCGCCAAAGTGAGTTTTCACTTCCGCAGAAACCTGCTTATGAAGAGAAGTTCTCGCATCAAACATCGTTAACAAAATTCCCTCTAAATTTAGCGTGGGATTAAGAGATGATCTAACAAGTCTAATAGTATTAAGTAACTGTGCTAGGCCCTCCATTGCATAATACTCAGTTTGTAAAGGTACTATCACCCCAGTACAAGCCGTTAAGGCATTCACTGCAAGTACATTCAAGCTGGGTAAACAATCAACTAAGATGTAATCGTAGTCTTTTACAATTGGCTCTAGAGCGGCTTTAAGCTTGTGTTCCCTAGCAAACTCACTAACTAACTCTATTTCTGCACCAATTAGATTTTGGTCAGCAGGACAAACGTCAAAATGAGGTAATTCTGTGGGGTAGATACAGTCCTTAATAGACTTTTTCCCAATTATTGCGTGATAAATATTACTTTCAGCAAAGTCCTCTTTATTTAAACCAGCTCCAACACTGGCATTTCCTTGAGGGTCTAGATCAATTAGTAGAGTTTTTTTCTCAGCTACTGCTAGACACGCCGCAAGATTTATGGCCGTAGTTGTTTTACCAACTCCGCCTTTCTGATTGGCTATAGCAATGATTTTAGTCATTTAGGTGCTCCGTTTGTTGTTGCCGCGATAGAATTTTTAAATAAGTTGCGATAGTTTGACAAGCGCTTTCTTTGTTCCACGTGGAACATTTGCGCTTTGGTAAGCTATAAAGCTTCTCCCATTGGTGCCTGGGAGGTCGTACTCTTCATCTAGCACCTTTCTAAAACTTTCTATCTTTTCTGGGACAGACTCAAGCTCCTTAACATTAGGACCTTTATAAAAATAAACCGTGATCGGCTTATTTGAATTTATTTTTTTAATATAATCAGAAATCTTGCCTACGGCCTTAAAAGAGAGTGAGCAAGGCACATCTATCAAGATGTCCTCTATTCTATAGTGGTAAGTCTTAATATTTTTAAGTTTTAGATCTAGTGCTATATCTCTGACAGCGTCTGCTTTTTTTCGCCTCGCTTCAAACCCTATAAACTTCGTTCCAGGATACTTGTGCCCAAGTGGCAACAAAGGAAAGCCACCACCAAAGCCTATATCCAAGTGAAGACCCTTTTCTATGCTTTTTGAGAATGAATTAAATAAATCACAAGGAAGAATCGAGTCAAGAACTTGCTTCTGAAAAAACTCCTCTGGTTCATTGATTCGTGTCAAATTTAGTGAACCATATTTATCGTTAAGTAAATCGAGAAGATTATCAGAGAAGTCTCTCACTATAAGGCCGATGCTATAAAGGTCAGAGTTGCGGGCCTTATCCCCTCTATTCTTTTGAGCTGACCAAATGTTTCTGGCTTAATCTTTTCAATCCGCTGCTTACATTCAAAGCTCACATTTCTATTTTTAAGTAGGTTTTCCCAATCAACCCTTTTGTCTTCTAGCTTCCTTTGAATTTTGTTTTCTTGTTCTTCCCGTATAATATATCCGCGATACTTAAGAGAGATGCCTACAGCCCTTATCACCCTCACATCAAAATCAACACCAGATCTCTGTAAAATTTTAGAAAGTCCACTAACTGGATCCACATTGCTTCTTTGCAAGACCTCTACGAGGCTAATTTTTTCTTTTATTCCACCCCAGTTAAATTCATCAAATAGCTGGACGTTCTCTTTATTTGGAAAGAAAAACATTTTTTCGCACATTTTTTCTAATAATTTAAATTGAGCAAGGAAATTTTCGTTCGCCCTATCAATTGCCAAATCAAGATCAAGGGACTTTCTATAGCCTGACATCCTTAAAACAGAATTATCTTCTCTAATAAAAAGCCTATTTTCTGAGCGTGCGGTAAAGAGCCTGTAGGGCTCATCTCGCTCAAAAGTAACCAAATCCTCAATCATGACACCTATGTAGCTTTCATGCCTACTGAGGACCAATGGAGCTCTACCCAGCACGGCCAAAGCTGCGTTGAGGCCGGAAATCAAACCTTGTCCGGCAGCTTCTTCATAGCCAGAGGTTCCACAAACTTGGCCAGCAAAGTACAGACCCTCAATCCGCTTGTGTTCCATAGATCTGGTTAAATCAAGAGTATCAACAACGTCGTACTCAACAGCATAACCATAAACCGCAATTTCTGCCTCTTCTAGCCCGGGAATAAGTCTTAAGAACTCTAATTGAACCTCTTTTGGCAATGAAGTTGATATTCCATTTGGATAAAATGTGTCTATATCAAGACCTTCGGGCTCCACGAATACATGATGAACATTTCTATCTAAATACCGAAAAGCCTTGTCTTCAATGCTGGGGCAATACCTTGGTCCAACGCCTTTAATTTGACCATTGAAAATTGGGCTTTTTTCTTTGTTTTCTCGAATGATAGTCAGCGCACTCTCATTAGTTCTCGTTAGAAAACAATCAACCTGAGACTGAGCCCTATTGAAACTATCATGGGCCCAATGGAAGTTTAATGCCATTGGATCACTTGGCTGCGCCTCCATTTTAGAGAAATCGATAGAATCCCTTCTTATTCTTGGTGGTGTACCTGTTTTAAAGCGCTTTTTTAGGGTTTTAACGTTCTCAAAAAGGTCATCTATACTTCTAGATGATTCTTTACCAAATCTGCCGCCTACCGAAACCTCTGGCCCAGTGTGGAGTTTTCCTCCAAGAAAAGTTCCAGTAGTGACAATAAGTTTTTTACTAAAATATGTTCCAAGATCTCCCGCTAATTCAAAATATTCACCAACCTTTGGGGAAACACAATTGATCTTGTCTCTAACAACGGTGATGCTTGACTGAGAAATCACTTCTTCTGCAAATTTACTATATTTTGTCTTATCTATTTGAATTCTAGTTGATTGAACGGCGTAGCCCTTGCTCTCATTTAAAACTCGATACTGAATGCCTGATAGGTCAGCCAGCTTGCCCATTAAACCACCAAGGGCATCAATCTCTCTAACTACCTGACCCTTTCCAACGCCACCCACTGCGGGATTACATGGTGCAGATCCAAGACCAACACCTGGAAGAGAAACGATTCCAACTTTGAGACCGAATTGATTTGCAGCCCATGCAGCCTCAAGGCCAGCATGACCGCCACCCATAACTAAAATATCAAATTTTTCTAAAGATTGTTCCACGTAGAACATTTACAATTAATTGACCATTATTGTCCAGAAAACAGTATAAGACATTGTAAATACTACTTTCCTATGCAGAAATTGCTAAATATAGAGTCCAGGACGTCCTGTGGGGATATGACACCGATTAGCTCGTCCAAGGAGGCGCCCAACCTATTAGCAAAGGAGCTCAGAATAGCACAATCCCTCGTTTCTCCGTAAGTAGCTAAATACTCATTGAAAGCATGGTAAATATCTGAAATTACATCGCGGTGTCTAGAGATAGCTATTGGGTTAGATAACGTAAGTGATTGATATTTATTGAAAATGAAATATTCCAACGAATTCTCTGGTCCTATAGGACCACCATATTTAAAAGCTGCCCCTATGGGACCACTTAGTAATTGTGGTTCTATAGGACCACCTAAATTACTTGCCCCTATAGGACCAATACCCTCTGCCCCCATAGGACCACTAGATAGAAAGAAATTGCCATTTATTTTACTAGTAATGGACTTTAATTTTTTATCTGCTCCGGGAATATCACCATGGGTAAAAACGATAGCATCGAAATTAAAATCTTTATTGATGGTTAAATTATCAAATGGATTAATAACAAAAATTTTAAAGAAACTTTCTTCGTTAATTTTCTTTGATCTCTCTATTCCCAAGTTTTCAACTTCTTCAGAAGTATCTCTGAGTCCAGCAGTATCAATCAATTTGAAGGAAGACCCGAATAGCTGCACATACTCTGAAATTGAATCTCTGGTAGTACCATGAACACTGCTTACAATCGCCCTATCCTCTCCCAGCAGCTTATTAAAGAAGGTACTCTTGCCAGCATTGGTAGCGCCATACAAAGAGATAACAGGGGAAAGTAGATGATTCAAATTACCCTGAGTTCTTTGATATAACTTTGAAATAAGACCATGAAATTTTGTATGAATAAATTCGAGCTTTTGAAAAATTTCATCTTCTCCTACATCATCAGAAAAATCGATGAGAATTTCGAGATGCATCTTAATTTCCAAAAAAAGACTACGTACTTCATTATAACTTTTAAATAATTTGTTATTAAGTAACTCAGTCCCAGCTTTTAGACCAAAGCCGGAGTTAGCATTAAGAATTAAATCGAGACCTTCAACCTGAGTAAGGTTTAGTTTATTGTTTTTAAGCGCCCTGTAGGAGAATTCTCCTGGCTGAGCCCGACGAAAGCTAAATTTCTCAACCAGATAATCACAGAAGTTGTTTAAAATTAGTGGGTTACCATGAAGATTAAACTCGACAATGTTTTCACCAGTAAAGCTCTCGGGACCCTTAAAATAAATAAAGATGCCCTCATCTAGAATCTCTCCACTCTCTTTAGAAAATTTCGAAAAATAAGCTTTTCGCGCTTCTGGCAAGAAGCCATCACCTTTTTTAGTAATGGCCCTTAAGAAAGAAAGATCCTCTATACCACTGACCCTTACAATTCCCAGGGCACTTTTTTCACCTAAACCAGTACTAACAGCAACAATAGGGCCTGGTTGGTTTTGCAAAGACATAAATTAATCGACAGTCTTATAGACGAAAAGCTGTTGAGCGATACCAAAAACAGTGGATACAAAAATATAGAGGTTAAGACCCGCAGGTAAATCCTTCATAAAGAATGTAAATATTAAGGGCATAAACATCATCATCTTCTGCTGAGTAGGATCAGCTGTCGTCGAGGGGTTAAGCTTTGTTTGAGCAAACATAGCAGCACCCATAAGAACCGGTAATACATAGTAGGGATCTTTTGCTGAAAGATCATTAATCCATAATATAAATGGTGCATTCAAGAGTTCAACACTGTTAAAGAGAACTTGATAAAAGGCGAAGAAAACTGGCATCTGAAGGACCAGCGGCAGACAACCACCCATAGGGTTGGCACCATTTTTCTTAAAAAGCTCCATGGTTTCTTTTTGCATCCGCTGCGGATCATCCCCATACTTCTCCTTAACCTTGGCCAAGTCAGGCTGGAGTCTCTGCATCTTTTTCATACTCTTAAAACTTTTATACTGAAGTGGAAAAAGAAGGGTTCTAATAAAAAGAGTGATGAGGATAATAGCAAAGCCGTAATTAGGGACATATTTATAGAAAAACTGAAGTCCCCTTAGAATAGGAACCGCTATTACCCCAAACACTCCAAAGTCCACACTCAGCTGAAGATTGCTCCCCTGCTTACTTAAATCGTCGTACGACTTCTTAGTAAAAATATTGTAACCGGCAAGCTTAGTTGTTGGCTCTACGAGCTTGATCCCAAGGTTTTGATTTTTGATATTAGATGCAGCAACTAATTTATTCCGAAAAACAGTGGCAAATAGGTGGTAATGAAAATCAATCCCAAACCACTGTATTTTACCATCTACAGTTTCATCATCGTCTATATTGTTCCTATCAACTTCCTTAAAATAAGTGAGAAACTGACGAATTTGACGAGCCTCTCCCTCTTTCTTTTCCGATTGACTGCTAATGAAATACTGATGAGGCTGATCTGAACCAAGGCTCCAATTAAAAATACCTTTTTCGTCCAAAGAACCACTCAGCGTTACTCCTAGGGCCTCATTAAAGCCACTTAGGATAGATCCATTTGCTGAAAATTGATCAAAAGTTAGTCTTCTTGCTTCACCATTTTGTATAACGAAGACCTGAAGTGGATTTCTTGCTCCAACAACATCTTGAAATGAATCATTCGCCAGGACAGACTTAAAGCCTGAAATACTAAAGTCGCTTGATACCTGTAAGGTATTCTCTCCATTAACAAGAACCACCTTCTTGGCCTCTGAATTGTTTGCTACCGGCAAGGTCTCAACAGCGACCCTCTCAGCTGGACTAGCAACTACAGCTTCAGAACCTGCCTCTTTTGCAGTAGAAACTACAGGAGTGCCATCTACACTTTTAGTTTTATTAATTGATGCATCGAAATTATCTTTTGGAGCAAAGTAGGCTTGCCAGGTAAAAAGAACCAAAGCTGACAATGAAAGGGCTAAGAATAATCTTTTTTGCTCTGAGGCCATAAAAATTCCTTTAATTTACTTATCTCTTAGGGATGGGATCAAATCCACCAGATTGATAAGGGTGACATCTGCATATTCGATTGATTGAATACCATAGGGCCTTGTGGGCTGGAAAGGCTTGAAAACATTCACGACTATATTGGGAACAAGATGGATAGTAACGACAATTCTTTCCAAAAAAAGGAGAAATGGCCTTCTGATAAATCCAAAGAAGAGACAGAAAGAAGTGTTTAATCATTGAACAGCTCCCCTTCTCTCAATTGCCTTACTCCAAGAATTTCTAAGCTCAGTTTTCACATCTTGTTTTTCTTTAAAAAGGGCTTTCAGACGGGGTGAGGCCACAACAAGAATATCATCACCTTTTTCTAGCCAATCACTATTTCTAAAATTTTCTCTAAGGAAACGCTTCACTACATTTCTTTGAACAGCATTTCCTACTTTCTTTGAGACACTAAGACCGATTCGAGAACTTGAGCCTTGTATTCGAGATTCTTTGTAATAGAAACGTAAGAAAGGGGTACTCAGAACCCTGGCACCCTTCCTTAAATAATCAAAATCTTTAGAGTTCAATAACCGCGACTCTTTAGGAAAAGAGGTCACCGCTCAAGTCGTTATTTGGTACCAGTAGAAACGGTTAACCTTTTACGGCCTTTAGCGCGTCTAGCGTTTATTACTTTTCTTCCACCAGCAGTGGCCATGCGCTTTAAAAAGCCATGAACACGGAGACGTTTTTTTCTCTTTGGTTGCCAAGTTCTTTTACTCATAACATCCTCACGGAACTTATCACATTAACTGTAATTGAATCTTCTAATAAGAAGCGGAATGTACAAAATGGTGCTTAAAAAGGCAATGGCCAAATGCAAAATACAGGGTGCCAAATTACCAACATTTTGTAAGAAGAGGTCAGAATATTTGCGCTTCGCACTATATTGATTCTTTCTCGGCCGTCATGTACAAAAATGTCCCGCAACTAAACAGGCACACGACTTTACACACAGAAAAGTTAATTGGAGACGTTCGAAATGACTCAGGATTTTCCTTTTGAAAAATTTCTTAAAAATAGTGACATAAAAACCAATAAAAACAACGACTTACTGGAAAATATTTTTAACACCTCAACAGACAAAGAAAAAGAAAAAGAAAAAGAAAATACAAAAATCGTCAACAATCCAGACGATAATAATGCTCTTAACCCTATTACAATGGGCTTGTTTGAAATATTAAAAACGAAAATAGAGAAGATAAAATTTGATACTTTTATAGAAAATAAGATTGAACTGATTGAAATTACGAATGATAAAGCAATTTTTGTCGCTCAAACCCAATTCATAAAATCAACTATAGAAAATTCATTCTTAAATTCTATTAAAAAAGCGCTTTATGAACTTATGGGTTCAAATTATAAAATTGAGATTTTGGTGAAAAAAGAACAAGTTCCAATTTTTGAGGGCTTGATCGCAAATGACACTGTTAATTCCAAAAACAATAGCAAACCAACATTTACTCTCGATCTTTCTCCAAAATCGAGTGAAATCGCTGTACAGGTCCAAAGTAGATTTATAGATCACATGGAAAAAGAGAACTCTGGTCAAACAATAGATCCAAAGAAAACATTTGATAACTACATTGTTGGACCATCAAATAACCTCGCCTTTGCTACAGCTTGTGCGGTGGCTGACTCCCCTGGAAAAACGGGTAAATATCCATGCTTATATATCTACTCCGATTCTGGTCTTGGAAAAACTCACCTACTCCATGCTGTTGGAAATGGTATTTTTGAACACCATCCTGATCTAGCCATTTGTCTTATATCAGCTCGTGACTTTATGAAAGAATTGATAAATGCATATAAAGACAAAACACTAAGTGAATTCCAGAGAAAATATACCGAAAGTATTGATGTCTTAATGATCGACGACATTCATGAACTTAAAAATAAAAACTCCACTCAGGAAGAATTCTTTCATATTTTCAACTTTCTTCATGACAAGGGTAAACAGCTCATTTTCACCTCTGATAAGTCTCCAGAGAAAATTACAGGAATTGAAGAACGAATCATAACAAGGCTCCAATGGGGCTTGGTTGTCGATATTCAAAAACCTGATTTTGAAACAAGAACAGCAATATTAAAAAAGAAAGCAATTGAGCTAGACCTTTTTGTTCAAGACGAAGTTCTGAACTTAATAGCTAGTTCGATAAAAACATCGATTAGAGAATTAGAAGGTTCGCTTATCAGACTTCAGGCACATGCAGAACTTATGGAGTCAGAAATTGACACAGAGATGGCACGGGATATCTTAAAGCTACAAGACTTAAATGAGAAACCTGCAGCAACTCTTGAGAGCGTTTGTAGAGCAAGCTCACAATATTTTAAAATTGCAGTGGCCGACCTAAAGTCCAAGAGTAGAAATAAAGATATTGTTAGAGCACGACACATTGCCTGGTACTTAAGTAAGAATATAGTTGGCGCAACCTTTAACGAAATTGCTCAATACTACAGCAACAGAGATCACTCATCTGTAATTCATGGCGTAAACAAGATAAGCAATAACTTGAAAACCGATCCAAAACTCTCTAAGGATCTCATTTTCCTCGAAAACAATATCTAGTTTATATCTTTAAAATTACTCATCTCAAAAGGCCGGCTGAATAGTCGGCCTTTTTTATTTAAAAAGCACATTAACTAATTGAAATTAAAAATAATTATAAAACAATCCACAAAGTTATCCACTGTGGAAAAAGAGTTATCCACTATTTCCACAAAGGGAATAAAAAATTATCAACATGTTGATAAAAGTGTGAATAAAAAACTAATTAATCCGAAATCCTTAGATACTCAAATGTGTAAAAGAAAAGATGTGAAAAAAATGTGGATTACTAGTTAAAAAGAGTCAAAAAAATGTACTAGAATTAATAATATACGCATTTAGCAATCGCATATAAGTTTTTTATTAACAATTCTACCCTGGGCCGAATCGCTAAAAGCTTTACCAAGTGGACTTATCGAGAGTTATCCCCTTATCAACAGCCTATAATATATATTAATTAAATATATATATATATAATACACAAAACCCTACCTGAAGAGGTGTCTTGCTTAGGAAGAATCATTAGGATAGAACAAATATGTTCAAGGAAAATGATATGCACGCACAAGTAAGTACAGAATCTATAAGAGAAGCTATAACAAAAGTTACATCAGTAGTGGATCGAAAGAATACTAGACCCATACTGGCATACACGCTTGTAGAAGCTAAAAATGGACAAATAAGTTTTTCAGCAACTGATCTAGAAGTTTCAGCAAAAATAACGATTGAAGCAGTTACAGAAATTCCAGGATCATTCTGTGTAAACGCAAAAAACTTTTCAGATATTTTAAGAGAGTTACCAAATTCAAATCTTGAATTAAAGCTCGATGAAAATGAAAACAGCTTGAAGATTAACTGTGGTGACATTCACTTCACTCTTTTAATTTATAAAAATGAAGATTTTCCTCAATTAGTTTTCCAGAACAAGCAAAACGAATTCAGTATTCCAAGTGAAAAAGTCCTAGAAATAATTTCAAAAACTTCTCATGCAATAAGCACAGATGAGACAAGATTATTTTTAAATGGAATATATCTTCAAGAAATTGATTCTAAATTAAGAGCTGTGGCAACAGATGGTCACAGGCTTTCGATGATTGATACAGAACTTGAAGACAGCAACATAGACAACTTAATTAATGGAATCATCGTTCCAAGAAAAGGTGTAAATGAATTAAAGAGAGTTGCGGAATCATTTCCTAAATCACTTATTAACCTGAGTGTGGATGATTCGTTCATGTATGTGAATTGCGATGAAAAATATTTTCTAAGTATTCGTTTAATCTCAAGGGAATATCCAAAGTATCAAGCAGTAATTCCTCAAAAGACATCTTTTACAATGACAGCTGATAAGGCATCACTCTTTGATGCTTTAAGAAGAATAAAAATCATGTCTAATGAGAAGAGTAATGGTGTTCGCGTAAAGCTCAGTGAAAAAGAAATTACTTTAATGGCCAATCATCCCTCACTTGGCGACGCAAGAGAGACGATACCTGTAGACTATAGTGGTAAAGAGATGGAGATTGGTTTCAATGCAAAGTACTTAATTGATACCTTAGCTACATTTGAAGAAGGTGAAATTCAATTTGAGTTGAACAATGAATTTAGCGCCGTTGTCATAAAATCGCCAAATGTTCCAAATATGCTAGGGATCATAATGCCGCTTAAGCTTTAGGTATGCTTCCTCTTCAAATAAGTAAGCTTCAAGTTAAAAACTTTAGAAACTTAGACGAAGAGATAATAAATTTCTCTAACGGCATAAATTGTATTTTTGGAGAAAATGGAAATGGCAAAACCAATATTCTAGAAGCTCTATATTATTTAATAAAAAGAAAATCTTTTAGAAAAAACACAAGTTTTCCACAAATACTCGGTCTAGATGGGGAAAACACTGAAATATCTTTTCAATCAGTTTTTTCAAATAATGAGACTTCAGAAACCTATTCTTATTCTGGCAAATTAAATGAGAATGGCCACTCTTGGTTTTATCAGGGAAAAAGTACGAATAAGAAACTAGAAATTGGAGTAGTGTTTATAAATCCATTTGATAGCCAAGGCTTTCATTTATCGTCCTCTCAAAGAAGAGCATGGATTGATGATCACTTGAGTCAGCTTGATTTAAGTTATAAAAAATCATTAGCAAGATTTACTAAAAGCTTGAGATTTAGAAACAAACTTCTCTCGCAAAAACCCTCTCAATTTCAAAAGCAAATAAATGCCATTGATGAAGAAATGGCAGATAACTCAATTTTTCTTACCCAGAAAAGACTAGCTTTCCTAGATGAGCTCAGACCGTTTATTCGAGAATCTTTTAAAAATCTATTCTCAGAGGAACATGATCTAGAAATAATGCTAGACACAAAAATAACTAATATGAATCGCGACAATTATCTAGATATGTGTCAAAAAAATCGTGAAAAAGATCTAATTATCGGGCATACGTCCTATGGCATACATAAAGATGACTATGTGCTTCTTTTTGATGGATTAAACTCATTTGATTACTGTTCTCTTGGCCAACAAAAAATGTCTTATTTGAGCCTCTTATTTGCTTACATAGAGCTATTTAGGTATAAATTTAAATCTTTTCCTATCGTATTGTTAGACGACGTTTCAGGCGAATTAGACAAGCTCAGGTGGCGTCGATTGGTAGAGTACCTAAAGAATAAAAACTTTCAGGTTCTAATTACCACAGCAAACGATAGTTTTAAGGAAGTATTGGACACCATAGAGGGCGCAAATAAGTTGTTAGTTAACTCTGGAATTGTTCAAGAAGTTTGAAAATTTTAAATTAAACAGAGACATGGGAGTTTCTTCTTGGAAAATCAACCACCATCAATTTCAAAAGTTGGCGAAAAGTATACCGCTGATCAAATCAAGGTTTTAGAAGGACTAGAAGCTGTTCGAAAAAGACCGGGTATGTATATTGGCGATACTGCTTATAGAGGTCTTCACCACTGTGTTTACGAGATTGTAGATAATGCTGTCGATGAAGCCCTTGCTGGTTACTGTACAGAAATAAGAGTTCTTATTCACAAAGATAATTCTGTCACCGTTATAGACAATGGTCGTGGCGTTCCTGTTGATATGCATCCTACAGAGAAAATTTCGGCAGCTGAACTCGTTTTTACGAAACTCCATGCTGGAGGTAAATTCAATGAGGAAGGATCAGCATATAAAGTTTCAGGTGGTCTTCACGGTGTTGGAGCTGCTGTTGTAAACGCACTATCTAAATGGGTTAAGTTAGAAATTAAGAAAAATGGAAAGGTTTACGCTGTTCAATTTGAAAGAGGTAATACAACTTCACCTCTAAAAGAAGTTGGTATTCAAGATGGAAACGCAACGGGTACATCTGTTACCTTTAAACCAGATACAGAGATTTTCGAAGTACTCGAATTTAATTATGAAACACTAGCTAACAGATTTAGGGAAATGGCTTTTTTAAATAAAGGCCTAAAAATTTCTTTAAGAGACGAAAGAACAGATAAAAAAGAAGTCTTTCATTATGAAGGTGGCTTAGTTGAATTTGTTGAATGGTTAAATAGAGCAAAAACAGCGGTTCATAAAAAACCAATTTATATATCTCAATCTAAAGAAGACTATGAAGTGGAAATAGCACTTCAGTGGACTGACTCTTATAGTGAGGTTTTATCAGGCTATGCCAATGCGATTTCAACGCCTGGTGGTGGTACCCATATCTCGGGATTTAAAACAGCATTAACTAGGGTCTTAAATCAATACGCCAAAGACAATAATTTGTTAAAAGGCGTAAAAATGAATTTAACAGGCGATGACATGAGAGAAGGTGTCACTGCTATCATTTCTATTAAACTTCCAGAGCTTCAATTTGAAGGACAGACAAAAGATAAACTAGGTAACTCTGAGGTAGAAGGTATCGTGAACTCCCTCGTAGGAGATGGATTAAAAAGTTATTTCGAGGAAAATCCTAATACTGCAAAAACAATTTTAAGAAAAGCACTCGATGCTGCTGCAGCTAGAGAGGCAGCTAGGAAAGCCAGAGAATTAACGAGAAGAAAATCAGTGTTAGAGTCAGGTGGATTACCGGGCAAAATGGCCGATTGTCAGGAAAAGGATCCTGCGCAATGTGAAATATATATAGTGGAAGGTGACTCTGCTGGTGGTTCAGCAAAACAGGGTCGCGATCGAAGAACTCAGGCAGTTTTACCGCTTAAGGGTAAGATCTTAAATGTAGAAAAAGCTCGCTACGATAAAATGCTTGGAAATGCCGAAATTAAGATGCTGGTACAGGCAATGGGCACGGGTATTGGAAAAGATTCATTTGATTTATCCAAATTAAGATATCACAAAATTGTTATCATGACCGATGCTGATGTGGATGGTTCCCACATTAGAACGCTGCTGTTAACTCTTTTCTATCGTCAATTTCCAGAATTAATTGAGAATGGGTATATCTATATCGCTCAACCACCTCTCTTTAAATACAAGAAAGGTAGAATGGAGAAATATTTAAAAGACGAAAAATTACTAGAGTCTTTCTTGGTTATAAATGCCGTTGATGGAGCCACAGTAACAGTTGATGGTGAAAATTTTGATAATGATGAGACAAAGAAACTTATCAATAAATATACAGGTTATAACAAGAATCTCCACTCTTACGACAATCACTTTGACACATTACTTTTGAAAAAAATAATTGAGTGGAGTGATATAAGAGCAACAACTCTAAAGTCTAGAGAGACAGTAGAAAATGAAGTCAAAAAAATATCTGATTATTTAAAGACTTTAGAAAATGAAACTCTCAAAAAATATACTTTTGAAGTTGTTGAAGACAAGGAACATGACTGCTTTATGGTGAAAGTTATTGTCAAAACAACAGCAAGAATCAAAAAACTTAAACTTAATTCATATTTCCTAGAAAGTTCAGAATTTCATGATTTATTGAATGGATGGGAAGGAATCAAAAAGTATAGGGAATCAAGTTTTACTATAGAAAAAGATAAGAACGGTAAAAAAGAATTTGATACACTTGAAGATTTCGCAAGTTACGTTATAGCTGATGGAAAACAAGGTGCTTATATCCAACGATATAAAGGTCTAGGAGAAATGAATCCTGAGCAGCTTTGGGAAACCACAATGAATCCAGCCAATAGAACATTACTTCAAGTCAAAGTTGAAGATAGCATCGAAGCCGATCAGGTTTTCTCTGTTTTAATGGGAGATAGTGTTGAGCCAAGGCGCCAATTTGTTGAAGACAATGCTCTTAATGTAAGAAATCTAGACGTATAAGACAGGAATAATTCATGGCAGATAATAATAATGAAACACCCACACCTAGTAATGTAGCCCCAGTATTCATTCAAGATGAAATGCGAAGCTGTTACCTTGATTATGCTATGTCCGTTATTATTGGACGTGCATTGCCCGACGTACGAGACGGTTTAAAGCCAGTTCATAGAAGGGTTCTATATGCGATGCACTCGATGGGAAATTATCACAATAAACCGTTTTTAAAATCTGCCAGAGTTGTTGGTGATGTAATTGGTAAGTATCACCCGCACGGTGACTCAGCTGTTTACAACACGATTGTAAGGCTAGCTCAAGATTTTTCAATGAGATACCAGCTTGTAGATGGCCAAGGTAACTTTGGGTCTATTGATGGAGATAGTGCAGCTGCTATGAGGTATACGGAAATCCGTATGAAAAAGCTCACTGAAGAGATGCTTAAAGACCTCGATAAAGAAACTGTTGAGTGGCAACCAAACTATGATGATTCCCTTAAAGAACCAAGAGTCTTACCTACGCGGGTGCCAAATCTTTTAGTGAATGGTTCTGCGGGTATTGCTGTTGGTATGGCAACAAATATTCCACCTCATAATTTATCAGAGATTATGAAAGGTTTATTGCTTCTTTTAGAAGATGAGACCACAACGATAAATCAACTAATGGAAATTATACCTGGACCAGATTTCCCCACAGCTGGAACAATTCATGGAACAGAAGGAATTAAATCTGCTTACCATACAGGAAAAGGTGTCCTTCAGATCAGGGCAAAGACAGATATAGAAAGTCATGGGAAGTCTGGTGATAGAGAAAGAATTGTCATTCATGAACTACCCTATCAAGTAAATAAAGCAAAACTAATCGAAAAAATAGCTGAACTCGTTAATGCCAAACAGATCGTTGGCATATCTGATATTAGAGATGAGTCATCTCGTGAAGGTATTCGAGTCGCTTTAGATTTAAAGAAAGGTGAAATTGGTACTGTAATTTTAAATAGATTATATAAACACACCCAGTTACAAACCTCATTCGGTATAATCTTTCTAAGTATTTCTAATGGCTCACCAAAAGTGATGAATATCAAAGAGCAGCTACTTGCCTTTATTGATCACAGAAGAGAAGTCGTAATTAGAAGAACGGTTTTTGAACTGAAAAAGGCAAAAGAAAAAGCCCATATCTTAGAAGGTTTAAAAACTGCGGTAGAAAATATTGATGAACTTGTAGAGCTAATTAAAAAGTCGGAAGGACCTGCTCAAGCAAGACAGAAATTGATGTCAACTTACTCTCTATCAGAAATCCAATCTCAAGCAATTTTGGATATGAGATTACAAAGATTAACTGGTCTTGAGCGAGATAAGATAATTGCCGATTATGAAGCCATAATGAAAGAGATTGCTCGCTTGGAAAGTATTCTTCAGAGTGAAGATTTAATAAAAGGAATCATTAAAGATGAATTTAATGAAATTCTAGAAAGCTATGGTGATGAAAGAAGAACAGATATCATTGCAAAAGCGGACGAAATTCAAATCCAAGATTTGGTGAAAGAAGAAGAAGTAATTGTTACAGTAACTCACAAGGGCTACATAAAAAGAATGGCCACTGATACCTATAAAACTCAAAAACGTGGGGGAACTGGTGTAAAAGGCGCCAATAGTGATGATGACTTCTTTACGAATATCTTTACTGCAAACACTCACTCTACTCTGTATTTCTTCACTTCAAGAGGAACAGTGTTCTCGAAAAAAGTTTACACGGTACCGGAAGGATCTCGTACGAATAAGGGACGAAATATAGCCAACCTTATTCAAATCCCAAGTGGAGAAAAAATTAAGGAAATAATTTGCCTTCCTGATGACAAGGACATCGATGGAAAATTTCTTCTCTTCGCTACGGAGAGAGGACTTGTTAAGAAGTCTTCTTTATCTGATTATAAAAATATTAAGCAAAGCGGATTGAGGGCCATTAAAATAATAGATGGTGATAACTTGCTTAATGTAAGAGTAACGACTGGGGAGCATGATGTACTCCTTTGCTCATCCTCTGGAAAAATCATTAGATTCTCTGAAGAAGATTGTAGACCTATGGGTAGAGTTTCTCAGGGGGTAAAAGGAATCAACATAGACGAAAGTGAAAAAATCATCGGCATGGAAATAATCGATGATAATGTAGAAATTCTTTCTGTAACAGAAAATGGTTACGGAAAAAGGACTTCAGCATCACAGTATCGTAAACAGACAAGAGGCGGAAAAGGTATTTTGGCCATGCGTTTGACTGAAAAAAATGGTGAAATTTGTGCCATTAAGCCAGTTACCGAAGAAGATGATTTGATGATCATTACAGATAAGGGACAAGTAATTAGAACAAAAATTTCAGGAATAAGTTTAATGGGTCGAGCTACTCAAGGTGTTCGCATCATTAGACTTAAAGATGGTGAAAAGGTTGTAGCCGTTGAAAATATTGTTGAGGAAGATGAAGAATAAAATTCTTTTAATTTTGATAGGAGTAATATCACTCTCTTGTGATTTTACTCCTCCTCTTAATAAAGAAATTCTTCAGGCACAGAAATATATTATTCAACAAGATTATTTAGCGGCCATTAAAAAATATAACGCCATCTTAGGTAAAAACCCCCCAAAGGACATTCAGGTAAAAATTAATTATCAATTGGGTGACCTGTATTCAATTTACTTATCTAAAAATAGTGAAGCACTTCCCTACTATCAAAAAATAATGAAAATAAGTGATGAGCCTCTGTGGTTAGTAAAAACACAGGAAAGAATGGGTGAAATATATTTTAGCTATTTAAAGAATTATGCCAAATCTAAAGACATATATAAGAAATTAAGTCTTTTTAGACCCAAATTAGCAAAACAAGATTTTTATAGTTTTAGATACGCCTTAAGTACTTTTAATAATGGTAATTATAAAGAGTCTTATATTCTGTTTGAGGAAATTAAAAATAATCAAGGGCATGAGTTTAGAGACAGGGCCATTTACTATGAAGGCTTAATTTTATTTAGAAGAAAAGATTGGGAAAAAGCCGTAGAAATTTGGAAGGGTTACCTAAAGCGAGAAAAGCGACGGGATAATATTGTTCAAACAAAATTTTTGATGGCAAACGCCTATGAAACAATGGAAGATCTTAAGATCGCCTACAACCTCTATTATTCAATATTAGGTGAGTACCCAAACACTGAAGTAATTAAAAACAGGCTAAAAAGTATTTACCAAAGAAGAGTCGCGAGAAAACGGTGATAGATTGAAAATTCCTAAAAATTGGATGGCTGCCCTTGGGATAGCACTTTCATTACCATCGACAATTTTAGGGATTGCTTGGCTTGCATTTAAATTGGTTGAACTAGGCTATATATCGAGATTTTGGGCAATAGCGTTATTTTTAATTGTAATTATAAATAGTTTTGGATTATTGATTTGGCATGGAACTAATAAAAAAAATTGATCATAAATTATTTTGGCCCCTATCCCTTGTAAGCACTTTAATATTTTGCTTATTTGCTAGAGGTCCAGTGGAATTATATTCTATTATATTTGTTTACGCAGCGACTCTTATTAGTCTCTTTATGCTGATGGCGATTCTTTACTCTCTTGTTTTGGATCAGGAATCAAGAATAACAGGCAGATTGAAAAAGGGACGCCTCCTACTCTATATGTTTTTCCACATCCTTTTTCTATTTGGCTCAATTGGTATAGGTGTACATTTTATGGGGAATAGGATAATACTTGCGGTACTCAATTATGTAACTCAAATTTTTGTGCTAGGCATTGGTCTTCGTAAAAACTTGAAATAAATGGCATCTGGAAAGATGTTGTGGGTGTTTAAAATGAAAAGACTACTAATTCCAGCTTTAACAATTTTATCTACAAGCACAATGGCCGCTTCTGGATTTACTTGGTTTGGTGGACTATCACATGCCCTCCATATCCCAGGACATACTATAACATTCATATTTGTAGGCCTTGCTCTTCTAAGTATGGGTGTTTTATACAGATCGAAAATTTCAAAAGTTTCAAATGTTGTTATTCCAGATAAGGGAATTACTTTTAGAAATATTGTTGAACTCTATGGGAACTTTATATACGGACAATGCAAGGGAATTATTGGAGAAGAAGAAGGACCGAAGTATTTCTCGTTCATTTCTTCAATTTTTATTTTAATTTTGATTTCAAACTTGATCGGCCTTGTCCCAGGCTTCTTGCCCCCTACTGAATACTTATCAACTACACTCGCACTTGGCGCATTTGCTTTTATTTATTACAACTACCAAGGTTGTAAGGAGCAAGGTACTTGGAATTATATTAAACACTTTGCTGGCCCTCTTTGGTACTTAGCCTTTTTAATATTTCCAATCGAAATTATTTCAAACTTTATTAGACCACTTTCACTAGCACTACGTTTAAGATCAAACATGATGGGCGACCACATTGTTTTGACTCAGTTTTCAAACCTAGTAGCACTCGGTGTTCCTATTATTTTCATGGTTTTAGGAATTTTAGTTTCACTAATTCAAGCATATGTTTTTACAGTTTTAACAATGGTTTATATCCAAATGGCGGTTGCACATCACGATCATGATGAAGATCAACACTAAGATATAGACTTAAACTTTTAACCACAAATTTAGGAGAATGGTTATGAACAAATTTCTAGTAGCTTTTTTGGCCGTTGTTGTTTCTGGTGCAGTTTTCGCTCAAGAGGGTGGAATGACTACACTTATCCCAATGAATGAATTCACAAAAATCCCAATGTACTTCCTAGCAGTTGCTTTCGCAGCTTACGCAGGTACACGTGCTCAATCAGCAGCTGCTTCTGTAGCTCTTGAAGGTATGGCCCGTAACCCAGCAGCAGCTGACAAGCTTTTCGTACCAATGATTCTTGGTCTTGCACTTATGGAATCACTTGTGATCTTTACACTTATCACAATCTTCCTTGTATAATTTTTAAAAAAATATACATAAAAAGAAGGGGGCTCGATGAGCCCCCTTTTTTATGCTTAATTTAGAATTAATCATTAATTAACTTTAATCTCAAAATTCTGCCTTCTGGTTAACGGCTCTCTTGTCCTATTGATGATCTCATCTTCAAAATTAAGAGATACTTCTACAGTAACCTCGTGCTTCTTATCTTTTAAGCTAACTCCATATTTACTCAAATCGATTAGTAATTTAGTGCCACCATTAACTTGCTGAAAAGAAAGTTGATTATGAGTAAGAGTCTTGTCGAATAAAGTCTTAGCTCCAGAAAAAGGACCATCTCTTACAATTTTTAGAGCGACTTTAATTCTCTCGGGCTTTGAAATGTAGCCTGTCGTAAACCAAGCTGCATTTGACGATAAACCCATTCCTTGAATCGCTTTCTTTATAGGCTCAAATTCTTTTTCTCTATCAAAAAAGGCGAAGTCAAAGTTGACACTAGAGTTTGATGAGTCTGGCATATCAACACGACTTGTGACTTTCTTCATGCTAATTAAAACTGGCTTTCTTGAGTTATCTTTTGCTCTGACAGTAACTTCAGCCATTTCATCAATGATGAATTCAAAATCAACGTTAGTCCTTGGAGCATCATCAACATAATTAATATTTACTGATGAACTAACCTTGCGATCAAATGTGTAAGGGATCCTAACAGTTCTTCTACATGGATAAGTTTCGTCGCGATATCTTGTAACCATACGACAAATCCATTCCTGATATGGAACTTGACTACAAACATTTCTACCAGGTTCCCAATCACAAACTCTTCTTGGTTCACGCGTACACTCTCTATCTTGATAAGGAACTTGGCGACA
This sequence comes from Bacteriovoracaceae bacterium, assembly GCA_021737405.1. Taxonomy (GTDB): domain Bacteria; phylum Bdellovibrionota; class Bacteriovoracia; order Bacteriovoracales; family Bacteriovoracaceae. The sequence continues at coordinate 126,484 of JAIPEG010000002.1, forward strand.
AACTTCTTGACCTGGGCGAGTGTCACAAACCCTACGACCTGGCACTGTGCGACATTCGCCGTTGCGACAAACCTGTCTTGGAGGAGTGTCTCTACAGACTTGTCTGTCAGGACCTCTGCGACATTCTCTGCGGTACCTAGTAACGGTTCTACAGCGTGTTTCATATTCAGTACGGCAAACGTCACGACCTGGAACTTGACGGCATTCCTGACGGTATCTTGTCTCGTAGCCGCACTCTTCAGTTTCATAAGGAATCTGTCTTGTGCAAGTTGAATCTTGATCCTCTTCTCTGTAACGAGTAACAGTGTTAATTATGTCTAATTCTAAAGCGTCACCATTTTGACCACTATAATTAATGGTTTTGGAGCTTTCAGCCTGGCTACTTATACAAAGTAAAAGTGTGGTTAAAAGAAATAAAAATTTCATAGAATTCTCCTGATAGTAAAAGATACTCAATTATTACTTAACAAGAAATGTTAGGGCTCTACATTGCGCATAGCTCAAAAGTAAGTTGTAAATCCCTATTAGTTCATAAACAAAAAATACATGTAAGAATTAAGAAATAAAGTGGTGTCATCTTGACTACACTCCGTGAATGAAAGAGCCGTATGGCCTTAGTTTCTTGTCTTTAGGCCATAGACGAGATATGTCAAAACCAAAGATTATGAAAAAGTTAATGCGATGCTAAGTGAATACATACAGTATATGAAGAGGGCTTTGGACCTGGCTGAACTTGGGAGTTCAACAGTGTCCCCTAACCCACTGGTTGGTGCCATTTTAGTGAAAAATGGGAAAATTATTGGCGAAGGTTTCCATAAGAGAAAGGGTGAAGCCCATGCCGAAGTATTGGCGATTGAAAACGCTACGGAAAATGTGGAAGGCTCAACACTTTTTTGTACTTTAGAGCCATGTTGCCACACAAATAAGTCTACACCTCCATGCATTGATTTAATTTTAAGAAAAAAAATTAAGAAAGTTGTCATCGCAACAAGAGACCCAAATCCGATGGTGGCCGGTAAGGGCATTGAGTTATTAAAAGATAATAAGGTGGAAGTGGTAGAAGATATTTTAAAAGAAGAGGCCATAAGACAAAATGAAATTTTCTTTAAAAATATGTTAAATCAAAAACCTTTTATTCACATAAAGGTGGGAAGTACCCTAGATGGAAGGATTGCTACGGATAGTGGTGATTCAAAGTGGATAACTTCTGAATATGCTAGACAAGAAGTTCATGAATTAAGAAAAAAATATGATGCAGTTATGATTGGTAAAAATACCTTAAGGAATGATAATCCTCGCTTAAATGCTAGAGCTGATGAAATTGAAATTAAAGAAGGTATCAAAATTATTGTCGGAGATTTGGAAGAGAGAGATCTAAATTTAAATATCTTTAAATCAACTAAACCAATCATAAATATTTATAATAACAAAAAGCTAGTAAATGAAAAAATAAAATCAATAAAGAGAAATTCTAGCTGGGATGAAACGTTCAAGGATTTGTTTAAATTAGATATTTGCTCAGTATTGATTGAGGGTGGTTCAATACTTGTTTCTTCCTTACTTAAGGAAGGAGAATACGACAGAGCTACTTTTTATTTATCGCCAAAGATTATTGGAAATGGCCCCTCTTTATTTAACGATAAAGATAATCAAAAGATGGATAAGGCCATTGGCTTAAATGGTAAATGGCGAATTCTAAGATCGCAGGAAGCAGTTTTAGAGGTGGAGAAACAATGTTTACAGGTCTTGTAAATTCAGTCGGGAAAGTATCCTCTATTGAGAGGATTACAGAGGGTTATAAATTTATAATTCACGACCAAAAAATTGCAAAAGAAGTTAAAGTAGATGATTCGGTTTCAATAAATGGGGCCTGCCAGACGGTCGTTTCTTTTACAGATTCAACCTTTACTGTTCAGGCAGTGCAAACAACTTTAAACAAAACTAACTTTAAAAGTCTGAAATGCGGAAGTTTTGTAAATTTGGAATTGGCCATGAGATTGAGTGATCGCTTAGGTGGACATTTGGTCCAGGGACATGTGAATGGCACTGGCGAAGTTTTAGGTTGGCAGCAAACTGGTAAGAATTACGAATTAGAATTTAAGATACCCACTGAATTAATGAAATACGTTGTTAAAGAAGGGTCGATTACTCTCAATGGAGTTAGCCTAACAGTGAGCGATATATCAATTGATAAGTGCTGTGGAAAAGTATCGATCATTCCTCACACATGGGACAATACAGTTTTTAAATATTCAAAGCGTGGGGATATGTTGAACCTAGAAGTGGATATATTAGCTAAATATGTGGAAAACCTCCTGTTTCATGGTGGTAAATCAGATAAATATGTGAAAGAAACCTCACAGAGTAAACTCTCTGAAGAGTGGATAAAGTCTCAAGGATTTTGGAATTAATATGTTTGATAAAATAGAAGAAGCAATTGAAGAGATAAAATTAGGCAAAATGGTGATCGTCCTTGATGACGAAGACCGGGAAAATGAAGGTGACCTTGTTATGGCTGCCGACAAGGTCACTCCAGAAGCAATCAATTTTATGGCAATAAAGGGACGCGGAATTATTTGTGCCCCAATTACGAAAAAGAATGCCCAGCGCTTAGATTTAGATTTAATGGTAAATCAGAATGACTCGATCCATGAAACAGCTTTTACGGTTTCGGTTGATTGTGCTGATGGTGGAACCGGAATCTCTGCTCAAGATAGATCAGATACAATACAACTTTTAACAAAAGCTCAAACTAAACCAAGTGATTTACTAAGACCGGGACACATATTTCCGTTAATTTCGAAGCCTGGCGGAGTTCTTCAAAGAGCTGGCCACACTGAAGCTGCTGTTGATTTAGCTTTGCTTGCAGAATGTAGTCCTGTTGGGGTCATTTGTGAAATTATGGATGAAGACGGTACCATGGCCCGAAGGGACAGGTTAATTACGTTAGCAAATGAGTGGAATTTAAAAATCATCACCATTAAAGATTTAATCGAATACAGAAGACATAATCAATTACCCGAAGTTGAAGAAGCTGGACCTAAGATAAGAAAAACTTCTCAAATTAAATTCCCAAATAAATTTGGAGAATTTGATCTTCACCTCTTTGAGACTGATCTAGCAAAACAGCCCCACCATATTGCCCTTACTATGGGGGAAATAAAGTCTGAAGAATCAGTACTTGTAAGAGTTCACTCAGAATGTTTCACAGGTGATATTTTTGGTTCTTTAAGATGCGAATGTGGAAAACAATTAGAAAAGGCAATGGAACTCATCGCCAATGAAGGAAAAGGGGTTCTTGTCTATCTAAGACAAGAAGGCCGTGGAATTGGATTGCCAAATAAAATAAAGGCCTATGCTTTACAGGATGAAGGTTATGACACTGTTGAAGCTAACAAGAAACTGGGCTTTAAAGATGATTTACGAGAGTACGGAGTTGGTGCAGAAATTCTAAAGCAATTAGGCGTTAAAAAATTTAAACTTCTAACAAATAACCCTAGAAAAATTGTAGGACTAGAAGGTTTTGAATTAGAACTAATTGAAAGGGTCCCACTAGAAATAGAACCAAATAGCGTAAATTATGAGTACTTAAAAACTAAAAAAGATAAACTAGGACATATTTTAAATAATATAAAATAAACCTTAACGGTTGGATGGAAAAGATGAAAACATTTGAAGGACACTTATCAGCTGAAGGAAAGAAATACGGAATTGTTGTTGGCCGTTTTAATGAGTTTATTTCAAGTAAACTTTTGGGTGGTGCTATTGATTGTATCAAGCGACATTCAGGTAATACAAATGACGTAGCAGTAACTTGGGTTCCAGGCGCTTACGAAATTCCATTGGTCGCTAAAAAAATGGCCGTCACAAATAACTACGATGCCATAATTTGTCTTGGCGCTGTGATAAGAGGTAGCACACCTCATTTTGATTTCGTATCTGCTGAAGTAGCAAAAGGTATTTCAAGAGTATCATTGGATACAGATGTACCAGTAATTTTTGGTGTTATAACAACAGACAACATTGAACAGGCCATCGAGAGAGCTGGAACAAAGGCCGGCAATAAAGGTTGGGACGCAGCAATGTCTGCTATTGAGATGTCAACTTTACTTGGTACTATCGAATAAATAACGAGAAGCAATGATTGCACAGGAGTGCCCAGCATTAAGGTGCTGGACCTCCTCTTTAATTGGTATTTTTACCATTAGTTCACAAAGATCTTTTATAGTGTCGTCCATGCCGTGACCTTCACTTCCGATAATAAAGCCACTCAATTTTTCAGGATTCCATTTCGCTAGACTAGTAGAATTTTTCTCATTAGCAGTTCCATAGATTGGGTAAGGACAACTTCTTATCAATTCATCAAGTTGATCCGTTTTAAAAATATTAAGAAAAACAAAGTTACCCATGGAAACCCTGATACATCTTCTTAAAAAGGGACTGACCGACTTATTGTCAAAGATAAGAGTTTTAAAACCAAGTCCACTTATTGTCCTTACAATCGCTCCAACATTTTCCGGGCTGGTAACTCCGTTCAGAATAACGAACGGAGGAACTATTTCGGCATTTGGCAGAGGCGCTTTTTCGAAAATACCAATGATACCTTTATGATACTTTGAACCAGGAATTTTAGAAAAATTGATTATCGATATACTTGGAAAAAACTCCTTAAGATCATTGGGGAATTCTATGTTTTCATCAACAAATAAGTGAAGTGGTTTGTAATTACTGTTGAGAATGATTTTTTCAACAACTTTATATGAATCGGCCAGAATATAATCATCATTTTCTTTTAATGAGTTGATGTCGAATTTGATCATTTTAAAATCTTTTTCAAATATTGACCCGTAAAGGACGTCTTAATTTTTGCGACCTCTTCAGGAGTTCCCTGGGCAACAATCTCTCCACCTTTTGATCCTCCCTCTGGACCTAAGTCAATTATATGATCAGAATTTTTAATTATATCCAAGTTGTGTTCAATAATGATGACGAGGTGACCTTGATCAACAAGATCGTTAATGGCCTTTAATAAAATTTTAATGTCTTGAAAATGAAGGCCAGTGGTGGGCTCATCTAAAATATAGAGTGTTTTTCCTTTTGTTTTTTTAGCGAGCTCTCGACTAAGCTTTAATCTTTGCGCCTCTCCCCCACTTAAAGTAGTGGCAGGTTGACCTAATTTCATATAGCCAAGACCAACGCTTTTTAATGTATTAAGAATTCTAAAAAGTTTTGGGTGATTCTTAAAAAAATCACAACCATCTTCAATAGTCATGTCCAATACATCAGCAATACTCTTGCCTTTATAAAGTACGCTTAGAGTTTCATTGTTATAGCGCTTACCCTTACATTCGGAACACGTAATATAAACGTCAGGTAGAAAGTGCATTTCAATTTTTTTAACGCCATTGCCTTCACAATCTTCACAACGACCACCTTTTACGTTAAAGGAAAAGCGCCCCTGTTTATATCCTCTGATTTGAGACTCTGGTGTTTTAGAATAGATCTTTCTAATATCATCAAAGAGACCAGTATAGGTGGCAGGATTAGAGTGCGGGGTTCTGCCGATTGGACTTTGGTCCAATTCAATAATTGATTTAAAAAGCTCTAGTCCTTTGATGGAATGATAGTTTTTTCTAGAATATAGTCCCCCCATGGGGGTTAAGTAGTTTTTACAAGCCGGTACGAAAACTTCATGCAGTAAAGTCGACTTACCTGAACCACTAACACCTGTAATACACACTAAGCCTTCTCTTGGAATGACGAGGTCTAGATTTTTAAGATTATTATGCTTTGCCCCTTTAAGGGTAATAGTATCTTTTGTTTTTCTTCTTACCTTAGGAGTTTCAATAGATTTCTTACCGGTAAGGTAATCTGCGGTTAATGAATTCTTGTTTTTAAGAAACTGAGCCTTGGTTCCAATATTTACAACTTCACCGCCATGTCGACCAGCTCCTGGTCCAAGGTCTATGAGGAAGTCACTTTCGGCCATTGTCTCTTCATCATGCTCTACTACTAGTACGGTATTGCCGAGGTCCCTAAGAGATTTTAAGGTTTGTATTAGAAGTGTGTTGTCTCGTTGGTGAAGTCCAATTGAGGGCTCATCTAAAACATAGAGAACACCACTTAGTGCAGAGCCAATTTGAGTTGCCAGCCTAATCCTTTGGCTTTCCCCACCGCTAAGGCTTGCAGCCGAGCGGTTTAAATTAAGATAGCCAAGGCCTACATTAACTAAGAATTTTAGGCGGGAACGTATTTCTTTCAAAAGCTTGTCTGAAATAACGGCTTTCTCACCTTTTAAAAAATCTTTTTTGAAAAATTCAAAAGCATCATCAATACTTAATAAGGATATATCCATGATGTTTTGTTTATTGATTAAAGTATTCAAAGCGGCTTGATTTAAGCGCATCCCATCACAAGACTGACATGTCTGTATTTTCATGAAATTTTCTAAGCTCTTTCGAACCTTTTCGGATCCTGTTTCATGAAATTTCTTATCAAACCAATCCAAAATACCAGGAAAGGGTTTGCTAAACTCAAAGTGACTATTCTCTGATTTAAAGGAATATGTGTATACCTGATCCGTGCCAAGCCATAGTTTAGTATAGGTGGCTTTTTTTAATTTATTTAATGGGGTTGCGCCATTATAGCCCTCTGCCTCTAGAAAGCATTCCACCATTTTGTAGAGAAAGTTATTTCTCTTGGTAAGAGGTTCTATTGCTCCCTTAAGAACACCTAAGTTTTCATCGAAAATCATACTCTCTTGTGAAAACTCTTTGCTCTCGCCAAGACCATTGCACTTTGGACAAGCACCAATGGGGCTATTAAAGGAAAATAGTCGTGGTTCTAAATCAGGAAATGTATCTCCCGTACTATCGGAAACTAGGTTTTCTGAAAAGCTTGTTACAGTATCTTCGTTAATGAGAACAACGATCGAGCCATTACCAAGTTTTAGGCAGTGCTCAACGCTTTCGGTTAATCTCTTTTCAATACCCTCTTTAATAAGAATACGATCAACAACGATATCAAAATGAAAACTTCCTCCAACAAATTTGATATCAGTATCAAGAGTGGTGACTTCATTATTAACTCTGACCCTGGAGTAACCCATTGCCAAAAATTTATTAATTTCTTTTAGAGCATCTTTTTTAGTTTTATTTTCAATCGGCGACAAAAGTTGAACTTTTGTTTTTTCACTTAAGGCCAGTAGCTCACGAACAATCTGAGGAGGAGTATATTTTTTGACAATCTTGCCGCTAGCGGGATCATGTAAATCCCCCACTCTCGCAAATAAAACTCTTAAATAATCGTAAATTTCTGTAATGGTTCCCACGGTGGAGCGAGGGTTTTTCGTGGTGGATTTTTGATCAATAGCAATTGCAGGACTTAGTCCGGTAATACTCTCAACATCTGGTGGTTGGTATTGGCCTAAGAATTGTCGAGCATAGCTTGAAAGAGATTCAATATATCGACGTTGTCCTTCAACATAGATGGTATCAAAGGCTAAGGAGGACTTTCCTGAGCCACTGGGTCCCGTAATAACGGTTAGGCTATTTTTAGGAATGGTAACGGAAACGTCTTTTAAATTATGTACTCGAGACTTAGTAACTTTTATTTCATTTATTGTCATTTGAGATAACCTTATAAGCCTCTTCTAAGGCAAAGAGGCAACCGCTTGAATCTGCTATATTTTTACCATAAAGATGAAAAGCAGTCCCGTGATCAACACTTAGTCTAAGGAAAGGTAATCCTAGACTTATGTTTATCCCAAAAAGACCATTTTGGGCCTTAAATATTCCTAGACCTTGGTCATGGAATGTATAGACAAAAACCTTTTTATTCCTATTTTCCACCTCAAAATGTAGGGTATCGCCAGGAAGTGGACCCTTAAAAGAAAGGTTAGGAAACTTTACTGACAAGTTAGATATTCCCCTTTTTAAAGTGCCTTCTTCATCCCCTAAAATACCACCCTCTCCAGCATGGGGGTTAATGCCAGCAAATACAAATTCTTCAGGAAGGTAAAAGTTTTTTTCTAGACCCTCAATAACGGTTGAGAGTTTCTCTTCCACTAGGTTTGAGTCAATTGCTAAGGGAACATTTTTAAGAGCAATGTGGTCAGTGAGCAAAAGGGTAAATCCATCGATTCCCTTGAAGATCATGGAGATATTTAAATTATTAAAATAACTTCTTAAGAATTCGGTATAGCCCGCTCTATGCTCGCCTTCATGAATAAGTTGGTCTTTAGAGGTAGGCAAGGTTAACAGGACATCATGCTCATTATCAATATCTTCTATCGCACTTAGTAGTGAGGAGGTTGATTGAGGTATGGATTGTTGTTTGGGTTCAACAAACTTAATGACTTTGCCAAAAATTTTTAAATTTTGATTATCTAATTTATAAGAAGCATTGAGAGTTCTAAGGTTTTCTTCAAGCGTACTTTTATAGGCATAAAGAATAATGTTATCGCAAACATTTTTAGGAAGCCTAAGAATTGATTTTAAGAAGACCTCTAGGCCAATGCCTAACTCATGGCCTTGAGTAACAAGGATCATTTATCAAGAAAGTATTTTATATAGTGTTTGTCGGCTTCAGCATTAAACCAAGTCACAGAAATAGATTCCATTGATTTTTGAAAAATTTCAGCTCGGATTTGATTTCGTTTACTCATAAAGTCTTCTGACTCTACTAGGTCTTTCTTCTTAACATAAAAAACATGATACTGAGAGTTCATAAGAATTGGTTTAGAAAACTTACCCTCATCAGTTTTAGTAAGTAAGTTTTTAAGGTCAGATGTTAAGCCGTTTTCCCTTATTTCTCCGAGTACATTTGTAGAAACATCAGAAAATCTATCAGGTAAGATGCCTGACTGTTGGAAGTTACTTAATACACTTTGAAATTCCCCAAGCATTCCTTTTTTAAAGTTACTTCTATCGAGAGAAAAATCAACAAGCTCATACTTAAAGCTTAAACGCTTCTTTGATGAATATTTTTGATAATAAGCATTTTTAACATCTTGTTCTGTAATTGAAACCAGAGGTTGAATAATTCTTGATAAGAATAAGTTGTACTCAATCGAGCTTCTAATAAGTTCAAAGTATTCATCAAAGGAAAAGTTATTAGATTTTAAAAAGTTAAGTAGGGCACTGCGGTTAAGTCCAAGTCGCTCCTCTGTGGCCTTAACTTGTGACTCTACTTGTTCATCACTAATTACGTAGCCCATTTCAGTGAGTTTATCTCTAAGAAGTTGTTCATTGATTTTAATATTTACTAGATCACGAAATGAGTACTGACTTTTACTATAAATTTGAGGGGATATATTTCTTCTTGCTTCTAAATTTTGTGACACTCTATTTACTTGTGAAAGTAATACGGGCTGGGAATTAACGACAGCGACAATTTTGTCTAATAAGGCGCTATAAGCTGGTGTCGATAAAAGTAAGAATATTAGAAGAGATTTAATCATAAAAAAGCCCACAAGTTGCAGTGGGCTTAACATTAATCATTTTTTTGCATTGGGACAAGGGCCATCAAGCTATTTAAGCGGTTCGTACTTAAGGAACTCTTCTTTTACACTGACTTTGGCTCCTTTTTGCAAGTTGTCGAAATACTCATCCAAAATTTTGTCCCTTTTCTTATCATAGACAATCTTTTTGTAGAGAGCAGTGTTGATTGAGCCGAAGTCTTTTTTAGAAAGAACTTTAATAATATGGTAACCAAATTGGGTTCTAATTGGTGGAGTAATATAACTGTCAGGCTTCCCATTGATTGAGTTAAAGTACTCTGGAGCCATTCTTATGGCAGGTTGAAAGCCCATGTCTCCACCATTTGGAGCAGTGCTTGCTTGGCTGTATCTGTTGGCAAGCTCCGCAAATTTATCAGGATTTGCTTTTAGGCTTTCATAAACCTCCATCGCTTTCTTTTGTGCGGCAAGAGCTTCATTCTTATCTGGTTTTGCCCTAACTCTGAAAAGAATGTGAGCTGTTCTGTATTCTGGATTGGTTGAGTAATACTTTTTTACATCATCATCAGTGACGACAATTTTTTTAAGTTCAGGCTCCAGGTCTTTAGAGATCTGTGCATGGTATAAAACATCTTCCATTTTTTCTTTTACGACAGGGTCATTTTCTAGTTTTTTAGATTTTGCTCTTTGAATACCGAGGACACGGTTAACAATATCGTTAAGGACTTTTTTCTTGGTCACGACTTTGTCTGAGACATACAAGAGGTTTTGATAATACTTTTTATCAAGTTCGGATTTTTTAATCTGCACACCATTAACAGTCGCTACCGTTGGGTCTTGTTGGGCACTGACGGAGAATGTGATGAAAAAACTAATTAACAAACTCGCAAATCTTTTGCTCATGTTCTCTTTCCCTGAAGAATGATTTTTTTTATTATAACAATATAAAGATATTATTCATGTAAAAACGCTAACATGGAACAATTTGCTCGGCAATTTTTTGACAAAAATCGAGAAAGCTTTCCTGATTGAGTTCTTTTTTGCTTTTATAAAGAACTTTGTAATCTGGACTAAAATGGTAGAGATTGGGTTTGGAGAGGAATGTTTGAGCAATATTTCCAGCCAACTCCTGGTTCTTTTCAAGGATTTCTTTATCAAATTGGAGACTAATACTTTGATTATTGAGCTGAATTGACTTCAGGCCACTGTGCATTAAGTGAATTCTGGCCATTAAGAGGACGGCTAGGTTTTTAAACTCTATTGGTAATGGCCCATAAATATCATTGAATTCATCTAGCATCTCATCTAGCCCGCTTAGACTTTTAGCGTTAGAGAGACGCTTGTATTGTCTTAATCTCTCACTTGGATCTTCAATATAATTATTGGGAATATAACTAGGAAAAGGGCTAGTTATTTCAATGTCCCTATTAAAGGTTTGCTTCTCACCCTTTAGCTCTCTAATAGCATCTTGCAAAAGCTCCATATAAAGTTCTAGGCCGATGGCCTCAATATGTCCCGACTGATTACCGCCAAGAATGTCACCAGCTCCCCTTATCTCTAGGTCACATGAGGCAATATTAAAACCAGATCCCATTTCTGCATAAGTCTGAAGAGCTTTAAGTCTCTTTTCTGCGACAATTGTAAGATTACGATCATTAGGAATGACAAAATAGGCATAGGCTTTTTTATCAGATCGACCAATTCGACCTCTTAGTTGATGAAGCTGAGAAAGACCATAAGTGTCTGCCCTATCAATAATCATCGTGTTCGCATTTGGAATATCGATACCAGATTCGATAATCGTAGTAGCTATAAGGATTTGGTATTTACCTTCGTAAAATCCTTGCATCCGTTTTTCAAGTTCCTTCTCAGGTAATTGTCCATGGCCTATAACAATATTCGCTTCTGGTACTAGTTCTCTAATTTTGCCCGAAAACTCTTCGATATCCTGTACTTTATTATGAACGATAAATACCTGCCCTCCTCTCTTTAGCTCTTTTCTAATGGCAGTCTGTAAAGTTAGGGGGTCTTCCTTAATAATATAGGTTTTGATGGTTTGGCGTTTCGGAGGCGGCGTTTTTATTAAAGAAAGATCTCTTAGTCCTAGAAAACTCAATTGAAGAGTACGAGGGATCGGTGTCGCTGTGAGTGTGAGAAAGTCGACATTAGATTTTAAGAGCTTCAGTTTCTCTTTATGATTCACTCCAAATCTTTGCTCCTCATCTACAACAACAAGTCCTAGATCATTATATTTAACTTTATCAGAGAGAAGCTTATGGGTGCCGATGACAATGTCGACTGTTCCGGCCTTTAACTTTTCAATGACTTCTTTTGTTTCTTTTGGTGATTTAAAGCGACTTAAATATTCAATGTGAACAGGAAAGTTTTTAAACCGTTTCTTAAAGGAAGAGTAATGTTGCAGGGTAAGAATGGTTGTAGGGGCTAAGACGACAACTTGTTTATTGTCCATAACCGCCTTAAAAGCTGCCCTTATTGCAACTTCCGTTTTTCCAAACCCAACATCTCCACAAACAAGATGGTCCATTGGTTTAGGCTTTTGCATATCTTCTAGGACACGCTCAATGGCCATGGTTTGATCGGGAGTCTCTTGAAATTCAAAGGCTAATTCAAACTCTCTAAAATAATGATCAGGCTCTGAAAAAGAAAAAGCTTTTGAGGATTCTCTTTCAGCCTGTAATTTTAGAAGATCAAAAGCAAGCTTTTTGATAGATTGACTTGCTCTCTTCTTAAGGGCGGAAAATTTATTGGTGCGAAGACTATCTAGTCCGATTGTGGCAGAGCTGTTTGCATGCTTTTGAATAAGGTTCATTTTATAAACAGGAACATAAACCTTATCTTTTCCCGTATATTCAATAACGATGAAGTCTGCCTTGTCTTCTGATAAGTCCAGGGACTGAAGGCCTAAGTATTTTCCAACACCGTGATCATTATGAATAACGTAGTCACCGACGGACATTGTTGCAATTTGCTCTGCAAATAGGTCGAGGTCCTTTTGAGACACGGCTTTTACTTTCTTTCGCTTACTAGAAAAAACGTCACCCTCTGTTAAAAAAAGGGTCTTTTCATTCTCATAGAAGAATCCACTTTCAAGAGGAAATGAAAGAAAACTGATTCTATTTTTCTGATCCCTAGTAAATTCATAAATTTCTAAAAGGTGTTGAAATTCTTTTTTACTGGCTTCATTTGTATAGAAAAAAAGTATCTCACCGGAATGTTTAAAAACATTTTTAATTTTCTCAAAAACAAATTTTAAGTATTCAGTTTTATCTCGATTCTTGAGAGAAATTAAGTCGATGTAATGATTAAATTGTTCGAATTTAACTTCGATGTCATTGAAGTTGTTATCAATATCTAGAGCAATCTCTAGTTCATTAACATGAATTGATGGAGAGGATTTGAGCTTTTCTTCGAGACTCTCAAAATAAAGTCTATCTGGCATGGGCAATATACAATCGCTATTGACGTCCTTTTCTACGGCTGAAAACTCATCTAAGAGTTCACTCCAAAGGGATGGCCATTCTTCAAGGGTCTTAAAGCTATTAAAAATGTGAGTTTTAAATTTGTCTTCTCCAAAATAATCAAAGAGAGACTCATTTTTTTCGGTAAATAAAGGTATGTATGTTGAATAGCTTTCAAATAAAAAACTATCGGACAATTTGTCTAAAATACCTTTGCGTTTTTCATACTTTAATTTATGAGAAACTGCAGGCATTGGAATTGCTGCCCTAAGGTTTGTAGAAAACTCTGGATTGCAAAAGGCTCTTGGCGACATACCGCAATTGACACTTTCAAGTGGAAAATCTCTCTTGGTTTTAAGAGTTTCTGTGTCTATCAGAAAGATTTCCTCAATCATGTCGTCAAAATAATGAATCCTAAATGGTTTACCGCTTGTTGGAAAAATGTCGAATATCCCACCTTTATGACTAAATGTAGCAGGCTCCTCTACGGTAATTGAGTTTTGATACCCAAGATCTCTTAATTTAATCTTGAGTTCATCTGGACTCACAATGTCAGAAACTTGAATTAATAAATTCTTTGATTTTAAAATTTCGACAGGAGGAAGCTTTTGATGGAGTGCTTCCATCGTAGAAATTATAATAGAGCCATTTTGAGCTGCGTTGTGGCAGAGGTTGTTGAGAGTGAAGAATCGCTCAAAGGCGGTTCTTTCTGATGCGACGTGTCCTCCGTAGGGGCTATGATCGAGCCCAGGAAAAAAGTAGACACTCGTATTTTCTAAACTCGTCTTCGCCAAGTCATAGCCGGCTTCCGCGGAGTCTTGGTCAGGAAAAATAAAAATATTATATTTAGTTCCACCGTCTTTTAATGTCTCAGGATTAAATTTTAAAAATAAAAAATACTTAGATGCGTCTAGTCCAATGAGCTTGGTTACAAACTCATCAGACTTTTGATTTTCACTAATTCGATTTCTTATTGTTTCAAGGTGCGTCAAAATAAAATCCCGAACTAAAAATACAATCTGTAAGGAACCTTTATCACTAGACTAAGTCGAGCAAAAAAGCCATTTCAAAATGTTTCCAATATGTTAAAGTTCATGTAGTTTTTCTGCACCTTAACATATCGGAGTTCCTGCAAATGACGTCATATACCTTAGACGTATACATGCCGGTTATCATTCTTATGGCCTTGGCCGTAGGTTTGGTAGTGGTTTCTGTTTTTGTCGCTCAAATTCTAAGACCCTTCAAACCTAATGCTCTTAAAGAGCAAGCGTATGAATGTGGCGAAGACCCTGTCGGTACAGCCTGGTCTAACTTTAACGTTAGATTCTATGTTGTTTCCCTTATCTTTATCGTTTTCGATGTTGAGGGAGCGCTAATGTTTCCTGTAGCTGCAATCTTTAGAAAGTTTGTCGCCATCGGCGAGGGAGCGGTGCTGGTCGGTTCTTTGTTGGTTTTTATTTCTGTTTTGGTTTTTGGGATTATCTACTGCTGGAGTAAGGGTGACCTTGATTGGGTACGGTCTTTTCAGTTAAGTGAGGATCAAGTTAACCAATTAAAAGGTAGTGAGGAGAAGGCATGAGTCTCTCGATTAATGATTATCTAAATCAATTTGAAGCTCATCAAAAGGCCATAAGTTTTATCTCTGAGCTTTTAGGATTTGATGCTTCAGGTTTAATTACATTTTTGGTTTTTGCCACAGCTGCTTTTGTGGTTGTTAATGTTATGGCCTTGATAGGTGGCCTTGGAACATATGCAGAAAGAAAAATTTCAGCCGATATTCAATTAAGACAAGGTCCCAACAGAGTTGGTCCTTATGGGCTTCTTCAGTTTCTTGCTGATGGTGTAAAGATGATTATGAAAGAGGATATCTTTCCTGCTCAGGCGGACAGAACTCTTTTTAACCTCGCACCTTTATTAGCTTTGATTGGAGTTTTTGCCACCCTAGCAGTACTTCCATTCTCATCTGGTCTTACCCTTACCAATCTAAATATTGGAGTCTTTTATTTAATAGGTGTCTCTTCTCTTGTCGGTGTTGCCGTATTTTTAGGTGGTTATTCTGCCAACTCAAAATGGTCAATGTTGGGAGGTATGCGAGGTGCATCTCAAATAATTAGTTATGAAGTTCCAGTAACGATAACGATTCTATCAATTGTATTAATGTCGGGTGGATTGAGTTTTGGTAGTTTTGTGGAAAGCCAAGGTGGTTTTCCTCATCAGTGGTTTATTTTCCATAACCCATTCACCTTTATAGGCTTCTTTGTATTCTTTATAGGAATGTTGGCAGAAACAAACAGAGCACCCTTTGATTTACCGGAAGCTGAGTCTGAACTTGTATCAGGTTACCACACAGAATATACAGGTATGAGATTTGGTCTATTTGCTCTGGCTGAATATATAGAGGTATTTGTTTTATGTGGCGTCGCAGCGGCTGCTTTCCTTGGTGGCTACAAGGTCCCTTTTGATCTCGGTAACGGCGTAGTCTTTGTAGAGAAACTTGGTCTTCCTGCAATTATCGGTAAAAATATTGGTCAAGTCCTTCAATTAGGATCATTCCTCACAAAAACACTCTTCTTATACTACGTAGTTATATGGGTAAGGTGGACGTTCCCTAGAATTAGAGTTGATCAGGTAATGACAATTTGTTGGAAATATTTAACACCAATAGCGCTCTTTAATTTAGTTGGTATAACCCTTTGGGTTTTTGCTTTTGACGGCCAGTCAATCTGGGAAGTGTTGAGTCATATGGGTGGCGGTGCTCATGGCGGCGGACATTAGGAACGGGGTTAGTTATGTTTGAAAATACTTTATTTTTCCTATCGGCAGCTCTTTGTATCATTGGCGCGGCTGGAGTTGTTTTTTCTAAGAACCTGATGCACGCATGTGTTTTGTTACTTGCTTCACTATTTGGGGTAGCAGGTTTGTATGCCGTTATTGGTGCTGACTTTTTGGCAGCCTCACAACTTGTTATTTATGCCGGCGGCGTTGTGATTTTGATGCTTTTTGCAGTAATGCTTACTGGTGGTAGCTCAGAAAATTCAAATAAATTTGGTATTGAAAAAATACCAGGAATGGGAAGCACTAAAACTTATGTTTTTGCGGGCTTTAGTGTGTTGGTAATCTCCTTTACGATTTTGAAACTGATGGCCAACTTTATGAAGTCTTATACTAAGGGCGAACTTCCAGCTTTCTCTTCAACTGTGGAGAAAATTGGAACTTTACTCGTTACGGACCATGTACTTGCTTTTGAAATTTCTTCCATTTTATTGCTTGGTGCCTTGGTAGGCGCAGCAGTTATTGCAAGACCAAGGAAAGGCTAAGGAATTATATGATTTCACTATCATCTTATCTTTTTATTTCATTCACGCTCTTCGTAGCTGGCATTGCCGTTATGATAGCTCGGAAAAACATCATCGCGATGATGTTGGGAATAGAGCTTATCCTTAATAGTGCAGCTTTAAATTTTGCCGCCTACACAAGATTTATTAATAACAATCTTGAAGGGCATTTAATGAGTTTATTTATTATTGTAATTGCGGCTGCTGAAGCAGCTGTTGGTCTTGCTATTGTTATTAGATTTTTTCAAATCAAAGAAACAATACACATTGATGATGCTGCTCAACTTCAAAGCTAGAGGTTTAGGAATATAAGATGGAATATACGATTAGTACGATTGCCCCAATTGTTTTATTACCCTTCTTCGCCTTTGTGATTAATGCTTTCATTGTAAAACGTTTTACAACATTAGCAGTGATTATAAGTTGTGCTTCAATTGTAGGGTCGTTCTTCTATGCTGCACGAGTATTTTTTGATTTTCTAAATGTCTTTAGTGCTGATTATTATATTCACAAAACATTTACTTGGTTTGACTTAAGCTACGGTTCATTTCCTTTTAAAATGGATATGGGCATCTATATTGATAATATGACGGCAACAATGCTCTTTATGGTTACGGGTGTTGCTTCTTTAATCCATATTTTCTCAACCTATTACATGCACGATGATAAGAGATATGGACGATTTTTCGTTTACCTATCTCTATTTACCAGTGCAATGCTTGCCCTCGTGCTCTCGGAGAACCTAATTTCAGTATTTATCTTCTGGGAATTAATGGGATTTTGTTCTTACTCATTAATCGGTTTTTACTATGAGAAAGAAGGTGCAGGTAATGCATCAATGAAAGCCTTTATGACAACAAGAGTTGGCGACGTGTTCTTCTTGCTCGGGATTCTTGCAATATGGTCAGTTGTAGGAAGTGTTTCATTCGTTGATATCTATCAAGCGATTGGAATGGGAAAATTTAACGGCTTATATGCCCTTGGGATTCCACTCGCGACTTTTGCTGGCTTTAGCGTGTTTATGGGTACGATCGGAAAATCTGCTCAGTTTCCTCTTCAAGTTTGGTTGCCAGATGCGATGTTTGGGCCCACCCCATGTTCAGCTCTTATTCACGCAGCAACAATGGTTGCAGCGGGAGTTTACTTGAGCCTTAGATGTTATCCGCTAATGGAAGCTGGTCACTTAACCACTTTTATTGCTTATATCGGTGGGATTACGGCTTTCGGTGCTGCGACAATTGCACTCGTACAAACAGATATTAAAGCAGTGCTCGCCTACTCTACCATCTCTCAGCTCGGTTATATGGTCTTAGGTGTTGGCGTTGGTTCATATAATGCAGCGTTTATGCACTTAATAACTCACGCGGTTTTCAAGGCTTGCTTATTCTTGTCAGCGGGTTCTGTGATTCACTCTCTTCACGATCATCATACTCATGCCCATGTTCAAGAAATGCCGAGAATGGGTGGTTTAAAAAGCAAAATGCCTTATACGTTTTTGGCAATGTTGTTTTGTACTTTAGCCATTGCGGGGATTCCATTTTTCAGTGGGTTCGTATCAAAGGATAGAATCTTGGGTGATGCTCTCTTAATGGCACTCGATAATAAAGTATATTGGGTACCGGCGGTCTTAGGATTTGGTGGAGCACTATTAACAGCATTCTATATGTTTAGAATGATGTTTCTTACCTTTTTTGGAGAACCAAGAGATAAAGAACTTTTTGATCACACTAAAAAAGAAACTTTGAGTTGGAATAGAAATCTTCCGCTTTTGATTTTATCTCTGTTTACTCTTGGCGCTTTTTACTCAGGTTCATTAACTGGTCAGGGCTTTATTAAGGTGGCAGGCGAGAAATACGAGTGGTTCCAAACTTTAATTGAGAAGCCAAACTTGTTAAAATTCAATAATAAAGAATCCCAAGCATTTGGTTTTGCAAGTAATCCGAGTAGCGAAACTTTTCAAAAGTCTAAATATGATAGTAACCACGGTCTAAGTGCAGAAAAGGCTCACCACGTTCATCATGTTCACCATATTGGAGCCTTGATTTCAATTGTTATCGCATTTTCGGGTGTATTTATAGCGGCAATGATGTACTTCTGGCGCTCTTGGAATCCTGGTTTCTGGGTTTCACTATTTTCAAGATGGTATAGGGCTCTACAAAACAAATACTATTTCGATGACCTTTATATAAAAGGGTTTATTCAAAAGGGCCTTTTGCCTCTTAATAACTTCTTGGCCTTTGTTGATATGGGAATATATGACCGTTATGCAGTTGATGGTTGGGAAAAGGTTAATAGAGTGATGTTCACAATGGCTAAATGGTTCGACAATATTATCGTCGATACAGTGGCGGTTGATGGTACAGGTGCAAGTGTGCGCTTTTTTAATGTAATTTTAAGAACCATTCAGTCTGGAAAGATTCAATTTTATTTTATTATGATCATTCTGGTACTGACTGGTTACATTTGGACTTTAAATATTTAACTCGTTGTATATAGCAGAGAAAGGAGAAGATCCGTGCAGGCATCATCAAATCTTTTAAACTGGATTTTGTGGACACCATTTCTAGGTGTTCTAGGTGTTTTATTTATTCCAAAATCAAAGGAAGGGCTCATCCGCTGGTGGGCGTTGATAAATACAGCGATTACCTTTGTCCTTACATTAGTTCTTTATTCCAAGTTCGATATAACCGTACCTGGAATGCAAGAAGCATTTAATGTTAAGGTTCCTTGGATAAGTAGCTTTAATATCTTCTATAGCCTAGGTGTTGATGGAATCTCGTTACCAATGATTGTGTTAACGGGCTTACTCTTCATGCTATGTATAA
Source organism: Bacteriovoracaceae bacterium (assembly GCA_021737405.1). Taxonomy (GTDB): domain Bacteria; phylum Bdellovibrionota; class Bacteriovoracia; order Bacteriovoracales; family Bacteriovoracaceae. The sequence goes on from JAIPEG010000002.1 coordinate 145,580, forward strand.
TGTCCTCATGGACGATAACAAAGCAGATTAAGGGATACTTTGCTCTCTTTCTTTTCCTTCAGTCGACAGTATTTGGTGTTTTCTTTGCTTTAGACTTTTTTCTTTTCTACGTTTACTGGGAAGTAATGCTCATTCCAATGTTCTTCTTAATCGGAATTTGGGGGGGAGAAAATAGAGAATACGCAGCAGTTAAATTCTTTCTTTATACATTCTTTGGATCGATCTTAATGCTAGTTGGAATGGTTGCTCTTTATTATGCATCAGGAAAAGGTGTTGATAGCTTTAATATCCTAGCTCTTCATGGTGGCAGATTCTCTAATTTAACAATTGATTTATTTGGAACGACGATGAGTTTCTCAAAGTTATTCTTTGTCTTTCTCTTTATTGGATTTGCAATCAAGGTTCCAGTATTCCCTTTTCACACATGGTTACCACATGCTCACGTTCAGGCTCCAACGGCAGTGTCTGTAATACTTGCTGGAGTTCTTTTGAAGATGGGAACTTATGGTTTTTTAAGAATAGCTTACCCAATTTTTCCTGGGGCATCAGTTCACTTCGCTGACGCAATTGCATGGCTAGGTTTGATTAACGTCATTTACGGAGCATTCTGTGCGATGGCCCAGACTGATGTTAAAAAGCTCGTAGCTTATTCTTCAGTGTCTCACATGGGCTTTGTAATGCTCGGTCTTGCGGCAATGACTGTTACTGGAATGAATGGCGCAGTTCTTCAGATGTTCAATCACGGAACATCAACAGCAATGATGTTCCTACTTATCGGAATTCTTTACGAAAGATCACATCACAGATGGATTGTGAGACCAGATGGATCGAAAGGATTTGGTGGGCTTTATACTCAACTTCCAAAATTCTCAATTGTCTTTATTATTGCAATGTTTGCATCAATGGGATTACCGGGGCTATCAGGATTTATTTCGGAAGCGCTAATTTTTCTAGGTATTTACGAAAAATTTACAACGATAACTGTACTGGCACTAATTGGCTTACTCCTTGGCGCAGCTTACCTCCTCTGGATGTTTAAGAGAATGTTCTTTGGAGATGTTATTGAGGAATGTAAATCATACACAGATATGAATGCACGAGAAATTGCTTACATGATTCCTCTTTGTGTTGCTGTAGTGGTCTTTGGAATTTATCCAGCACCAGTACTAAACGTAATGAGAGCATCTGTTGGTAAACTAGTAAGCATGCTCGCGACATACTAAATAGGAATAAACTCATGGGACAGAATTATTTAGCAAGTTTGAGCCATTTTATTCCAGAGCTTTTGGCTTGCCTGACAATGTTTGGACTCATTTTGATAGAGGCCACATATAAGGAAGAACAAAAGGGAAGAGGTTTTCTCTTTCTTGCGGCAGGGTTAGGTTTAGCCTCTGTAACAGTGTTTTCCTTCTTCGCCCTTGGAAAGGAACCAGTAGCCATTTTTACAAATAGCTTAATCATTGATTCATTTTCTTCCTCGATGAAAATGATCATGGTTCTGGGAACATTAGGTGCTGTTTATCTAACTAGTCAGAGTAGCGATATTGAAGGGAATCTAAAGCCAGAGTTTATCATCATGGCAACAGGGGTTCTTGTTGGTGGGATGTTACTATCTTCGGCTAACAATATGCTCGTACTCTTTATCGGAATTGAGACCTTATCAATACTTTCTTATGTATTAGCAAGTTTGAAAAAAGGTGATGAGAGAAGCTCTGAGGCAGGATTAAAATATTCTCTCTATGGTGGAATAAGCTCGGGCATCATGCTCTTTGGTATGAGTCACATATATGGTGTGGTTGGTACCATTAACTTTACTGAGATCGCTATCGTTTTAAAAAGTGTAGATCAAACACAAATAGCTATTTTATTACCAGCGTTCCTCTTTTTCTTTGTGGGAATTGGTTACAAAATAGCATGTGTCCCTTTTCATATGTGGGCGCCAGACGTTTATGAAGGCTCTCCCCTACCTGTAACAACATTTTTTAGTATCGTTCCGAAGGTTGCTGGTTTGGCGGCTTTAATTCGAGTGTCGCAGACTTTCTTTGCAACACCTGGTGCTCTAAATATTGGTTGGGTTGGTGTTCTTTCGATCGTAGCCGCGCTAACTATGACTGTTGGAAATGTAAGTGCAATAGGACAGCGGTCTGTAAAAAGAATGTTGGCCTATTCATCTATTTCTCATGCAGGCATGATGCTAATGGGTGTCCTTGTTATTAGTGAATTAGGTACAAGAAGTGTAATTTTTTACTCTGTGGCCTACCTCTTTATGACTCTCGTGGCCTTTTATGTTGTATCGTTTGTTTCAGATAAGTATGGAAATGATCACTTTGAAAGATTCACTGGTTTAGTGTTTCGCTACCCTTTAATGGCAATAGCCATGTGTATTGTGATGTTTAGTCTGGCAGGAATTCCTCCATTTAGTGGCTTTGTTGCAAAATTTCACATATTCACAGCACTTTTAGTAAAAAAGTATTATGTATTGGCCGTAATCGCAGGGCTCAACTCAGTAGTGTCTTTATACTATTATTTAAAGATTGTTAGACTTATGATGCTAAAGGACGCTGAGAGCACAGAGTCAATCTCTGGCTTTAGTATCATGAATCAAAGTGCAGTCTTAGCACTGACCATTCCTGTGGTAATTCTTGGAATTTTTTGGGAAAAACTGATCATTATGGCCGATGGCGCAAAAGTATTTCTTCAATAGATGTATATTAGCGCCATAATCACAGGGGTTGTTTTATTTTTGCTTTTAACGACCCTTGTATACTTCTCTAGAAAACCAAATTCAAAAAAAACCATTGCTAATGATAAATTACAGAATCTTAGTTTTGTAATTTTTCTTTTGCCTTTAATTTCATGGCTAATTTTCATCAAATTTCGAAACATTAATTACTCTTTTTTCACGGAAAGTTCTAAAATAATTGTAATTCTCTTAATGGTTACAGTTGTGGTGAACTTCTTACAAAGAAAAACATAGGGTGAAAATTGCTAGCAGTTCTTAGTACATTAAAAGCAATTCATTTTTTGGTGTTGCTATTCTTCTTATTATGCTTTTCCTTGTGGATAAGAGAAGAATTTATCACGATATTTAATAGAAAAAAGATAGCAAGCTTGGCGATCCTAAAGGTCTTATTGTTGAGATTATTTGGTGAGAATAATGGGTTTTTTATTCAGGAAGAAAGAGGGAAGTTCTTAAGTATCCTCCTATATGTAGGAACTATTTTGTCCGCAATTTTACCACTGTTCTTTGTCCAGTTGTCAGACCGGTTTGATCTTTTCGGCAATGAAATATTTTTAGGATTAATCACTAATGAAAACTCATGGCTCTTCTTTTTTGGAATATTAATAATAAGTGAGATATTGAGAAGCTTGTACGATCAGTCTTATAAGAAAATTTATTATAAAATCCCCCTACTCTTGGGCATATTGCTAACCTTTGTGGTTTATGCCCCTTCTTTTTCCATTGAACAAATGGTGCAATATCAAAAAAGCTTTAACGAATTTGGTTTAAGGAATTATTTCCTCTTGAAGAATCCTTTGGGGGTAATTTTAATTTTAAATTTACTATATACAGAAATTGAAAACCCAAGAAGTAGTTTTAATTTATTAAACCACTTGTTCTTCAATACTTATATAATCATGTTTATTTACGGCTTTTTGGGTGGATATGGCCTACCCTCTATTTTGGAAAAGCAAAACTTTTCGCCAGGCTTAGAGACGGTAATTCTTCAAAACATAAGCTTAATAGCAAAATTTATTTTCTGCATAATTATTATATGGGTTTTTAAATTCAGCCTAATTAAAACCAAAAGAGTAATAAGTTTAAATGATTAATGAATACTTACCACCATTAATAATAACACTAGTCGGGTTGTTGTCTTTAGTTAGTGGCGCTAGAAAGCCGCTACAAACAATAATGCTAAACTTACTGATACTTTCTGTATTGATTTGGCACCAAAAAGGGCCAGTAGAAATGCTGCTTTTTGTATGTATTCTTTTGCCAGTTATCTTTGTGGCAAAAAAATCATTAATCTTAACAAAAAAGAAGGATCATTCAACTATTCAAGAAAAGATTCTAACCTATTTGGCATTTTTGCCGAGCTTTGGAATATATTTTTTGAATAGGGAAGAAATCGAGGGAAAGTTAAAAACAATAGTTGTAACTCAGCAGGTAATGATAACTTTTGAAATTGTATTGGTGATTATGACAGTGCTTTCAATCTATGCATATTTGCGTGGGAAGAGTCGATTATGACGGGAGCATTAATTATATTTTTCTGTATGTCTTTTATGATTAAATTGCTGCTTGCAAAGAATACGGGTCCCGTTCTTTATGCTGGGATTAATTATCTGATATTTTTCATGCTTTATTTCTTTTTAATACTTAAAAGTGGCGACCTGGACTATTTGGTGCCATTGCTCATGATCATCTCTCTTACGCTAACAATAATCTTTTACCCACAGAAATCAAAAAAAGAAAGTGGGGTAATTAAGTGATCTCAGCCCTCGTTTTATTAATAGCTTTTATTGTTCTGTATCAATTATCTTTACTAAAGGTAAAATATCGAAAGATTTCAATCGGGACAATTTACAAATCCACGCTTCTCGTAATATCAATTCTTTCTTTTAAACTAAGCATAGAACCACTTGTACAATTTTCACTATTATCCATGTTTTTCTTAAGTCACTTCTTGGACACGTCCAAGAAAAACCACAGTGATTTGATAATATTTTTCCCCTTGTTTGTATTAACTTTTAACTTGATAGAGGTGGAGCCCAGATGCCTAGTGGCTTATGTCTATCTGGTCATTGCACTTAATGGGTTGGTTCGAAAAGACAAGATAACGTTATTTCATGGTCTGCTGGGGGCTCTTCTATATAGTCTTTCGATAAATTTGAATAGCGAAATTCAGTACTTCTTTTTATTAACTTTATTCTTAGGGAATTTACTAAATTACATAACAGCAAACCGAAGAAGCGAAGATCTTTCATATTTAATGCTAGTGGTTTCGGCTTTAATTGCACCAAGCTTTGCTAGTCAACCGCCAGGGATATTATTCGTGTTAGTCGCTGCAATCTTGGCAAATATACTTTTTCTAAAAGAAGAAAGAAGTAAAAAAGCCATGTGGCTAAGTATTTTGTCTGCAATCTTTCTTGGTGAGGGCAACGCTTTTCTCGTTATGTTGATTACTTTTTTTGTAATAAACACATCTATAACGATCTATGGAGAAATTTTCAAAAATTTGATTAGATTAGAGTTTGAAGATAAAAAGCTTTTAATTGGATATGGTGAGTTGGCTTTTTTATTATTGGCAGCCCTTCTTTTAACAGGGGTTTATGGTACGCCCCCTGCCTGGATTATTTCATTTTTTCTTAAAACAAAGCTGGCTCACGTTTCCTTGGCCATTGGCTGGCTTGCTCTGCTTGTTAAGGAATTAGTTGTTATAAATGATCGATCTGTTATTAAGGACGAGCGTTTTTACCATTTATTCGTATGGTTCTTAATTGGTGTATTACTTAAGTATTCTACCGAATTAGACTATGAGTCTATTAATCCTTACTTCGCTCTAAACCTTATAGTTCTCTCTCTAGTGTTATACCTGTACAGAAAAAAACCAGATTACTTTTTGGTGTTAAAAAAATGTTCTATAAATCTTGAGTTCGAGTTGCCTCGTATAGCATGGAACCTTGTCAATGAAAGTCCTTTAAGAGAAGTTTCAAAAATCTCTTTTATACCTAACCAAAAGTTGTTTTTTCTCCCGAGTTTTTCGTACTCCTTTTCTGTTATGATAATATTTTTATTTTGGTTGATTTATATAATTGGGGTGATGAATTGATTGCCTTACTCGGAACTCTTTTTGTTTTTTTATATAAATTTGAAATCTTTAAGAAAGGACTTTTTAAATTTCTACCCGTAATTACATCGCTTTTTTTATGGATATGGGGAGTGTATTTAAACATATCAATAGAAAAATCCTCTGTTTTTTCTAGTTTTAATATATTCACGCTATCAATCTCTTTTTGGTTCCTTGTAAGTTTAATCAACAAAAGAAGATTGTCCGCAATGTCTTTTAAGGTCTTATTATTTCATCTAGGTATTCTTTTGTATGACCAAAGCTTGATATCTTTTTTGGAGTTGTTTTATTTTATTTTTCTAATAAGACTTGATACTTCTGAAATTAAAGAACTAAGTGGTTTATCTAACTATGCCGGTTCAATACTGATGTTTACCATAATTATGATGGCCAATAGCTACCTCGGTAGTGTCGAGGTTTTTGACCAGCTATCAACCATTACGTCAAATTATGAGCTAATTCAAATTATCAATCTGTGTTTTATATCTACATTCATAATAGTTTTACTACAGCTTATCAAAAGTCTTGAAAGCTTAGTACTAACAGGGGGCCGCGCTTCTTGGCTAGAGGTTGTGTCTGGTTTTTTATATTTAAACATCCTGCAAAAGAACCTATTCGCCATAAGTATTTTTCTTAATGCTATAATTCTTTCTGTTTCGTTGATGTACTTTCTATTTAACAGGAAGAAGCGTCATAATGTTACTGTCATAATCGGTACAGTGCTTTTGTTAAATATGCCCGAGCCCGCTGTTTTTTCCATGGTGTTTGTCGCTATGGTCTCCCCTTGGTGTAGCTCGTCAAGGTTTAAGGAGCTAATTGAAGAATATAGGTCTTCCATTCTGGTACTAGTTACCTTTTCCCTACCTTTGATTATTCAAATTTCAATTAAAAAGAATGCTACAAAGATAGAAGTTATAAGTTTGACGTGCTTTATGATTATCTTTTTTATGAGGTATGTCTTCACTGCCTTTAAATCTAGGCTTGAAGGGGTGCGTCCATGATGTTGTCGGTTGCGATCCTTACAAGCCTAAGTCTTCTCTCTGGCTTAGGTAAATCCAAGATCCAAAGAATTGGTTATTTTATAACCATCTTTACGATTATTGTTTTAATGATCGATACGATTATTTTTTCAGTTGTTGGAAATAGTAATTTTGTGGAAAAAGCATACGCAGAAATATTTTATCTAATGGTACTAGAGATCGTTTTATTTCAATTTTCAAGACCCGTTGATCTATCAAACAGAACCTTGATCCCCTATTATTCAGTACCGTTAGTTTTAATACTGTCCGTATTAAGCATGTTTAACTTTTTAGATGCGGGTAACTTTTTTGCAATTTTTTTGTCTTTTTTAATTATTCAAATCTTTTTAAATATGGGTCCCGGAAATTGGATTTATACAATTAAAAAAACCTTCATTATGGTTACTATCGTTACACTAACGTTCTCCATGCAGGCTGTAGATGCAGGGCTTTTAAAGACTGGAATGCTTATTTTCTTGTATTGGTTTACAAATGACTTGTTGCCTTTGGGACTCGATAAGGATGCTTTTAAAGATTACTCTTATCCCTTGGCCAACCGTGTTTTATTGTTTGGAGTTTTAATACTAGGACCAGTATTTAAGATTCCTCATGGTTGGCTTCTTGGTGTGCAGCTTTTTATTTTATGTATGGCAATACCGGGAATTCTTTTGGCGAGAACAAGTCTTGAGCTTTGGAAGGTTTTTAAGCGCACTGGTGAAGTATTTCTTATCTTAACTTTTATAAGTCAAAACGAAGTTTTTGATCACAGTCTTTTAAAGATTATAATTAGTTTCAATATCTATAGTTACCTACCCTATATCTCAAGATCTTTAAAAATATCTGAAAAGTCTAAAAAGTATTTTTATACTCTCAGCTTCTTATTACTATCTGGTCTCTTTTTGGGAAGTATCAACACTTTTATAACAGAAGTAATAAGAGTGTCGTCTTTGGGTGGAATAGGTTTAAATATTTTCTATTTTCTCGGGATGTTTTGGTTACTTAACCTAGTGTTTTGGTACGAGTTTAGCGGAAATTACCAAAAAGAAAGAAAAATTGACCACTTAGCAAATCCAATAACACTATCGGCTATAATTATCGGTGTACTTATAAGTATTGGATAATGGCCAAAAAATATCGAATTAAACTTTCAAATGGTCGGATTGTAGGACCCTTTGTGATCTCCCAAATTGGTGAGCTTTACAATAAGGGTCATATAAATGGCGACGAAGAAGCTCAAGTCTTTCCAGCGGGTGATTGGAAAGGGATTTCTTTAATCTCGGAAGTAAGTCTACTTTTAAATACATTAGCAAAAGGTGAAACTCCAAAGGTTAATGATGATGGTGATAAGGATTCAACAATCGCTAGGATCTCCCTTGCGAATAAAAAAGATGAGCAAAGAAAGCAACAGAAAGAGGAAATTAAAAAAGAGAAAATTAAGAAACTAGAGGAAATAGAGGAAAGTGCTCAAAAGGGTGAACATCAAGAGTTCAGGTTTACCCGTGAAGAGCCCAGCCAGCTAGTAGACTATGAGGCGTTGGAAAGGAAATTTAGTGAGAATGCAGTCGTTGAAAAAAATAAAAAAGAAGAAGAGATTTTCGACGAAACCTTAGTTGAAAAAACGGTTGTTATTAAAAGACCCAAGATAAATGATGTAGACAAAACCCAAGTTAATTCTGAAGCATTAAAGTGGTTTAAGGAACAAGAGGAAAAGAAAAAAGCTTTGGAAGAAGCAAAAAAAATTGAAAAGGAAGAGGTCGAAGCAGAAGAACTCGAGGAAGAAATAAACTTTGATGAAAGTACTCAGTTTGTCGATAGAAATGCCCTGGCGGGACTAAAGAGAGAAGCCAAGGGACTTGAGAAAGAAATAGAGGATGAACGACTAAAAGAATTGGAGTTAACAGAAAAAGAGGATGACCAAGAAGAAGAGGTTTATGAGGAAGAAGCTCCAAAGAAAAAAAAGGGGATATCCCCTATCGTCGCAATCGCCTTCATTGCAATTATTTGGTTTATTTTAGATGAGGACCCGAAAGACAAGAAGTTTGAGCCAAAATTTCTAAAAATAACAGCACCTATTACTTATGAAATAGAGGACTCTGAAAAGGCAGAAAGTAATTTCCGCAAAGGGTTAGAGGCATACCGTAGAGGGAGTTATCTCAGTAGAGTCGAAGCATGTTCTTACTTTAAAACAAGCATAGAATATAAGTTTAAAGATAACCCAGCATTGGGATTTCTGATACTTACCTATGGTGAACTTTTCAACGATGTATCTAACAAAAGCCAGGGTGCGGCCATCATATTTAACTTAATAAAAATCACACGATCAAAGGTACTTACAGATGTGAATATCGCGATTGGTACAACGCTCTTTTATGCAAATAATGGAAAATATAATAGTGCTATTAATCTCGTAGAAAACTTTTTAAGAGTTGGGAAGCCCACTCTTAAACTTCACTCCTTATACTTAGACCTAGCAATAAATGTCGGTGACCTTACAAAAGCAAAAAAAATTCTAACAAAAATAAAAGAGTTTCCAAATCTTCCACTTGAAGCCTATCTGGCAATGAGTAAGTTTTATACTTTAGATGAGAGATATGATTTGGGACAAAAGGCGCTTGAAGAAGGACTCCAGAAGTATCCTTCCTCTGTGGCACTTTTATTAAATTATTCAGAATATCTTTTGAGAGCAGAAAACTTTAAAAAATATTCAGCCGTTCTTAAGCAAGTCGAGAAATTATCATATGAGGGCTCGCCTAGTTATTATGCCAACTATCTTGAAAATGTCGGCATCTTGTCCGCATATAATAAAGATGTAAAAACCGCTGCATTTCTTTTTAAACTCGCCTTAAAGATCAATGACACAAATCGACTTAGATCCAAGTTGGCAAGTCTAGAAGTTGGCGGAGGTAAGGTTGCGGAACGATTGATTTTAGAATCGAAAGCATTGGATCTTATGAGAAAGTCAAATAAGTTAATAAATGAACGAAAATGGGAGGAGGCCTTTAAGGTAGCAATTGAAGCCGTCGATCTAGATATCAACTTTCTTCCGGCAGATTTAAACTTAGCAAGATTACAAATCAGACGAGGCTTCTATGAGTCGGCAATAGATACATTGCTATTTCTAAGAAAAGAGTATCCTACAAACCCACATGTAAGCTTTACTCTGGTGAAGGCCTTATACGAGGCCAATAAAATAGATGAAGCCCAGTTGGAAGTCGGAGGAATTTCAAACTCAAAACTTCGTCAACATCCACTATATGAATCAGTCGTTGGTCATTACTATGAGAAGGCCAAGAGATATCCACTGGCCATAAAATTCCTGAATCAGTCCGTATCAAGGAATCCACTTAGAGATGAGGACTATTTTTTAATGGCTAAGATTTATTCGAGAAGTAGACAATATAAAGAGAGTAAGGCCAAGTTGTCTGAGGCCATTACACTAGACCCACTAAATATTGATTATAAGTCTTTATATGCCCAAATATTGTTTGAACTTGAAGGGGCTGATACGGCCATTGGCTATCTTCAGTCAGCCTTAGATACAGACAATAAGGATAATCCGAAGTTAATGGGGGATATTGCTACTTTTTATTATAAAAATGGTCAGCTTGCTCAATTTAAGGAAATGAAAGAAAAAATTGAAAAATTAAATACTGAAGATCCCGCGTTCTATGCTTTTTTAATCAAAGCTGCCCAAATTGAAGAGAATATGGATAACGTAATAACGAATGCAGAAGCACTCTTGGAGATAAACCCTGGTGATGTAGAAACTAGGATGTTGCTGGGTAAAGCTTATGCATCAACAAAAAATTATCGCAAGTCACTTGAAGTTTTGGAAGGGGTCGCTAAAAGACTTTCTACCTATCCAGGAGCCTACTATTTGATCGCTAAGGTCTATTTGGAGATGAAAGATTATAAAAATGCACTCGCTGCAGCTGAGAAGGAAAAGGAAAATAACCCAAAAATATATAATGGTTACTATATCCTCGGTGAAACACTTCGATTGCTTGGAAAGTTTACAGAGGCCACTAAGAATTTGGAAAAATCGATATCTTTAGATCCTAGAAATGTAGAGTCTTTGATGAGCTTAGGATGGATAAAGCTTAATCAAAGAAACTATGAGATAGCTAGGGAACTTTACTTAAGGGCGAAGAAACAGCAACCCGCCATGCCAGAGATCCGAAAACAACTAGGCTTTATTTATCAAGGCATTGGTCAAAGCGGACTGGCCGTGGAGGAATTCAATACTTACTTAAAGCTTTATCCTAACGCGCCGGACCGTTCCCAGGTCGAAAATCAAATTCGTTCACTTTCAAGGTAATTTTCACCCTCATATTGTCAATTCACAGGTCTCCGATTATATTTGTACCTCTCGCGGAGGATTGGCTGAGCGGTCGAAAGCGGTGGTTTTGAAAACCATTGACCTTAACGGGTCCGCAGGTTCGAATCCTGTGTCCTCCGCCATTTAAAAAAAAGCGGAGATGTGCCCGAGTGGTCGAAGGGAGCACCTTGCTAAGGTGTCGAACGGTCTGACCGTTCCGTGAGTTCGAATCTCACCATCTCCGCCATTTTTTCGAACCTTTCCCTATCAATTCTTTTTAAACTAAAATCATTGGAAAAAGGATAGGTTTTGTCTCTTCAAATAATTCGCCTACGCGTTTTCCAGGTATTAATAACTTTCGCGATCTTGATTTGTTTTATTGAAGTTGGTTTAAGGACTGCTGGCTTTATTATCTCTGGCGGAAAAGTGGTTTCTGCCGACAAGGGACGCCTTGGTGACATAAGGATTCTTACGTTAGGAGAATCAACAACAGATCGTCGTTTCTTAACGAAGGATAATAAGGCATGGCCAGAGTACTTAGAGGAGATGGCGAAAAGTAGAGGGTTAAAGGTGAAAGTCTTTAATCACGGTCGCGCAGCAATAACATCCAATGAGATCCTTAATGATCTTGATGCCCTTTTGAACCACTATAAACCTCACTTCGTTATAACGATGATTGGCATAAATGATTCCGATGTTTGGGCACTAAAGATAAATAAATCTTTTCTAGCAAGGCTTAAAACTTATCGACTAGTCTCTTGGACATATTGGAGTATTTATAATTTTTTTTCTTACAAGCCACTGGACAGAAGATCATTTGATAAGAATCAAGTCAATGTAAAAAAATTAACGAAGAAAGAAGAATCGCAGTACTATGCTTTTTTAGCTGAAAAAACTACCCCTATCCTTCCCCTTCCAATCAATGAAAAGGATAAGGAAGAGAAGTATATAAATGCTAGGGACTTCTATAAAAAATCAATTGAAACAGGTCATTATACAAAAGGTGTTCTTGGCCACTACCTATGGCTATTGAGTAAGTTTGAAGATACGACAGGTTGCTCTCGTGTGGTAAGGGATTACGTAGAAAAAGGAGGCATCTTAAACTATGTAGAACTTATGAGCGCCCAATCATGCCTTTTAGAAGTACCTCAAAGCCAGAGTTACTTAAGAGAGAATAAAGAGAATCTGAACTTTTCATTAGTTCAAAATGCAGGACTACATAATTATAGGCGTATCCATAAAAAAATCCTCGACTCCAAGGCCCGTCATGTTGTTATGCAATACCCAATGATGTCGATTGATGAACTTAAGAAAAATATAAGAGGTAATTCTGAAACAATTTACATACAAAATTATGAAAACTTTAAAAGCGCATTGGAGATATACAAAGACGAAGATATATTTATAGATAATTTTGCAGACGACTTTGGTCATACTACAAAATTAGGTCATAAATTAATTGCAAAAGAAGTGTTTAAAAACTTATTTCCTATTTTTAAAGCGTACAAGAAAATTCAGGATTAAAGTTCAAAAACCTAATTTCTAGGCAACTATTTGAAAGAACCTATGAAAATCGGCTAAAGTCGTAAAAATATTCATAGGATTTGCCTTTAGGCATACAATTTCCTTGAAAAATGCGTCAAAAATGGGTAAAAAACGAGACTACTCGCACCCTTAGCTCAGCTGGATAGAGCATCTGACTACGAATCAGAAGGTCGGGCGTTCGAATCGCTCAGGGTGCGCCACTTTTTTCTTTCAACTAAATTCTTCCAATGATTTCTAACTCGAATAATTATTCATGTATAATAAATGAGTGAAGTTAAATATAAACAAACTTAGATTAAAACAAGAAATAGATAGAAGTGAAATTCTAAATTGGGGAGTTTTCTTTTTTCTATTATTGGGTTTTTTTTATGAGGCAGTTAGGGAGTCCAGTTGGTTTTCCCTTGTATTCGCAATACTTATTTCCTCCGCCTATTTTTATCTATTATCTCGATTGCTAAAAAGGCTTTACTATTCTTTTTGGTCATTTTTAGGACTCCTAGCATTATTTTTAATGTTTAAAGTTTTCTCTCAACCCCTTTTTTCAATGAGTCTTGTCGCCTACTTTACCGCTTTATTTTTACTGGGATTGCAGGCTTATTCTTTATGGACGCCAATACTTTATCCAATAGTGAGTTGGTGGGAATATGACTTTAGGTATAGAGATGATTTAAAAATCAATGTATTGGTTAATGATGATAAATCTGAAGGGCGTCTAACCGACATCAGGCGAGGTGCAGGTTGCGTTGCTTCTTTTAGAGACTTTAAGCTTGGAGAATTTCTAACGATTGAACCCTTTGATGATCTTGTTAATATGAAATTTAGAGTAGAGATAATGTCTAAACGAAAATATAGCGTTGGCCGTCCATTTAATTATGGAGTGCGCTTTATTTTAGATGAAACCGAAGATGCTAACGTATTTGCTAGCTTCGTTAAGTTTTGGAAAAGTGAAAGACGGTTAAAACAAAAGAAGAAATTCAAAAATGAGCCCTCTTAAATTTCAAGATTTAGAGTGGGCCATGGGTGAGGCCCTTCATGAAGCGGAAGAAGCAGGTCGTAGAGACGAGGTTCCTATTGGGGCATGTATTTTGGACTCACAAGGAAAGATTCTGGCTTCTGCAGGAAATAATAAAGAATCAACAAAAAATCCAACAGGCCATGCTGAAATATTAGTCCTTAATAAGGCCGCCCAACTGATTGGTGATTGGCGCTTAAATTCCTGTACCCTTGTTGTGACTCTAGAACCATGCTTGATGTGTATGGGTGCTCTATGGCAATCAAGAATTGGAAATCTTGTTTTTGGTGCCTATGACCCCAAAGGTGGAGCCCTCTCTCTTAATTATAATGTCCATAAAGACCAAAGGTTAAACCATGCCTTTTCAGTAATTGGGGGTATGCGCCATTATGAATGCTCTAATATACTGAGCCAGTTCTTCAAGCAGAAGCGTGGCAAATACAGTTATAAGAACTCATAATATTAGACACCAAAAGAGCCCTGTGTTAAAAATTTATTTCTTAAATATGCGGAGGATTGGCCGAGTGGTCTAAGGCGCACGCTTGGAAAGCGTGTAAGGGGCAACCCTTCGAGAGTTCGAATCTCTTGTCCTCCGCCATTTAAAATCCCCGACTTCTCTAGGCAACTACTCCAAATGTTTGAAATTGGATTAAGATCGTCTTGTATCGTGACGATAAGTCCTCATGAAAATTTATTCAAAACTGCTACCCTTGTTTTTTATAGCTGCGGCGATTTCGTCCTGTGTACCGGAAATTATGGACCCCGAGGCTGGTGGGGCGATTTGCCCAATGGTAGGTCAAACAGACACTCTTATCGTAAAAATGGTTTCAGATGAGTCCCTGCCAAAAGAGGTGGCCATAGAGTTGACCAATTCCAATATCTTGGCAGAGGAAAGTTGTGTAAGTGGCTTCGAGTCAAACTTATCTATTTCTGAGGATAGAAAGATCGTGATCGCAAATTTCAATTTAGCTTATGATGAAGGCGATTTTTACTTTCTTCCAGGGTCAGGCATTCCACAGGAAGACTATGCTGATTTTAGAATTTATAAGCTTGAAAATTGTACGAGTGAAAAAGAACTATTTTATGAAAAGACCAATGTTGCCATAACCTGGCTTAGGAGTAGTAAGTACGCACCAGGTTGTAAAAATGAAAGTTACCATGGTGCGTCTGAGTTCAAGTACAGGCCATAAAATTTGACAGTGAACTCCCCTATCACCTATATTTTGCAGCGGTAGTCAGACCCCAGCAATCGTTTTCTGGGTGAACTCCGCCAGGTCCGGAAGGAAGCAACGGCAGCCAAAGAGGCGATGTGTTGAAGGTCTGGCTGCCACCCAAAAACTTTGCCAACCCCCATTATTCATCGGTAGTATAAGCCCTTAATGTTCTTAAGTTTTATTATGAAAAAGATGGGTTTATAACGTGGCGTATCAGGTTTTGTCGCGCAAGTGGCGTCCAAAGAAATTTCAAGATGTAGTTGGTCAGGAGCATGTTACTCGCTCTTTCCAAAACACAATTTTGAAAGACCGTCTAGGCCACGCCTATGTCCTAACGGGAACAAGAGGAATTGGTAAAACTTCAGTTGCAAGAATTTTTGCAAAAAGTCTTCGGTGCTTAAATCGCGAAGAAGATGCCAATCCATGTAATCGTTGTGAAGGCTGTAAAGAATTCGAGACCGGCAGTTCCATGAATGTATTGGAAATTGATGGTGCCTCAAATAATAGTGTCGATGATATTCGTGAACTCGTTAATAATGTTCAAACACTTCCAACGTTTGGAAAATATAAAGTTTATATAATTGATGAAGTTCATATGCTTACGACAAATGCTTTTAATGCTTTGTTGAAAACGCTAGAAGAGCCACCCTCTCATACCGTATTTTTGTTAGCTACGACCGAGCCTCATAAACTTTTAGATACAGTATTATCGAGATGTATTCGTTTTGATTTTAGAAATGCTTCAGCCGAAACGTTGTCAGCTCATATAAAAGACGTCGCCGAAAAAGAAGGGATTAAGTTTCAAGACGAGAAGCTAATCGATATCCTGGCAAACCAAGGTAACGGCTCTTTTAGAGATACGCTCTCTTTAATGGACCAGGTGTTAAGTTTTTCAGATGGGGAAATGATAACTGAAGAAATTATGTCGATTGCACTAGGACTGGCTAAAATTTCATCCATTAAAAACCTATGCGAACACTTGATTCTCGGTGATTCGAATCGTTGCTCTGAAGCTTTTAAAACAATGCTCTATGAAAATGTAAGTATAGAAAATATCACTCACGGAGTGCTAGATTTTCTTTATGAGTTAATTACAGAGATCGATAATCTAAAAGTACTAAATTTAACAAATGAAACGCTTAAATATATTGAAGCCTCAACGATAGATGAGATGTTTTGGATCTATGAGTCGTTGTCAAAAGACTTTTCATGGGCACTAAATTCTCAAGTTCCAGAAAAAACTATTAATATCATTTTTCAAAAACATGCCAGGCGTTCTCAGATACTACAGGGAACAGGCTTATCCATCGGCGAACAGTCAGAACCAAAAAAAAAAGTAGTGACGACAAATGAATTGAGCGTCGATGAAATTGTCCCAGCTCAAGAAAGCAAAACAATTATAAAAGAACCACTAGTTGAAAATGAACCAGTCGTCTTTAAGGCTGAGGTAGTCAAAAATACTGAGGACTTGGAAGAAAAACAAGATCGTGGATTAGAAAAGACCTGGAACAACTTTGAACAGTTTCTAAAAATGGAGATACCGGCCATCTATGCAGAACTTGAACAAGGAAATGCATTGGGAGAATTATCTCTAGATAGCGACATGGCCATAATGAAGTATGGTTTTTCTGGGGAAGCTAAGCTTTTTTATGAACACCTCGTAACTGGTGAAGGTAAGGAAAAAATTGAGTCATTGATGAAGATCTTCTTTGAAGTAAGTGGGGCTCAGGTTAACTTAGCGTTTCTAGATGATGAAAAAGTAGAAGAGGAGAAGTTTTTATCGAAATCCGACATTAGAGAAAACGAAAGACAAAGAAGTTTAGTAGAGAAAGAAAATAGATTAAGAACTCACCCTGTTATACAAGAAGCAGAAAAATTATTTGGTAAACCTATAGATAGAATAAAAGTAAAAGAGGAGTAATTATGGCGAAGAATATGAATGCTCTAATGAAGCAAGCCCAACAAATGCAACAAAAGATGGCAACGTTACAAAAAGAATTAGAGTCGCGCGAGCTTGAGACATCAAGTGGCGGTGGAATGATAAAGATTAAAATAAATGGCAAACAGGAAATAATATCAATATCAATAAACCCAGAGTGTGTGGATCCAAGCGATGTTGAAACTCTTGAAGAATTAGTTCTTACAAGTGTTAATCAGGCAGTTAAAGAGTCACAAGAAATGGTCAACAAGGCGATGTCGAAAGTTACAGGCGGCTTGAGTATACCAGGGCTATTTTAGGACATTGATGGAATTACCAGAATCACTAAAATTTGCCGTTTCTCAAATGACAAAGATTCCAGGCGTTGGAGAAAAAACTGCTTTAAGACAAATCCTAACGATATGTCGTTGGGACAGAGAGCAGTTAAATGCTCTTGGCAGAAGTCTTATAAATCTTGGTGAGTTAAACTGTTGTGTTGATTGTGGTTTCTATACGGATGAGACTCGTTGCCAGGTCTGTCAGGATGACTCAAGAAGAGATCAGGGATCAATTTGTGTAGTTGAAACGATTTCTGATTTTATTGCGATAGAAAATAGTAATACTTTTAAAGGAACCTACCATATATTGGGGGGCGTTTTAAACCCTCTTTTAGGAGTGGGCCCTGATGAGTTAAGAATTCCGGAATTAGCAAAAAGAATAATGAATGAAAGTAAAACAGAAGTGATACTGGCCGTGAACCCTTCTGTTGAGGGTGATGCAACTTGCTCGTATATCAACCAAGAGATTCCAGATACTGTAAAGGTAGAGAGAATCGGATTTGGAATACCGATGGGTGGTAATTTGGAGTATTTAGATTCTTTGACTATCTCTAAGGCGCTAGAAAACCGTAAGAGGCTTGATTAATATGTCGATTTTGAAAAAACTTGAAAACCATTTCAATAACTTTAATGGCAAGGAAGTTTTAAAAGAAACAACGATCCTTGCTTTATCACACGATGGTCGGGTTTTTGGTCAACTTGGAAAAATTAAAAGCGACAAAGATATTCAATCTTTGGGAGCGCTATTAGTTGGAATGTGGCAAGCGTCTGAGGCCGTAGGTGAGTTTCTTTCCGGAAATGATGAAAAGGATCTTATTCTTAGTTTTCAAAGTAGCGATAAGGGATTTTTTCTTTTAAGGCCCACTGAGAAAAATAAAGAAGTTTTTTGGGGAATCCTTTTTGAAAGTGAAGTAAATCCAGGAAAGATTAAATTATATGCCAAAAAAGTAAGAGAGTTTTTTGATAAGATTAAAATTATAGAATCAAAAGATATGGAAAATATCCAAGACGGCGATTTTTTATTTAAAAATATTACAGAGGATGAAGTAGATAAGCTTTTTTCCTTTGCGGGGTTATAAGATGTCATTCGTTAATCACAATAAAAAAGAAGTTAACTGTAAGATTGTTTATTATGGTCCGGGCCTGGGAGGTAAAACTACCAATATTCAACACGTCTATAAAAAGACCTCCGGAGATAATAAAGGAAATATCATCAAGTTAAACACAGAGAATGAACGAACTCTTTTTTTCGATTTTCTCCCACTCGAACTTGGTGAAATTAGAGGATATAAAACAAGATTTCATCTTTACACCGTACCTGGACAAGTATTTTATGAGGCAAGTCGTAAGCTAATACTAAGAGCAGTAGATGGATTAATATTTGTGGCCGACTCACAATTAGAAAAAATGGATGCTAATCTAGAAAGTCTTGATGGCCTAGAAAAAAACCTAATAGAACAAGGCTATGATATAGAAAAAGTACCCTTGGTCTTTCAATGGAATAAACGAGACCTACCAAATGTAACGTCTCATGAAGATTTAGAGGCCAAGCTTAACAAGTGGGGGGCACCTTCTTTTGGAGCTTCTGCTGTGAGTGGAGAAGGCGTGTTTGAGACGCTCAAGGAAGTTTCAAAACTAGTCTTGATGAATTTAAAGGGTGGATTATCTTAGAAGACCTAGGTAATTAAGAAAGACAATATGCGCTTCAATTAAAGCTTCTTGTACATAGTCAGAACTTCTTGTGCCAATGAGGTGATGTCCTTTTAAAATCCCTAAATTTATACCTTGAAAATAATCGGGATATAAAGCCCTTTCGGCATCGACAATACCATCATTAATGGATTGAGATTGAAAGAATAGCTTTGTTAGAACCATCCAGATATGACTTTCATACCAATTAGATTCTAGAGCTAGGGCCGTATAAAACATATTACGGGGAAGAAAGGAAAAGTTTTCTTGAAACCATGATTCTTGGAATTCACTGCTAAGACTTTTTTGGAAATCTTTAAAGAAAACATCAAAGTGGTTATCAAGTACTTTGTAGAGCGAACTTTTTTCAAAGGCGTGTATTTTATTGATGAGTTGTAAAACTTTGTGATTGACTCGTTCACTCCCTAGAATCGGACTCGCTACTGTTGAAAGTCCACAAA
Source organism: Bacteriovoracaceae bacterium (assembly GCA_021737405.1). Lineage (GTDB taxonomy): Bacteria > Bdellovibrionota > Bacteriovoracia > Bacteriovoracales > Bacteriovoracaceae. The sequence goes on from JAIPEG010000002.1 coordinate 164,949, forward strand.
TATGTTCTCTAAAGTCTTGTCCATGCTCTTTTAGAAAATGAAGTGTATCAACGCCACCTTTTGAAAAGGAAAAGAACCAAACAGGCGAATTGTTTTGTAGAAGTTTCTCAATATGCTTTTTAATCATAAGAGAGTTTTCTGCAGTATCCTTAATTCCCGATGTGGGGCAATAATCAAAGTTAATATCATATGTATCTTTGATATACTTTGCTCCCCTTTCAAAAGCCGGAGTAGTGAAGATTTCATTTAAAATACCGGAAACTAAAAGTACGGAGCTTTCAATTTTAGGAACATGAGATATTTTCTTATAAGTCGAATCTTGATGAGATATCTCAAAATCATAAAATATCGTTTTAAAAATCTCGTTATAGGTTGCTCTTTTGTAGCTGATAGACTTTTTCTCTCTAACTCGAGAAAGAATATATTGAGATTGTTCCGATCTTAAAAAGTTTACCTTGTCAGAATAAGTAGGCTCAAATGGTCTTACTAGTCGAAAAGCAGACTTTGCCAACCAGGTTGAACTATTAAATAAACTTCGCGAAAGCTTTGCGTATTGTTTTAGAGAGGGTTCATTTGAAAACTTTGACCATTGAAATTTAATATCTTCGATTGATGTACAAGCGGCATTTTCAAAAACCTGAAAACGCTTCTTTTTTCGATTAAGAAAGTCTTTAAGATTTGTTTTTTTGCTCAAATTATAATCACCGTATGCTATACTCATAAACGCCTGGTGTTAACATTTATTATAGAAGGTTGAGAATAGCATGGGAAATGGCAAGATTGGAATAATTGGTGGCAGTGGAGTCTATAATATTGAGGGAATTGAGCTCATTAATGAGCATGCTGTGGAAACTCCCTTCGGAGAAACCAGTTCTCCTGTAATAGAGGCGCGTCTTGCGGGTACAGAATTCTATTTTATACCGAGGCATGGTAAAACTCACCATCTCTTACCAAGCGAAGTAAACTATAGAGCAAATATTTTTGCCCTTAAAAGTCTCGGTGTTGATTACATAATTTCAATATCAGCAGTTGGTAGTTTAAAAGAAGAGCTTCCTCCAAATACTCTCGTACTTGTGGATCAGTTTATCGACTGGACTAAAGGAAAGAGAGAGCGCTCTTTCTTTGGAAACGGTTTAATCGGCCATGTTAGTTGCGCTGACCCGATAGAGAAAAATCTACAAAGGTTATTGGCCGAATCATGTAAAAAGTGTGAGTTACCACACGCAATTAACGGCACTTATATTTGCATAGAGGGTCCACAGTTTTCTACGAGAGCGGAATCACAATTGTATAAAAGTTTCGGTGCATCTGTTATTGGTATGACCAATGTTCCTGAGTCATATTTGGCCAAAGAGGCCGGCATCGCCTATGCAACCGTGGCGATGGTGACAGACTTTGACGCCTGGAAAGATGAGCACTGTACTGTTGATGAGATTATGGCCGTAATGAAGATAAATAATCAAAATGCCCAGAAATTATTATTAGATGCCCTTCCCCGCTTAAGGGAAAATAAATTTGATTTTGATAAACAAAATAGTATTGGTGTCATGACGCCCAAGTCTAGCTGGAGTGCTGAACACAATAAATTATTAAAAACACTACTGAGTGAATAGATGAATTACGGTTCACATTATAGTGTTATGAAAAAGGACGTTTTAGATGTCCTTGAAAGAAGTTATTCAAAAGATAAAGAAATTATCATAGCAGATTTAACTTTTGGTGCCGGTGGGCATACTAAGGCCATGGCCGAGGCATTTCCAAAAAGCTCCATTTATTCATTTGATCAAGACCCCGATGCCATTTCTAATGGTAATGATTTTTTAACAAAAGTTGGCTTGAAAGAAAGAGTGAGTCTCATTGACTCTAATTTTAGAAACTTTTCAAATGTTCTTCCGGAAGAAATATTATTTGATGCCGTACTTTTGGATGCAGGAGTTAGCTCACATCAATTCGATACTGGTGAAAGAGGCTTTTCCTTTCGATTTGATGGTCCTTTGGATATGAGAATGAATCCAAATGAAGGAATTCCGGCATCGGAACTCTTAAATGGAATGAGTGAGGAGGAGTTACGAAGTATCTTCATGTCGTATGGTGAGGAAAAGTTCTCAAGACAAATTGCAAAAGCAATCGTTGAGCGAAGAGAGCTTGAGCCTTTTAGTACGACAAAGCAACTTGAAGATGTTTGCTTTCATTCTTATCCCAAAAAATTACGGCATGGAAAAATACATCCAGCCACAAAGGTATTTCAAGCCTTAAGGATAAAAGTTAATGATGAACTCGGTGTTTTAAGTGATGTAATTGCTCAGGTAATTCCCAGGTTAAAAATAAACGGTCAGTTTTTGATAATAACGTTCCATTCCCTAGAGGACCGAATTATTAAACATGCCTTTAAAGAATGGGACGATGAGAGCTTTCCGATAGAAATTGTAACAAAAAAGCCGATTCTTCCATCGGCTGAGGAAATTTTTGAAAACTCACGCTCAAGAAGTGCTAAACTAAGAATAGTAAGACGAGTAAAAGATTGGCCGTCTAAAAATAAATACCCTAAAAAGGAGTAAATCTTGGCCACTACAGCACGAAGGTCAAAAGGCATTAACCCTATTCAAACGATAAAAAACGTCATTTTTTCTAATCAAGTGTTTCCGTTCGTTTTAACTTTCTTTGTTCTAGCATTGTTATTTGTACTTTTTCGTATGAAGGGTGTGGAGCTTGATTATAAAATAACAAGTGTAAATAAAGACATTGAAAAAGTTTTGTTAGACAATAAAGAGTTAAAGGCGAGGAAGGCTAGACTTCTAAGCGTGAAAAGACTTCGGAAAATGGCTTCAAAATATGAACTTAAGCAACCCAAGCAAAAACAAATAATTGTTCTTCCGGAATAAATGGAAAAAAACTTACGCCATAAAGTAATATTTCTTTTTTGCTTTTTTCTCATGGGATTTTTTTTAATTCTTGGGAAGGCTTTAAAGGTGCAAGTATTTGACCGAGCAGAGCTAATTTCACGGTCAAGAAACCAAGTTTTTAGAGAAATTACAGTTTATCCAAAAAGAGGAAATATTTACGACCGTAATGGTAATCCCCTCGCTCTCAATATCCAGACATACAGTATCTTTACCATTCCCAAAAATTTAAAACATCTCAAAAGCTCACTAAAAGAATTAGCTCAGGCGATTCCCAAGATAAAGCTAGATGATCTTCTAAAAAAGACCAAGGGGCGGGATAGGTATACTTGGTTGGCGAGAAAAATTCGCTTAACAAAAGATCAAGTAGAGAAAGTAAAAAACATAAAAGGAATCTATATTGATTCCGTTCCAAAACGTTTGTATCCAAACCATGAAGTCGGATCTCAAATCTTAGGTTTTGTTGGGATAGATAATGTGGGCCTTGCAGGAACAGAATATCTCTTTAATGAGGAATTAAAGGGAAAACCTAAGGTCGTAAAGTATGTCAAAGATGCAAAGGGACGACCTATAAAGTTTGAGTCTCAAGACCTCGGTCCAAGTGCCAAGGATATTACCTTATCGATTGATAAGGATCTTCAGGCTGCAGCCGAGAGATATTTAAAGGAAGCAATTGAAGAACACGAGGCCGATAGTGGCGGTTTTGGTGTAATGGATAGTACCACTGGGGAGATACTTGCCATTGGCAACTATCCAACCTTTGATCCTAATCAGTGGCGAAGTGCTAATGGAAAATCAAGGAAGCTCTCTTTTGCGACAGATCCTTTTGAGCCAGGATCAACCTTCAAAACTTTCACTGTTGTATCCGCATTTGAAAATAAGATTGCTACCGCAGAAACAAGTTTTTATTGTGAAAGAGGTAGATTAAAAGTCGAGGATCATATCATTTCTGAAGCAGAATCTAAAAAAACTTACGAATGGTTAACGGTAGAAGAAATTTTAAAGTATAGCTCCAACATTGGAACAACTAAGCTCGCCTTTGATTTAACCTTTCCTAAATTAAAAAAGACCATTTCAAAATTTGGCTTTGGAGAAAAAACAGGCCTTGAAGTACCTGGTGAATCAAGAGGAATATTTACAGAAAAGGCGAACGTATCACCATTAAGCCTCTCTAACATAAGCTTTGGACAAGGAGTTGCCACGACAGGTGTTCAGATGCTTGCAGGCTACTCAGTCATTGCCAACAAAGGCCTATATATAAAACCGACATTAATTAAGGGTGGTAATGAAACGGAAAAACACAGACCTTTAATCACTCAAGAAGTTGCTAAGGAAGTAGAACGAATTCTTATTCAAGCCGTTGAAGATGGGACAGGCAGCCAGGCTAAGGTTCCAATGTTTACTATCGCAGGTAAGACTTCAACTGCTCAAAGAGTTGCTCCAGAAGGCGGCTATCGAGGTTATGTTTCTGGATTTATTGGATACCCGGCAAATGTAAAAAAGCCTTTTGTTGTTTATGCCTATGTTGAAAATCCAAAGGGGCGCTATTATTACGGAAATCTTGTGGCAGGCCCTGTCTTTAGAAAAATAACAGAGTACCTTCTATTTAAAAATAAAGACTTTAGTAACTTAGCCTATGAGAACGACGAGAATATCAACAAGATTGATACAGTTAAAATCAAACACTCCTCTACAAGGGTATTTTCAAAAGACAAGGTGCCAAACTTTATAGGTTTAGATAAAAGGTCTAGCTCCTTACTTGGGGAAAAATTACAAATCAATGTTCTTCACAAGGGAATCGGTGTTGTTTATGAACAAATTCCGGCCCAGGGCACTGAGTTTAAAAGTGGACAAAAAATCATTCTAAAGTACCATCCGCCCTCACTATGATTAATTCATTATTAAAAAAATCAATCCTGATAAATGAACCGAACTTAACGGGAATAACAAATGTTATTCAGGACTGTGATGTAAATGATGTCTTAGTCATGCACTGTAAAAGTGAAAACCAGTTAAATGATTTAATTGAAACTCATTTACCTGATGACTTCCAGGGTCTTTTAATTTGTCCCTTCTCCCCAAGAAAAAAAATTAATTACCTCGTAAAAAATATAGATGATTTAAAGACAGTCGAAGAGGGCTTGATTGATCACTTCTACCCTATCCCAAACAATATCTTACCCAAGATAATTGGTGTAACAGGCACAAACGGTAAAACAAGTGTTTGTTGGTTGTTGGCAGAAGTTTGTCGTTTAAATAACAAAAGCTCCCTTTATGCTGGTACTCCAGGTGTTTATTTAAATGGCACCAAGATGGAAAATACTGTTTTAACAACCACCCCTTCTTACATGAGTTTACGAAAATTGGTTTTTCAATATGGAAGTAGTATTGATTTAATCTGTATCGAAGTGAGTTCTCACGCCCTCGTTCAAAAGCGCTTAGGTAAGCTAAAGTTGGAGGCAGGCGGGTGGACGAACTTTACTCAGGATCACCTAGATTATCATGGAAGCATGGAAGAATATTTTGAAGCAAAGAGAAAGATTTTTGACCTCGTAATCGGTAAGAAAATTTACATACCAAAGGGTGACGAGAATCTAAGGAAAAAGTTAAAAGACACAAGCGCAGTTATTGCAAAAACGATAGAGGAATATAAAAATCTTTTAGTCTCAGAGGTTTTCAAGAAAGGTTTTCCTAAGTTTAATCTAGAGCTTGCCTTGTCGCTTTACGAAGAAGTTTTCGGTGACTTTGAAAATAAGGACCTAAAATGTTTAACACTTCCGCCAGGAAGATTTCAGATTGTTCTAAAGAATGACAAAGTATTTATAGTAGACTATGCCCACACTCCCGATGCCCTTGGGAGCGTTTTGGAACAAGTAAAGTTCACCTACCCTCGAAAGAAAATTTTGACGGTATTTGGTTGTGGTGGAAACAGAGATAAATCAAAGAGGCCACTTATGCGGGAGGCAGCAAGTCGCCTAAGTGATTTGGTCATTATAACTTCAGACAATCCAAGGTTTGAAGACCCAAATGAAATTATTGAAGATATTATGGTCGGCTCACTCTCAGGGGAAACGTTGGTAGAAGTCGATCGGGAAAAAGCCATTCGCTTATCAAATACGTTAACTGATAGTGATTGGGTAATATTGGTGGCCGGCAAAGGTCATGAAGCGTATCAGGAAATCATGGGAGTTCGGCATGATTTTGATGATGTGAAAAAAATAAAGGGTTTAACTTAATGATTAATACAAATGATATTTTACTTTGTAAGAGTTATTTAAACGGAATCAATACGAATTCTGTAGAACTTACAATCTCAACTGACTCTAGAAAGTTTGATAAAGAGAATACATTCATATCTCTTTATGGAGATAACTTTGATTCCATAAAGTTTATTCCTGACGTAATCAAAAGAGGTTGTGAGTATATCATTCTTGAGAGGCGGGAACAAAATCTTAAAGAAATTAGTAACCTTAAAAGTAATTTTGAAAACACCTCCTTCATAGAAGTTAATAATGTTTTTCAATTTATTTTAGAACTCGCAAATATTCGGTCAAATCGTTTTCAAGAAAATGGTGGTATTGTAATTGGTCTAACTGGTTCAAATGGTAAAACAACAAATAAAGAAATACTTAAGTATCTTTTATCATTCCTAGGAGAAGAACTTGTTTATGCCACCAAAGGTAATCTGAATAATCAAATTGGTGTTCCCCTAACGATATTTGAATTAAAAAATACTCATAAAGTAGCAATTGTTGAAATGGGTACAAACTTTCCAGGTGAAATAAAGGTCTTAAGCGAATGCGCTAACCCACTCTATGGATTTATAACGAATATTGGTCATGCCCACATTGAGTTTTTAAAAAGTTTAGATGGGGTTTTTATTGAAAAGACAGCGCTTTATGAAACCATTGCAAAAAGAGCAGGTGGATTATTTGTTATCAACGGATTCGATCCCCTTCTTAAATCACTAAAGGGAAAATCAAACACCCTCTTTCTTGATCCTAATAATATTTCAATATTAGAAAATGGACTGAGTATTACTTTGTTAAATAAAACCTACAAAATAGAGAATTTAAATCTTCTTGGGGATCACCAAAAAATAAATATGGCGATGTGTTTGTTTATGGCCGCCTCCATTTTCCCCAATAATGTTGATCAATTGGTGGAAACGGCAAAAAATTATACTCCACCGGCGATGAATAGAGGCGAGATAATAATAGATGGCGACAAGCGAATTTATTTGGATGCCTATAATGCAAACCCAAGTTCAATGAAGGCATCAATTACTAGTTACATCAGTTTTTTAAAACGAGAAAATGTAACAGTGTCGACAGCCTTTTTCATTTTGGGTGACATGAACGAACTTGGCGAAAGCGCGCCAACTCTTCATGAAGAGACTGCCAAATTCCTATTGGAGCAAGGGGTCAAGAACGCATTGTTTGTGGGCCGTTACGCCAAGCATTATCAAAAAGGCTTTGGTGAGAACGGCTTAACTTTTCCGACAGTGGAAAACTTAAAAGAATATTTCGCAGATAAGAAAGAAACTTTCAAAGAAGTCTTTATAAAGGGAAGCCGTTCTTTACAACTAGAGTCAATTTTAGATATAAGAGATTGATAAACCTTATAAATGGCTCACTATGCTCTATCATATTCTCTACCCTCTGAGTCAGAGTATTTCCGCCTTCAATCTATTTAGATATATCACTTTTAGAAGTGTTGTAGCTTTTTTGATCGCGGCCTTCGTTTCCATTATTTGGGGCAAGCGTTTTATTGATTTCATGAAGCGAAAGCAGTTTGGCCAAGTCGTTCGTGATGACGGTCCCCAATCTCATTTAAAAAAAGCGGGAACACCAACGATGGGTGGAGTGGTTATACTGGGGAGTATGGCCTTAACTATGGCCCTTTGTGGAAACTTCACTTCAGCACCACTATTAGTCACTCTCTTTGTCATGTTCAGCTATTTCATTTTAGGGTTCTTAGATGATTACTTTAAGGTTCTAAAGAAAAATAGTGATGGTGTGTCTGCTAAAGCAAAGTTGTTGTGGCAGTTTGGCACAGCGGGACTTGCCACCTATGCTATGCTCCACTTTGACGTAATTGACACTAAACTATATCTACCCTTTCTAAAAGAGCCCCTTCTAGATATCGGTTGGTTTTATGTGATATTCGGCTCTTTTGTGATTGTTGGCTCTAGTAATGCTGTAAACCTCACTGATGGTTTAGATGGTCTTGCCATTGGCCCGATCATGACGAGTGCTGCGAGTTTAGGTTTATTAACTTACGTTTCAGGCCATACCGAAATGGCCAATTACCTTTTCATTCCTTATGTAGAAGGAAGTGGTGAATTGGCGGTTTTAGCTTTGGCGATAATTGGCGCGGGTGTTGGGTTCTTGTGGTACAACTCGTACCCTGCACAGATTTTTATGGGCGATGTTGGCTCCCTATCTCTCGGAGGAGTTTTGGGAACAATCGCTGTTTTAAGTAAAAATGAATTTCTCTTCGTAATTATTGGAGGGATTTTTGTAATTGAGGCAGTCTCTGTTATTTTGCAAGTCGGTAGCTATAAGCTCAGACAAAAGAGAGTGTTTAAGATGGCTCCTATTCATCATCACTTTGAGTTAAAGGGATGGCCTGAGCCTAAGGTAATTGTAAGGTTTTGGATCATTAGTATTTTCTTGGCGTTAATTTCAATAGCGACCTTGAAAATGAGGTAAAAATGGAAAGATTTAGAAATAAGAAAATTCTCATTGTTGGTATTGGTAAGACTGGTTTTACACTTATTAGCTTTTTTAATCAGCTAGACTGTGAAATTCGTGTAACTGACATTAAGCCGATATTTGACTTAAATAAAGCTGTTAAAAAACTAAAAAAAGTTGAGCCACCAATTCATATGACTTTTGGTGAGCACAGAGAAGAAGACTTTTTAGATGCTGACGTTGTTGTTTATTCTTCATCAGTTAATCCTGAGCTTCCCCAGTTAGAGCTTGCTCGCCAAAATGGAAAAGAAGTTTATTCTGAATTTGGTCTTGCCAATAAATTATGCCGCAAACCGATTATTGCCGTTTGTGGCTCATACGGAAGGACTACTGTTGCCCACATGATTGGTTTCTCCTTAAAGCTTGAAGGGAAAAATGTATTCGTAGGTGGAACAAGCGAAACTCCCTTTATTGAATACGCGATGATGCCTAATCATGATGAAATAGATTACGTTATTGTTGAGGTCTCTGCAGTTCAGCAGCGTCGTTTGGAGAATTTTCATCCAAAACTTGTCGTATTTACAAATATCTCTGAGAGATACCCAGAGTCGCACTTTAATTCTGTGGGTGAATATATTGAGACTAAGCTTTCTATCATAAAGTCACTCTCGCCTGATGACACACTCGTTGTGAATTTTGATAAACTTGCGAGCAATACATTCTTTAGAAATGCAAACTGTCAGACTTATTGGTACTCAAGAAAATCTTTCGTGAAAATGGGTGTAATGAATGAAATTCAAGGAACTCACTTCCATGAAAGAAGAATTCATTCAAATATAAATTACCACTCAGAATTTAAAGTTAAGGAAATGCGAATTATAGGCCAAAACAATAGAGAAAATTTATTGGCCGCCGTAACTGCATGCAAGGCCTTAGAAGTATCAGATAAGTCGATTCAAAAATGTGTTGAGAAATTTCCAGGTATTCCTCATCGTTTAGAATTTCTTATGGAGAAAAATGGCGTTTGTTTTTATAACGACTCTAAGGCCACAAGTATGGAGGAGATGGTTTCAAGTATTAAGTCTTTCAAGCAGCCCGTCATATTAATAGCTGGTGGTAAAGATATTGAAGAGATGGAATATGAAGCCTTTGCTCAGGAAACTATTGATAATGCTAGGGTTCTCGTTCTCGTTGGAGAAACTAAAGAGAGAATGAATCGGGCTCTTCAGGATCATCCTCAAACATATATTGTAGGAAGTTTTGAAGAATCGATCCTTTTTGCTTACCAAAAGTCCCGTACGGGCGATGTTATCCTCTTAAGTCCGGGTGCGCCGGCCACAGATTTCTTCAGAGACTATGAAGAGAGAGGGAATTACTACAAGAAACTAGTTTATCAACTTTAATTTCGTATTATAGTAGAACCTTTTTGTTCACTTTGTTAAAATATTGTCATGGATGACACATTGGAAGTGATCGATAAAAGCCAGAAGTATTTCTTGGGAGTTTTAAGCTCCCTTGTTGTGCTTGGCGTTGTAATGGTCTACTCCTCCAGTTATATCTACGCTCGTGATATTTACGGCAACAGTTCGCACTACTTTTATCGTCAGCTTTTCTTTATCGGTATTGGTGCGCCAATGTGCTGGATTATATCTAAAACAAAAATCTCCTTTTGGTTAAAATACAGTTGGTTCTTTCACTTGATAGTGACTCTACTTTTAATAGCTACTTTTATCCCTGGTCTCGGAAATCAAGTCAAAGGCGCTAACCGCTGGCTCTATGTGGGTGGGTTCGGTTTACAGCCAGGCGAGTTTGTTAAGATAACCTCCCTCTTGGTTGCTGTCCCCTTCTTTGAAGGGTTCTTTAAAGTTTCCCCACGAGAAAGAATGGCCCAGGGCCTCTTTATTGTTTTACCCATGATTGTATTATTAATTCAGCCAGACTTTGGTTCCTTTTCAATTTCACTGGGCCTTGTCGCTGTTGTTTGTTTCTTAAGCTCTTTTCCTCGAAAGTACTTCTACTCCGCTTTTGCCGTAGGTGTGTTGGGTATAATTCCCATATTAATTTCTCAACCCTATCGAGTGAGACGACTTTTTGCCTATTTAGACCCATGGAAAAACCCTCAAACATCAGGTTTTCAAATTATTCAGTCCTACCTTGCCTTCGCTAACGGCTCTATTTTTGGAACGGGTTTAGGAAATAGTAATGAAAAACTCTTCTACCTTCCTGAGGCCCACAATGACTTTATATTTTCAGTCATCGGTGAGGAGCTTGGTTTTATGGGGGTTTTTGCTGTCGTTTCTTTATTCTTAGGGCTGATCTTTTTTGGTTTTAGATTAGTCACAAGGCTAGAGAAAAAATCGTCAACCATTTTAGCCACGGCCATAATTTTTACGATTGGCTTTCAGGCGACTTTAAATATGGGTGTCGTTTTAGGCTTATTGCCAACAAAAGGTCTAAATTTGCCCTTTATAAGCGCTGGAGGCTCATCTTTGATTGCAAACTTTTTCGCAATAGGATTATTTCTAAGCGCTGTGACTGAGCGCAAAAAGACATTAATTACACATAATTCTTTTGAGCAATTTTCAACTTCTTCGAGCTCTTATATAAATGACCATCAGACTTTTACCAATTCTCCTTCTGGCAAAGCGCCAGATCAGGGAGAGCTTTTTTAAAGAAGGAAGAATCCTTTGAGACAAGAAAAATCAGATGTAATCGTCCATATTATTGGAATAGGCGGCATTGGAATGTCGGCAATAGCTGAAGTCCTTATACGCCTTGGTTTTAAAGTACAGGGTTCGGATCAAAGTGCATCTGCAAATGTAGAAAAGCTAAAGAGTCTTGGTGCTAATATATTTATAGGGCACAAAAAAGAAAATATTCAAGGAGCGACCGTTGTTACTCATTCGAGTGCAGTAAAAGAAGGAAATCCAGAATACGACGAGGCCATTACCCAGGGTTTGCCGCTATTAAGAAGAGCGCAAATGTTAGCGGACATTATGAAGCTCAAAAAGGGAATTGCGGTTGCTGGGACTCACGGAAAAACAACGACAACGAGTTTAATTTCAACACTCTTAAAAGAAATCGGCGCAGACCCAACTTATATCATTGGTGGGATTGTTCATAATTTAGGAGGACACGCTCACGTTGGCAAAGGTGAGTACATCGTTGCTGAAGCCGATGAGTCAGATGGAAGCTTCTTAATGTTGAACCCTGTAGCATCAGTTATTACCAATATTGATAATGACCATCTCGATTATTATGGAAGTGAAGAAGGGTTAGAGATAGCCTTTCACCGCTTTGCTAATCAGATTCCTTTCTTTGGGATTTGTTCCATAAACCTTGAAGATGAAAAGCTTAGAAAAATACTAAAGGAAATGGATAAGCCTCATGTTACCTATTCTGCGAGTAAAGAATATGAAAGTGCGGATTACCATGCCAAAGAGATCAAACAATCTCCTGAGGGAGTGGGATTTACTCTTGTGGTTAGAGGAAAAGATTTAGGAACCTTTAAGCTTAAGGTACCAGGAAGACACAATGTACTGAACGCCCTTGGGGCACTCTCAATTTGTATGGAACTTGGGTTTAAAGAAGGTGACCTTAAAGTAGCTCTAGAGAAATATTTAGGTGTAGGAAGAAGATTTCAAAAAGTTTTTGAGGAAAATAAGTTTGAGGTTATTGATGATTATGGCCATCACCCAACTGAAATTTTTGAGACTATAAAAACAGCGAGAGAATCGCGAAAAGATAAAGAAATCGTTGTTATATTTGAACCCCATCGCTTTTCAAGAACAAAAGCATGTTGGGCCCAGTTCCTTCACTGTTTCAATACTGCAGACAAGGTTTTTATTGCGCCCATCTATCCTGCTAATGAGGAGCCAATAGATGGAATAAACTCCATCAGTCTAAGCTCAGACATTAATCAGCTTCATCCAAATCTAACGGAAAGTTTTGAAAACTGGGATACCATAAGAGAATTTGTAAAAGAGGCGAAAACAAAGGATATGCTCTTGTTGGCCTTAGGGGCTGGTTCTGTTGGCAAAAAGGTAAAAGAAATTGTCTCTTCTCTCTAAGAATAAAATATCTCAATTAGATAACGTGGATATTGAAGTATTCAAAGACGTGGATCTTTCAAAATATTCAACAATGAAATTGAGCAGTCATGGAGACCTCGTAAAAGTTCGAAGCTTAATCGCACTTCAAGACCTGTTAAAAGTATTTTTGGACGAACAAATCCCTTATCGGGTTATTGGCTGGGGTGCGAACTTTATCCTTCCAAAAGAACCAGACTTTGTTTTGATAAAGCTAGACCTTCCTTTTGATAAAAATTCAATAAATGACCAAGAGAATGAGTTTAGCCTGTCTGCTACGGCTCCTCTCAATGTTTTGAGTTCAATCGCTTCAAAGTATGGACTAAGTGGCTGGGAAGTCTTTACTGGCGTTCCTGCAAGTCTCGGGGGTGCTATTGCCATGAATGCCGGTACATCTCTAGGCGAAATTGGTGAACTCATTAAAGACGTAACTGTTTTGAGTTCAACTGGAATGATAAAAAAGATAGATATCGACAAAAATTCATTTAGCTACCGTAAAAATAATTTTTTAAATGAAGGCGATATCATTGTGGAAGCCACTATTTTTCATAAGGGAATTGATCCAACCGTTGCCGAAACAATAAAAACATACCTGCAAAAAAGAACAGAATCTCAGCCTTTGCGAGAAAAAACGTGTGGTTGCATGTTTAAGAATACGATCACGCAGATAAATGGAAACAGTGTCACTTGCAGGGCGGGGCAATATATAGATATAATGGGCTTAAAGGGATTAAGCTGGGGGCAAATGAGAATAAGCCCTAAACATGCTAACTTTATGGAAAATAAAGGGAGCAGCAATAGTGACGAAGTTAAAAAACTTGTCGCAATTGCACTAGAAGAGCTTGAATTTCATTACGGAGTTAAATTTGAGACAGAAGTTCATCTTCCCTAGTTCTAAAAAGTTTTCGAGATATTTTTTAGTATTAGGTATATTTATGTTTTTCTTCTTATCGGGCCAAGACACCAGTCTGTCGTCATCTGGACCCATTCAGAAGGAAAATATTAAATACAGAACAAACTTTGGCTCTTGTCCTTCTCGTTCTGCAGGTCAAATGACTTTGAAGATGATTAGGATATTTGAAGAAACAGGTAGCTTAAGAAGTGTAAAAGAAAAAATTATCAAAAACTCTCTAGATGAAAGGCACTTTGTCAGTGACTATAAAATATCTTTCGATCCTTTAAAGAAAATGCTTTTCTTTAACCTTGATTGCCCAAAACCTTTGATGAAAGTCCAAATTTACAAAGACAATGGTATTGATTCGTATGAGGCCATTTTGGTTGATAGTGGTGAGCTCTTTGACCCAACCTATGAAGTGCTACTTAGAACTGAAAAAAAATTGGAAAACCAGCTCCCCTATTTAGCGATTCCTGTCGGCGAACTTGAAGCGAAAACTCAGAAGGAAATAACGCGAGTTGTTGACAGCCTCGGAGATACATTTAGACGTAAGATTTCAGAAGTAATTTTAGACGATAAGGGCGACTTAACGGTCATTTTGAGTTTAAGGGGTAACCCAAGTAGCGTTTTTATGGGCCCCAATGATTGGTATGCGAAGGCCGATCAGCTGAAAAAAATAGTTAAGTATATGGAATCAAACAAGAAAATACCCGCAATTATAAACCTTACAAATTCTAAAAAAGTGGTTGTCAAGTTTAATAGCAATCTTTAAAATTTTTATGCATGCTGCGTAAATGCAGAAGTTGCCGACGTGTTAGAATGAATCTAACAATCGTAGTGAGGAAGGAATCTCATGGAAAGAAACATCATCGTAGGACTCGATGTCGGTACGACTAAAGTTTGTACAATAGTCGGTGTTCAAAATTCTCAATCTGAATTAGAAATAATTGGTATTGGCACTCATCCATCGCATGGCCTTAAAAAAGGTTCAGTCGTAAACATTGATAAAACAGTTAAATCAATTCAAAACTCAGTTGAAGAAGCGAAGCTGATGGCAGGTGTAAATATATCATCGGCTAATATTGGTATCGCGGGTTCGCATATATATAGTTTTAATAGCTCAGGTGTTGTTGCAATTAAAAATGGTGAAATTTCTCAACACGATGTTGACCGTGTGTTGGAGGCAGCAAAAGCCGTTGTAATTCCATCAGACAGAGAAATTCTCCATGTCATTCCACAAGAATTTAAGGTGGATAATACTGGTGGAATTCGAAATCCAATTGGTATGTGCGGAGTTCGTCTTGAGGTTCATGTTCATGTTGTGACAGGTTCCATTAGCTTAATTCAAAACTTAGTAAAGTGTGTTGAGCAAACAGGCATTGAAGCAGCCAATATAACACTACAGCCTATTGCCTCTTCAAGATCAGTATTGTCTTCAGAAGAAAAAGACATGGGTGTGGTTCTGGTAGATATTGGCGGTGGAACAACTGACCTCGCTATTTGGAAAGATGGAAGTTTGATTCACTCGCAAATTATTCCTGTCGGGGGAAATCATTTTACTAATGATTTGGCTGTGGCACTGAAGGTTCCCCACGCAGAGGCTGAAAGAATAAAAATCAATCATGGATCTGTTCTAGCAGAGACATTAAATCAAAACAGTCACATAACAGTTCAAGGAATATCAGGCACAAAATCAAGAGAGGTTCCCCTGAGTTATGTAGCCAAAGTTTTGGGCGCAAGAGCGGAAGAGCTCTTTAGCTTAATAAAAGAACAGTTAGATGAAAAAGGATTGATGAATGAAATAACAGGTGGAATTGTTCTCACTGGTGGTGGGGCTTTAATAAAAGGCCTGCCAGAGCTAGGTGAGTATATTGTGGAGAAGCCAACCAAGATCGGCTATCCAGCTCCCTTTGGTGGCATGACAAATATTATGCAAAACCCAAAGTACTCCACAGTTTTAGGGCTACTATTAGAGAGTTGTAATACACAAAATCAAAATAATAAGATTAATAACCAAAAATTGAAGGATGCGGATATTGTGAGTCGCTTAGGTGATTCATTAAGATCTGTATTCAAAGAAATTTTTTAATAATTCAAGGGGGAATTATGTTTGAAATTTCAAATGATGAGAAAACTACATTTGATCAAGGTGCAAAAATTAAAGTCATTGGTGTTGGTGGCGGTGGATGTAATGCGGTAAACACTATGATTAAGTCAGGACTATCTGGTGTTGAGTACATTGTTGCTAACACAGATTCACAGGCCCTACTCGCGAGTCATGCCCCAACGAAAGTACAGTTGGGAACAGAGATCACAAAAGGACTCGGGGCAGGTGCGAATCCAGAAGTAGGAAGAAAAGCCGCTTTGGATGAATATGAAAAACTATCAGAAGTTCTTGAAGGCGCTGATATGGTTTTCATCACTGCAGGAATGGGGGGAGGAACTGGTACAGGTGCAGCTCCAGTGATTGCAAAACTATGTAAAGAGTTAGGTGCTCTTACTGTTGGTGTTGTAACGAAGCCTTTCTTATTTGAAGGGAAAAAGCGTTTTAAACAAGCGGAGCATGGGATTCAGACATTAGAAGAAAATGTCGATTCACTAATTACTATTCCAAACCAGAGACTGCTCTACATCGCAGGGGATAGCCTTTCATTGGTCGACACTTTTAAAAAGGCTGACGAGGTTCTTCTAAATGCTGTTAGAGGTATCTCCGATTTAATTAATTACACTGGTCACATTAATGCTGACTTTGCTGATGTGAAAACTGTAATGAGCGGTAAAGGTCTTGCCTTGATGGGTACAGGAATTGCTACTGGACCAGATCGCGCGATTAAAGCGGCAACAGAAGCGATTAGTTCACCACTTCTAGAAGATGTCACAATTGATGGGGCCACAGGCATTATAATAAATATTACAGGTAATGCATCATTAACCATGCATGAAACGAATGAAGCTGTAACCCTAATTATGGAAGCTGCTGATGAAGATGCAGAGATCATTTTTGGTACAGTAATTGATGACGATATGGAAGAAGACATTAAGGTAACAGTTGTCGCCACAGGTCTTGGTGGACTTGAAAGAGTTAAAACATCTCACAATGTAAGAATGTCACCTCAATTAACTCCAACAGAAAGCAGAAGCAATGTAGAAGTTAGAAATGTTCACGAAACCCCTGTGGTACAGGAGCCCGTTAGAGAGCAATCTCAGCAGAATGATTTTCGCCTAGAGAGAGAAGTTCAAGAAGAAGCACCAGTTTCTCAAGAATACACTCGCCCTCAAAGAGAGGAGCGACCAACTCACTTAATGGAATCCATTAGAAATGCCGCAACTCAGTACTCTACAGAAACTCAACGTGAGGAAAGAAAAGAAAGTAATTGGGAAAATAGTAAAACTACTTCTCGTGCAAAAAGTATTGCGGAGAAATTGGGCTTCATTAACTTTGATGAAGAAGAACTAGACACTCCAACTTACCTAAGAAAAGAAGAAGATGATTTAAGAAGAGAGAGAGAAGAGGACCGTCCTAGGACGTTAGACCTTTAACTTCTTTCAATTCCCCCAAACAGGCGGTCCTTTTTTGGGCCGCCTTGTTATTTGGGTCAGACGATAGATATTGTGACTTTAACAACAGGCTTAATGCCCAAGAGATCAACGAAAAGCTTTCTTGATTTAATTCGAACCTCTTCAGAAAAGTCCTTGTTTGCCTTATAGTTCTTTTTAGCAATTTGCTCAATATTCTTAACAAAATGGTCTTGTGAATAAGATTTAGGAAAAGAGATTCCAAGAACATCACATTTAAAATCGAGTAATCCTGCTTTATTTCCAACTACAAATACACTGACAAAACCGCCCTCAGCAATTTTCCTGCGATCTTTAATCGATTCTTTAGAAAACTCGACTGCTTTTCCAAGTATTATTTGAGGAGCTTGTTCTTCTCTTTGTTTAATAGAGAGAGACTCGAAATTAAATTCATCAAAATTCAAAAGCTTAAATGACTTAAGGTTTTTGTGATTTTCTAAGATCCATTTATTGTGGCGCTCAAGAAAAAAGCCTTCACCATGAATGGGTATATAAACATCGGGTAAGAAATTATCAAAAACAACTTTAAGGTCAGACTTACCAGCGTGCCCAGAGGCATGAATAAGATCATCATTTGAAGTAATGATCGCCGTTCCAAAGCGACTAAGCTCATTAAGACAAAGAGAGATTTTCTTCTCATTTCCAGGTATGGCCTTACTTGAAAGGAGAAAGAGGTCGTTAGAGTTTGGTTTAAAATAAGAATCTTGCCCAAAGGCAATTCTTCTAAAAGTACTTCTAAAATCCCCTTGGCAACCACTAACAAGAATTGTGAGCCTGTCATGATTAACATCAACATCGCCACAGTCGTAAAATCCGTCAACAGAGTCGACAATTCCAACAGCATGTGCCGCTTGCCAATAGTTCTTCATTGACCGGCCATAGAGAACTACTTTTCGATTGGCTTTTTTACTTCTTTCATAAATGTTTTTAAGCCGATGTATATTAGAACTAAAGGTCGTTATAAAAACTCTCTGAGAATCTTCTTGTAGATATTTATCTAACGAAGGGATTAAGTCGTTTTCAGAATGTGTTTTTTCTTGGCGACTTGTGATGTTCGTAGAGTCGGCCATTAAAACTTTTTTAGAACACTCTTTGCTCAATTCGTTAAGTTTTTTAAAATCAAAATAGGGCTCGTGTTCGTTCTTGTCATCTACTTTAAAATCACTAATATAAAAAACAGACGTTCCTGTTTTTTGATTTTTAAGGAAAATTCCGTATGTGTCAGGGATACTGTGATTTACTTGAATATAACTAACTTCAACATTATTAAGAATAACCGTATCGTGAATTTTTGTGTTGAGCTTAAAAGACAACTCTCTTGGAAAAAATTCAACTTTGTTTCTAATGAGTTCGGCCGCAAATGGTGGAGCATAGACTTGAACACCTGGAAACTTCTCAATCAAGTGAGGCAGGGCACCAATATGATCTTCGTGACCATGGGTAATAAAAATGGCCAAAGGTTTATCAAGATTCTCAAAGTTGGGAATGAGATAATTAATGGCAAAAGTATCTTCATAGGGAAAGAGAATGCCACAATCAATAATGAAGGATCCTTGGTCTGTAAGAACCTGCATCATATTGCTTCCAATTTGACCAAGGCCCCCAATGGGACAGATAGAAAAGCTCATCTAATTAGTACTGTGAGAAAGTGTAGAGAGGGTCTCTCTTTCCCGATTGATGGATTGTAGGTCATTATTTATTTTAGCAGCTAAGATTTGTGCCGCTACATCAGTCTCCTCACCAACAACAAAGTCGGCAAATTGCTTTTGAGGCTCTAAAAATTTTTGATACATAGGACGAACCGTCTCGTAGTATTGATCTATGACAGAGTCTAAACTACGACCTCGTTCCTGAACGTCACGGTTGAGACGTCTCGTGAACCTGATATCGCTATCGACATGTAAAAATACTTTAATATCTAGCATGTTTCGAATTTCATTATCAAAAAGAGTAAAGATCCCTTCAAATAGAACAACGCCTGAAGCCTTGGTGGTTTCAGTCTCTTTGGTTCTGCTAGAGCTTTTAAAGTCGTAGACAGGGCTTTGGACATCAAGTCCTTCTTTAAGGCTAGTTAAATGATTCCTAAGTAGCTCCCAATCGAATGCTTCAGGATGATCAAAGTTTGGTTTACCAGATTTTGTGAAGTGTCTCTTTGGCTGGTCAGGTAAATAATAGCTATCCATGTGAAAGAGTGAAATGGGCTCTTCAACGAGGTTTATAAGCTTTTTGGCAAAAGTTGTTTTACCAGAGCCCGAGCCACCGGATATACCAATTAATTTAATCATAAATGCTCCTGATTTCTGGTACTTATCCCACAGAATGGGGATCAATAAAAGGGAGACGAATAAAAAGTTAAAATCTTTTCACAGTGACACTTCTTTAAACACTTAATTTGTTAGATAAGGTGTTGAATTCTTTATATTGGAGACTCTGTGGAATATATCTATATTGTTGCTGTGAAAGCAATTGGTGCAAATCTAACTAGTGAAAGCATGGATCAGATTGCTTTAGAAAAGTATAAGTCATCTGGAAAAATAGACTTTAACCTAAATGAATCAGCAGTGGATGAAATTCTTGGAAAAGATGCTTATTGTGGTGGAGATATACCTGAAGAGGTTCTATTGAAACTAGAAGAGGCGATGTCGGAAAAAATAACACCAACTTTTTATTGGGAAGATAAAGAGATGGCCCAGGCATTTTCAGAGCATTTGATCAATCTCGGTTGTGAGGTAGAGCAGCGCCAAGAAGAAAAAAGTGACTGGAATGAAAGCTGGAGAGAGAGTTTTTCCGAAATAATGGTTACAGATACCCTTAAGGTCGTTCCCTCCTGGGAAATGACAAAAAACATCAAAGAAGAAATTTATATTTATCCTGGCATGGGCTTTGGTACAGGAAATCATGAGACAACATATTTATGTCTAAAAATATTCTCTGACATAAAAGACGATCTTGGTGTGGATATTGAATGTTTAGACTTCGGATGTGGCAGTGGAATTTTGGGAATAGCGGCAATGAAGCAGATCGGTGCTCGCGTTGATTTTGTAGATATAGATAAGGATGCACTAGATAATTGTCTTTCAAATTTAAACTATAATAACTACCAGGACTATCGTGAAGATCATGGGCTAATTTTACGAGATAGATTTAACCCAAAATCAAGCTACCCTCTCGTCTTTGCCAATATTCTAGAAAACATACTATTAGAAGAATATAAAGTGATTGAACAATCAGTTTCAGAGAAAGGTTTTTTAATTGTCTCTGGTCTATTAAGCGGCCAGGAAATCACAATAACAGAAGCTTATTCGGGCTTTAAGTTACTCAAAAAAGAACTAAAAGGTGACTGGGTCGCCCTATTGTTTCAAAAGGCATAAACGTGAATTTTTTTACGACCGAATTACTTAGTGAAAACTCCCTATGGCAGGTTGAAGATGACCAATTCCATCACTTTAGAAATGTTTATAGAGGAAAAGAAGGGACACTTGTAAAAGTCTTTGATGGAGTGGGTACGATTTATTATGGAAGAGTGGAAGAAATAAAAAAAAAGGCATTAGCGATAAAAGTAGAAAAGAAAGAAGTTGTTGCTAAGAATGAAGGGCTAACATTAATTTTAGGCGTTCCCAAAAAGGAATATCTAGAATCAATTTTAAAATCTTCTATTCAAATTGGTTTAAAAGCGATAATCCTTGTTCAAACCAAGTACTCACCCTACAAGTTTAAGAACTCAGATCGGATTGAAAAACTTTTTCGAAGCTCTATAACCCAAAGTGAAAACCCTTGGGCACCAGAGCTTGTTCATCTAGATCAGTTAAATGAAATAGAATCCTTAAAGGGAAGTAAGTGGGTTTTTACAACCGAAATCAATGAACAATTAGGAATTCCAGAGAAGAGGCCGGATTTTATCTTTATTGGACCAGAGGGTGGCTTTCATAAGGACGAACTTAAAGAGCTAAGTGAAATGAAAGATATGAGCTTTGTTCGCTGTCCGACTCCAATAATGAAGGCCGAGGTTGCAGTCCCCTATTGTGCCGGTTTTGCTACTCTGGGAGCGCCCGGCGTCAATCCCGTTTAGTTTACTGCTTTTTCGAAATGTGTCATCATGAATTATGACCAATTTTAGGAGACTTATGGAAACCCATCGTAGTGAATCATCAAAGGCCCCAATCACTTTAAACTTAGATGAATTCGATATTGATTCATATGACTTTAAACCAGTTACTAAAGGTCTTGGTTTTCATGATCCATTAGAGAAAGGCACAAAGCCTCGCTCAAGAATGATTCCTAAGGCAGATTCAAAGGAAACTTTGTTTTCAGGCCATAAGTCTTACAATAAAAAAGTAACAAATCATCTTCAAAACACTCCGACCACTGTCAGTGATCCAAGTCTAATGAGTGGGATTGATGCACTCTACGGTAAGACGATTAGTGAAAATCCAATGACTCTAACAAAGAAAGAAAAAAATAAAGTGACCCTAAGAGAAGCCAGTTTAGGCGAAATGATGGGTTCATATATTATTGATGTATCGATAATAGCCTTTATAACACTGATCCTCTTTGCTAGTTTTTTTGCCTTCGCCTTTAAGATGCTTCAAATTGAAATGATTTTAAACTTCCTCACGGTTTCAATGCCATATGTAAGCATAATCGCGGCCCTGATCTACCTTACTTATTTCTCTATCCTTGAGCCTGTTGGAACAATTGGTAAGAAACTTTTTGGTCTTGGCTGTTATCTATCAGGAACCAAGAAGAGAGCTACAATTAAAAACTCATTTCTAAGGTCGATCATTAGTTTGCTCTCTCTTCCTTTATTGGGCGTACCAATGATATTTGATTTTCAAGGTAAGCTTTCTGATACTTCTGTGATGAAAAAGAAAAAATGAATTTAAGTAAAACAACACTTAAATTCTTAGAAGAAAATAGAGATAAAAGAATTGTATTCACTAACGGTTGTTTCGACATCTTACACACAGGCCATATTACTTATTTATTGGAAGCTCGTGCTCAGGGCGACCTTCTCTTTATAGGCTTAAATTCTGATGCTTCAGTAAAACGACTTAAGGGTGAAAAAAGACCAATCAATTCTCAAGAAGAACGAAAATATATTTTGGAAAATCTAAAGCCTGTTGATTGTGTCGAAGTTTTTGAAGAAGATACACCTTTAGAGCTAATTAAAGCCGTAAACCCCTCTGTCCTTGTAAAAGGTGGAGACTGGCCAATTGATCAAATCGTAGGCTACGAGCATGTACTGGCCAATGGCGGAGAGGTTAAGAGCCTAATCTTTGTTGATGGCTTTTCAACAACTGGAACAATAGAAAAGATATTATCTTCATAAGTTAAATCTCTTAGCTTAATCAAAATTATAACTCTTTGAAACTACATGTTACCCGACCGACCAAAACGGTTAAGTACTTAAAATAATAGGAAAATATTTCCCTTTTCTATTAACTAATTTCCCGACCTCCCGATACTACCATTGCAGCTTGTGGGGAGCTGCATTCTAAAAACCTCAACATGGTCGTTGAGTAAACAGAGCAAGGAGGATTTCTATGTATCGAGGAGATTAGTATGGGTTTAAGAATTGCAACAAATGTTCAGTCATTAGCAGGTCAGAGAAGTTTAAATCAAGTTAAGAGAGAGCAATCTTCTTCATTAGAAAAACTTGCATCTGGCTCAAGAATAAACAAGGCAGGAGATGATGCTGCAGGATTGGCGATATCTGAAAAGTTAAAGTCAAATATCCGTGGTGTTAAACAGGCCACTAGAAACGCAGGAGATGGTATTTCTTTGATTCAAACAGCAGAAGGTGGAATGAATGAGGTAAACAATATCCTTATCCGTCTAAGAGAGCTTTCAGTGCAGGCTGCATCAGATACCATTGGCGATAAGGAGAGAGCTTACTCTGATATGGAATTTCAACAACTCGTTACAGAGGTAGAGAGAATTGCAACTTCTACGACTTTTAACGAAAAGCAATTGCTTTCAGGTGAAGGCGATTCTATGGAATTTCAGATTGGCATTCACAATGTTGAAGCAAATGACCGTATTAAGTACCAACCAGCCGATACTTCGGTAAAGGCAGCAGAGTTGGGAATTGAGGGTTTAAGTGTTGCTTCCAAAAATTCATCTCAAGAGAACCTTGAAGTGATTGATGGCGCGATTAACAAAGTGAATACAAACCGAGCGACGTTAGGTGCTTTACAAAATAGACTTCAATCAACAGTAAGAAACTTAGAAGTAAAGTCTGAGAATCTATCTGGAGCGAATTCTAGAATTAGAGACACTGATATCGCAGAAGAAACAGCGAACCTGGCAAAGACGAATATCTTAGCCGCTTCAAGTACTTCTGTACTCGCTCAGGCCAACAATTCAAGTGCTGGAGCCTTACAGCTTATTGGCTAATACATTTAAAAAATTCTAATCAAAGCAGAAGGCCCCTAGAATTAGGGGCCTTTTTTTATTAAAACAGACCATAAACTTAACAAGTCCCCCTCTCATTTCAAGATTGAGGCCATCTTTTTTCACCACCCAAACACTTGAAATTATTATAAATATCACTTTTTTTCATGAAATACTTGACTAGAAAACTAAAGAAATAACCAAGTGAGTCGATAGGTTATTTGTCTGACATAACTGGTCAGTGATTATTAAAAACAAGTCCTAGGGTAAATGGGACATAATTAAGGAGTAAAAAATGGGCTTAAGAATTTCAACGAACGTTGCTTCACAGAGCGTTCAAAAGAACCTGAAAGAAGTTTCTAACAAGGCAAACGCATCACTAGAAAAACTCTCTAGTGGTAAGAGGATCACTAAGGCATCAGACGATGCGGCAGGGCTCGCAATTGCTACAAACTTAGAAGCACAAACAAAAGGTCTACGTCAGGCCACTAGAAACGCTAACGACGGTATTTCACTCGTTCAGACAGCAGAAGGTGGATTAAACGAAGTTTCAAACATTCTAGTAAGAATGAGAGAGCTTACGATTCAATCTTCTTCTGACACTGTAGGAGACAACGAAAGAGGTTTCCTCGATAAAGAATATCAGCAACTAGCTGTAGAAATCGACCGAATCAGTGAAGCGACTACATTTAACGGCTCACAGCTTTTAAATGGAGAAGGTTCAGGAACAATGGATTTCCAAGTAGGCGCTTTTGCGGGAGAACAAAACAGAATCACCTTTGACTCTGCTGAAACAAACGCTTCAACAAGCTCTATCGGAGTATCTGGTTCAGGTGTTGCCGAAAAGGGTGATGCACTAGATTCAATTGCAGTCCTAGATGAGGCCATTAACACTGTCTCGGGTCAAAGAGCCAACCTAGGTTCAATACAATCTAGACTAAGTTCAACGGTTTCAAACCTAGAAGTACAAACGATAAATCAAGATAGTGCTCGCTCAGTAATTCAAGATGTAGATGTAGCTGAAGAATCAGCTAAATTGGCAGCAAACACAGTAGTAAAGCAAGCAGGTATCGCAACTTTAAGTCAAGCAAATGCACTTCCAAACAGTGCCCTAAGATTAATTGGGTAGTGAGAGAAATGGGGGAAGGTGGAATCACCTCCCCCCCTTTAAACTTAAACTTAATAAATAAAAAATTATTTTTACATATATATTTTGGGATCTCTTAGTATGAGCAATGTCTAATTTATCCCATTAAGCCCATCCTCCCTAGTAATGCCCTTTGCTAGGGAGGTTCCTTGGGGCTTTTTATCTGATACAATATGCTCATGAAGTTTGTTTGTATCTCAGATGTCCACATAAAAGAGCCTGAAGACTTGGCCACAACCCTCTTCCTCGCCTTTCTAAGAAGTCCACAGACAAAAGAATCACAAATCATTTTTCTATTAGGCGATATATTTGATCTACTTGTAGGTGGGCACCAAGAATATTTCGAAAAACATAGTGTCGTCTTTGAAGAGTTGATCGGCCTCATTCAAGCAGGCAAAAAGATTGTCCAATTCGAAGGAAATCATGATTTTCATTTCAAAAAACTTGTAAAAATGATTTTGGCAGAGAAAGGTATACCAGAGCAGAATTGGAGCTATAAACATAAGCCCCTCGTTTTGGATATAAATGGCAATCGTACTCTTTTTGCCCATGGTGATGAAATTGAAATAGAAAATATTAATTATAAGATTTATAAAACATTTATTAGAAGCTTATTGATAAAAGTACTAGCAAATCACATCGTCCCCTTTCATGTAGTAGATAATATTGGTAAAAATGCTTCAAAGAAATCTCGCGAAAGAAATGTTAAAAGTTATTCAGATATGTCGAATAATCATGTTAAAGACAAGTTTAGAAGATCATTTTTATTTGCCCAAAAAAAATACAAGGTAAGGGATGTGATATGCGGCCATAGCCATTGCTTGGATAATTATAATAAAAATGGATTATATCTAAACAATGGCTTTTTTCCGGGAACCCGAACATTCACTTTCTTTAATGGATTTGAGTATAGCCAGGTACTTATAGACCAGCTAGTTGATTAATAACTCGCTCTCTTGCGTCACCCTTCTTGTTCTCTACAAAGCTAATTGTGCGAACATTATTCTCAGATTCAAAGCTTTTCTTATCCACAAAAATGATTTCATCCACGGCTTTTGCAATCTGAGCTAAATGAGTAATCGCCAAGACTTGGCTCTTTTGACTTACTTTCTTAAGCGCCTTCGCAATCATCTGAGCCGTTTCCCCGCCAATCCCAGTATCAATTTCATCGAAGAAGAAGATACTAATTGAGTCTTCTGCTGCAACAATTTGTCTTAAACAAAGGAGAATTCTAGATAATTCCCCCCCACTGGCAATGTCTTTAATTTTGTAAAAACCTTCTCCTGGATTAGTTTCGGCCATAAAAGACAATGAGGTTAAGCCATTTTTTGTTAATGTCTGTGTTTTACGAATGTCAATTTTAAATGACGCTCCGGCCATATTGAGTTGATCAAGTCCATTAGTAATGAGCTTAGACATTTTCGCTGATTCTCGACGCCTATTTTCGTGTAGCTCATTTGCTAAAGTATAAAGTTGATCCTCAAAGCTTGATAATTTCTTTTTAAGGGTCGTTAGTTGTGCCTCTAATTTTTCAAGCCCACTTAATTCGTCTTCAAATTGTTTTTTTAGATTAGATAATTCAGCCGTTCCAATATTAAATTTTCGCTTTAGTTTTTGATAACGATCCAACTCTTCAAGGATAGTGTCTAATTGGAATTCCTCATCAGCAGAAACTTCTTTACGGGAGACTTCATAGGCAAAGTCTTCGAAACTAGAAATTAGGTTAGAAAAGTCCTCAATAAACTTGCTTTCAAATAGGCCATGAGCATTATTAAGTGTCTTTTCAATATATTTAAGATGATCAAGAGCATTACTATCTCCGTTACAAACGGCATCTTGAATATCAGAAAGAACCTTTGAGTGCTCTTCCTTGTTGAGCAAACGGCTCTTAAGGGCGATTAGCTCTTCTTCTCTCTCTACAGACGGAGACAGTCCCTGTAATTCTTTAAGCTGAAATTTAAGATAATCTTCTCGCTGTTGTTTTTCACTGATTTGTAGCTCAAGTACAAGAGAATCTTGAATTAGCTTTTGATACTCTTCAAATATCTTTTGATAGCCCTGTAGGCTTTTTACATTATTAGCAAATTGATCAACCAGGTAAAGTTGATATTCTGCGTTGCCAAGTTTTTGATTTTCAAACTGACCTACAAGGTCAACGAAAGTCTTAGAAAAATTTGTTAAACTGCTTAAAGGGCAATTCATATGGTTTAAAAATGCTTTTGATTTGCCATTTTGATAGAGAATTCGTTTTATTACGACCTCGTTATCTTCATCGATAGGAAAACCTTCTTGATCAAAAAACTTTCTAATATTAGAATTGTTTACTTTAAAAACACCCTCAACGATTGCACACTCGGTATCTTTTCGTATAAGTTTTTTATCAGATCGAGCGCCTAATAGGAGCTGAAAGGCATCAAGAATCAAACTTTTTCCACTTCCCGTCTCCCCTATAATACCGTTGAAGTTTGGATGAAATTTGATGTCTTGATTTTCAAAAGTTGCAAAGTTTCTTAGCGTTATCGTTTTAAGAAATAATCCCGAGTCCATTATTGTGCCCTTCTACCATAGGTAAATTTTTCTTTTAGAGTTTGAAAATATGTACGATTTGGGTTGGCAATTATTTTCACATATCGTGTGCTGTTCTTTGTAATAGTAATCGTGCTTCGAGGGTCTGCTTCGCGCATTTCCTGTCCGTCGAGAGTTAGTGTCACAGCATCTGTTTGAGAGGGTATTTTAATTTGTAGTGTCTCTCGATCACTAACTACGATAGGTCTATGAGTAAGGCTATGAGGGCATATTGGGGTAAGGACAAGTGCACTCACCTCTGGGTTTATAATCGGACCACCTGCCGCGAGTGAATAAGCTGTACTGCCGATAGGGCTTGAAACAATAAGCCCATCACCACTAAGGTTATAGATATGCTCTTGTTTATTTTCTACCGTTAAAGAAAACATTCTACTAATGTCATTTTTACTAATTACCAGATCATTTAAAAAGTGAGATTCAAATATCTTTTTATCACCCTTATGGATTTGAACCTTAAATAAGGGGATTTTATTAATCCTGCATTTTCCACTTAAAATAGCAGAGAGACCCTCAAAGAACTCTGATTTTGGAAACTCGGTTATAAACCCCAGGTTTCCCATGTTTACACCAAATATGGGAACAGACTTTTTTTCGGCGAGACGACCAAATCCAAGCAGTGTGCCATCTCCTCCCAATGTAATATTGATATCCATTTCTTTATGAAGGGCACTAATGGGCAAATACTGAATACCTTTTGGTTGAGTCTTAAAGATTTTTTTTACTCTTTCTTCTTCATAGTCAGGAAAAAAGATAGATATTTTTCTTCTTTTAAGCCAAGTGCATAGATTGGGAAGAACGCTTACATACTCATTAATAATTTGAGGCTTAAGAATAATCCCAACACTTGAGATATTAACTTTTGATTGTTTCTTTATTTGTGCCAAGATCCCTACCTCTAATAAAAACATCGATGGCCTCATTCAAGTCTTCAAATGGCTTACTTAAAACACTGCAACCATAAAGGGCAGCACGTTGAAGTACTTGAGGAGAGCTGTACGCTGTTATTATAATAAACTTTTGTCCTATTTCGCTAATGCTATAACGCTCTTTGCTGTCTTCTATGACATCAAACCCGCTAACGTCCTGCAGCATCAGGTCGCAGATAATTCGATCAAATGACTCACTTTTAATGATTTCAATAGCTTTGTTACCCGTGGGTTCCCAAGTAACAAGACATCCCTTTTTTTCTAAAAGTTTTTTAAGAGATCTTGCGATTAATGGCTCATCCTCGACGATTAATATTTTCATAATTTTTCAATTGGAAGGGTTATGGTGAAGGTCGTCCCGTTTTCAGAATTGTTTGTAAAGAAAATCTCCCCATCAAGTTTATTCAATAGGCTCTTACAGATCGTAAGGCCCAGTCCAGTGCCCGCGTCTTTCGTTGTCATGAAAGCATCAAAGAGACGATCTTTAAGTTGGTCAGGAATGCCGGTACCATTGTCTGAAACACTAATTGAAAGATTGTTGTCATCACTTTTAATAACAATGGAAATGTTGGCGTCACGGATTCTTTCGGGACTAAAGTGTTCCGCAAGTGCTTGTCCCGCATTAATAATTAGATTGAATATGATTTGGGAAATCCAAGTCGGATTTGAATATAGAATAAGGGGGGACTGGTCAGTTTGAACGCTCTTTCTAATGCCTTTGGTTTCAGACTTGGTGAGAATAATGGTCTCATTTATTAAGTTAATAAGGTCAAACTCTTTAAAATTATCTTCCTCTTGATAAAGATTGCTAAAGTTCTTAATGATGGTCTGGCAACGGTCGCTATTAATTTTAATGTCCTGAATGGTTTCTTGTAACTCTGGATCAAGGGAATCGTCATTAAGTATATCTGTGGCAAGAGAAAGGCCGAATAGTGGGTTACTAAGCTCGTGCCTTAAAGTGTTGAGAAGCTCTCCAAGCAGAGAAACCCTGTAGAAGTGGTACAGATCGGTGTCTTCCTTTGACTCTTTGTTAAAATAGAACCTGAGTGTGTTCTTGCCAAAGAGTTCTCTTTCTAAAAACTGATAGTCTTTTAATTCGTTTTCTTTAATCTCGTCAAAAGCTTCATTTTTAAAAAGAAAGTTATCACTTCTGTTTTTAATACTAAGTGGAAAATTGGTATTCTCTAAAACTTCGATAATATTAGAGATTTTATCATCATGAGATGATCGTCTGAGAATTGCGTTTAAAACAGGTTCTAGATGAAGAGTGACTTCTTCAAAGATTTTGAGTTCTGGGTTAGAGGGGGGGAGAAAGTCATTTCGGCCAAGAATGAGGATAATGTTATAACGATTACTGCTAAAAGTTTTAGCAAAAAAGCTTCCAATCGCCTCAATCTTGGGGTTATTTAAACCCTGATTGGTGAAAACTTTGCTCTTCGATTTTTTAATGCTTTGAAAAGCCTTGTTAAATTCTTCTACGTTAAAGCGCTTGCTTGTAGAGCGGCTTCCAGAGGAAGAGTAATTGCTGTTGGCAAATCCTTGACCCTTTTCGTGAGAAAGAATTTGGCAAACGGTATAGCTTTTAAAAACTTGAAGGGTAAGCAAAAACCCTGGAAGGCTCTGAAGATTGTGGATCACATTATAAAGTTCCCGAACCTGATCCTCTTCAAAATAACGAGTAAGTAGACGATTGTTTTTTTCGTGTTTTTCGATCCCTTTAAGGTGTCCCAGGAATTTTCTACGGAACTGGGAATAGCTTTTTCGACTTTTTTCCAAGTGTTCAAGATTGTTTTCGAGGATTTGATTGTAACCAGATATTGCAGGGCCAATCCAGCTCGTGAAGCAGGTGAAGTTTTCGTCTTCAATATTAAGTGAGTGATTATTGGAGCGTAATTTTAATTTATTGTTTTTTAGAACTTCTAGGTCGAGGTCAATAACTTTGCCAAGTCTGTTGTTAAGACCGGATAAGTCTTTATTAAACTTCTCGATTCGTCTAAGTACTATTCCCTTAGCTTCTTGAGACTTGGGATTATCTTGATCTTCCACTGAGTGAGGTTATCTATTAATTCATATTCGAGCAAGTCACAAAGCATGATGATGTCATTTTTCTCTTTCGCGGGAATAAGGGCTTTTAGAACCGAAAGTAGATGTATATCTAACTTTTGAATATCTTCTGAAACTTCTAATCTTGCGCTAAATTTTCTTTTAAGCGTAGAGTGAATTTTTGAGAATAGTTGGACATAGAGATCGAGAATGTCGATCATTTCGCCAAATTCAATATTTCCTTTTTCCGAATCACCTGCTTGGTATAAAGTAACCATTTCTCTGATTTTGTCAGAAAGGATGTCTATATATTCATTACACGAGTCTACGGCCTCAAATGCTAGCTCAGTTGATGTTTGTGTTTGGAAATTAATTTTCTCAAACTGATTGAGCTTTTGCTTTGATAAATCGAGTCCATCTTCAAAAGGGATGGTTTCATTGTCTATTTCCAAATTTACAAGAACGCTTTCTCTTTCCATCTCAGTGTTAAACAGATGATCAATGACTTCTTCTAAACTCTCATTATTTTTAAAAGATCTCTTAATAGGATAGTTATTTAAGGTTAAGTCAGTCACGCGCTACCTTCCTTGGTAATTTGCTTTTTGTTGGCACGCCCTTCTTGGCCCCCAACAGTATTATTAATTAATTCATATAAGAGCGAGCAGAGCACTGAGTTATCATTATAAACCAAATAGCTGGACTCGCTGATTTCAACGACATTATCACCATGAAGGTTAGATTTAATAACTTTATAAAAATCAACGATAGGTTGTAGCTCGGGATAAGCATTGTTTAAAAGGTCCATAAGTTGATCGACCTCCTGAACCTTATCACCAAGGGTCTTAATCCGATCTATTGACGGGTTATCCTTGGAGATTTCCACAAGAACGTCTTTGGAATACTTTTTGCCAAATTCGCAAAGTTGAAACATTTGCTCAATTCCACTATTAATATGAATTAGTCTGGCCTTTGTTTTTTCCGATATCTTTGGAAGAGATAGATTTTCTTCTATTTCTTCCATTTTGTAAGTTAAGGCAACTTTGAAAATGTCTCGAATCGCTTCAGTGCTTGTCGCTGTTAAGTCACCAATGTTTTCTGCTGCATACCAACCTGTGTTGGTTGGTCCATAGCGATGAATAGATAGGGAGTCGAGGTGGAAGGGGCTAACCTTCTTTTTCAATTGCTCATAATTAATGTCATCTTCTGTAACAAATCCACGAATAACTTCTGTAACAGCTTGGTAAGAAAGGTCAGCATGACATTGATAAAAGTTACATTCAGTTTTTGGGAAACAGGGAAAGCATTTTGTTTTTGGACTTAAAACAAATGAGTTGTTGCCGTAGGGAGTGGTTTCAATTGGCCTTACTGTGCCCATCGAAATGGTAAGAGAGGCAAGGTTTGCTTCTTTCGCCAGGTGGCCCAAAGCGGAATCGTGTCCTATGAAGTGTGAGCATTCCTGTAGTTTTGCATAAACCTCTACTAGGGTTAGTTTCCCAACGAGAAATTCGATGCGACTTCGGTATCTTTTAAGAGAAGGATTACTGAGAATTTCTTTACCGAGCTCCACCTCTTTATTGCTTCCAAAGATCTTGATGTTAATTTCTTCAGATTCCTTTAAAAGCTTAAAGATTACCTCACTCCATTTTTGTGGTTTCCAGTACTTCTTGTCTTGACTCGCAAAGGGGTGAAGAGCAATTGTGTTAGGGCGACCGATGTGTCTCTCATCTGTATTCCAATTTTGGCGTACCTTGAGTCCAAGTATATTTTTAAAGATATCGACAAGGTGAAAGGGGCAATTGGGTCCACCCATTACCATAGAGTAAACAAGCTGGCTCCATTGATCGTTTACTCGAGTTTGATTAGTTTCATCTATATAAGTTCCAAGCCTATGCTTTGACTTGATAAGGCTCGATAAATAATTTGATGTCTCACAAAAAGATAAATTAATCAGGACATCTATATTCTGTAGGCTATCTTGATTAACCCATTCAGAAATTCCTTTTAAATAGCTTTTTAAATTATCTTGGGCATTGTGAAGAAGATCGTTTTTGTCGATCAGAATAATTTCATCAAATGATTTTTCTAATAAGAAAAGTAAGGGTTTGGCAAACTCAGTTCTTGCGATTAGTTTTACTTTTATGTCTGGCTGCTGCACCTTTAGGTCAGATACGGCTTGGTGTGTTTGAATAAGATCGCCTAGTCTTGTTAATTGGACGATTCCAAATGTACCCTCAGTTTTCACCAGAATTATCCTTGATTAAACTTAGTCCAAAAAGAAAAACAATGTCTTCATGAGAAATAGGCTGGCTGGCCTGTAACTTTTCTTCAACATCCTTAAGTTTTTTAATCACTTCGTCTTTCATAGTGTACCTTCTCTTTGTGTCTCTTTTGCCCTCGGATTGCTTTTGATGCCATAGCCAACTTCTTCACAAACTTTAAAGACAAAAAGAGATCCTTGAAGATTATCCTTTAGCTTATAAAGGAGAGCTTCAACTTCTTTGAAGTTTGCCTCAAGGGAATCTGAGTTTAGTGACTCAATTTGTGCTCGAAAAACCAGTGTTGGAATCGCGGCAAGATTTCTATCAAAACACCTTGAGAGTAATTTCTCTAGTGCTTCTATGAATGCTGGAGCTTTTGATTTACTCTCTTGGGTCTGAATAAGACCGCGGAGTGTGCTAAGAAGTTCTTTCGTAACAATTGATAGGGCTTGTTTCTCATCTTCTATTGCCGCTTGAATATCTTTGCGATCAATTTTTCCATAAGCTAACTCAAAAAGATTTTCGTCGATAACGCCTTTGAATATTTTTTGAATGATTGCTCTGCCGAGTACTCTTTTGGCCTCAAACACACCGTTTGTTGGGCCAGAGACAGGCATATGATAAATGCCATCTATAACTTTAACTGGTCGATAGACGCAAAAATTAGAAAGATAATTGTTAACCTCAGTGTTTTCATTTCCTAGTAGGGTGAGGATTGTTTGAAAAATAAGCTGATCACTTAACAGGGAATTAACTTCCCTGATTCTCTCTTCGGATTCTCCGCCTTCTTTGAAAATTCTAAGATGTGGCGGTGCCGTTATGATGGCACTTCTCGGATTTATTGTGCCTTGTTTTAAAAAGGGTGCATATCCAAGTGAGATCTCTAAAACTGGCGTCTCAACAAGGTCGGCTAGGTGCTTCACGGAGGTGTCTGGTGAAACAAGTAGGTCAATATTCTTTAAAACACTTGGAAGAGCTATAAAATCTGCTTCAACGGAAACAAGTCGGTTCTCAAAGAGTGTATTAATTTTGTTGGAGTAGTCCCTTTCTTGAGCCGTCGGAGCAATAATTAAAATAGGAACCATATTTGGGTGCGAATAAACGGACTGGATAACGTTTTTAAGTGTCTCAAAAGGAATATCTTTCAAAGGGCTAGAGCTACAAATTTGAAACCCAACAATTGAGACGGCACTTGTGTCACTATTTTTTATCTCTCGTAGTCGATTAAGATTGTTAAGGGCCGTCTTGTCGTGTGTTTTATTTGATTTTACTTTTTCGCGGTCGGAGGGAGTGTAAATCTCATCAACAAGGTCATGATAAAGATCATTCAAGTTAAATGGCGTGAAATCTGTCTGTGTAACAATATCATTTAAAACGATGGCGCTCTCGCTTGAATAAGAGATTGTTTGTTTTGAGGTAAAAGAGATGCCTGAAATTGCCGTTTTAGATGAAGCAAAAAATGAACAAAGGTATGTACTTACGGAATCATTAGAATAGTTTATAACCCGGTCGTATCCCTCCTCTTGAATTGTTTGAGTCTTTTTCTGGATCTCGTTAAAGGCTAGACCATCACTATAAATAGGGTTTTTATAATAAGTTACAATTTTTTTTCTATCGAGAGAATGCACTTTAGTAAGTCCCTTTAGGGTCTTGGCCGCACTTGCACATTCATCATAACAAAGAAGATGTATTTCATGGTTTGGCTGCTTGTCTTTTAAGGTGCTTATAAGATGGCCTGTCTGAAAGATGTCACCAAAACGTTTTAAATTTACGATGAGTGTTTTTTTCATTTTATTCCCTATTTCCCTGTAACCATTTCATTCAAGGCGAGTGTTAAAAAGTCATATCCTTGCAGAAAGCTTTTATTCTTTGTTTTTTCAAAAAGTTCCTGAGAGTTAAGGCCAGGTTCTTCTTGCTCAAAATAATTTTGAAAGCTTTCATCTTCAATAAAATAAAGAGATTCCTTTAGTGATGTTGGATAGTGAAAACTCATAAAAGTCTTAAAGAAAGAATCATTGAGTTGAAAAGATGCTGGATGGGGAAGTATTCCAGGCTTCAGGCTTAGGAACTCTACGAGTTCCTTGTCTTTATAAAAGTCTTTAACTTCGCTATAGCAAACAATCTTTGTGTTGGGGCTGAAGATGTTTGGTCTTAGCTCTTTCCATTTCTTATAGAGTTCTTTATTTGGCTCGATTACAAAAACTGAAAAGCCATTTGGATAAAGCGTTTTAAGTCTTTGTTCAGTCTTAGCGATATGATAGCCAAATCCTAATCCAAAGATGAGAGTCTTAGATCCTTTTGCCAATGTATTTTCACTTGCATTTACAAACCCCTCGGCTTCTCTTTCAGGATTATAAATTGAATGAAGGTGAACACTGTTAACAACAGGTACAGGTAAATCTGTTTTTGAGCTTTTAATTTCTACAGTAGTACTGTTGATTGAGTTGGAATTTTCCATGACCGATCCTTGGCGCATATAAAAAAACTTTAATTAATGAAAATAGTAGGTAACCATGCGATTCCTCTTCCTTGAAGTCACCATAGTTGCAGAACCAAACCATTCATTGGTTGGAATGACTGCTACTCCTATTTGCTCATAGTTCCGGAGGCGTGTCAATAAACTGGTTTAGTCCCTTTTTGACACCAAGAAAGACCTACATGTTGAGTTGGTTAAATGCTGAGTTTTATTTGCGTACATCATTGAGGTTATAACCTCTAAATGCAGCTTTTGATTTAAAAACGGTAGCTATTTCTTGAGTAACATCGTCTTTTGACTGATTTAAAGCTTCAAGTATTTCTTCGTCTCTTAATGCCGTATTGTTGATCCAGTTTTGGGTGTCAAAGGCCCAGCTTTTAATAATATTGATATTTTCGGGAGTTAGTTCCTCGCTGAAAATGTTATTAATGACTTTCTCTATTTTTTCTTGTTCAAGAGCGATGATTTCAAGAATCTTTTCTCGATTGCTTGTCGAAAACGCCACACGTTCCCAATTTTCATTTCTAACGGCCTTAAAGATTTCCTCGGTACAACTTCTTCCTTGATCAAGTCGATCTGTAAATATTTGCAAATTATTTAAAAGACGATCTATCATACTTTACTCCTGCTTAGGCTTCAGATTCTTTAACTTCTTTCTTAACATCACCCTTTTCTCTTCTCAGTTGCTTTACAGCTTCCGTCCAACCTTCATAAAGGATGTTGAGAACCTTTAGGCAGCCCTCTAGAGGCTCTTTATCTATTTTTATATTAGCCTGTGTGGATGAAAAGAGCATGTAGTCGTATAAAGAGGAGAGCTCCTCAGCCACTTGTCCACCAATTTCAAAATCAAGACTATTATTAAGTTCAATTATAATATCTTGAAGCTTGCCAATATATTCACCCTTTTTAGCAATCTCTTTTGCCTCAATAGACTCCATTGCCTTCTTGCAATTTTTAATGGCAGCCTGGTAAAGCATAAGAAGAATTTGTTCTTTGCTTGCAGTGTGAATTGAGGTTTTTTTGTAAGCACCTAATCCGTAGCTCATGGCATCCTCCTAATTACTCCCTATTATCCCAGTTGAGTTACTGCATTCATAGGGGCGGCACCAAGTGCCGATACTCCTGCACCTTGTGATTGAATTTTTGAAATAGTGCCCTCTAAACGGGCAAACTTATCTTTTAAGTTCTTTTCTTTTTCATTTAGAATTCTTTGTCTTTGCTCAATTCTCCGATCGATCTGATCAATCTTTGAATCTAGCCCCTTGGATCTGTTAGTGATCATTCCATTGGGAATTCTAATTGTGGAGTTAACAAATTCACTGAGATTATCTATGAAGCCAGCACTTTTTGTTCCGTCTGGCTTAAAGTATCCCGTTAAAACTTCAGAGATGACACTGTAGTCTTCTGCAAGAACCTTATCAAAGCGGTCCTGATCTAGCTTCAATGTACCGTCTCTTTGAAAGGCTAGGCCAATATCCCCAACCCTCTTGAAACCTGAACTTGTTTCCACGTCTTTAAAGAGAATCCCTCTGAGCCTACCTTCTATTGTTTGAAGTAAGATATCCCCACCGAGAGTCCTGGAAGTATCTGAGTTTTTATCAAGATTGTTTTGTTGTTTGATAAAACCAAGAACAGCATTTATAGAATCAACGAAATCACCAATCTTGCCTGTAACGGCTTCCTTGTCGTCACCGATATTTAAACTGAATTCCTCACCAGGTCTGGCCTTTTTTAAATCAATGGTTACCCCAGGAATGATGTCTTTAACCTTGTTTTCAGGAACCTGTATTTCAAAACCATCAACCTTAATCTTGGCATCTTGTGCCGGTCTTTCTTTATCGAGGTAAAGATCATATTCACCATCCACAAAGTAAAAGTAAGGGAATTCTGCCTTTGCTCCATCTCCAGTCTCTTCTAGACTGATGAGTAGTCTCCATGGAGTATCAGTGTCTGAGCCATCATTGATCACGGTGGCGTGCATACCGTTTTCAGAATCTTTATTTATTAGTTTTGCAATTCCATTGAGACTAGCATCGTCAGTTCCAACATAAATTTCCTGTGAGTCACCATTAGGCTTAACGTATTGTATATAGCCAACACCAGTATAGGTCTCATCCTTATCAGGAACGCCCACAGACATAGCACTTGTTTTTTGAGCTAAGTTAAGAACTTCAAATTGGTAATTGGCAGGATTAGCAATGTTTTTATCAATAGTGACACCGACAAGCTCATTGTTCGTGTCAACCTTGAGCTCTTTAAGGGAGCGAGCGTTTCCATTGGCAAGAATTTGTCCTTTAAGGTCACCCATTAGTTTATTAAGTTCTCCGACAAGTTTTTTCTTGTCTTCGATTTTGCCTTTTCTCTCCTCCATTTTTTTAAGAGGAATTTTTTCGGCTTCCATGATCTGCTTAACAATGTCTTTTGGCAGACCAGTATTAATGGATCCAAATGATATACCCAAGTGAGTGCCCTCCTGGCGTCTCTTAAGTTGGTGGCACCTTAGCCTACCAGATTTAATCATAGCAAAGTTCACGAAAACTTGGAGCAAGGCGCAAATAATGCCATTGTGATACAAATTTAGGGAATTCATTGCTTCTTATTTAAAAGGCTTTAGAATAAAAAAAAAGGCCGGTTGGGGACCGGCCAGAGTAAAGTTCGAGAAAACTAGTTGGTTATTTTCTATATTAAAACTATCGGGTACTATGCAAAATACTTTAGCCCCTGACTCGGGAATTATATATTTAAAATCCAAATTCTTTATAATTCGGGTACTTACCTATTTCTCTTTCCTTTTGATTCCGATTTGGGTTCCAAAATCTATTGGAGTGCCCTCTGGTGTTCAGGCCGTGGCCGTAGCCCTTTATATCCTCTTTATTACGAGTCAGTGGTTCTTCTTGGGAAAAGAGATAGATCATAGGCTTAAGATTTATTTTAGGGTTAATTCATCAATGGATAGGCTTGTTTATCGCCTTTTTCTAGGGATGTTCTTTTTTATCCTTTATTTTAATCTTCTAAGTCTTTTGCCAAGCAAATGGATTTATAACTCTTTTTGGATTACCTGGGTGGTTTTAGGGATCTTCTATAGTTGGCCAACAAGAGGCAAAATCATTAGAGAATCGGTAACTTCTAATTTTACAGAGTTTCGCTATTTGGATTCTTTTGAAAAGACACTCGTCTTTTTGATTTTAATACTTTTTTCATTCTCAATACCTGATCTGCCAAATTTAAAAGAAGTAGAGGCTTTAAAGTTATTCTTTGATCCCAATGAAAAGATTAGTGGATTCTTGTGGAACTTCATTAAGGTAAATTACTATCCCTTCTATAAATATCCTGACCTTCTAAAACTAGCTTGGAGTTTTCACTTTTACTTTATTAACCTAGGGCTTTTTTTATTCTGCTACTACGCGCTTCTTAGGTTTTTTGTTTCACGAAGATTGTCATTACTTGGGGTGTTTGCATTGCTTTCCTCTTGGTCTTGGACAAAAGTGCTTGTCGCGGATTTTGGTTCTGCCCTATTTGAAACTTACTCTTTATTGTGGGTATGGACGCTATTGTGGGTAACAAGAAGTTCTACTTATCGAACAGGTTTGTTTCTTGGTCTCGTTGGATTTTATGGCGCTCTAATTTTTCATCATTGGTGGGCCCTATGGATCCCTCAATTGGTTTTGATTTATTTCTTTCTTGATAACAAAACACTTTGGTTTAAAAAACAAGCGTTCAGATACGCCTCTTTTGGACTTGGATTGACGATTGTCGCATTGATTGCAAAATCTGGTTTTTCAGAGAGTTACT
Source organism: Bacteriovoracaceae bacterium (assembly GCA_021737405.1). Taxonomy (GTDB): domain Bacteria; phylum Bdellovibrionota; class Bacteriovoracia; order Bacteriovoracales; family Bacteriovoracaceae. The sequence goes on from JAIPEG010000002.1 coordinate 203,725, forward strand.
TTAACTTTAATAGCTCGTACCTAGAGCAAGCGTTTACCATATTCAAAAGAAAGGCATTCTATTCACTTGCCCCAATAGGCTTTCTTTTGGCCCTCGCCATCTGTTTCAATATAAAGTTTAAATTTTTACGAGATTTAAAAATTGATAAGATTTATTTAAAACACTTGTTGCTCTCTGCAATTGTATTGATTGTATTTGACCTAGTCGGGGGGTCGGGTATTTTTGGCTCTCTTTCTCTGATGTGGTTATTTGCTCTTTTTTCTCTATTTCCTTTGGAGCTAATTTTTCAGACGATGAGTCGCTTGAGATCCAGTAGAAACATGATTTACTTAATATATATCTTGATTTGTTTGTTAGACAGTCACTTCGAGGGCCGAGTAAAAATCCTACTGAGAAGCTTTGACTTGTAAGAAAAAGCATTCTGGTGACCTTCTGGCACCTCTACCTACAATGCTAGAGAAAGTTTCCCTTAAAATTGTGAATAACTTGGAAGAATATGTTGATACTTGGCTGAGTGCAAAATGCTTAAGTATTATATTTTTAGCCATTGTGCGCTAACTAATCGTTTTTACCTAAAAAACTTTTAAATTTGTAAAGAGGATTTAATATTTATACTTATGTACCATTGTGGATAAAGTAGGGCCTTTGTGTGGATAAGTAATTGGTGTCAAGAGAATATTTAAATAATTTTTGGAAAATATTGGTCATTAGGAAGGCCAATCCTGTCATTTTGACTAATCTTAATGTAAGAAAAGCTGTCTAAACAATAGTTATAAAACCGATAAAGACGGTATTTTGGATAGTGCTATGAGCTTCAAGGTTAAAGATCATTATTTTAAGAAAGCGAAGAAAGAAAACTTTTTGGCGCGAAGTGTCTATAAGTTAGAAGAGATTGATGAGAAATACAAAATAATTAGGCCAAAAGATATTGTGGTCGATTTTGGCTATCACCCGGGCTCATGGGTTCAATACACTGCAGAAAGGGTCGGTAGTGAGGGTCAGGTTATTGGGATTGATATAAAGCCCATTAGCAATAAGCTCTCGCCTCTTAAAAATGTACGCTTATATGAAAAATCGATATTTGATGTGAGTGTTTTGGAGGACTTAGAAATGTCTTCACTGTTTGATGTCGTTTTGTCGGATATGGCACCAAATACAACAGGCATAAAGTCGGTTGATCAGGATCGCAGTTTAAATTTAATAGAGGAAGTTTTTCATATATTACCCAAGTTTCTAAATCCAGGTGGAAACTTCGTCATAAAGGTTTTTGATTCACATCAAGCACAAGTCTTCTTAAAGGATAATAAGAAGATCTTTGAAGAGTTTCATCTATTAAAGCCAAAATCCACTCGTTCGATCTCTAAAGAATTTTTTGCTATCGGTAAAAGATATAAGGCATAATAAAGGTTATGACTTTATTGAACAAAAAATCATTAGTGCTTATTACCCTTTCGCTTTTTGGGATCGGATATTTCTTTAATAGCTATAAGGAAAGTGAAAATCAGAAATTTGAAAAAGATGCTTTAAGTTTTATAAAAGAATCAATAAGTCATCGCGTAGTAACAGAGAATTCCTTTCCGTCAAAAGTAAAGTTTGAAGATAAGGACTTTGAGATCACTTATACGATAGATTGGGAGCTACAAAAAGGAGTTGAGGGATTACTTAAAAGATTCGCCAACGATTATTCTGCTGTGGTCATTTTAGATAATAATAATGCAAATTTATTGGCCATCGCCGGAATCGATAAGGATAGTAATCAAATTAACTTCTCGCTTCCCTTCACCAGCACTCACCCATCCGCTTCCCTCTTTAAGATTATTACAACAGCCGACTTATTGGGGGGAGACAAGCTAGAGCCGCATACACAAATGAACTATAGTGGGCGTGGGACAACTCTTTATAAGTATCAATTAAAAAATACAATTAGCCGATGGACTCGCTGGATAAGCTTTAAAAAGGCTTTTGCTTTTTCTAACAATGTAATCTTTGGAAAAGCTGCCATTCAAAGGACCTCAGGTCACTCCATCTTTAAAAAGGCCTTCACGTTTGGGTTTAATCGTCAGCTTATGTATGATTTTAATCTCGGACCCTCTCGTTTTGTAATGCCAGAATCTCAGTATGAACTAGCTGAGCTTGCTTCGGGATTTAATAAAGAGACTCTTATTTCTCCTGTTCATGCTGCCTTGTTGAGCTCGATCGTGGCGTCCGGAGGTTTCTTTAGGTCACCCTCCATTATAAGTGGACTAGAAAGTGAAAAGGATAATTTCAGTTATCCTCAGATTTCTGAAAAAATCCTTGATGACCAGACTGTGCATGACCTGGAACAAATGATGTCTCTTACTGTAACGAAAGGGACAGCAAGGCGGATATCAAAGGGGAAATTAGGAAAGAAGCTATCAAAGAGTTATGAGTTAGGTGCAAAGACTGGGAGCATAACTGGTGGTGTACCCTTTGGTAAAAGGGACTGGCTTACCCTCTATGCAAAACCTAAGGATAATAAAGACGATAAAGGTATTTCAATTGCCATAATGAATATAAATGGAAAGCGTTGGTATTATAAGTCCACGTTCTTGGCCAAAAGGCTTTTAGAGCTTTACTTGAAAAGAGAAGAATCTCCAGCTTCCTCTACTAAGATTTCAAGTAAGGATAAAAGCTAAATGAGCACTGATATAAATTCAGGCGAGTCTGATTTTCATGATCCAGCGATAGACCAAGAAAGTAATAAATTAGAAGAAACTGAGGCGCTTAGGCCTCGACCATCAAAGCGCATTCGCTTTTTTAAAGAAGCAATGGCGCTTATTACGATTGGATTCCTTGTAATCGTCTTTAGGTCGGTTTTTTTTGAACCCTTTAAAATTCCGACAGGATCAATGATTCCCTCTCTTAGGATTGGGGATTTTATCTTAGTTAATAAGTTTGCGTACGGATTTAAGGTTCCCTTCTCGGATATGACGATTGGATCTATTAACCTTGATCCAATTTATTTGTTCGGAGAAAAAAAGGTCGAGCGTGGTGATGTAATCGTCTTTAAGTATCCGAAAGATCCTTCTATAAATTATATAAAAAGAGTGATTGCCCTGCCCGGTGAAACCATTGAAATAAAAAACAAAAAAGTTTTTATAAACGGTAGTCAGTTTGATGAAGCAAAGCTTGAAAACTCTGCCTTTATGAAAAATATGGATGAAAAATTTAAAGACAATAAGTTGGCATTCTATAGGGTGACATTGAAGGAAAAGAACTTTGACTATCAAGTTGATGAAGACAATTTTTTTAAAGTCGATTACGCCAAAAGAAAAATACCAGTTGGTCACTATTTTGTGATGGGTGACAATCGTGATTTTTCATATGATAGTCGTTATTGGGGCGTTGTTCCGCATGAAAATATAAAAGGCCAAGCCTTTCTCGTTTGGTTATCAATAAATGTCTCAGAAAATTCAGAGGAAAGCTTTAGCCTTAGAAGTGAAAGAATTGGCGAATTAATTCGCTAACTCAACTCTCGTCGTGCCCATGTTCCCCTCAATGTGCCCGTATTGAATTTCATCTCTATGTTCTTGAAGAATGCTATTGAGTGCCTTTTTTAAAACTCCATCACCATGTCCGTGAATAATATCAACGAAGGGTAAGTCGCCATTAATGACGTCTAATATATAGCTTTCCGCCTTATTGATAAAGGGTTCTCTTCTCATGCCTCTAGCGTCCAAAACCATGCCTCTCGCTTCTCTATTCTTTTGAACATGAACATGGACTTGTGGTTTTTGTTGTAACTCCGTAGAGCCAAGTAAATCCTCAAGCTCCACCCAGATTTTGAGTTTTCCGGTCTCAATATGGGCCTTATTTTTATGAATTCTTAGTATTTTTCCCCGCTTATTAAGGGTTTTAATAACAACGAATTCCCCTACTTTAAAAAGATCCTTTGAGATGCCAGTTAGCCTCTGATCTTCTTTGGCTCCAAGCAAGTTCTCTTGGGATTTGTTGAGGCTTTGGCTTATTTTAACAACATTTCGAACCTCCCCTCTTTTTATATTCTCAGCCAAGTCGTAGGTTTCTTTTTTGAGTTTTTGCCATTTTTTATCGAATTCACTTTGAAGTTTGCTGCGCTCAATATTTAGAAGGCTTTTAATTCGCTCCTTTTCAGTACTAACCTCATTTAATTCAAGCTCAACCTTTTCTTTAAGAAGTAGTGAGGATTCACGAATTTGATCGAGGTCCTGGATTTTATTATCGAAAACCTCTTTTGAAACAGAAACATTTCCAAGCCAACGAGAAATTCTTCTTTGTTCTAAATGGGTTCCTTCAATACTTAAAAAGACTTCTCTTGCAAAACTTTTCCCAGGTGAACCCATGTGGAAGACATAGGTCGGTGAACTTAGGCCCTTTAGAAAACCCATGTGTCCACTTTCTAATAACTTCTCATTAAAAGTTATTTCTTTAAGGTTTTCATGATGGCTAGAGATAAAAGGAATGGCACCAATGTGAGTAACTTCTTTTATAAGGGCGGTCGCGAGTTCAGAGGCTTCAAGTGAGGAGGTTGTATTAAAAATCTCATCAATAAAAATGATACTTGTGTCAGATAGTTGTTTAATGACGTGGATATAATTTAAGGCCTCTGAACTAAAGCTACTTAGGCCATCTTTCAAGCTTTGATTGTCATGGCTCATGAAAAAGATATCAGCGGTATACCCAATGTCTGCTGCGGATGCAGGGATAAAGAATCCTAGATGGGGAAGGACAAAACAAAGACAAAGGCTTTTAAGAAGTACAGTTTTACCCCCAGTGTTTGGGCCACTTATCAGTAAACCCTTTTGATTACTCCGAAGAAAGATGTCATTCTTTATGGGATCTTCAATTAGAGGGTGAAAAACGTTTTCAATATTAAATTTCTTTTCTTGGTTAAAGAGAGGCCTGTTAAGCTTAAATTTTTGTGCACACTTGAGTCTACCAGCGCATAGGTCGACTTCTAAAATATATGAAAAGATTGTGTTTATTTGATTGTAATTTTTTGCTAGTTCATTAGTTAAAAATTGGAGGAGCTTGTAGGTTTCGCGCTCTAGTTCCGCCCGATACTCTTCGACCTTGTTCGATAGTTCACGCAAGGAAAAAGGTTCTACAAATAGGGTGTTGCCTGTGTTTGAACGATAGATAATCCTACCAAGCTGTCCATGATAGCGATCAGAGCGTACAGGAAGAATATATTTATCATCAAAAACATCATAATCATTTTGCTGGAGAATCTCTTCTTTTGCCCAGGCACTTGATATTTTTGAGAGCTTAACTCTAAGTTCCCTAGTCGTTTCATTAATTTTCTTGTCGATTTCTTTGAGCCTAGGATGCTTATAGGTAACAAGGGCTTGGGATTTAAAGTCGAATAAGAGCTCGGATTCTTTAAAAAATTGCTTAAATAATTTATTAAGTAAATTAGTGTCGAACGTATGTGAAAAGGGAAGTTTTACATCTTTATAAATTTGAAAAATTGATTGTATTAAAAGAAAGGTCTGAATAATCTCTTTATTTTCTGGGACTTGAGATTTCTCAATCTTCTTTAATACTTTAGAAAAAGGGAAGTCTGCTTCTATGTGGCGCAGGGCCTTGTTAAGAGATTCTTGCCACTCTGCAACACTTGCCAGGTAGTCCTGTTGTTCATAAATGTCTAAAATAGATTTAAGGGGTTGAGGCAAGAGATTGCTTTTAAGAAAATGATGGTTTTCATGAAACTTAAAACTAGGGTTAAACTTCTCAAGAAGCTCTAACAGGTCTATGTTGTCTTGTTCCTTAAGGTAAGAACCAGAAAGAATTGCAGGTACCATGAGTCAATCTCTTAAAAGCTTGAAAAATAAAGTCAGCGTGCTACGCCATCTTATCCAAGAAAAAGGTGATGGGCTAGTTCAACAGTGTACCAGTTCTCCACATTTTCTAAGTTTCCAAACAAGATTTAGGGGAAAAACGCTTTATTTATATTTTGGAAGGGGAGCCGGTTATCAAGGATTTGATTTTAGCGAACAAAAGATACCAGCAGAGCTTAGAATCCAAGATAAATATCTTCATTTTGCCCGTAAGTACTGGAGAGGTATGAGACTCCTGGAGCTAACATCTTCAGAGAATGATCGAATCGTTACCATAAAAGCAATAAAGTTGGGTACGCCAATAATACTATGGTTTTTTTGGAGGGGTAGGGATCTCTTTTTTGCTCACAAGCACGAGTTGGCCAATCACATTGAAATTTTTAAAAGCTGGACCGGGTTTTCAAGAATTACGAATGAAGTGAACGTCGATTTAAATGAGTCTGTGTTGTTTGGAGAACTTGGCTATGGTGAAGTAAAGGAAAGAAACAATGAGGGTGATTTTTCGATTGAGGAATACTTTGAAGCCTTTAAGAAAATAAGCGTGCCAAAAGTCTCTAAGTCAAAAGTAAGAAATACAAAATCAAAAATTATTAACGATTTAAAAAGGTTTGAAATATTAAAATACCTTGAAAAGCAAACGAGCAAGGATTTAACAGATGTTAATGCCATCGGTGAGGGGCGCTTCTCGGTCAGTTTTCGTGGGATAGAGGGGCACTTTAAAAAAAGAGAGCACTTATTTAATAAAATAAAAAAATGGAAGAAATCAGAATCCTTTCTATTAAATAGATTAAAAAGTCTAGAGGTTGAAGAACCAATTAAGAAAGAGGCTCAAAAGAAAAATATTGGAAAATCGATTCAACCAATATGGAAATTAAACAAGGAAAATCAGCTTGTAATAAAAATGCCAAAATTTATCCGGTTCACTTATAAAAGTTGGACGTGTTATTTGGGCAGAACTGCTGTTGAGAGTGATCAAATTAGAAAGGAGATCGCAAAAAAGGAAGATTGGTGGATTCACTTGGATGGATTGAGAAGTGGACACATGTTTATTAAATCAGGGAATGAGGATCCAACGCCGGCAGATTTGGAAATATTGGGCTCTGCGATGGTTGAGCTAAATGGTCTACAAATACAGGAAATACCGATTATATTTACAAGGGTAAAGAACCTCAAGGGCGTCAAAGGTGTTGCCGGCATGGTTAATTACAAAAAAGAAAAGCATATTGTTGTCTACTTTAGTCAACAATGGCGGCAAAACCTTACCTCATTTGAAGAAGATGCCAATGGTTGAGAGAATGAAGAAGTATTTTTGGGGTGAACAATGAAAAGAATTTTCCTAATTATTTCAATACTTTTACCACTGTGCACTTGGTCTTCTGAAGTTGTGGAAAGTTTTGACCTAAGATCATATAGCCCAATAAAAAACGGCCTTAAAGATCTGACTTGTGAAATAAGAGTTGAGGGTCTAACTAAAAAATTAAAAGAAGAGTTAGTTTCTTTGAACATTAAAGAAGAAATTTTTTACAAATTATATTGGCTATATCCGGGCAAACTAGACATTGTGGTGGAGGGTCTTCCAAAAGGTTTTTTAGAACTAAAGGCTAACTTAAAAAACCTCGTCATTAATAGAGTAGATTACCTAATCCCACAGGACCTAGCGAAAAGATTGAGAAGTTATCAGTTGGAAGTAAAAAAGCTAAAAAATTCAACTGTAGTCAAAGGTATAGATCCAACTAATAACAAGGCGATTAATAAAATCGAGTTGATATTTGATGGAGATGAGACACTAAAAACATATAAGAGCTATAGCCCACTTGGATATCAAGAATCAAACTTTACCTATACTAAAAAGTCTTGGTCTAAAAACAAACTTGTTCTGGAGGCCACTGAAGCCAAAAGTATACAGGGGCCCCAGGTAACAGAAATAGATACTGAAATTAAATATGAGAACCAGGTCGGCTTCGGTTTTCCAGAAGAAATCTCCATAAAAACAACTCAGTATGTAGTTGCCCCTGGGAAAGAAGAGAAAAAGCAAGAGAGAAAAGGAAAAACCAAAATAAGTTTTTCAAATTATAAAATAAACTCAGGCATCGCTCAGGAATACTTTAGAAACTAGGGCCTACTTGAAAATAATTTACTTAATCACACTTATCTTAATAACGTCCTGTCAAAAGCAGAGTCCAAGTGGCGTTGTGCCTGATTATGTAGACAGCATATCTGAAGTTAAAAGAGGGGAATCTTGTAAAAGAGTAAATCTTTTAGAGGATATCCTAGAACATGAAAACTTAAAGGATCTTTTCGTCTGTACGACATGGAATGAAAAGTTCCCGGAACTCTTTAGTGCCTTAAGTAAGATTCAAGGTGATGATTGGAACCATTTCGCTAATCCGATAAATCAGGAGTTAATGAATAATAGATCTATTCGAAATACTCTCTTAGGTTTAACAAAAGATCTTGATAGAAAGGGTGGCTTAGATGATCTCGGTAAAGTCATTGTATCTCTAAGTGATTCAAATTTCTTTGGCCATCTATTTAGCCTTTTACAGTGCTCCCTTGATGACGATTCCTGCGTAAAAATAACTCAAGAGGAAATTTGGGAATTCTTCACTTTTTTTGCAGCCAATCAGGAACAGTTGGAAGATGTCGTCAAAGTAGTCGCCTCTTTCTCAACAAGTTTAAGAGGGGATGGAGTTTCATTTAAAAATGCACTCACAAATAGCTTAAATAGTGAATCCTTTCGCCAGGCAAGAGAAGTTTTCTTTAATCAGATCTTTACTCGAATGGGCAGTCCAGAAATTAAGCAAGAGCTAGCATTTTATCAAAAGATGCTAGTCTCGGATTCTGGTGAAAATGCTGGATGGCTACCTAGGGTTTTTCTAGATGATATGACTAAAGAAGAAGCGAATTATTTAATTCGCTACCCAAGTGATATCCATCGATCATTATGGAAGGATTTTCGTGTCTTGAATAAAACTCTTTCTGTAAACGTCGGTTGCAGTAGTCGCCCTGGGTATAGTGATTTAAATGTCGACGTTTCTAAGCACATGCAAACGTTTATTACACTATTGTTTAATGGGTCTCAGGAGGATTTTTTTAGGAATAGTTTGCAGTCGGTTGCCATAATGAAGGGTGCAATTGAGATTTGTCCCAACTTAAAAGGTTATGAGTCAAGAATCACAAATCTAGGGCAAGAGTCCTTTATAAATCATAGAATTAACTTTGTAGATATGCTTGAGAGAACAACCTCTCTAATGCTTAATCAAAAGTATTATGAATTCGTTAGTCAAATGCAAGGGTCTAGTCCAATAAAAGAGGAAGATGAGCTTCACCTGATTAAGTATTTTTCAGGAGATGTTTTTGCCTCATTTGTAGAGATGCTAAAAGTAACAGATCCATCACTGACTGGGTTATCTGCCTCATTATATGATGTCATAATCTCTTTACCAGAGACGGGTATTGTTCACATTGGGAAAATCTTAAGGCAACTTGAAGAACGGCCAGATGTGCAGCTAGCATCTTTGGCAAAGGTTTGGTCAGCGCTAGGTAAAGAAGGACGTTTTTTCTTTTTTAATTTTCTAGACGCTCACTACACTGAAGGCGCAAATATAACGCTCTTGTTTGATTATTATAGTGCACTATTAAAAACAAGTTCGGCAGTTCTGCCAATAATCTTCAGACAAGTTCTAGATGAAGACAGAAAAATTGATGTTTTAAACTCAATGAAAAGAATAACAAAAGAGTTGGGAAAGGATTCCCTTATAGAAGATTATAGGAGTTTCTTTTCAAGAGATCATATTGTTGAAATAGTAAAAGTCATATCTAACGGTGTTGCTGGAGATCAGTTTTCTGATGTGTTAGCAAATTATGTTATCGAGGCAGCCCCTCGAGTTCCTGTTCGCGTGAATAATTCTTATCTGTCGGCTGACACCACGAAGAAATGTTTAAATGAGCTCATTCAACCTCAAAATGATTTTTACTCCCTTTTATCAAGTTTACCTTTAGAGTGTTTACCTTTAAAGGGAAGTGATCCCTTATTTAGGTTCTTTGATGAAGTTGGCCTGATGGGAGAAGAAATCACAGCAAGAACAGGTTCATACAAAGTCTTTACAGATAAAGGAATGTTTTCTCCTGAGATGCTTTCAACAACGATGGCCATTTTTAAAGTAATGTCTGATAAATATAAGGGCAGCACAACTGAAGGTCTTGGTGCTGTTCTAGATAATATAAACACATGGATTAATAAAAATCTCAGAAGAAACCTAGTTGCCCAGGCCCTTAATCTTCCAAGAATATTTGCCAGTGAAAAAAGTGATCTCGTTAATGAGTTAACAAGATTTTATGGCTCCGAAGAAAACTTTAAGTTCTTAAAGCATTTGGTTAAGGTAGTACCTTTAACAATAAAGAGTCGCAAGGCTTATGAAAGAGGTGTTTATAATGAAGTCCTCACACCAAAATCATTTGTACAGGAACCAGGTTACCGTTGTGACACTTTTCATTCTCAAGTTGGTGGACGGCCTTGTCCCACTCGGGCAGAAATTGAAATAATCGTTAAGAGAATACTTAAGAGAATTGTGAAAAAACATGACGATATGCCGACAGCGCTTGAGCAGCTAATGAGAATGGTAGCTGCGCAATATGGTCTCCCTATCCCTTATGAGTCTAATAACCCGAGGTACAAGAGAGTCACGTTGAGTGAAAGTTTTGATATGTTCTATAACTTTACAAATTCAAAATATGAAACAAATAATAAGGTTTTTGAATACAATTGGATACCAAGGGCAGATTTAAATTTCTTTGAAACAGAAAATTGGGAAATTAAAAAGAAAGACTTGGACAAAGAAATAGAGCCTTATAATGTGAAAATGAACACAATGGATAGGATAGAGGTTGTCATTAGAGACGTTCGGTTTGATCAAAATTACCTTGGCGCTCACTATATGAACTCCGTTGCGAAGGGCGAGGATTACAACGCTGTTGTCGATTCAAAGTATGGACTTTTGAAAACTTGTATTCCACTAAAGTTTTGTGGCAAGTTCATGAACAAGGCTCAACACAAATTTGCAAAAAACAGTAAGGAAACGTTTGAAGCCTTGTTGGATGTGAATACAAAAGAGGGATGGGCATATGGTGACTATATGCAGTCTTTGTTAACCTCACTCGTTAGCTCGTCACCTAAGAAAAGTCAGGTCAGTAGCGTCGTTAACAAAAGAATCTTCGGACTAAATATCCAAATTCCTTGGCTACAAAAAAAGGATGATCTCGTCGATCATAATGGAAAGGTCTTGGGACTAGTGTCAATGGTTGGCATGTTCACAAACTCTGCTCGTGTGTTAAGGGATCGTACTGGAAGAAATGAATTAGAGTTCAAAAATTTTCTTGCTGGAAATAGGCTAAAAAGGACGGATGAAGCTCTGTTCAAGAATTTTGTTCCAGACACTCATTTACCTAGAACAATGGAATTATTAAAATCTATTGAGAGCACAGGTTTCTTATCGAGCTTTCTTGATTATGTTTACAAGACAGACTATTCAACACAAAGACTTTGGGAGTCGATTTTGTTTAAAGGCTTATATCTAGCATCATATTTAGGTGATAAAGATGTCTTAGAAGAAAGGGCTTTTGAAAGATACAAAGACATCTCTGTGCTAGATTTTTTAGAGACCATTAATGTCTTAGTAAACAACCATGGCCTTATATCGGATACATGGGATTTTAGAAAAAGTGATAATCTTCAAAATATAAACCATGTTATAGATGTTTTAATTAGTGAGTTAGAAAGCAACAATTCAAGGTCTAGTGTAATGGCCTTAAATGAATTGGCCTATTTTATAAAATTAAACAAAGAAGCCGTTAATATAGCTATAGAAGGTGCACTGAATCGCGAAAATTTATTAACAATCAGGGAATCTTTAAAATCCCTCACAGACTTGCTAAAAGAATTAGACCAAGATGAGGCCGTGGCCATTACAGAACTTTTTGACGCGTATGGAAGTGAAGATTCAATCAATTGGGCGCCAATAAGAACCTATATGAGCCGAAGTGGGGCTGAAAGAGTCTGTACAACTCAGGCTGAAGGATTTGATTGCTATAAAAACCCAGAGCACCGGGAAATTCAGCAGGTTCTCACTTATATTTTCGAAGATAGCTCATCTAGATTCTTCTCATTACTTGACTATATCGCTGGGGAAAGTAATCAAAAAATTAAAGAACTCTTTACAAGAATTTTTCCAAGTCTTAACAACCAAGCCCTGTAAAGTCTTAGTACACTATTCCTAATATTGTAACGCTTAAAAAGACGGTTATAATACGGGTAGACCATTAATATTACTGGGGTTTTATATGACAAATGAAGTACTAGAACGCGCAAACTCTTCTCTTCGAAAAGCTAAGACATTTATATTTGGACAAGATAATTTACTCGATTCAATTCTATGTGCACTGGTTTGTGAGGGTCACCTACTGATAGAGGGGATGCCTGGTCTTGGCAAAACGATGTCAGTATCAACGATGAGTAAGTTATGTGACTTATCTTTTAAAAGAATTCAATTTACTCCAGATCTTCTTCCCTCTGACTTAATCGGAACTATGATTTATAGCCAAAAAAGCGAAAGTTTCTCAACAAAGTTTGGTCCAATCTTTACTCAGATTTTGTTGGCCGACGAAATCAACCGCTCACCAGCAAAAGTACAAGCGGCCTTGCTTGAGGCGATGGCGGAAAAGCAGGTAACAATTGGAGATAATACCCATAAGCTTTCGGCCCCATTTGTGGTTCTAGCCACCCAAAACCCAATTGATCAAGAAGGAACTTATCCCTTACCTGAAGCTCAAATGGACCGGTTCATGATGAAAATTACGGTTGATTATCCAAAATTTGAAGCTGAGAAATCAATATTAGGCTTAGGGAAGAATTTCTTGGATGAGATAGAACCCGAATTAAGTACTGATGATATTCTTCAAATTCAGGAAATTACTAATTCGATTTACATAGATGAAAAAATAAAAGACTTGATTGTGAAAATTGTCCACGCAACTAGACCAGGATCAGAATACTTTTCAAACAAATACAAAGAAATCATTGTGGCAGGAGCAAGTCCAAGAGCGTGTCAGTGGCTGTATAAGATATCCAAATTCAACGCATTTATGGAAGGTAGTGATTTCGTAAGTCCTGAGCATGTTTTAAAAGTAGTGCCCGAGGTAATCGGTCACAGAATGATTCTGTCCTATGAGGCCACATTAGATAAAATGGATGAAAGAGATATTGCCTTAGAAATAGCTAAAAAAATAATATGAATATATTAGAAGTTCGAAAGATAGTTGGACGAATAAAGGCACAACTATTTAAGAAGAGTAATAACTACAGTATCGGAATGCTTAAGAGTCACTTTAGAGGAAGTGGTCTCCAGTTTAAAGAGCACCGCCAGTATACCCATGGAGACGATGTTAGATTTATAGACTGGAAAATTTTAGCCAAAACAGGAAACCCTTATATAAAAACCTTTGAAGAAGAAAGGAATGTACAAATTGCAGTAGTGATTGATGCTGGACCCTCTATGCTCTATGGCTGGAATAAGATTTCAAAGCTTCAGGCAGCATTAGAAATAACTTGTATGCTTTATTTATTGGCCGCAGAAACAAATGATTCCATTCATGCCTTAATTTTGAATGAGGGGGTTATCGATGTACCTGCTGGTAATGGAGAAAAGGGAATAACCCAGTTAATTGCCTCTTTATCCCGGTCTAATCTAATAGATAAGAAAGGTAACCTGAATTTAGATTGGAAGCCTTATCAAATTAATCTGGATGAAAGAGAAAAGGCAATAAAAAAACATTTGTCACGAAACAGAGAGGTTATATTACTCTCAGATTGGGTCGACCTATTAGATGAACAACATTTTGAAAGAGTTGTTTTCAACAGAAGATCCCACTGTTTTAGAATTCTAGCGCCCATTGATCAAGCCAGGAATATAAAATTAACTTTAAAAACGTCAGGTGTTGGTAACAATAGTTCAATTCAGACATTTTCAGGAAAGGGCCAAGATGAGCATGGGGGAATAAAGAAAATAAGGGATTTGAAAATAGACGATCGATATTTGGACAATTTTATACGAGAAATGATTTAGGATGAAGATTAAGCTCTTACTTTTACTTTACATATTAACGGTCACTATTTTTGCCGTAGATTCAAGAGGATTGTTGGAGTCACTTGAAGGAAGCAATATCAATGTTGGAGAAGCTTACCGCTTTCGTTTAACCCTTGTTCCATTTGAGTCAAAATTATTAGACGAAAAGGCATTGGTCGGCAAAAGGTTTTTGGACCTCTTCTATGTTGCCAATGTTGAAAGCATAGAGATTTCTCCTAATAATTACGACGCGACTATCGTAGTCTTGGACATGATTCTCACTAAGAATGCAAAGATGAATGACGTTTATATATGGCAGTTAGGTGATAGAAATATCCCTATAGAAATATCTAAGATAACCGCCAACAACGTAGAATTAAACATAAAAGAGTTTGTCCTCTTTCCAACGCCGAATATTTCTTTTGATCAGAAAGAGAAATTTGTTTGGCTTGGAATAATAATTTTAATTATTTTATTAGTCTTATTCTTTAGAAAATTAAAAAATAGAAAAAAAAGACCCAAGATCGAAATGAATTATAAAGAATTTATTAAAGAAATGAGTTCAAGAGAAGATTTGGAGTATTTATATAGTGAAAGGAAAAAGATACTGTCAAAAATTGAAGATGAATCATTAAAAAGAAGTTTTGAAGCTTTATTCAACAAATACTCTCATGTGCAATATTCAAGGAGTTGGCCTGATTATGATATTGTCCCTATTTTAAAAGAGGCAAAGGATTTTGGAAGGGAGCTCAATGATGGAATTTAAAAATCCATGGTTAGGACTATTAACAGTCTTTCTGTTGTTGTCCTATTTCCTAAGTCATTTCCAAGTCGGAAAAAAAGCAGAGTTTTATGTGCCAAGCAAGCTTTGGAAAAAAGGTTTGAATATTCAAAGAATCATAAAGTTTTGCGTTGGATTTGCGGGCCTCTCTTTGATCGGTTTTTCGTTAACTCAGCCGCGCCTACCGATTGGTTATTCTAAGAACAATATTAAAGTAAATGATATATTAATTGTTGTGGACGTTTCTAGATCAATGCTTGCCGTTGATTTCACCCCAAACCGTTTAGAAGCCGCTAAGGAAAAGATTAGAGACTTTGTAAAACTTAGGCCTACAGATAGAATCGGAATTGTAATGTTTAGTGAAAAGGCCTTTACCTTATTGCCGCTTTCTACCGACTTAAAGTTAATTGAACAAATTATTGATGAAATAAAAGTAGGGTTTTTAGGTCAGGGAACAAATATTGGAGATGCTTTGGCACTCGCCGTTGGGCGGGCCACTCAATCATTGGCAGAAAGTAAGGTGATTATTCTCCTTACGGATGGTGTTTCAAATGTTGGTAATATGACGCCTCTCCAGGCTGCCGACGAGGCAAAAGTGCAGGGAGTGAAGGTTTATACAATTGGCATTGGCCAAAAATCAAATGCTGCCCTCCTTAGAACCGGCGGGAGTCGAAGTCGATATCAAAGGATTCCCGGTGGTAGTGTTGATTTAGAAACCCTAGATAAAATAGCCAATATAACGGGAGGAAAGTCCTATTATGCCAATGATGAGAATGCTCTCGGAGAAGTTCTTGAAGAAATTCAAAAATTAGAGAAAACGGAAATAGAAACAAGTGCAAAAGTTATATATAAAGAGCTTTATTGGGAATACTTAGCGTGGGGAATTCTAATGTTTCTATTTTCTGAAGTTTTTGCTCTTTTAACATTAAGGGAAATTTTTTGAGCTTTTTAAAATTAAATTTCCTTATACCTTTGATGATAGGATTTTTTCTTATTGTCCTTCTCTATGTCAAAAAAATAAAAGAGTCTGATTCTTTTATCGAAAAATCTTTCTTTAAAAAACCACGCAGGGTTTTATGGTTGAGAAGGCTTTTCCTCGTCTTAGGTATAGGTTTCTTGTTAATCGCCTCTCTTGACCCACGAGGTCCTGAAGAGAAGGTCGAGAGTAAGGTCCCGGATCAAAAAACAATTATAATAATTGATAGTTCTGCTTCAATGTTGGCGGAAGATGTTCGACCCAATCGCTATAAGAAGTCTATTCTTATGGCGAGGCATTTTATTAAGAAAGCCTTTGGACACAAGGTTGCAGTGGTTTTGTTTTCAGATACACAGAAAAGACTTGTTCCCTTCACTGACGACTTAGATCTGTTGGATGCAAGAGTCGCTGGCTTAGAAGAGCTGATCATTTATGATGGCGGCTCGAATATCTCTCAGGCAATCAAGGAAAGTCTTGGTTATTTTATGGTTGAGGGGGGGAAGATAGATGAAGTCGGTGGAAATATTTTATTGTTCACCGACAGTGAGGGTCATGATGAAGACTTTTCTATAAACCTGCCGGATCAAGTGACTCTTGCTGCAGTTGGTGTCGGTACCGCTAAAGGAGCCAGGATTCCTAATAGAGACAGGTATGGAGTTTTTAGGGGATATAAGAAATATAAATCCGACGAAGTGATAAGTAAGCTCAATGAGGATTGGTTAAAATCTTTAAATGGCTCATTAAAGAGTTACAAGTATTGGATAGCCAATAGCTATACGATCCCAACAGAAGAAATCCTGGCCTTTTTCAATTCTCAGTACACAAAAAAAATAAATAAAGGAATGGCTACAGTAAGACCCGTTAAGGTGGAGCCTTTTCTAGTACCAGCGATTATATTTTTAATGTTGAGCTTTTCGCTATACCTTGCTCCCTCTTACGTCTTGGCGCTTATATTATTAATTCCCCTTTTTGTGCAAAAACCTTTAGCCGAAAATATAGTAAGTAAAGAAGTAGTGAAACTAAAAGAAAAACTAAAGTCTGGAGAATTAGAACTCGCTGGCAGATTAAAGTTAGCAGAAGAATTACTACAGTCAAAAGATCCTGAGGCCGCGAAGGTTTTATATGAGGAAAATTTAAAAGGTGCATCACCTGAGAGCTACAATAATTACGCCATTGCTCTCATTCAAAACAAAGAAGCCGAAAAAGCATTAAAGATCCTAAGTGACTTACAACGAAACATCAGAAATGGACAAGTAAGCCTTAATGAGGGGCAAAGATCGGAGCTAAGGCAAAATATCCTGTTAGCCCTTCAAGAGCAAAAGTCTCAACAAAAACAAAAACAAGAGGAAGAAGAAAAGAAGAAAAATCAAAAAGAAAGTGGAGAGGGAAATAATTCTGATAAAAAAGAAGGTAAAGACAAGAAAGAAAAAGGTAAGGGGAAAGAAGATAAGGAAAAAGAGAAAGAAAAAAGTGAGAAAAAAGACTCTAAAGAGCAAAAGCCCGACAAGAATGACTCCAAAGACAAAGCAGAATCTTTAAAAGAAAAACAGGATGATATTCGTAAAAAAAGGAAGATGGTTAAAATTCCTGGTTTAATAAAACAGATAATGTCTGATGATAGAAGTTTACAAAAGAAATATTTGGACACTTCCACAAGTGAACCTCGTGAATATCAAAAGAAGGATTGGTAATGAAAGCATTTGTTTTTATGTTTTTCACATTGTTAATGGCAAGCTCACTGGCCCAGTTAAAGATTAGTGTTAATCCTCTTAATCCGCTGAAAGAAGAATCCTTTAATGTGATTTTTGAAATTACAACTGATTCTGAAGATGAGCCTATGGTTAGTTTTGATCCAGTAGGTGTGGAGGTACTGGGGAGAAGTCAGGAAGTAAGCTTAAGCACAACAATTATTAACGGAAGATTTTCTTCTACTAGAAAAATAAAGTTAATCTATGAAATGGTTTCAGAACGCGAGAGATTGGCCCGGATTACAAATATTAAAGTAGAGGTTGGCGGACAAACACTAAAGCATGCTCCCGTCCAAATAAAGATATTGAGTAAAAGAAAAGAGCCTCGTAATATTTTTCTCCAAGCAGAAGTGAGTAAAACAGAAGCGTTTATCGGAGAAGGTATAGATGTAAAATATTATTTATACTCAAGGGCTCCCATTATACAAACGGAATTCAAGGCCTTTCCTAAGTTAAATGGTTTTATAAAAAGATTCCATAAGGTTAATGAAACTGAAGAAGCCGTTGAATATGAAGGCATGGTCTATAGAAGGAGTCTAAAGTATTCAGCGCGTGTTTATCCTGAGAAAATAGGTAGTGTCTACATAGATCCTTTACGATTAAATATTCAATATGCAGGTAGTTCTAGCAGTCCATTTGGAAGCTTTGGTTTGGCATTTAACCGCTTTAAGTCTAAGGGGGTGGCCTCAACGAAAATTGAAATAAAGGTTCTTCCTTTACCTACTGAGGGCATACCAAATAATTTTATGGGACTTGTGGGCGACCATGAGTTCCGATTCGTGAATACGAAATCAAAGTATGTTGTTAACGAAGCAATCGAGGCAAAACTAGAAGTCGTAGGTCCTGGTGCCTTGGAAAAGATGGAGGCACCTTCCGTATATAAAGATGACGCCTTAGAGCAATTTGATACAAAGAGTGAGTTCTTTGAAGTTGGAACTAACTCTGGAAGAAAGGTCTTTGATTATACTTATCTCGCTCGTGCCAATGTCACAATTGCTGAGCGTGAGATTAAAATGGCCTATTTTGATCCTGATGATAAGTCTTATAAAGAAAAAACCTTAGTCGTACCAGGTCTTATTATCGGTGGCGGTGGGGAACAAGTTATAGATCCACTTGTAAGGACACAAAGAGATGAAAATGTAGAAAATAAGCCAATATCAAAAAAGGTTGCTGATATAACATATGGTATAGTCGCCCCTCTGTTTACAGAGGAGTGGAAATCAATACCTATGAATTGGCATAAATGGGTCACCGGGGCGCTTTTCATTGTTATTATTATTCAGCTATTAGAGTTATTGATTAGCGCCAGTGGATTTAGAAGATCTAAAAGTGACGTTGATGAAGTTATTAAAAGCCTTAAGAAGAGGGGTTTAACCTATTCCTCTTTAACAAATCTTCTCTATATGCTAAATGATAAGCCTGATGTGACCTCTGTGAAACAAATAATAAAAGAGAGCGGATTGACCCAAAATGAAAAAGACTACTTCATTGAGCTTGTCATGAATCTTGAAAACAAAAACTTCTCAGATGGCAAAGAAAAGGCGAAGAAAGTTCGTTTTAAAGCTTCCGCCTTTAAATCCTTGAGAAAAGAGTTTAAAAATGCAGGTTTATAGCTCATTAAAAGAAATTCCTGATTCCGTTAAGTTTGGTTTAACGATTGGTAATTTTGATGGTGTTCATATCGGACATCAAAAGCTACTTAAAGAAATTCAAGAGGAGTGCAAGTCAAAAGGTTTAGATCTGGTTGTGATGACCTTCGTGCCCCACCCATTGGCGATTCTAAAAAATGAGCGATCTTTTTTACTGAACACTTATGAAGAAAGAAAAACTCTTTTAAAAGATCATGGAATAAAGCACCTTGTTGAGGTGCCATTCACGAGAGACTTTAGTACGTTATCCCCAACTGATTTCTTGGATCAGCATATCTTGGTTAACGGCAATATAAAATTGTTTTTCTTAGGTTACGACTTCGCGTTCGGTGCCAATAAATTAGGAAATCATTCTTTTGCTCAAAAGCATTGTAAAAATATTGATGTTATTGTTCAGGCCAAGGTTGCTGATGAAGAAGGGACTTATTCTTCTAGTTTGGCACGCAAGTTTCTATTAGAGGGTGATCCTGAGAAGGCCTGTAAAGTTTTGGGTAGGGCCTTCTTTTTAAAGGGCAGGGTGATCAAGGGCGCCGGACGTGGACGGCAGATTGGTTTTCCTACTGCTAATATCGAATTAGACTTTACTCGGTTAATTCCTCAAAAAGGCGTTTATTCTACTATCTGCTCTTTTAGAGGCTGTGATTATCTTTCCATTACCAATATTGGTAATAATCCCACTTTTAAAAATGACAACTCTCTGAACGTTGAAACAAATATTTTTGATTTTGATCACGACATTTATGGCGAAGAAATTCAGATTCACTTTTTTCAGAAAATTAGAGACGAAAAAAAGTTCAACTCGGTAAATGAGTTAATTACCCAGATCACAAAAGATGTATCTTTTAGACGGTCATTAAATGCATAAACTTGGGTTAATCGGTAAAGACATCTCTCATTCTCGCTCTAAAGAAATGTATATTACCTTGCTGCAAGAAGACGTTGAGTATTCTCTACTTGATTATGAATATGCAGATGAAATTCCCTCTGCCATTGAACTTTTTCAGATGGGTTTTGAAGGTTTGAGCGTTACCTATCCCTATAAGAAATTTTTTATTGATCAAGTTACTATCGATTCCAAAATAGTTCATGACTTGAGCGCCATAAATTGTCTTAAATATAAAGATGGAGTGGTTTTTGCCACGAATACGGATTATCTAGCTGCACGAGAAATCATTAAAAACCTTGGACATTTGAATTATCTTGTCCTTGGATCTGGTAATATGAGTAATGTGTTTAAAGTCGTATTCAAAGAGTTGGGTATTGAGGCCCAGTTTTTTAATAGAAAAGATCATGGAGACTTAAACCAGATAAATTACATAAGCCATTGCCAAAATGGTAAGAAAACTATTTTAATCAACTGTTGTTCTCGCAAATTTGTTTTCGATACCCAATTACCGAGCAATTGTACTTTTTGGGACATGAATTATTCCTTTCCTGAGCATATTCACCTAAAAAAAAGAAATCATGAATATCGAGAAGGTACAGACCTTCTTCTCTTACAGGCAAAATTTGCATTAGATTTCTGGCATATTTTGTCCTTATAAATTTCGTTAAACATAGTTGAACGTATTTCCGATAACATAGGTAAGACTGATTTTTATTAAGGCGACTATGTTTAGAAAGGAATTTTCTGAAGTAATTTCCCAGACAGGTATGATTCCCGTAAAGGATATGCGGAATCTCTTGCTAGATAAAGACCCTAAGGCCATTTCAGAATTGGGTCTTCTACAGTTAGACTTTTTCGACGATATAAAATTCGCTAAATTATTAGCAGAAAAATATGAACTGACTTTTATTGACCTTTCTAAAGCAAAGATTAAGGAAAGAACTCTTAAGCTCATCAAAAAAAGCGATGTTATTAAATATAGGGTACTGCCAATACAAAAAACGGCAAAGGCAGTGTCAGTTGCTATCTATGACCCTACGGCAGTGAATTATCGCTCAGAACTCCAAACAGTTTTTCAACATCAAGTAGAATTTATTCTTACAAATCTCGGGGCGTGGAATAAAATATATGGTCGTGTTACTGAGTCGATCGATGAGTTACTTTCCACAATAAAGGAAGTTCGTCCAGAGGATCAGGTAGATGACGGTGCGATTAAAGAAGAAGATATTGGTGATGAAGTCATAAATTATGTAAACAAACTGTTGGCGGAAGCCTTTATTAAAAAAGCTTCAGATATTCATGTTGAGCCATATGAGAAAGTATTTCGCATTCGCTTTAGAATAGACGGCACTCTTCATGAAATCGAAAAACCTAGTATGAAATTAATGAAACCCATGATTTCCAGGCTAAAAATTTTGGCCCAACTAGATATTTCAGAAAAACGGAAGCCTCAAGATGGAAGAATTAAACTTTCGATCGGTGGCCAGCCAATTGATTATAGGGTTAGTTCGCTTCCAACGTTATTTGGTGAAAAGGTCGTTTTGAGGCTTTTGGACCAATCAAACTTACAGCTGGATATGACAAAACTGGGTTTTGAAGCAAAGCAGCTAGAAGTTTTTAAAAATGGTATTTATCAGCCTTATGGGATGTGTCTGGTTACGGGGCCAACTGGTTCGGGTAAAACGACGACACTTTATTCAGGTCTGGCTGATTTGAACAAGACAACAACCAATATTTCAACAGCAGAAGATCCGGTTGAATTTAACCTAGAAGGCATCAATCAGGTAAACGTAAAAAAAGAAGTGGGGCTTACTTTTGCTTCCACTCTTAAAGCGTTTCTTCGACAAGACCCTGACATCATCATGGTTGGGGAAATTAGAGATTTAGAGGTTGGCGAAATCGCCGTTGAGGCTGCACTTACGGGTCACCTTGTTCTATCAACTCTACACACGAACGATGCTCCATCGACCATAACTAGGTTACTAAACATGGGCATTGAACCATTCTTGGTTGTCGGTTCTCTTAACGTTGTTGTTGCTCAAAGACTATGTCGTAAAATATGCACCGAATGTCGAGAAGTCGTACAGGCTTCGGAAGAAGAGTTGATTGCTTGTGGGATTGCCCCAAGTTCTGCTGGAAAAATTAAAGTATATGAAGGAAAGGGTTGTGAGTATTGCAATAACTCTGGCTATAAGGGACGTGTTGCAATTTATGAAGTCCTTGATATGACCCCGATGGTTAAAGAAATTGTTTTAAAAAATGGTAGTGCAGATGAGATTAAGATGCAGGCGATCAAAGATGGTATGAAAACATTGAGAATGTGTGCTTTAACGAAGGTTGCTCAAGGGCTAACCACACTGGAAGAGGCGGTAATGAATTCTGCTTCAGATAAGTTTTAGGGTTAATTATGGGTTCGGACAATAGCGTAACAAAAACGAAGCAAGTTGGGATTGGCGAGAACGTTAAGATTCAGCAGCTCTTTAAGTTAATGGTGGAAAATGGAGGATCCGATCTTCATTTAACTGTTGGAACACCTCCTGGCCTTAGAGTGAATGGAGAAATTGTAAGAGTAAAAATACCGGCCTTAACTGCTGCAGATACAAAGAGGCTCATTTATCAAATTCTCACTGAAGAGCAGAAAAATGAATTTGAAAAAAATATGGAATTGGATTTCTCTTTCGGGATTAAGGGCTTAGCCAGATTTCGTGCCAACGTATTTTATTCTAAAGGCGGATGTGCTGCTGTCTTTCGTCAAATTCCATCAATTATCCCTGATTTTAAATCACTAAACTTGCCAAACGTATTAGTGGAAATGACTGATGTTACAAATGGAATTATCCTAGTGACAGGTCCAACTGGCTCGGGTAAATCAACAACTCTTGCGGCCTTGCTAGATCGCTTAAATGAGAATGAGTCCGGACATATTATCACTCTCGAAGATCCAATCGAATTTGTGCATCCTCATAAAGGGTGTATTGTTAACCAAAGAGAGATTGGCTCTGATACGACGGACTTTAGTAGGGCCATTAAATCATTATTAAGACAAGATCCGGATATCGTCCTCGTTGGAGAATTACGAGATGCTGAAACTATCGAAGCCGCATTAACGATTGCTGAAACTGGTCACCTTGTTTTCGGTACTCTTCACACAAACTCATGTGTGCAGACTATTAATCGGATTATCAACGTATTTCCAGCAGCGGAGCAAGATCAGGTAAGAACTCTTTTGTCGTTTGTTCTTCAGGGAGTTGTTGCCCAACAGCTTATTCCTAAAACATTTGATCCCGGAAGAGTATGTGCGATGGAAATTATGAGAACCACTCCTGCAATTAGAAATTTAATACGAGAAGATAAGGTTCATCAAATCTATTCTCAAATGCAAATTGGTCAAGAGAAAACCGGAATGACCACAATGAATCAAAGCTTGAAGAGGTTTGTAGAAAATGGACTTTTAGATGGTGACGCAGCAATGAGCCATTCACCAGAGCCAGAAGAATTAGCAAAGCAACTTGGTTTAAAAACAAGATCATTATAGAATAAAAAACTATGGGTAATTGGCGCTATGAGGCCATCAGTAAAGATGGCCGCCGGGAAGCCGGAACTGTTCAGGCAAGTAATGCAAAGGAAGTGAGACGAGTTCTCCGAGGCAGAGGATTGCGCCCAAAAAGAGTCATTCCCCCATCCATGCTTGAATTTGATATCAGTGAATGGATGGTAGAAAAAGGCCTTGCAAAACCCTTTGGCCCTCAAGAGCTCATGAGATTCACTAAGCAGCTGGCGATTATGGTTAATGCGGGTGTTCCCATTATTCAATCGTTGGAAATTCTCTTTAAGCAGCAAAAGCACCCCGTTTTGAAAAGGGCCATAAAAAAAATTGGATCTGATGTTGGAGAAGGAAAGACTATTGCGGAAGCGATGAGAGAGCAAAAGGGTTTTGATAAGCTCTATTGCAACCTTGTTAAGGCCGGAGAGGCCGGTGGTATTCTCGATACTATTTTAAATAAGCTAGCGACCCACTTAGAAAAACAAGAAAAAATTAAAGCTCAGATTAAATCGGCGATGACATATCCCGTAATCGTAACCCTTGTGGGTATCTTGGTTATTTGGGGGATGATGGTATTTGTTGTGCCTCAGTTTGTCTCGATGTTAACGGATACAGGGCAGGCCATACCAGCAGTAACCCAATTTGTTATTGATACTTCTGATTTTCTTGGGAAGTACTCTTTATATATGGTGCCGGCCTTTATTGTAGCGGGTGCTGCGATCAGCTCATTTGTAAGAACCCCGAGTGGCAAGATTATTTATGACAATATCTTTATGAGGGTCCCTATTTTTGGTGAGATCATTATTAAGGGGAACTTATCTTCATTCTCAAGAACCTTGGCCACAATGCTTGGCTCAGGAGTATCCCTTGTAGATGCTTTAGATATTTGTATCGATACGATTGATAATGGGGTTATCGGAAGGGATCTGGCTGAAGTTAGAAAGAAGGTCATTGAAGGTAAATCGTTAACCGAGCCTCTTGAGACCATCGTTTACTTTCCGGATATGGTCGTTCAAATGGTTCGAGTTGGTGAGCAGACCGGTCAAATCGATCAAATGCTCGATAAAGTATCAGAGGTATTTGAGGAAGAGGTAAACGCCTTGATTGAAACGATGACAAAGATGGTAGAGCCACTAATTATTGTCGTTTTAGGTGGAATGATCGCTACAATCCTTGTGGCCATGTATCTTCCTATGTTTATGTCAGCGGGTGCTTAAGGGTGCTAAGTGCCTGTAAATATATGAAAATGAGTATTTTTAGCAACTTTTAAAGAAATTTTATGATGAATTTTTCCGATACGAGATAAAATAGACACATCTACAAAACTTTTCTTCAACTGAGTTGCTTGGAACTTCACCAAGGGCTCGATCAAAAGAATATGACGGTAGAGAATACTTGTTTAGGAATAACTCAAATTTTTAAACGAGAAGACTAACTTATGAAATCTCTTAATGGTTTCATTTATGGAAGGAGTTTTTATGAAAAATTTAATTAACAAAGAAGAAGGCTTTACTCTCGTTGAACTTATGGTTGTTGTTGCCATTATCGGTATTTTATCAGCAGTAGCTATTCCAAACTTCAAACGTTACCAAGCAAAAACTAAAACATCAGAAGCAAAGCTTCAGCTTTCTGCTATTTATTCTGCGATGACTTCACTTCAGTCAGATTATGATTCCTTTGGTTCATGTCTAGAAGATGCTGGATATTCAGCTCCTGCAAGTAACAACTACTATGCTGGTGGCTTTGCTGTTGTAGCAACTGCTGCGAACGCCATTGTTAACGCCAACGGTGGAGCGGGTACTTGTACAAGTGCTGCTAACTTCGCGGGTGATAAGCAAGTTGGTGGGGCTGCAATTCCAGCAACAGGGTTGGCAGCAGTAAATACGACGCCACTTAACAACTCTGGTGCAGCCTTACTAAACGTACCAAACGTTGATATTACCGGTTCATACTTTGTTGCCGCTATGATGGGTGCGATCGATCCGGATTTTAGAACAACAGATAACGGTGCTCAGAATATGTCAGAATGGGCAATCAACGAAGATAAGACTCTTCAAGAGATTGAAAGAGGTTACTAAGATCTATTAATTTTCACTAAAATTCGGGAGGGCTATTTGCCCTCCTTTTTTTTAACTCGAAACGGCTTCCACTCTCTAACGGCAAACCATCGATCATTTTTTCTGACATAAGGCTGGCCATAATAATCAACGTTTGAACAGTTTTTAAGATCTTTCTCTAGTTTGTTTAAACAATTCAAATCAAACTCAGCTTTGATAGAGTAAAGGTTCTTTCTGAGGGATTCTTTAAGGGGGCTGTTCTCAGGTGCACTTTCCATAATGGAATTTACCGTAAGAAAAGCATCTTCTAAATTTCCACCTTCTGATTGTAATCGAGCAAGGAGCTTTGGAATGTGCCTTGGTGCTCTTGGGTGGTCCACAATTCTCTTTAAAAGCTTAATAGCCGTTTCGATATCACCAAGTTCATATTGATAGTGAAAAGCTCCATTAAGGTTTAAATATAGATCATCCGGATAAATCTCGAGACCCTTTCTGTAGATATACTCAGCACCAATATCGTCATCTTTTATAATACTCAGATAAATTCCACCATATAGATAGGCTTGGTAGAAAAATGGGTCTAATGTTGTAATGAGCTTTAGGCGATGAAACATCCAGTTGTTTAGATCTTCTTTGTCATAGTGTTTAATGTCGGCTTTTAAAAGAGTTTCTGACCAAAGAAGAGAAGATAACAAGCGTTGTTGTCCCATGCTGAACGCTTTTATAAATAATTCTTCAAAATGAATAGTTGTCTCTTGGGGAGTGAGCTTTATAGGAGGGTATTCAACTCTCTGTCTGGTAAAATTAATTCCCCACAAAACAAAAATAAAAAGTAAAATAGAAAAAAAATGATATTTAGTAATGTTGCCTAATTTTAAGTTTTTCATATAATTATTATAATAACAAAATTGGATCAATTAACCATGATCAAGTTTGAAAATGTAAGCAAATCCTTTCAAGACGACTTTTGGAAAAAACCAAAGAGAGTGGTCAACAATCTTAGCTTTGAAGTCAATAAAGGTTCTCTTTGTGGCTTTTTAGGTGCCAATGGAGCAGGGAAAACAACATCGATAAAAGCAACACTTGGCTTTATCCATATCGATTCGGGACAAATATCTTTTGATCGTGAGATGGGCAAAACTCCGATGGAGATTCGCTCTCGTATTGGCTATTTTCCAGAGAGTCCTTACTTTTATCCTCATATGACAGGCCATGATTTTTGTATGTATTTAGGACAATTACAATCTATTCCGAAGGCAAAAATATTAGAACGGATGAATTATTGGGGTGAAAGGCTTGCTATAGCCTTTGCATTTGAGAAAAAAATAAGAGGTTACTCAAAAGGTATGCTTCAGAGACTGGGGTTTGTGTCCACCCTTATTCACGAGCCTCGCCTTGTAATTTTGGATGAGCCCTTGTCTGGTCTAGACCCAGTAGGGCGAAAAGAATTTAAGGATATATTAATTGATCTAAACAATAGAGGGGTAACGATTTTCTTTAGTAGTCATATTGTTTCAGATGTTGAAGAGATTTGTGATGGACTGGTTGTAATTAGAAACGGTGAGCTTTTTTATTCTGGTAAGACAGAAGATTTGCTTAACAAAGAAACAACGAAAAACTTAAGAGTCAAATTTTACGCTGAAAAAATTCCACAAGACATTCAAAATTCTTATACATCAATAAAGAACCGCGACAATTTTCATATAGGCACGATACCTCTTGAAGATAAGGATAAACTGCTACAATCTCTGTTGCGTGAAAATGGCAGCATCCATGAGTTGATTTTAGAAAAACAATCTTTAGAAGAGATTATTTATAATACCAAAAAGACAGGCGAGGTAAATCTTTGAATATATATTACGTTGCCAAACAAACCTTTCAAGAAATTTATCAAAGTAAGATTCTAATCAATATTCTATTTTTAGGAATATTTTTATTGCTGATAACATTTGTAGTCTCTGAATTTAGTTATGGAGTCGGTCACAAAGTAACCCTCGATATTGGGCTGGGGGCACTTTCCCTTAGCGCGGCAACGATTGCTTTGTTTTTAGGCTCAACACTAATTCAAAAAGAAATTGCTAATCGTACCTTGTATATGGTGATTTCAAGACCTGTCTCTAGGAACAGTTTTCTAACGGGGAAAATGTTGGGGCTTTCGGGAATTCTTTTTATTAATGTTTTAACTCTTTTTATAATTCTCTATGTCTTCTATTCTCTACTAGGTGGAACGTTTAACTATTTAATTCCTTGGTCCTTGTTTTACATCTATCTAGAGTCCCTTCTTGTGATGTTCATCGTTGTGTTCTTCTCTCTTATTTCTAATAGCATTATCGCAATTTTCATCACCCTTACCCTTTTTGTTAGTGGCCACGCGATGGAAACAGTGAAGGAAACAGCTGCTTATAGACTGAGTACGTTTTTGAAGAATTTTGTGGATAACTATTCTATGGTTGCACCAGATTTTTCAAAATTAAACATAAAACCATATGTTCTCTATGAAAGATTTTTAGATCAAAGCACCCTTTATTCTGCGATGTTTTACGGCCTTTTCTGGATAATTCTTTTTCTGCTCCTCTCATCTTTCGTCATGTCGAAAAAAGAGTTTTCATAGTGGAGAAGGGAATACTGCTGTCGTTTTCCTTTGCCTTTGGGCTTTGTATTGGAAGTTTCTTAAACGCTGTTATATATAGGCTTCCAAGAAAAATTTCCCTCTCAAAGAGTCGAAGTCATTGTCCGGGCTGTGATAAATTAATATATTGGTATGAAAATGTACCTGTATTGTCCTACATTATCTTAAGAGGGAAGTGTTCAGAATGTAGTTTTAAGATCCCCATACAGTATCCTTTGGTTGAATTGACGGTTGGGGTCTTTGCCTTGTTTATAACGCCAAAAAATATAAGCTCAATAAGTCTTTGGTCCTACTTTTTCTATATCTCGGTTTTTTCCTGTTTTTTGTCTATTTTGCTAATTGATTTACGACATAAATTAATTCCAAATGGAATAAATATTTACTTGGCTTCAGTCTTCTTTTGTTCTGTTGTTCTGTCTCAAAGCCCATATTATTGGGGGCTCGGAGCGGCGATTGGAGTACTTTTCCCTCTTGGAGTTACTTATGGATTCTACCTATTAAAAGGACAGGTCGGTCTTGGCGGAGGGGATATAAAGCTCTTTGGGGCACTGGGACTCTACTTAGGTCCCATTGGTATTAGTCATAATATATTTTTAAGCTGCTTTGTAGGAGCACTTGTCGGAGCTAGTCTCATCCTTTTGAAAATTGTTGACCGAAAAACTCCAATACCATTTGGTCCATTTATAATCTTTGTTGCTTCGGCCCAAATTTTTATACCCGATCATTTTAATAGGCTAATGAACTTAATAATTGGTGCCCACTAATTGACTAATTTCTTGAAATTACAGCAATAGCCTAGTTATAATTGACATTGACGCTTTGATTCACGGGGTATTTCCATTTGGACTTGAAAAAAGAAATAACCAAACTAATGCAAACTTTTCTTCTCTCTGGGAAGAACTTGGTTGGTATTGATATTGGTTTAAGTGCGGTAAAAATTGCAGCTCTTGATGGAAAGAACGGAAGTTATTCTTTAAGTAAATATATTCAAATTAATTTACCTGAAGGCGCCATCATTGAAGATGAAATTCAAAAACCAGAAGACATTACTGCGGCCATCGTAGAAGCCGCTAACCAAGCGGGTATAAGCCCATTGGTGTGTTGTCTTGGAATCTCTGGTCCAAACACTGTTGCGAGAAAACTACAGTTGGCCGGTGGAGACGCTGAAGAAATTGAAGATCAAGTTTTATGGGAGGCTGAGCAGTACTTACCATTTGACATTGAAGACTCGACAGTTGATTACCACCTAGTTGGAGAAAACGAAGGTGGAGGTGTCGATGTAATCGTTGCAGCCGCCAAGAAAGATGTAATCGTAAACTTTAAAGAATTGATAGAAGAGGCCGGTGGAGTCGTAAAAATAGCTGATCTTGGAATAATAGCTGTTACTAACGTCTTTGAACTCGTGATGGGAGATAAACTTAATGACCCTGAAAAGAGTTATCTTATTCTTGATATGGGAGCCCAAACAACTTACTTCATAATCTACAAGGGGGGAATGATTGTTTTCACCAAAGAGATGAATGTTGGTGGGGTAATGATAACAGAAGAAATTCAGCGACAAATGGGTGTTAACTATAATGAAGCCGAAGATCTAAAGATAACCGGTGATGAAAATGGTAATTTACCAGAAGAGATTTTAGAAATTATTGATGATGTGGTTGAGACATTTTTCTCCGAAATAAAGAAGACGATAGATTTTTATATAAGTTCAACTTCAGATGAGTCACTTGTTTCTTGCCTAGTTACGGGAGGAAGTGCCCTTATTCCGGGAATACTTGAAGGTCTAGAGGCGCTGCTAGGTGTGGATGTAAGTGTCCTTAATCCTTTTGATGCCATTTCATACAAAGAAAAGAATTTTAGCGAAGAAGAGATTAATCAAATTGCTTACCAAGGGGTCCAAGTACTGGGCCTTGCTATGAGAAAAAATTAGAAATGATTGAAATAAATCTACTCGAGAAAAAAAATAAATTTAAAGCACCAGTGGTGCTTGGGATAGATTTTGCAAAGCTTCCATGGAAGAGCTTAATAGCTTCTTATTTAGTGGCAACTTACCCGCTTGAGTTTGCAAAAGAACATTTTCAATCACAATTAAATTTAAAAAATGCTGAGGTTCTTCAGCTTCGTAATCAACTTAAAAAAATAAGACTAGATTTAAAGAAGAACCAAGGAATTAAAGACCAATTATCAGCTTTTAATCAACAAATCGATAAATTGAAAGAGAGATCGGCTCAGGTTGATAAGATTATTGAGTTAAAATCAAACCCTCGCTATCTATTAGAGAAAATTGCTCGCTCTACCCCAGAAGGTCTCTGGTTTACTGAGCTAAATATAAATGACAAGGACGAAATTCTTATAAAGGGAGCATCTGAGTCTTACCAGAGTATTGGTGGCTTTATTGCTAGCGTAAATGAGAGTGCATTTTTTGGTAAAACCCTTCAGTTAAAAGATTCAAAAACAGAAGAAGAAACTGTTAAGGGTGTTAATTTTAGGCAGGAAAGCTTTGTGATTCAGGGTGAAATAAAGATTTATGACCCTTTTATCACTGGAAAGTAGTAATTTTTTATGATGACGGTAGTCTCTAAAATTTGGATTTTAATTATTGCTTATGGTGCATTTGAAGCATGGACGGTTTACCAAGCCCATGATGAAGAAATGATGTCATTAGAGCAAAGTATCCCTCAAATTGAAGGGCAAATTAATCGCGCCAAAAAAGAGAAGAGTCAAATTAAATCCTATTTAAGAGATATAGAAGAGGCAAAAAAGAATATTGAACTTGTGGCCCTAGAAGTCGAAAAGTTACAAAAGAAACTACCTGAAACTATAAAGGATGCTGAAAATTTATCCTTAATAAAGAAAATAGCGGAAGGCTTAAATATAAAGAAGATTTTTCTCTCTCCTGGGATTGAAGAAAATAAAGGGTTCTATATTACAAAACGGTATGAATTTACGGGAACGGGAACCTATCTTCAGTTTCTTGTCTTTTTTGAAAAAATTGGAGCAAGTGAGAGACTGTTAAATATAAGAGAAGTAGAGCTAAAGAAGTCTAGTGAGAAACAACGTGGGCGCTTTCAGTTAACAAACTCTAAAGTAATAGTGGAAGCGTATCGCTATAACCCAGATCATAAAGAAGACAGAGGTATAAATAAGATTGAAGCCTCCTTTAAGGAGAAGAAACCAGCACCACCAGCTCCAAAAAAGAAAAAGAAAAGTAAGAAAAAGGGAGGTGAATAATGTTTTATAAAATATGTTGCTTCCTAACCTTAGTAACATTCATCTCAATAAGTAGCGCTCAGGAAGAGGTTACTACAAGTGAAAGTGGAGAAACAAAAAAGCCCGTAAATATTATTTTACAAAAAGGCGCAACGAGCATTAAGAACCCTCTAGATTTGAGGGATCCCTTTAAGAGAACGAGAAGAAGGCTTCGAAAAAGGAAGAAAAATTACGGTGGATACCTCACGGAAGGAAAGTACTCAAACCTACCCTCCATTACAACTTATCCGCTCAATCAGATTAGAATTGTTGGCGTACTTTTAGGTAAAAATAGACGGGCGATTGCCAAAGTCGCGTTAAGTCAGGACGGTCAAATGGGACCTGACAGCTATATGATCAAGGAAGGAATGAAAATTGGTGAAAATGGCGCTGAGGTAAAGGCAATTGTGCCTGGCGGCATTGTTTTGGTTGAAAAAATTAGGAATGTTTACGATCAAGATGAGTATATAGAAACAATTATTCCAGTATCTGTTGAGTCGAATTAACCAGATAAAATTAGCAAAAACTCCTTAAGATGTTATAATTGAAGACAAGAATAGTCCTTTTACTTATGGAAGAGTAAATTATGAAAAAAGGAATTTTGTGTGTTCTCCTTGGGGCACTTATATCATTTGGACTTCATGCCCAGGATGAATTGCCTGCCGATCTTGAAGTAAAGCCGAATACTGAATTGGCCGAAATCAAAGCCATTAATTTTCGTCAGGTCGGAGAAATATCTGAATTAGAGGTTGTGCTAGATAGCAACAAAGTTGCTGCCAAGAAATTTGCAGTTGTTGAAGATAAGCAAGTCATTATTGATGTAAAAGGAGCGAAAGCTTCCGAGAGAGTAATGCGGGCCTTTGATACATCTGAATTTTCAGGAAGTGTGGTTTTTGTTTCAGCCTATCCAAAGCCAGGCAGTACTGAAGACATGCGAATAGCCATCCAGTTAAGAGATAACGTTAGATCCATTCTTAAAAGAAAGGCCAATAGAATTGTTTTAGAATTGGAAAATCGCTTTGGTGTTTTTGATCAAAGGGATATGACTGAAGCGAAGAGCTTTGAAGAAAAAGTAACGGACCAAGAGGTGAGTGTTGGTAAGTTAAACGTACCTAAGTCGGATACAGTAGAAGACATTCTGGAAAATCTAACATTATCTGGGCGTAAGAAATATATTGGTACTAGGATATCTCTAAACGTAAAAGATCTTCCGGTAGGTGAAATTTTAAAGATGATTGCGGAGGCCTCAGGTTTTAACATCATCTTAACTGATGAAATCAAAACACTTCCCCCACTTAGCTTAAACCTAACAAACGTTCCTTGGGATCAAGCCTTGGATACGATCCTTGGTCTTAATAAACTGGTAGCACAAAAGAATGGAATCATCTTGATGGTTCAATCTTTAGCAACAGCAACTCAAGATAAGCAAAGGGAAGCAGACGCTAAGCTACTAAACCTTAAGCAAGAGCCTCTGGTTACTAAGGTTTTTCCCATTAGTTATGCTGCCACTGAAGATTTAATGAAGATATTAACAGAGTACTTAACCCCCGAGCGTGGCAAGGTAAATGAAGACAGGAGAACGAATTCATTAATTGTAAAAGACACTCCTGATGTAATTGAAAAAATAAGAAAAATTGTTGAAGTATTGGATACACAAACACCCCAGGTTTTAATTGAATCTAGAATCGTTGAAGTAAGTGAAAGTTATTCAAGAACTCTTGGTTTAGAAAACGGCTTAGGCTTAAGTTATGATCCAATCGGCTCACAAGCTGCTACAGTGGGCACGGTCGGGACACCACTGGCAGGTACCGATTCTGGACCAGGCTTTTCATTTAATACGGCCGGTGGCTTAATCGACACGACGAATAACGGAATCATGAATCTTTCAATATCTCAATTTGGAAGGGTCTTTGATTTAAACTTTAGGCTTCAACTATTAGAGTCAGAATCAAAGGGTAAGATTATTTCTTCCCCTAAGGTTGTTACGCAAAATAAACAGGAAGCAAAACTTACAACATCAAGAACTGAAGCTTATTTAGTTGTAAACGGTGCGGGTGATACTGCTACTACAGGCGCAGAAACTGCAGAAGCGATTCTAGAGCTCGCAGTCACACCACAAATAACAAATGAAGGCTCTATCTCTCTCAGTGTAAAAGTAACGAAAGAAGACTTTGCAGAAAGGGTTAGTGCCCAATTACCACCAAACAAAACGGGGAATAGTGTCACCACAAACGTTTTGGTGGATAATGGCTCAACCATTGTGATCGGTGGCGTCTATGAGTATGTGAAGAGAGAGTCAATCTCAGGCATTCCATACTTAAAAGATATACCCATTTTAGGTTGGCTATTTAGAAATCAATACAATCCTTCAACTTCAAAAAGAGAAGTTATCATTTTTATAACTCCAAGAATTATTAATCAGGAAGAAGCTGGTTTAATTGAGAGGAGTTAGGTTTGGCAGAAGGAAGTTTAAGTCCACTCATTATAAAATATGAAAGGGCCCTCGAAGAGGATCCTAGGTCAAGAGTTTTTGCGCCATTGGCTGAAGCCTATCGAAAAGTAGGGCTCCTTGATAATGCTTTTAATACTTTAAAAAAAGGTCTTCGTTATAATCCAGATTATCTGCTAGGCTATTTAACTCTCGCCCAATGCTATATTGACAAGGAAGAGTTCTCTCTAAGTTATTCGACCCTGCGCCCACTTGTTTCTCAAAATAGAGATAATATTAGGTTACAAAAAATATTTGCGAGAAGTGCTGAAAAAACTGGAAGCAAAGAAGAAGCATTAGATACTTATAAATATTTGCTATTTCTACAGCCCAAAGATGAGCAAATTTCCCAAAAAGTAAAAGTTCTCGAAGGAGAGCTAGAAGAAGGTGTTGTTTATACGCCGAAAGAAGAAATTAAATTTAATGTAGATGAGTTAAAGCCAAGCCCAGAAAATGATCGCTCATTGGATGACTGGGTTCAGGTTGATTTAAGTCCAAATAATTCAAGTCGAGAAGAAGAAGTCGAAGATGAATCTGTTGATTGGATAGTCGAAACAAAAGATGTTGATGAGGACAAAGAAGAAAGTATAGAAGAGCAGGCCACACCAGTCATCACTCATACTTTGGTGGACCTATACCTGCAACAAGGACACAGTGAGAAAGCAATCGAATTGCTTGAAAAGATAAGAGAAATTCAACCTGAAAATACAGAGACAATAAAAAGGCTTGAAGAGATAAAAAGTATTTATCTGCAGAACCAGAGTGAAGCACCTGAAACCATCCTAGATGAAAATTTAGAGGATCAATCTGTTGATGAAGGAAGGGGTAATTTAATGGCCGCTTTTGACATGGCCAATAGCGCAGAAGAAGAAAGCTCAGAACTTTCTGGCGCAAAAGTAGAAGAGGTCCTAAATGACTTCAAGGAGCTTCTGCGTCAAAAGGCCCATGAACAGGTAAGATCCTAGATTTATAAGACTATTCCCTTGTCCCACGTTCCTTTACAATTCCCAATATACCCTGATAGCGTGATGCACTAATTTTATCAGTGTGGTGGTAGTGAAGATCCTAGTCTTAGGAGGACCCAATCTAAATCTTTTGGGTGATAGAGAGCCAGAAGTATACGGAAAAGACACCCTTGGTGACATTGAAAAATATGTTGATAAGTCTTTATCGAGCATAAGTTTTGAATCGGATTGGCGCCAATCTAACAGCGAGGCAGACCTCATCGGTTGGATACATTCAGCTTCAACGGATGGATTTGATGCTATTATTATAAATCCAGCTGGCTTAACTCACACAAGCGTATCACTACTTGATGCCCTTAAGTCTTTTAAAGGTGAAAAGGTTGAAGTCCATCTTTCAAATACTTATACAAGGGAAGAGTTTAGAAAAACAAAAATAACCTCTGCTGGTAGCAGGGGGGTAATTGAAGGTTTTGGCAAAGATAGTTATTTATTAGCATTTAAATTTTTATTAAAAGTTTAGGAGAATATTAATGGAGTTTCAGACAACTGATTTAAAAAAGGGACTGAAGGTTGAAGTTGATGGCAAGCCATACGCAATTGTTAAGTCTGATTTTACTAACCCAGGTAAAGGGTCTGCATTCGTTAAGGTTAGACTAAAAAACTTAGAAGACGGATCTGTCATTGAGCGTACCTATAAGTCGGGAGTGTCTACTGGGGTCGTTAAGCCAGACTTAGAAGAAAAAGAAGTAGAATATATGTATGCCGATCCAGATGGGTTCAACTTTATGGATCAGAGTACCTTTGAAACAATTCACGTACCATCAGATCAAGTTGGGGACATGAGGTTTTATCTTCAAGAAGGTATTAAGTTAAACGTCCTCTATTACAAATTTAAGACAATTTCTATTGAACCACCTACTTTTGTTAATTTAAAAGTTGAAGAGACGGACCCCGGTTTAAAGGGTGATACGGCCACTGGTGGAACAAAGAAAGCAGTTATGGAAACAGGGTTACAGATAAATGTTCCATTATTTATAAAACAAGGTGAAGTTCTAAAAATTGATACTAGAACTGGTGAGTATGTAGAGAGAGTTAATTCTTAGTTGGAGTCGTTATGAAATTAGATAAAATAAAAGAATTTGTAGAGTATGCTAAATCAGCAGGTGTCTCTGAATTAAAATATGAAAGTGGAGATGAAAAGATATCAGTTAAACTGACTGGGGATAGTCCGGTGTATTTTCAGCCACAAACCCAAGCCCAAGCAGTAAATCCGTTCACTGGAGCTTCTGATACATCTTCAAAACAATCATCTAAAAACTCCGGTTTAATAGAAGTCACTTCACCTTTTGTAGGTACCTTTTATCGTTCAAGCTCTCCTGATACCGATCCTTATGTGAAAGCTGGGGACAGAGTATCCAAGGGACAGGCAATGTGTATTGTTGAAGCTATGAAAATTATGAATGAGATTGAAAGTGAAGCCGATGGAGAAATTGTAGAAATTTGCGTTGAGAATGAAACGTATGTTGAATTCGGACAGGTTCTTTTTCGTCTTAAACCTTAGGTGAGCTATGAAAATTAAAAAAGTCCTAATTGCCAATAGGGGTGAGATTGCCATTCGGATTCTTAGGTCTTGTAGAGAAATGGGCCTACAAACGGTTTGTGTTCATTCAACAGCTGATGAGCATTCTCTCCACGTCAAATTAGCTGACGAGTCAGTTTGCATTGGTCCCGCTAAATCATCTCTAAGCTATTTAAATATTCCGGCCATACTGTCGGCAGCTGAAATTACAGGAGCTGATGCAATTCATCCAGGCTTTGGTTTTCTTAGTGAAAATAAAGAATTTGCCCAGCTTTGTGAAAAATGGAAAATAGCATTTATCGGTCCTAATATTGATTGCATTGAAAAGATGGGAGATAAAATTCTATCAAAAGAAATTGCAGAAAGAGCAGGGCTCCCAATCTTGAAGCCTATTAAAGTCAATGAGATCTCAGACAATGAGATTAAGAAACAAGTTAAGGAAATGGGATTTCCCGTTTTGATTAAAGCGTCTGCCGGTGGTGGTGGCCGTGGGATGAAGAAGATCGAAAAAGAGTCTGAACTTCTTGTAAATATTCAAAGACTAAAGGCTGAGGCCAAGGCAGGCTTTGGAGACGATACGCTTTTTATTGAAAAATACATTACTAACCCAAGACATGTAGAAGTCCAAATTCTTGCTGACAAGCATGGGAATGTTGTTCATTTAGGCGAGAGGGATTGTACTGTTCAAAGAAGATTTCAAAAAGTCGTTGAAGAGAGCCCTTGTCCCGTTCTTACGGAAGAAAAAAGAGTTCAAATTTGTGAATCTGCTGTAAAGCTTGCTGAATTTGTTGGCTATGATTCTGTAGGTACTGTTGAATACTTATATGACCAAGATGAGCAAAAATTTTATTTCATGGAAATGAACACTAGAATCCAGGTTGAGCATCCGGTAACTGAACAAAGAACTGGAGTTGACCTAATTGCTCAACAAATACTTTCTGCACAAGGTGATGCTCTTACTTTTAAACAAGAGGAAATTGAATTTCATGGTCACTCGATTGAGTGCAGGATAAATGCTGAAAATCCCTTTACGGGAGCTCCAAGCCCAGGTGAAATACTCCACTATCACAGGCCAGCAGGCTTTGGCGTTCGTGTGGATGATTTTATCTATTCTGGTTACAAGGTTCCGCCATTTTATGACTCTATGATTGCGAAAATAATTGTCTCTGGAAAAGACCGACTAACTTGCTTAAATAGGATGATTCGAGCATTAGAGGAGACGGTTATAGAGGGAATTCAGACTAATAAAGATCTCCATCTAAAAATTCTAAGAGACGAGTCATTTAGAGGAAATAATTACTCAACCAACTTTCTTGCCGACAAAATGCAGTAAAATTAAATAGTTAGACTATTTTGCCAAGGATGGCATGCATTGAAATATTTTGAACAGGCTCAAGAGAATCTTAAGCGCAGCAATTTCTATAAGGCCTTAGAACTTTTTGAAATTTCAATTAGAGAGGAAGCTCTTTCTAAAGAACTTAAAATCTTTTGTTGTGAAAAAATAGAAAAAATAAATGAAATATTAAAGAAGGACTCTACTAAATCGTTATTAGAATTCTTAGCCAATAACTATTTTGAACTTGGCCACTTTGAAAAGGCTCATGGATTTTATGGAAAACTATTTCGAGAAACGAAAAAGCCTACTTACTTATATAAACAATTTATTTCTAAAATAAATGAAGGCAATATTTCAGATGCCTTAGTATTAGCGAATAGATATTTAGAAGAGTTACTAAAATATAGACTATCTGATCAGATTATTTTCTTTATCAATGAAAACAATAAAATATTTAAAGATATAGAGTTGTCTCTTTGGCGACTAAAGGCATTCTTTTTGTCTGGAGATATCAGAAGTTTAGAAGCAGAAGTAAACCTTTGGAAGGACTTTCGAGCTACTGAAAGAAGGGAGATATTTGAGACGGCCATAAATTTAACTGGTCACAATGCAAAATATTGGCACTCATCAAAGATAATATTAAATGCTTTTTGGGATAATCTCTATCAGGAAGAGAGGCCGTACCAAATAAATAAGAAAAGAATTATAAAGTTAATGCTAGATTATTGGCTCTTGGTGAATAAGGACCACGATTTAATTGAAAGCTCTGTTGATATCTCTAAAAAATATGGCCTATCTGTCGTTGGGCATGAATTAGCTAAGTTTGTGGGCGATGGAGAATTGATTGATTACTTCCTGAATCGCATGCCAAGAAAAGCTTTTATAAAAGAAAACTATGATTTTGGGGAAGACTTATTTGGGCAAGGTGAACAAAATAAAATCCAAAAAGTTGAAAGAGATATTAAATTCTTAATTAAGTCGGGAAGCAACGCTGAAGCCCTAAGGCTCACTTATGACTTGGAGAAATTAGATCCAAAAAACCCATTAATACAAAAAGTGATTGGAGATAGAGGACAGGAAAATTTTTTTGAAAATGAAAAAAAGATAGAGGATTTACTTATAGAAATAGATCGTTATGTACCAGAAAAGATTTTGGAGGAAAATTATGAAGACTCCTTTATCTCAGTAGTTAAACACTATGAAGTCGCTTTTATTGATGAGAATTACGAGGATATTATAATTGGATTCAATCTCATAAACTTACCAAGAGTAGCTCTTGAAATAATAAAACGAGTATCAGAAAAAAACTTAAATGAGAGAGATCTTGTAAATCTAAAGTATTTGGAAATCGAAACACTTTTAAGTGACAGTCAGAATTATATAGCGAGGGACAAGGTAGAAGATGCTTTATCCAAGATTCCTTTGTTGCCAGAGGAAAGGTTGGCCATGACCTACTTGAGGGCAGAAGCTTATTACAGTTTAAATAATTGGCCCTATGCCCTTAAACTTTTTCAAGACATATTTAGAAAAAACCCAGGCTATCGATTAACAAATGAGAGGATAAAAGTAATTGAAAGGAACAAATAGAGTTTTCATATTTGTTGTTTTGTTATTATCCGGGATCCTCGGTGTAACGTGGCAGTCTATTCAGACTGAGCGGTTTGGAAAAATATTAAGCTCTAGAGTAGGTAAGGAACTAAAAAAGAGATATGGTGTAAATGTAAAGTTTGAACGAGTAGAAGTCGGAATTATACCGTTGGCAACTCGTGTTGTTAATTTAGAGCTCGAGTATAAAGAGTATTATTTAAATGCTGGAAAAATAAGTCTCGAGTTCGGGCTAAGAGATATTTTCTCTAAAGACTTTTCGATCGGTCGAGTCTCTTTAGAGGATTCAATTATACATTTACCAAAACTCAAAAAAAAGGATAACTCTACAATTTCATTAGACACTCTTTTTGAAGATTATAAAAGTTATGTCATAACAAACCTCCCCTTTAAATTAAGGGGGATCGCTTTAAAAAACTCCATTATTGATCTCGTTGATTATGAGGTACAGGCCATAGATGTCACCTTAAAGTTTTTTCCAAATATATTGTTGGGGCACCTTTCATTAGGCTTTGAAAAAAAGATGTTTAAGTTTTTCGAGTTAGAGCAGCTCGAGTCTACAAAAGTAAATGGGTTTTCTGGTGAGCTACAATTAACACCAGGCTATTTACGTTTAAAAGAAGCACAGCTGTTGGCAGAGAATAGCTTTTTACAGGTAAGTGGCAAAATTCTACAAGATCAAGTATTGCAAGGGATTAAGATAGATTCATTTGTAGATTTTAAAAAAGTTAAAAAGCTTATTCCTAGAAAAATGGTCACGCCGAAAATATTACCTGATGGCCATTTGCGTTTAACAGGAAATATCGATGGAATACTTTCTGCACTTGAGGGAAGTGTCGATTTAGAAGGTAATAGGTTGAAAAGCGAGATTTATAAAATAAAGAATTTTAAAAGTAGTTTAAAGCTAAAAGAAAGCTTCTTATCCCTGGACTCTGCAACTGCTTTAATTGGATCTGGGAATGTTAAGTTAACTGAGCCCGTAAAGATTTTCGATATCAAAAATAAAGAATTCTTATGGCCTAGGTTATTTTTAGAAACTGAAAACCTTTATACGAATGACTTATTGTTTTTCCTACCTAATTTGAACCGAGCCAAGGCTTATATAAATGGACCACTCAAATTTAGTATTAATAAAAATAGTATAGAGATAAATACATACGAAGGATTTAATATAGACTCCCTTCGTCTTTTAAATGACGATCAAAAAAATGTTATATCAAATCCAAAAGTATATTTAGGTGCGGGAAGCAAAATAAATCTAGATTTTAATGGGCCAGTACGCTTTGATACAAGTATTAGTTTTCCAAGATCAAAATTTGATTTTAGAGGAATTGTTGGAGATGGACAGGTAAATGCTGAGCTTTTGCCAGGCATAGTAGATTTAAAAGAATTTGGACCTATCGCGGGCTTAAGTTTGTCTGGAATGGGCCCTGTATCTGGAACAATAACAGGACCTTTTGAACATGTAATATTCAAGTTTAATCTTCATCCAAAAAACTTTGAAATGCTTGATTTTAAATTAGGTGAAATCGCAGGCACAATTAATTTTGACTTAAAGAGTTCTTTGTTGAGACTGCGGGATTTAAATGGAAATTTCGAATCTTTAAAATACAAAGGTGGCGGTGATATAAACTTTAAAAGTCGAGACGATGCTTTAGACTTATCTTTTGAGATAATGTCGGGGAGCCTAGAGTCTTCTAAGATAGCCTTAAAGCCAATTTTAAATCCAATTATTCCGTTTACAAAAAATGTGAAATTAAACTACAAATCTCAAATATCGATGAAGGGTGGCTTATCAATTGATAAAATGAATGTTTTAGGAAAGTTAGAGGCAGAAAACATAACGATTGGATCTGAGGATATTGAAAGCGCAAAGTTTAAGTTTTCTTTAAGGGAAAACGTATTGAAATTTACTGATTTAAACCTTCGGAAGATATCGGGAGCATTGACGGGAGCTGGGGAGTTTAACTTAGGTGTTAAAAGTTATTCTTATAGAGGAACCTTATCAAATCTAAGATTAAAAGATATTTACTTTTATCGTCTTTTAAATTTAGGCCTTGATGGAGATGCTTACGGGGAGTTCTACGGAGTTGGTGACTCTGAAGTTTTTAGTTCACGTTCACATATTCGCCTAACCAATAGTAATGTTGAAAATGTTCGACTTAATGATTCAATTATAACCATCTACAATAATAAAAAAGATTTGTTTTTTAGTACCTCACTTATCGGTGGTGAAGTAAAAGGAGAGGGATATCTAAATTTAGCAAAAAACAAAAGTAAAAAGAGTGCCTTGAGCTTTAACGTCGCTACGACAAACTTAAGAAATTTTGCGGGAATCTTAGGTAAGCACAACATTATTAACAGAGAGATTCAAGGAAGACTCTTTGCAGGAATGGAGTCAGATTTTTACCTAGAGGATATATCTGGTTTAAACTTTTACGCGACACTGAACGATGTAAACTTTCGCTATCCTGGTGTTAGTATCTCAAATAAAAAGAATCCTCTAAAAGTGTCCATTGTTGAGGGCGAGTTTAAAGACTGGGATTATGAAATTAAAGGAACCGGTTTTTATCTAAAATCAAAAGGTGAAGGAAAGTTATCAGAGAAAATGCAGCTAAAGCATACTTTTAAAATAAATAGTTCCCTCTCTGAACTCGTAACAGAAAATATTGAAAAAAGTCAGGGTATCATTGATGGAGAACATACTCTTGTCGGTAATTTAAATAACATTGATCAATATTTGAAATTACAAGGTAGTGACTTAACCATTAAGGCAAAGTCA
Organism: Bacteriovoracaceae bacterium; assembly: GCA_021737405.1. Classification (GTDB taxonomy): domain Bacteria; phylum Bdellovibrionota; class Bacteriovoracia; order Bacteriovoracales; family Bacteriovoracaceae. The sequence continues at coordinate 245,959 of JAIPEG010000002.1, forward strand.
CTGCCAGGTCTTTTTTCTAATTTGGACTTTGATATAATCTTAGAAGATAATGTGATGTTAGTTAAAAGCGCTCAGGGAACCTATGGTAACGGAACCGTTAGTGCCAACGGATCCGTAAAGTTTATTTTCCCCTTCCCTGAAGTTGATTTGAGTCTAAATGTTGAAAAGACTCGTTTTCCATTGTTGAAGAAAAGTAGTGTTGTTTTATCTGGTGATCTAAAATTAATCGGTAAAAAACTACCTTATGACTTAACGGGATCCCTAGCAATTATTCAAGGTGAGGTAATTGAAGACATGGGGGATCTCGCCTCTTCGGCAATTAATAGTGATAGTTATCAAAGGTTTATTCCGGTTGGGTTCTTGGAGGGGAGTGTTGGTTTTATCAATACAGATATCCTTCTTAGTTCCTTTTCTCCAATTAAAATAAAAAATGGGATGATCGATATCGGTCTTGGTGGAAACCTTCGGATATTTGATAGCATATTTAACCCAAAGCTTAATGGTGATATGAGAATAGAAAATCCAGAAAATAAATTTGTATTTAAAGGTCACGAATTCTTATTATCTGAAGGCCTTGTTCGTTTTATTGATGGCGCTAGGAAGGAAAGCCCAGAGCTAAGATTTAGTGGAGTCGCCCGGATAAATGATTATGATGTATACATAAACATTAATGGACCTGCGGATAATATTGGGGTTGAAATGAGCAGTAACCCTCCATTATCACAAGAAGATATACTTTCACTATTAACATTGGGTGTAACAAGTGATGTCTCTAAAAACTTAGGAGATCGTCAAAGGCAATCTGTGACAACTTTAAGTATTGGAAGTTTAATCATGGATCAACTTAAAATTAATCAATCACTAAATGATAGCCTGGGGTTGAGATTAAGTATTCAGCCGGAATTTATAGAAGATGAAAATAATTTACTTGAAGGGCGAACAGAAGATAGGACAGGTGGCAACCGTTTTCGATCTTCTACTGTTTTGAAGGTTCAAAAAAGAATATCAAAAAAGGTGAACTTATCATTAAGCAGCACCGTAGGTGGAAGTGTTGATCAAAGTCAGGAAATGAATGTTAATTATAATATTAATAAGTCATGGTCACTAGAAGGAGTGTATGAGGTACGTTCTAACGATGAACTTGAACAGGAACTACCTGACTCTATAGGAGCGGATGTAAAATACCAATGGTCATTCTAAGAGGTTTTATATTCTTCTTTTCTATATGGGCTTCACTTCAAACCCATGCTGAATATCGTCTAATATGTTTTCCAGAAAACAAATGTTCTGACGTTTTGGAAAAAGCTAATAAAATGAAAATAGAGAAGAGTACTGACTTCTCGATAGTTAAAAGCATTGGTCTTGATAATAGTGTTAAGTTCTTGAGAACGATAAAAAGAAAGACTGGTCAGACTCTTCTGATTGTTGAAAAAAAGCCTGTTGTTAGGACACTTACTTTCACTGGGCCTGATGATGTGGAAATTGATCAAATCCAAAAAATGACTCAAATCCAAGAAGGAACATACTTTAGCGAAGAAGAGTTTCAATCGGCAAAAGAGAGAGTAGAAGCTTGGTTGTTCGACAAGGGTTTTTTAAATCCTCTTTTTCTCTATAAGACTTCCATAAAATCTAAGGGTGATATCGGAGTTCAGGTTAGTATTTCTTATGAAAAGAAGTTAATTCTAAAAGAGATAAAGCTAATCGGCGACTCAAATTCTTTAACAAATGAACTCATTGTATCCATTCAAAAGCTTAAGGGAAAGCCTTTCAGTAAGGTTAACTTTAAGCTAGCCGTTGATAATCTAATCGCTGAGCTAAAAAGAGAGGGGTATTTAGCAGCAGAGATCAGGTTGAAGCAATCGGTTAAGGACGACAAGGTTTCCATTGAAGTAAAGCTTTCATTGGGGCGCAGACTTCAATTTTCCTTTTTTGGAAACAAAATCCTAAATAAGGAATTACTCACTCTTTCTATAAAGAAATCTATTCAAGAGGGAACATCAATTTTAAGATCTTCCGATTTAAGGAGCGTTGTTGAGAATTCGTATGTGCAAAGAGGCATTTATAATAGTCAGGTGAAGTTGTATATTCGGGAATCTAAAACTAAGGAAGGCAATGAAGTTACGACTTACTTCTTTAATATCATTGAAGGTGAAAAAATACGATTGGCAAAACTTTTATTCAAAGGGAACTTAGCAGTAGATTTAGAAGAGCTTAAAAGAATTTATTACGAGCAAAGTACTGTCCTTGCCGGGCGAGATTATTTAGATGAAGGTTACTTGAAAAACTTTACGTCAATCCTCAAAAACTTTTATTTGAAAAATGGTTATGTTTTTATTGAGATTTCAAAGCCCCGACTCGTCATTAATAAAGAGAGAAATGAAGCAGAGGTAACCTATTCATTAAAGGAGCGCCAACAAAGTATTCTTGAAAAGATTAATCTAGATGGGATAGACGGCTATTATAAGGAGACGATTCTTAAATCAATGGTTAATAAAATTGGCCGTCCCATGAATGTTATAGAGCTCGAATCAGACTTAAGTAGAGCTTTAAATAAGCTTAGGGATATTGGATTCTTTTATGCCAGGATTACTAATTTAAATGATGATAATGTTGTTTCATATGACTCCAACTTTACAAAATCTAGTCTTAATTTAAAATTTAAAACCGGCAAAATTACGAAGCTGGAAAATGTCGTATTGAGTGGCAATAAAGTTACAAAGGATGTTGTTGTTCTTAGAGAGGTGAAAATACAAAAGGGAGATGTCATTACACCTGAGAGGATAAAGGGTATTAGAGATAGAATTAATGCCCTAGGCTTATTTGGTAAAATTCAAGTCCTTCCTCTTGTGACGAATAAGTTAACAACGGACGACTTCAATAAAACAAATCTAATTATTCAAGTGCAAGAGAAGAAGTTTGGGCGAGGTGAGATTGCACCAGGTTATCGTACAGATATAGGGGCAAAACTTTCGTTTACTCTGTCTAAGACAAATCTTATGGGCATGAATGATTCTGGAACACTTAAGCTTCAGCTAAATAGAAGGTTTAGCCTTAGTCAGTTTGATGCTAGAAGAGCTGCACAAAGGAGTCAAAAGATTGAGGGTATCGCCAGTGTAAATTACTCCTATCCATATCTATTAAATCTCGCAAATTTCGGGGGAAGCTTTTCAGTTCAAAGAAGAAGGTTCTTTAGTTTTGATGCAGATATATTTAGGATTTCACCCCAGTTAACTAAGCAAATTAATTCCTTTTTGGGACTTTCTGTAAAGTATCAGTATGAAAGAATAAGGCAGTTCGATGCTACAGAGGAAAAAGATAGGGCCACATTCGAAATTGGAAGTATAACTCCGGGTATAACCCTAGATTTTAGGGACAGCCCGGTTTCACCCCGCTCCGGAGCTTATTTTGGTCTTAACTGGGAGTTTGCAAATAGATATTTTGGCTCACAAAAAGATAGCAACATTGAAATTAATTTTTCTAAAGTCATTAGCAGAAATAGATTCTACCTGCCTTTAGGATCAAAGAATTTTGTTTTGGCCTTTAGTATGGCAGCAGGTATGCAGGAAAATTATGCAAATGATATAAGTGGTCTTAATAGTGACGGCTCGAACCGTACAAGTGGCTATATCCCTTCTATAAAGGTTTTCCGTCTTGATGGTTTTGATACAGTCAGGGGTTATGCAGACAATGAAATCAACCGTTTAGAGAATGGAGAAGATGTTACTAGGACCCGCTTACAGGGAAAGGCGTTCTTCGCCAATCTAAAGTTTGAACCTAGGTATTATGTGAATGACACTTTCGTGCTGGGTCCATTCTTTGATGCGGGCCGCATAACAGTTGATACATTTACCCCGACTGATTTACGTACTTCCGCTGGGTTAACCCTTAAATTTCTAACTCCTGTGGGTACTTTGGATTTCGATTATGGAATTAAGTTGCGGCGCAGAAGCTTTAATAACGGAAATCGAGAGTCATTTGGGCGTTTTCACCTTAGTATCGGGTATTTTTAGCAATACTTTGGGATTCCTTTCTTGACGTAAGGCCCAATTTTCTATTATAAACACCTACCTATATAAAAATGTGGACTTGTGGCTGAAAGAAGCCTTTGAAGGACTATAGCTATGTATACTCAAAAGTCGTTCGTGTTAAAACCTGCTGACGCTGAAAAAAAATGGTACTTAGTAAATGCCGAAGGGCAAACTGTTGGGCGTATCGCCACTAAAATTGCTGATGTACTTCGTGGAAAAGTTAATCCCCAGTATACTCCTCATACAGATTCTGGTGATTTTGTTGTTGTTGTAAATGCTGATAAGGTTGTTTTCACTGGTAATAAACTAGATGATAAAATTTATCATAAGCATACTGGATACATTGGTGGTATTAAAAAGAGAACTGCCCGTGAACAACTGGATAGACAACCTGAGAAGGTTTTAATGTCTGCTGTAAAGGGAATGCTTCCAAAGAACACTCTTGGACGTAAACAGCTTACCAAGTTAAAGGTATTTGCTGGAACTGAACATCAACATGAGGCTCAAAATCCTCAAGAACTTAAACTGTAATTAAAAAGTAAAAGGATAGTTGTAAAATGGCTGCGAAAGGAAAAACATACGACGCTCATACTGTAGGCAGAAGAAAGTCATCTGTAGCAAGAATTTTTGTATCTGACTCTGGAAAGGGTGATGTAATAATTAATGATCGTGATATTAAAGAATACTTCCCAAAAGCGACTGACCGCTATGTTGTTAGTCAACCGCTTAATCTTTTAAAGATTGCTGATAAGTATGACATCAAAATCAATGTAAGAGGTGGTGGTACTACTGGCCAAGCTGGTGCAATTAGACACGGAATTGCTCGTGCAATTTTAAAGCTAGATCCAACAGTAAGAGGGGAACTTAAGAAAGCTGGATTCTTAACTCGTGACCCACGTAAGGTTGAGAGAAAGAAACCTGGTCAACCAGGTGCAAGAAAGCGCTTCCAGTTCTCAAAACGTTAATAAAATCTCTAATGAAAAAGCCCAGGTTCTGCCTGGGCTTTTTTTTTGCCTAAGTCCTATTACTCCACATAATTTGAAGGATTAGGTATATATCTAAGTGGTGAAAAAAACTAATTTCAAAACTATTTCTATAAAAGGCGCTAGGACACATAATCTTAAAAATATAGATATTGAATTGCCGCTCCAGAAAATTACATGCGTTTATGGACCTTCTGGCTCTGGAAAGTCTTCTCTAGCCTTTCATACAATTTTAGCCGAATCAAAGAGGCGTTACTTAAATTCGTTACCAAATGATATTAAGTTCTTTTGGAATATGCCTACAGCAGCTGAGGTTGATAGTATATATCCGGTTTTGCCAGTATGGGGATTGGCCCAGAGTAATCCAATCTTGGGATCGCGCCCTAATTTAGCTGACACCATGGGATTGTCGGAACATTTACAGAGGATGTGGCAAGATTATGGAAAAGAATTTTGTCCAGAGCATAGGGAGGAGCTCGTTCCAGAGAATTGGGACGATACCTTTTTGTCTTTATTGGAAATGAAGGGCTGGAATAGGGATGAGGATGTTTTACATTTCTTTATTGAAAGAGGAATTTACCAAGAAAAATTTGGGTCCGAGACGACACCTGCAAGAAGTTATAGTTTTGAAAAATCCGATATTGATACCTTTAACTCTTCTGATCTTTACTGGGAAATTTTTCGAGTAAAAATTAAGTCTTTAGATAAAGTAGCAAAAAAAATAAAAGAGATTGGCCTATCTAAAGATAAGGTATTGTTTTGTGTTAAAGACCGCGGGAATTTAGATCCACTTCCCCGACAAGATATGTTGAAATGTAAAAAGTGTGATTACCAAAAAAAGAAGGTTTTTTTAGAGCCAACTGAGTTCAGTCCATATAATGCTGCTGGTGCATGCACAAGGTGCAATGGGCATGGCATGAATTTAGAATATGATAGGGAAAAAGTTGTTAAGTACCCTTATTTATCTATTGGAGAAGGGGCGATCTCTATTTTGGAATCTTCTCATTTTTCACATTTCTACCCACTTCTTGTAAAAGAGCTGAAAAAAGAAAAGATCTCTTTAACGGTGCCCTTTTCGAGCCTACCAGAAAAGAAGATCTGGAAAATATTGGAAGAAGGGCTTGGTCGATACCCAGGCTTAAAAGTTTGTTACGATTATTTAGAATCAAAAAGATATAAAAGAACGGTTAGAATATTTTCGAGAAAGCTTAAAAGTGAAGTTTTATGTGAAGATTGTACTGGAACTAGGGTAAATAAAAAGACGCACGATTTAATTATTCCTGATTTTTCTTATTTTAATTATAAAGAATTGTGGCTTCAGACACCTGAGAAGCTATTAGAGCTCTTAAATAAAACCAAAAAAAATTGGACTGATAACAAACTTAAAAAAAGATTTGAGGCCATTATAAATTTACTTATGGTTTCCAAGGATTTGGGTCTCTCTACGATTCCTCTTTGGAAGAAGGCAAAATATTTAAGCAGTTCAGAATATCAAAGGGCGTTGTTGACTAAGATTTTAAGTTATCAAGGCTCGGGATCACTTTTTGTGCTCGATGAACCTTCTTTTGATCTTTCATTAGATGAACAAACTAAGTTATATAACTGCCTGATAAAAATAAGGGATCAAGGAAATACCATTCTCCTTGTAGAGCATAGTGAGTATCTAAGAACCTGTTCCGATTTTCTTGTAGAGATGGGACCAGGGGCTGGTCCTGATGGTGGTAAAATCATTAGTCAAAAAGTTAATCGCAAGAAAGCTTTAAAGCCACCTAAGATAAAATTAAAAAAATCTAAAAAATATAAAGAAAATATTTTGGTTAAAAGTTTTAAATTTGATGGAGGTCTTTTTCCGGAATTAAAAATCCCTCTCAAAGAAACGACAATTTTCTATGGCTCGTCTGGTTATCGTAAAGATCATTACTGTAAAAATGTTATACTGGATACTTTGAGTTTTATTTCAACAGGTGAACCAATCGGTTCAATGAAGGACGTTGACCAGGAGTTGATTTCTGGTGACTTTAACTTTGAAAAAGTTCTATCCTTTGATTCTTCCTTGGGAAAGGTCAGCTCTCGCTCCAGTGTTGGAACCTCAATTGGCCTTAGTCCAGAGGTTAGAAAATATTTGGCGAATTTACCGATTTCCAGGGAGCTTGGGTTGGAAAAAGGCCATTTTTCTCCAAACTCTGAGCTCGGTAGATGCACAAGTTGTGAAGGCCGAGGAGTAAAAGAAATAGAGATGTCATTTTTAGAAGACATCATTTTAGTTTGTGATGATTGTAGTGGGAAAAAGTTAAAGCCTTATTTGGCAAGCATTAGTGACGGAACTTTTACTGCTTATGATGCTTTCAGATTACCAATGATAGATATTATTCCTAGATTGAGCTTAACACCAAAATTCCAAAAGATATGGTCTCTTGTTGAATTATTAAATCTATCTTACTTAAGTCTTGATCGCTCTCTCTCATCTTTATCAGGAGGGGAGAGGATGAGAATAAAGCTTCTATCCCAGCTCTCTGCTAAAATTGAAAATTCCTTTCTCTTTTTTGATAATATTAGCTCAGGTCTTTCAACTAAAGAGCTAGAAAAAATATACGATTTTATCGACTCTTTAAAGAATCTTGGCAATACAGTTTTCATTGTGGATCAGAACCCGGCCTTAATAGAAAGAACCTCTTCTGCAATATCAGCTACTTAGTGGGTTTATTGCCGGCTCAAAATAGCTGACTATTTTAGTAAAGAATATTTCCTTCTGACCGAAAAGGTAGGAAGGGAGTGTGATTTGTTAAAGAAACCTAAATCCATATTTCTATTTTTCTTATTAGTCTTAAGCACTACGAAGGCTACTGTTTTTGTCGAGACTTCGATTGAAGATCGTCTTGAGCAGGCTTCAGGTGTAATTAGAGGATCATTTATTGGTAAAAGTTACAAAAAGCTTCCTAGTGGTAGAGTGGTAACAGAGGCCACCTTTAAACTGACGGATGTATCGGGAATTGGTCCAAATGAAATTGTAAATCACAATAACTTCAAGGTCTTATATCCTGGTGGAGTTTGGCAAAACAGAATTCATAAAATTCATGGATCACCAGAATTTAAAATGAATGAAGAGGTTATTTTAGTAATTAAAAAGGATCGGTTTGGCTACATCATGCCGGATTTAAGTCTTTCAAAATATAACGTAATACAAGAGGACGGCAAAAGTTATGTGAAGTCTGCCATTTTTTCTGAAAAAAAAGGCATTGGTAAAATGGCATTTTCAGAGTTCGAAATACTACTTCAAAATATCTATGGAAGTCCTCTGCACAAGCTAACGGTGGATAAATATATCGATAAGGGTAGAGTGAGAGACGCTAATGGAAATGAGCGTACTCCAGCAAGTATTAAAAGAGTAAAAGAGACTGAAGATGATGATATTCCAGTTATATGGTTTGTCCTAGGGCTAGGACTAATGGGCTTTCTTCCAACACTATTTTTTAGGGGCAAAAGGAATGAGAGTTAAAGTATCGATAATTTTTATCTCGTTTTTTTTAGTCCAATCGATAAATGCCTTTGTTCATCAAAAAACACTAGCTGGTGATAAGTTTACATGGCCCAATACTTCTACGATTAATCTTTATGTAAATGGTGCTAATTCTTCCGGTATTTCTTCGAGTAGTATCGCTAGTAGAACCTCTGAGTCCGCCTCTCGATGGAATAATTCTGGTGGACCAGCGCTTTCTGTTTCCTCAGTTACTACAGGACCTGCTTCTGGAAGAAGTGATATTTACTTTTCAACAGACCCACTCTTCTTTTCAAGCTCTTCAATACTTGCCGTTACAGAAAGCATATATAATGAATCAGATGGAACGATAATTGAATCTGATATTATTATCAAAGATAGTGTGCTCTTTAGTAACTCACAGACATCATCTCCTTTTATTGGCGATATTTTAAGTCATGAGATAGGCCACCTTATAGGCCTTGACCACGCTACTCTTCCATTTTCGACGATGTTTTATAAGTTAACGAGAGGACAAGCAACGCCATCATTTGATGATCATCTTGGAAAAAGCATGCTCTATAATTCATTGAGTAACTCTGGAAGTATAACTGGAAAGATCGCTGGCGGTGAAGGTGTTGTAGGTGTTTTTGCAGCCGATGTGAATTTAATATCCTCTAATCAAGGAAGAATTATTGCAAGTATGTTATCCGACGAGTCAGGAAATTTTAAATTTGAAGGTTTGCCAACAGATGACGTTTATTACATCTATGTTAAACCTCTTAAAACTAAAGAATCACTTTCTCCTTTTTATCAGACAGTAAAGAAAGATTTTTGCACTGGCTTTGCAGACTTTAAAGGTACCTTTTTTGAGACATGTAATAACTCTAGAAAGGGCTATCCCCAGGGCATCAAACTTATAAACGGAACCACAAGTATTGATATCGGAGTAGTTACAATTAAATGTAATTTGAACGTTCCTTTGAACTACTTTCCAGGAAGAAGTGCAGGAGAATTTAAAATTGGTGATGCCGATAGGGCCGGAGACTCATTTGTTGGTTATTTTACAAAAGATGATATTGATACAGGTAAGGAAGATGTCTTATTTGTTGATTTATCTCATGTTGATGCTTCTGCAGGTAATCTTTATCTAGATTTAAGTCTTCTCTCTCAAGATTTTCAATCAAAAGTCGTTTACAAAATCGAGGTTACATCCCCTTTAGGCTTTTATAGTTTTAACTATGGAACTGATAGTGATTTAAACCCTAATTTAAATTTAAAGGGGAAAATAAACCTTGATCCAAGTGTATTTGCTAATAATGTTTTCGAAATAAAAGTCATTCCAACAAGCTTTGAGGACTTTATACTCACAACCCCTTTTACAATTGAAGGTCTCTTTTTCCCGGACTTCAGCTCTATCGGTGATGACAGATTCTTTTATCAATTCATTTATTTTATTAGCCAGAAAAGTGGATTAGATTACACGGTTTTTTCTCATTACAACTATCCAGCTTCTAGAGGCAATAACTCTTGCATGGAAGGTGGGAAGACTTATAGCGTCAAGTCGGCAGGAGCAGTAACTGGTGTGACTTCAGAGTCTTTTAAAAAGAAAGAAAAAGGTGATGCAAGTATTGTGGCCTGCGGTAGCGTAACCCTTACCAACGAAAATGGGGGTGGTCCATCTGGTGGTTCATCTCTACTGATTGGTCTCATTTTTGCTTTTGCTATTTTCTACTTTGGCTCATATAGGTCCGTACTAAGTTTTTAGTGTTCAAAAAGCTTGTATTTCTTGTATTCTTAACGGGATGAAAATCTTAAGAAAAATTGTATCTAAAACATTCTTTAAAATATGCCTCTTATCTCTATTTGTGACTTCTTTACAGGCACAAAATCTTCTTGATGAAAGAATTAGAAGAATATCATCTCGCAAAAGATCGGTATATTTGGATTCAGGGATCTTTCACAATGGTGGACCAAAAAGAAGTTCCAAATTAAAGGCCATACGTCATAACTTTTCTCAAAAGGCTGGTTATGAAAGATTGGTGCTTGATTTTGTTACATCAGAGCTACCAAGAATTTACGGTTATATTTCAGGTAAAGAAAAAAAACTTTACTTAGATTTATTTACGACAGATTTACCAGATGCCATAAGTTCTTTTGGTAACAGCAAGTTTGTGAAATCAGTTAACTTTTTTCCAATTCAAAACGATACCTTGAGTGTTGAAGTCATTTTTAAGCAAAATGTAACACTCGATGTATTCTTTCTTAAAAGTCCTGGACGTCTAGTCGTTGATATAAAAGGATAATGAGATTTAATCTCATAGGAGTGTCCGATGTCAGATATTGAAAATGAATATCAGGTTCAAATTAAAGCGAATCAAGAAACTGATATAAAATTCCCCGAAGAAGTCGTCATTATTCCGATTATGAATAGTCCCATTTTTCCTGGAATGATCGCGCCCATTATTTTATCAGAAGATAAGTTTACACCTGAGTTAGATGACTACTTAATGAAAACGGGATTTGTAGCATTGAATCTTGTTAAGTCTGACCTGAAGGATGAGCATGGTGATTTTGTTCCTGAAGAAGAAATAGATTTAGATCAAAGAGAGATAAAGCCACATGATATCTATAAAGTTGGCGTTTTATGTAAAGTCGTTAAAAAATTAAAATTACCAGATGGATCGGTAAATGTGCTCGTCCATGGTGTTAAGAGATATAGAGCGAGCAACTACATTGAAGAAAAGCCTCTGATGAAAGCCGATTTTGAGGTTTTCGATGATATCTTGGAAACAGATGAGGAACTCGATGCCTATACTCGCTCGGTAATTAACCAGGTTAAAAAACTTAGTGAAATAAATCCTTATTTTAATGAAGAGATGAAACTTGCGATGCTAAATTCGCCATCTCCAGGTTCATTGGCAGACTTAGTGGCTTTCGCTATCTCTCTTGATATTCCAGAAGCGCAAGACTTTCTCGAGACACTTGTTGTTAAGAAAAGATTTGCAAAGCTATTGGTCTATCTTAGAAGAGAGAAAGATGTTGCCGATATTCAAAAGAAAATTTCGGATGAAGTTAATGATAAAGTTAACAAATATCAGAGAGAGTATTTTCTAAGAGAACAATTAAAAGTTATTCGTTCAGAATTAGGAATGGATGACGATGAAAAATCAAGGGACATTAACAGAATTGCTGAACAACTTGATGAAATTGGCATGCCAGAAGAAGCCTTAAAGGCAGCCAAAGAAGAGCTAGAGAGATTAGAAGTTATTCCCGACAGCAGTCCTGAGTACAACGTTACGCGTACTTATTTAAACTGGATGGTTGATCTTCCTTGGGCCAATTCAACACCTGAAAAGATTGATATGGATACGGCTAGAAAAATTCTGGAAAAAGATCACTATGGTCTTGAAAAAGCCAAAGAGCGTATTTTAGAATTTTTGGCAGTGAGAAAGCTTCGGCCAGAATACGATGGAACAATCCTTTGTCTTAGTGGTCCTCCAGGTGTTGGTAAGACCTCTCTTGGAAAAAGTATTGCAGAATCACTGGGAAGGAAATTTTATAGATTTTCCTTAGGTGGGATGAGAGATGAGGCAGAAATAAAAGGTCACCGAAGAACTTATGTCGGTGCTATGCCAGGTCGTATTATCCAGGCTTTAAAAAGAGTTGAAGTAAATAACCCTGTAATCATGTTAGACGAAATTGATAAGCTGGGAAGTTCATTCCAGGGAGACCCAGCAAGTGCTTTATTGGAAGTGTTAGATCCTGAACAAAACAGAACTTTCATAGATCACTACTTAGACGTTCCCTTTGATCTATCTAAGGTACTGTTCATTTCGACTGCTAACTATATTGGCAATATTCCAGAGCCATTACTGGATAGAATGGAAGTTATTGAGCTAAGTGGTTACACCATTGAAGAAAAAGTTAGTATCGCTACTAAATGGGTTATTCCAAAGCTTTTGAAAAAGCATGGATTAACAAAAGACGATTTCGTCATTCCTGTAGCGACTCTTAAGAAGTTAATTGGAGATTATGCAAGAGAGCCAGGCGTGAGAATGATGGAGCAATATGTTGCTAAATTATGCCGAAAAGCCGCTCTACTAAAAGTCACCTCAAGAAGAAAGAAAAAGTTCACCCCTAAGCCAAATGATTTAGAGGAGCACTTGGGACCAGCAAGATTTCAAACCGAGCTTGCACAAAAATCCTTGGATCCTGGTGTTGTTACCGGACTTGCATGGACTTCTTACGGGGGTCAGATACTATTTATTGAAACAATTCCGTTAAAGGGTAATGGCACTTTTAAGTTAACGGGTCAGATGGGAAGCGTGATGAATGAGTCAGCTAACATCGCCTATAGTTATGTAAAAAGTCTGCTTGAAGCTGAAATTGAAAGAGGGAAGAAGAAGCTAAACTCTAAGCAAACCACTTTAAATCAGCCTGCCGAGGAAGCACTTGATTTCTTATCAAAACATGAAGTGCATCTACACTTACCAGCTGGGGCAACACCAAAAGATGGTCCTAGTGCTGGTATTACGATGGCGTTGGCCCTTTATAGTTTAGCTGCTCGCCATAAAATTAAACCAGGTCTTGCTATGACAGGTGAGTTGAGTTTGACGGGTAAAGTGCTTCCGGTTGGTGGCATTAAGGAAAAAGTGTTGGCAGCAAAAAGAGCAGGAGTTCGTGAAATTATATTGCCAAAAGAAAATGAGAAAGATTTAAAAGAAGTCCCTGAGAGACACAGGAAAGGACTTAAGTTTTATCCGGTAGAGCATTTTGATGAAGTGTTGAAAATAGCCATGCCAAAATGGAAAAGAAGATAAAAAAAAAGCCCTCTAAAAGAGGGCTTTTTTTTATCTAAAATTCATCTTCGTCGTATTCTGCCATTGGGGTGTGCTTAACTTTGTCACTCGCAATTTCTCTAAGAGCAGTAACAATGTCTTTGTTTTTTGATCTTACTAAGCGATCAGCACCATCTCTTAATTGCTTAACCCTTTTTGTTGCTAGGTGAACTAGCTCATAGCGGTTTTCTACTTTTTCCAAACAATCTTCTATTGTGATACGGGCCATTATTAATTGCTCCTAATAATATAATTTTAATCCCTTTTTGTAGGACATCGCGCCTTAAAAGTCAAAGGATGTGGATTATGGATACATGGCGTCAATTTCTCGTATGTATTTATTGTAGAGTCTGTCCCTCTTAATTTTAAGGGAGGGTGTTAGGTAGTCGTTTTCCCAGTTGATATCTAAGGGAAGAATTGTAAATTTCTTTATTTGTTCGTGATTGGGAAGCTCGATATTGAGTCTTTTGACCTCATCACTAACGATTCTGTGAACGTTTGGCTCTCGTGCTAGCTCTTCATAGTTTAGGGAAGCGTCAATAGTGCCTTGATCAATTAGGTCGCTAAAGCTCTCCTTGGTAATTGAAATAAGCCCTGTGAGATAATTACGACCCTCTCCCACGGTCATGAAATGCTCAATGCGGGGACTTGTGGCCATTAAATTTTCAATTTTTTGAGGGGATATATTCTTCCCATTTGAGGTAACAATAATGTCTTTTTTACGATCTGTGATCTTGAGGTTACCAGAAGGAAGAATCTCGCCGATATCACCAGTTTTAAAAAAGCCATCTATAAAACATGATTTATCAATATCGCCATTTTCTTTAAGATACCCCTGAAAGACTGATGGTCCATGAATCAAGATTTCTCCGTCGTCGTCAATTTTAATGGTGATATCTTTAAAAGGAAGTCCAACTGAGCCTCTTTCGGGCTCACTAAATGAGTTTAGTGTAACAGGGCCCAGTGTTTCTGTTAGACCGTAACCTTCAAGAATAGGAATCCCGATAGATTTAAAAAAATCAAAATCACTACTTTTTAAAGGTGCACCACCACTAACGAGAAACTTAATTTCAGGAGATATCTGTTCTCTTATTTTCTTTAGTAATTTATTTTGTATGTTCATAAAAATTATTTTTTCATATTGATTAGGCTCTTTTTTATCTTCCAATAATTTGAAATAATATTGAGAAAATGAAATTGCCATGTCGAAGGATTTTTTAAAGAGAAAGCCTTTTGAATGGATGTTTTGAATTATCTTCTCTTTTAGTTTAGTAATTAGTCGAGGGACTGTTACGATGTAGGAAGGCTTAATTATTTGCAAATCGCTCACGAGTGTATCAACAGATTCACCAAAGACTGTTTGTACAGGTAATGCCAAATGCAAGAGAGAATCACATCGTCCTAAAACATGCGCTAAGGGGAGATTCGTCAGTGAGCGACTTCCTGTGCTAAGGCGGCCTTTCATAAAGTCTTGGATATTATAAAGTAATGACGCTAAGTTGGCATGAGTAATAACGCTCATCTTGGGGCGACCAGTTGTTCCTGATGTGAGTAGGTAAGAACAAACGGCGTTAGGGTCTAAAGATTCAATCGTTTCGCCTAGAGGTTCTTTTTCAATAGGAACCTTTGATAATAAGTCTTGATAGAACCAAGCATTAAATTTTTTGTTATTAAGGCTATTTTCATCAATAATAATAAATTTAGTATTAGTGAATTTGTCTTTATTATATTTTTCTAAAAGCTTTTCATTACCAAGAATGACGCCGAAAAATCTTAGCTCATAATGAATTTGTTCTAAATCTTTGTAAGTATAGTTGCTGTAAAGAGGCACAATAATTAATCCAAGCGCCATACTTGCCATGTCAAACAAGTGCCATTCAATAGAGGTATTTGCCATTATTCCAATTTTATCACCAGCCTTGAAGCCAAGCCCTTTTAAAAGTGAAATGTGTATTTCTATTTGTTCCTTATATTCTTGAAGATTGAGATGAGATAATCGACCATCCCTTTTCCATCCAATAACAGGATTGAAGGAATGTTTATTACTTTGTAAGAAATCAAAAATTGTCATTCCCTATTATGGCAAGAGTTACACTTGATTTGAAGGGGTGAAATGGAAGTGTTGATATTAGGAAAGTGCCTCATGGTTGAACAAAATGGTCATGAATATGTCTATCAAATTCACTATAAAGGAGTATTAAGATCCAGTCAGATAAAACAGGTTTTTCTTTACGCTAATAAGGAGATTCTAGAGAAGGGAGAGGAATATTTGTTGCACGTTTTTATGTGTAAGCTTGAGGGGTTTATTTTTTACGGTAACATTTTAAGGACAAAGAATATAAAATACTTAAAAAGAGACATATTTTAAGACGATTTGGATAATTATGAACCTAGAAAACATGACAGTTGAAGAAATGGCCCTAGAGGAAAGAAAATTTCTTCATGATATCAGTAATCAACTTGTTGTTGCCCAGGGGATGAGTAGCTTTTTACAAAAGGCGCTAGATAGTAATGACACCGTTGGCGCGAAAGAAAAAGAACGCATGGAAAAGATTAGTAATTCTGTAAAAAAGATCGTTGATTTAGTTAAGGCCAGAAGGGCAACTCTACATGCAATAAATGGTGATCCAGCAGCTGATTAGTTAACTTTCACGCCAATATGATCTCCAATCATCATGCCTTGTACGTCAAAGAAAAAGCCCTCTTTCTGATTACCTTCAATGTTTTTTAGATTAGTTATCGCAGAGTTTTCTTCAACATGTAACACTTCAAGTTCGCCAATCTTAACTCGGTAATTATAGCGTTTTTTTGTTTCGTAAGGGTCAAGGCGGCTTATCACTCTAAAAACATCAAGTATTGTGCCTTTATCAAGACCTTGTTTTTCACCCATATTAACATAATAGTTTTTCTGGATTATTTCGTTCTCAATACCCATGGGTATATCTTGGGCGATAGAATAAATAATGTAGTCTCTTGCAAAGCCCATTGAGGCCGTAAACAGAAAGACTAAAAAGAGACATATTTGCAGGTGTGTTCTTTTCATAATTCCTCTACAGGTAGGAAGCTATAGTCATAAAGTTATCGACAATAGGAGGAATTTTATAAAGAAGAGAGGAGTACTAAACTATAGGACCGGCAATGCTTACCGGTTCTCTAGCTTTAAGTACTTCATATTATTATAAATAAGATCACTGTGGCGAAAGTTTTTTAGGTTTCCATGGAAGAGAACATAGTTACGAGCGTAATATTGCATAATCCAGGGAAGATCATCCAATACCAATTGCTCCATCTCCTTCATTAGGTTCCATTTTCTCTTCCCTTCAGGAAGGAACTTAAGTTCGTCGAAGAGCTTCTCAAATTTATTGTTATTGTAGTAGGTCACATTTGGGCCAGGAACGAAGTTTTTCTTTAATAAGAGCTGTAAAACATTCTCAGCATCTGGGTAATCCATGGCCCACCCATCTTGCCAGAATTGGAGTTCTCCCATTTTTGCTTTTTTGAGAAAATCAGGAAATGTATTGGTAATTACTTTAATTTTGATACCAACCTTTTCTAGTTGAGCCTTTAAAAATTCACCTTGCTGCCGGCTATGAGCTGAGGTTCCTCTAACGTCAAAATTAATTTCGGGCAAACCTTTGCCTGCTGGATAACCGGCCTTCGAAAGATAGTCGCGCGCTTTTTTTAGGTCATATTTATAAGGAAGAATATTGCTGGGATTATAACCGGGAATACCTGGTGGATATATGCTATTGGCTTTTTGACCAATGTTGTTGGTGAAAAGCTCAATATGACGATCAAAATCAAAGGCGTGAGCGATAGCTAAGCGAAGGTTTTTATTTTTAGCAAAAATCGAATCCTTCATATTAAAGGATAGCCACCAAAAAGTTAGTGTAGGAAAAGCCTGAAGGTTTATACCTTGAACCTTAAGTTCTTTTTTTAATCCGCCTTGTGGATTAATAGCATCACCATAATTGTCTTTTGGTATATTCCTCAATAGATGAATTTTCTTACTTAAGAAGTTTAGCCAGCGGGTTTGGCTCTCTTTCATTATTTTGAATTCAACTTTATCTATGAAAGGTAATTCTTTTCCGGCATCTTTTAAAAGTCCTCTGCTGTGAGAGAGTCTGTCTCCCTGAGAAGGATAAGTACTGGTATTGTAATCAGGGTTTTTGACAAGAGTTAGACCTGCAAGACGATTCCATTTTTTTAGCATAAATGGACCAGTTCCAATAATCTTATCAGAAAGTTTGTTTTCGTATTTTATGACGGACTCTAATGGTACGGGGGCTGTAAAGCTCATTGCCAAGGCGACCAACATCTGTGGATAGGGTTCAACGAGGTCAATAATCAGGGTATGATCATCGGGAGCTCTTAATCCTTCTACATTCATACTTTTAAATTTTTCAAAATCGCTTTTCACGGCATCTCGAAACTCATTAATACCCTTAATCTTTCCATCAAAAAGCCACCAACCATTAGAGGCATTTGGGATAAAAGCTAGGCGCTTGATTTGGGTAATAAAGTCTTGTGCTTTTACAAACCGCTTGGTTCCTTCGAAAGAGGGGTCATTGTGATAGGCAATATTTTTTTTTATCTTAATGATATAACGAAGTCCGTTTTGCTCTACCTTTGGCATTCCTTCCGCGAGCAAAGGAACTAAGGTGTATGGTCTTTTTAAATAGTGATATTGAAAAAGAGGTTCAACACATTGATAAACGACAGAAGCAGAAATAACATCATAACTATTGGCAGGGTCTAACGTGCTAATTTCGCCTGAGAGAGGATAGTAAAGAGTGTTATCATCTTCGCCATTTAAAGATTTCTTTGTGCACCCTGAAAAAAATAAAAAAAATACAATAAGGAATATGTTCTTCATAGAGACCTATAAATGTTTATTGAGGAGTTCTTTAGTTTTTTCAAGAAACTTCCCTAGGTCACCGGTATCTCCTGATCCCTGTGCCATATCGGGGCGACCACCACCTCTGCCGCCAAGTATTGGTAGTGTTTCTTTTAAGATTTCATTACACGGAATGCCACTTTTCTTTCCAGAGCGCAATAAAACCGCAACTTTGTCTCCCTTTTCCATAGTGAGGAGAACAACTCCAGTTGGATATTTATCCATGAATAGATCTGATAATTTTCTTAAATCTGAGCCATCTTGAACGTTTGCATACTTGTATGAAACTTTATCATTAAGTTTTTCTGGATTAGAAAAAAGGTCTTGAGAATCCTTTGATGTTAATTCGTTTTTTAACAAAGTGATCTCTTTCTGATTTCTTTTGATTTCCTCATGGAGGCTTTCAATTTTAGTGGCAATAGAGTTTTGCCCAGAAGAAGTGAGAAGCTCAAGAGTTTTTAAAATATTACTTCGTTCTCTATATCGTTTAATTGCATTGTCTGAGGTTGTGGCCTCAATTCGACGGACGCCAGAGCTTAGAGAGCTTTCTGAGATTATAGAAAATAGTCCTATTTCTCCTGTGTTCTTAACGTGGGTTCCTCCGCAAAGCTCAGTTGAAAAGTCACCCATTTCAAGTACTCTAACATTGTCGCCATACTTTTCACCAAAAAGGGCGAGAGCACCTTTCTTCATCGCCTGGTCCATTGTCGTTTGACTGGCGATTACGTCGTTCGCTTTTTGGATCTCGATATTAACGAGATTCTCAACTTGTTCAATCTCTTTAATACTTAAGGCCTGCATGTGAGTAAAATCAAAACGAAGACGGTCTGAATTTACCATAGAGCCACTTTGTTTAACGTGGTCACCTAAAACTTTTATTAAAGCGGACTGAAGTAAATGAGTTGCAGAGTGGTTACGGGCCGTTTGATTTCTTTGTTTTTGATCAACTTCTAGTTTTACTACTTTTTCGACTTCTAAACCTTCTTTTGAATTAACGAAATGTACAAAGAGACCATCGACAGGTTTCTGGGTATCAAAAATATGATAGGATTTCCCATTAAATTTAATGACTCCTTGGTCACCAGCTTGACCACCACCTTCAGCATAAAAAGGAGTTTTATCAAAAGTTAAACCAAAGGTTTGTTCATCAATATTAATGATATCTTTAAGAGTAGATTCAGTCGTTAAGCTTTCATATCCTACGAATATTGTTTCACCGCTCTTCTCTTTTGATTGGTGAAATACTCGATCATCGAGATTAAGAGACCCTTTCCAAGATTTTCGAGAATCTTCTTTTCTCTCCATCATGGCTTCGTCAAACCCTTGGTCATCAACTAAGATATTCTTCTCACTAAGAATTAGTTGCGTTAAATCAAGAGGGAAGCCATAAGTGTCATAAAGCTTAAAAGCAGCCTTGCCGTTAAAGATGTTATCTTTCACATTACTCTTTAGAGACTCTTCTAAAAACTTAAGACCCATGTCTAAAGTTTCTAAAAACTTTTTCTCTTCAAGACTTAGGAACTTCTCGGCCAAGCTTTGATTGGCCTTGTTTTGTGGATATTCTTCACCTAATTCATTAAGTACGACTACAGAGAGTTTAGAGAAGGTACCTTCGGGAGCATCTAGTTCCTTGAGGTGTCTAATCGCTCTTCTAATAATTCTTCTGAGCACATAGCCTCTTCCTTCGTTGGAAGGAATCACGCCATCTGTAATAAGCATGGTACATGAACGAATATGATCAGCTACAACCCGCATTGGTGTTTGAAATTTAGAATCGTCGTAACTTTTACCTGTTTCTTTTTCTATTTCTCTGATGATGGGAGTAAATGCGTCAGTATCATAGTTCCAATATTTTCCTTGAAGTACAGCTGCTACTCGCTCTAGTCCCATTCCCGTATCGATAGATGGGTTGGGTAGGCTAACTTGGCCGCCTTTGCCGTCTTTTTCATATTGCATAAAGACGAGGTTCCAAATTTCTACATATCGAAGTTCATCGTCTAAAAGATCTTGATTTTTGTTAGGCTTAAAGTTTGGTGTCGCATACGATTCACCATGATCATAGAAAATTTCACTACATGGACCACAAGGGCCAACATCACCCATTTCCCAGAAATTGTCCTTATCACCTTTTCTGAAAATTTTTTCTTTTGGGATTCCAATTTTGTCTTCCCAAATTTTGAAGGCTTCATCATCTGATAGATGGACAGTTACATATAATCTATCTTCAGAAATACCAAGTTCCTTAGTTAGAAAATCCCATGCCATTTCGATGGCCTCTTCTTTGAAATAGTCACCAAATGAGAAATTACCTAGCATTTCAAAGAAAGTATGGTGTCTGGCCGTCATACCCACATTTTCTAGGTCGTTGTGTTTGCCACCAGCCCGAACGACTTTTTGAATCGTAACAGCTCTTTGGTATGACGACTTAGCTTTACCAGTAAAAAAGTCTTTAAACTGATTCATGCCGGCGTTGGCAAAAAGTAATGTGTCATCGTTTATGGGAACTAATGGTGAACTGGGTACTTTTTCATGACCCTTATTTTGAAAATAAGAAGAAAACTTTTCTCTAATTTCTTGGACTTTCATACAACTACCTTACTCTATGCATAAATGGTCTAGATCGACCAAAAAGATAGCACAAGGTGTGCATTAAATGAATTTTAGAGGTGTCTTAGGCTTCGAATTCTTGAATTATATTTTCGTATGCTCTAGCAACTTCCCCAATAGGGTGACCCCGAAGGCAAGCATATCTCAATACACGGTCCTTAAGTTTCAATTTATCGCTCACAAAATCGTAATCAATTCGTACTTTCTTCTCAACAAGCTCTTGCAACTGGCTGGCCTTACTAATTCCAACCTCATCTGCGACAGCGTAAATTTCTTCTTCTGACACGGGGCACATCTCTTGCGACATTCGGTATTCAATGACGTTAAAGGCGTAACCCTTTCTAAGTAGGCCTTTAATTCGAGCTTCTTTGTAAAGATCTTCTCTTAGGTAGTTTTTCTCCAAGAGTATGCCAATGACTTCTTTAATGAGTGCGCCTTCATAACCTTTGTCTCTTAACTTTTGCTTAAGTTTATATTCTGAGTAGTCCTTTCGGGCGAGGTGTCTTAGTGCGGAGTTATAGCATTTTTTTAGCGTTTCATTTTCCATAATAAAAAAGGCCGCCTTATAGGCGGCCATTAATTTATTGAATTGTTTTCTTAGTTTTCTTTGCGGCTTTCTTTGGTTCTAATTCATCTTCCAAAATCTCACCTGTTGCAGTGTCAACAATATCCGAAGCGTTTGGATCTTCAGCAAGTCCATACTTGGCCATAACTTTCATTTTGATTTCTTCAAGAATATCGTTATTTTCTTTAAGGAAAGTTTTTGAGTTTTCTCTACCCTGACCAATTTTAGCGTTATCGTAAGAGAACCAAGCTCCTGCTTTTTCAACGATTCCATTTGTTACGGCCAGATCTAGAATATCACCTGTCTGAGAAATCCCTTCACCGTACATAATATCAAATTCAATAAGCTTAAATGGAGGAGCAACTTTATTTTTAACAACTTTAATTTTTGTTCTGTTGCCTACAACATTGTCCCCATCTTTAATGGCTCCAGTTCTTCTAATATCTAATCTAACTGAGCTATAAAACTTAAGGGCGTTACCACCTGTTGTTGTTTCAGGGTTACCAAACATAACGCCGATTTTCATTCTTAATTGATTAATGAAAATAACGGTACAATTTGATCGTGAAATACTTCCCGTTAGCTTTCTCAGGGCTTGAGACATTAGTCTTGCTTGAAGACCCATATGTGAATCGCCCATGTCTCCTTCAAGTTCTGCTCTTGGTGTTAGGGCAGCAACAGAGTCAACAATGAGAAGATCGACGGCTCCCGATCTTACGAGCATATCGGTAATCTCTAGTGCTTGTTCTCCAGAGTCTGGTTGAGAAATAAGAGTGTTTGGAACATCGACACCTAGCTTGCTGGCATAACCTGTATCTAGCGCATGTTCTGCATCAACAAAGGCTACAGTTCCACCTTGCTTTTGGCACTCTGCTGCAATGTGAAGTGTTAGGGTTGTTTTACCAGAGGATTCTGGACCATAAATTTCAATGATTCTTCCTTTTGGTATACCGCCTATGCCTAGGGCAAGGTCAAGGCTAAGACATCCAGTAGGAATGGATGGCATTTTTTCTGGGCCTACTGAACCATCAAGTTTCATGATGGCACCTTTTCCAAATTGTTTCTCAATTGTAGATAATGCTAAATCGAGGGCTTTCTTTTTGTTTGATTCACCAGTTGTTGATGTTTTTGAAACGGCCATAATGTCTCCTAATAGTTTAAGTTATCCTAACTTAAAAAATGCTTCGCTGTAGTTGTGTGTCGTTAAAATTTAACATTACAAAAGCAGCTTGGCACCTTTCAATTAATCTCTTGTCGATGCAGGTTTTGGTTTTTAACCCACATCTTAAGCACTTAAAATTTCATTGATATTTTCGCCGCATCATGAAATTCTAAGCTTTAAGTTTCCAATTAAGTACTAGTTTGTGCGCAAGTTTTGCGTAAGTCAAGGAAAAGTTTTTAAAAGAACTTTGCGTAGAGAAACATTAGTAAAAGATAGGCTAATCCTGCGAAGAGACCGCTGACAATATCATCCAGGATAGTTCCAGCACCATGCTTAACCTTTTGGTCAAAATAAGTGGCGGGCCAAATTTTATAAATATCAAATAATCTAAAGAGTAAGAAGATAAGAATAAGACTAACAATTGTTTGATCCCCATTTTGAGTAAAAAGCCAGGCTGTCCACATACCTAGCACTTCATCCATTACTATCCAGCCTGGGTCATGGAGGTCAAACTTCCTTTGGGCCACGTCGGCCACGAAGCAGGTTATTACAGTGGCCATGATGAGAAAGGGGATGAAAACAAAAAATGGAGCTTTAAAGTACCCTAAAAGAAAAAGTATTGGGCATATGGCCAAGCTTCCCCATGTGCCTGGAGCCTTTGGCAGAAATCCCGCGCCAAAAAAAGAGAGGAAGACGACCTCTGGCTGGGAAAGACTTGGTGCGTTTTTCTCTTTCATAGACCCTAGCTATAATGCAATATTCTTATAATCTAGGTTATTGAACTTTTATGGAAAGACCAAGTTATTTATCTAAATACCTTTTTGACTGGGAGTCTCTTGAGGTCGTCGTAGGTGGACGATCTGCACTTGATTCCAAGTTCTTTATTGGTCAAATGAATGACTCGGAAATGGTGGAAAAGTTTCTTGTGGGTTATGGCCTAGATGCCAATGATACCGTTGCCCGTGCAGAGTTATTTGGAAACTTTCAAGAGGCCTTGCAGTTTATAAGAAGATATTTCTTAAAAGAGGGGAATAATGAAGGGCTTGATATAAAAATCCCAAATGGCATTTATATGATCACAGATATTAGTGATCTTTTTCTAATGGCAACTGGAAATAAAGATGACTCGACTCGTGAAGAGACTCTTTGGGCCGAAATCGTTCTTAAAGTTATGCATACTATTCTTCATGTAGATAAAGACCTTCGATCAAGTTATTTTTCTGAAATACAAACTCAAATTTTTGATAGGTTTTACAAATATGTTTTTCGTGATGGAGAAGATCTCTTCTTTTCTCAGTCTAAAAAATCAAATAATCGAATTCCCCTGATTGAATTTGAAACAAAATCTAAAAAGACTAGAGATTCTGTAATTATTAAACTTCTCCATAAAGCTGAAAATGTGGCAGAAGAACTCTTTGATAGAGTTGGAGTACGGATTGTAACGCAGAATAGATTTGATTCCATTAGAGTCATTAAATTTTTAATTGAAAAGTTTATCGTTATTCCCCATAACATAAAGCCAAGTCGATCCACTAACTCACTTGTTGATTTAGAGGCGCTTAAAAAAAGACACTCCAACTTAATAAAGTACGCTCTTCGAAATAACTTATCCGAGGAGAAGTTTGTTGAGGCAATGGAGAGAGAGGTTAAGGAGTGTGCTTTTGGAAATAATAATACAGATGAAGATAGAAACACTCATAGCCTAAGTGGTTATCACGCCATTCAATTTACTTGTCGTCATTTAATTAAATATAAGAATCCATTTCTACAAGAATTTATTGATTTAAGAAAATCAGCAAAAGAGCAAAAGGGTTCCGACCTATCTAAGAAGATCTTGTCGATGGATTATTCACACATTGCTAGAGACGTGCGCTTTTTCTATCCCTATGAGGTCCAAATCGTTGATCAGTATGCTCACCAAGTAAATACGGAAGGTGAAGCATCTCACGTTGAATATAAGAAACAGCAAGTTCAGACGGCACAGAAAAGGCTTTTTACTCCATTAATGGAATACTTAAGTATTTAAAGCTTTGTGGTTATCTAAAAAAATTCTTATTCTCTCATTAACAGTGGCATGAAAATCTACCTGAGGAACGTGACTTCCGTCTTTTATGATGTACAGCCTGGAATTGGGTAGTGAATCACTCAATATATTTTGCAAAAAGTTTGGGATGACCTGATCTTTATCTCCACCCATGACAAGTGTAGGAGTTGAAATATATTCAAGTTGTGAAATGATCTTATGATTTTTCATCTCTTTTAAGAGCTGGAAGAAAACTTCGGGACTAAGCTCTCCAATTTTTAAGAGATAGTATTCTATAAATTCTCTGGGAACTCTCTTGGTATTAAAGCCACCTTTATGAATAAGATGTTTTGCTAAGGGATTAAGGTGGCCTGTTTTCCATATATTCTTATAGAGAGTCGGATATTTTTGATTCAATGTCTCTAGAATCGGTTGCAGTATCTCCATCCAATTAGAATCGAAAAGTATGTCTTGTGGAGGTAAGACTGTTCCTGAGATGAGAACCATTCCGATAACATCTTCGGGGTAATCTTTGGCGTACTCTAGAGTTATGTTAACTCCCATACTGTGCCCGATGTGGTAGGCACTTTTCACACCGAGGAAGTCTAAAAGATATTTCATATCTTTTGAGATATTTGAAAAAGTTAAATCTTGTATAAATTCCGTACTGCCACTTTTAAAGTGAAACCTATAATCGTGATAAACAACATTAAAGCCAATACTAGAGAAGAAGGGGATTTGGTATTTCCAATGAGCAATATTACAAACAAGTCCGTAGTTAAAAACAACGACAGGCTTATCGTTAACTTCCTCAGGGGTGAAGTTCAATCCATAATTAATGCTCATGCCATCGGGTGTATTAATTATGTATTCTTTAAAATTATCGAATTCCACTTTTTACCCTATAGATACGTCATCGGAGAGAATGAGCTCTTTTTCTATTGCAGTTAATATATTTTCATATTCTTCATAGTTGTGATGAAAGTCATCATAAAGTCCTTCAAGGTTAAGTGGGCCATGAGAATTATCGTAATTAATCTCTTTGAAAATAATAAGGGTGTTTTCGATAATGAGGCGATCATTTATCCTGGCCACTTTGGAACCAATTATCTTTTTGCCATTAAGCTTAAAGGGAAAATTTTGAGTTCCTTCAATGAGTACTCCTTTTGGTGAATTGGTAATCTTAATCGCCTGGGGAGGTACATTTTGATCAGTTATTTTGATATGACTCGATTTTCCTGAGCCTAGGAAAATGGTTCTAAAAAAGAGAGTAACAGATTGAGGTGAGTCGGAATCATCTGTATAAATTTCAAATTTAATCATGAATATATTTTAACTTAGAGTTCATGCGCATCAAAGAAATTATACAGTTTTAAATAAAAGTTCATCCTGACTGGCTTTATCAACATATTCCCTGAATATTTGTGGATAATTGACCTTAATATCCTCAAGATCTTCACGGGCATTTAGGAGAGTATCCTGATTTTCAATCAAGGAAGTCAGTATTCGAGTTGTCTTTATACCCGATTGATCTTTGCCGAAAACATCGCCCTCACCTCGAATTCTTAGGTCTTCTTCGGCAATCTTAAAACCATTTGTACTACTTTCAATGACACGAAGCCTTTCAAGTGCTGTAGCAGAAAGTTCTTTATCACTTACTAGAAAGCAAAAACCGGGTTTATTTCCACGACCTACTCGGCCGCGCAATTGATGCAGAGAGGATAAACCAAATCTCTCAGGGCTTAGTATGGCCATAATAGTCGCATTGGGATTATTAATTCCTACTTCAATGACACTTGTGCTTATGAGAATGTCGATTTGTTTTTCCCTAAAGTTAATAAAGGCATCATTTTTTTCATTAGGCTTCATCTTTCCATGAAGTCCGACAATCTTGAAATCGGGGAAATAATCACAGTATTTCTTAAGAACAACTTCTAGGTTTAACATGTCTTGTTCTGGGTTGTCCTCGATTGCGGGTACGACAATGTAGGCTTGCTCTCTCATCGATACTCTCGTCTTTAAAAAAGATAAAAACTTTTGATAAGTCTCGTGAGTGACAATTCTTGTTTGAGTTCCCTTTCTGTCAGATGGCATGGAATTGATTACGGAGAGGTCTAGGTCACCATATTGAGTCAAACTTAGACTACGTGGGATAGGTGTCGCGGTCATAAGTAGGCAGTGGCAAGAGTCTCCCTTATTAATGAGTCTCATTCGTTGATCCACGCCAAACTTATGTTGTTCGTCGATAATAGCAATAGCTAGATTTTTAAATTGGACGCTCTCTTGAATTAGGGCATGGGTTCCGACCACTAAGCTAACTTTTCCTTCTTCTAGATCACTGTAGACGGCTTCTTTTTCTTTCTTTGACTGAGATCCTATTAAAAGGTCAACAGGGTGGTTATCTGGAAGAAGACCTTTAAATGTGAGGTAGTGCTGAAGTGCAAGTGACTCGGTTGGGCACATAATGGCGGCTTGGTAGCCTTCTTCAATAACAGTAAGAGCGGCGATTAGTGCTACGGTTGTTTTTCCGCTGCCGACATCTCCTTGGATCAGTCTCATCATGGGAGATCCTTTTAAAAGATCTTTAGAGATATCATTGAGGGAAGAAATTTGCCCCTCTGTTAGTTCATAGGGGAAAAGCTCTTTAAATTTATCCCACTTCGATGATTTAAGCTTAATTCCTGGTTTATCTTTGAGGTGTTCTCTTCTCGTTTGAATTTTTAATTGCTCACTAAAAAACTCTTCATAAATAATTCGCTTGTGTGCCTGGGGTAGATAGTTTTTTTTAAGCTCAGAAATTTCACACTTTCCATGAATAAGTTGAAATGTTTTTCCTAGGCTTAAAAGCTCTCTTTTTTTTAGAATTTCTGGTGGAAGAGGGTCTAATATGTTTTCCCATAGAATATCGGGGATTTTATCAAATAGGGCGCTTAAGTGATGGGGGCTAATGCCCTCTATTGTGGGATACTGAACTTTAACGCTTTCTTGATCACTTTCTTGCCAATCTTGAATGCTTTTTTGCCAATCACTTTGTGTGAGATCAATGACTTCTGGATTTATAAGTTGAAATTGGCCCATGAACTCTGAAAGTGAGCCAGTGAAGTAGATATACTTGTGTTCTTTAAGTGACTTTACCTGAGAGGGATAGCAATTAAACCACTTTAAAGTAAGGGTTCCATCTGAAAATTTATCTTGAATGGTAGCGGTAATATTTGAAAGCGGCACTTTGCCTTTTCCCATAGATTTAAAGTTGGGTTGATCTCGAAAAGATAAAATATGGCCAACACCTTTAAAGAGAGATTCTGAATGTGCCTGAGAGAAGGGTTGTACCTTAGGTAGGATCTGAGTTCTTAGTGGGAAAATCCACAGAAGATCCTTAACGGATTTCTTACCACTTGAGATTAGCTTATCTACAGTTTTGCTTTTTTTACCAGAGATGAGTGAGTTGAGAGGGGAGTCCCAGTTAATTTCCTTTGAACTCAATGGATTCTACCTCGTATTCTCTATCACCCTTCGGCGCTTTAACAATGACCATGTCGCCCTCTTCCTTGCCAATGAGCGCTTTGCCTAGTGGACTTTGAAAAGAGATCTTTCCTTTACTTGAGTCTGATTCAATATCACCAACAATTTGATACGTAACAGATTCCTCTTTCTCTAGATCAAGAAGTTTAACGGTGGCACCAAATACAATGCGATCACTATTCATTTTTGATGGATCAACAATTTTAGCAGAGGCAATCACACCTTGAAGTTGAGAGATCCGCCCTTCAATCATAGATTGTTTTTCCTTTGCGGAATGGTACTCAGCATTTTCTTTAAGATCGCCTAGTTCACGGGCCTCAGAAATCGCCATTTTGATCTCTTCTCTGTCTACTTTTATAAGGTGACTGAGTTCCTTCTCTACCGCTTCGTAACCAGTTTTAGTAATAGGTGTTCCACCTTGCATAATGAATCCTCTTTTTAATTTTTGAAAAGTGAGTTAGCAGTATTAAATAAGTTGTCCTTATCTTCACCGCCACCGCCGCCTGAGCTGAGTTTAAAAAAGTCACAAAAGTTTGCCTTTTCCTTATCTAGTACTCTGTTTGCCATTGGCTCTTTGCATTCATTGTAAGCACTAGAATCGTAGAAGTGACACATTTTACAACAATGAAGATTGGCATAACAGTGATGACATTCTTCTTGTCGACTAATTTTACTATTGGCCTCTAAGTTTAAGCTCTTTTCGCATTTATAACATGTAATATTTATTTCTGTATTTTCCATAAACTACTCTTAAAAAGACCAGGTCTTATTTACTGATAAGGAAACTCCTGGGCCTAGTGTTCCGTCCGCCTTTTGCTCGGGATTAAAATAAATTTTAGGCAGGTTTCTCTTGTTATATTCTTCGATGGCCTTAATCAAGTTTTGCTCGTTTGAACTCTCGAGAGTCTTTGCCACAAGAAAATTGATCATCATGAGAGTGGCGCCACCGATTAGAAGTGTTTGTTTGCGCGCCGAGTTGCCGTTGGTAAGAATGCCTCCAAGCATCATGGACGTTCCGAGTGTTCCTAGCGCAGCATTTTGCCATCTTATCTTGGTACCTTCCTGATAAGCTTCAAGGTAGTTTTTCGCCGTTCGGTCTTTTTCGATGTGATATCGCAGGCCTTCACCTTTCTCTGTTGAGTTTGTGTCTACAAGGACTTCCTGATAGTTGATAATTGCAACACGGCTGCAGGTTTCAACAGCGAAAGTATCGGATAGCATAAAAAGCTGAGTTAATAGGATAAGAGTTCTAAAAGTGCTCATAAACTTTTACTCTATCAGAAAAGCAACAGCCGTTAAAATGAATCATGAGAATTGTTTTTGTTTTAACGATGCGCGTAAGAGAAAAGGAAATTCATGGATCTTATTAAAACTGGAATAGGGCTCAAGAAGACAATTCGAAATGTGAGCAGGTTGCGAGAAATCGTTTTAGTCTTTGCTAAAAATGGTTTCGACGAATTTATCTCCTTCAATGTTACCTCTAGTATTCCTAATTTCGTTCTACCACGGTCTAAAAGAAGCATTAAAGAAGAGCTCGATAAGGAAACTGAAAAAGATTGGCCAAAAATCTTAGGTTATCGTCTTCGTCTTTGTTTCGAAGAACTTGGTCCTGCTTTTATAAAATTTGGTCAACTCCTCTCTAGCAGAGAAGATATTTTTGATAGCTCATTTATTGATGAGATGAAGATTCTAAGAGACAAGGTAAAACCAGTTCCTTTTCATGAAGTTAAATTAGGTGTCGAGGAATCTCTAGGAGGACCAATTGAAAGTATTTTCAAAGAAATTGATCCTAACCCGATTGGTACGGCAAGTATTGGCGTCGTTTACCAGGGTATCTTGCTAGATGGAAGTGAGGTTGTCCTAAAGGTTAAGAGACCAGATATTGAAAAGATGATGGAAACGGATTTCTCAATTTTGCGTTTTCTCTCTGCTCAGGCAGAAAAAGTCTCAGAGGAAGTAAAGTATCTTGGAGTTTCAAGAATTGTTAAAGACTTTAGCCTCTCTCTTGCTAATGAACTCAACTTTAGTACTGAAGCCTTAAATTGCGCGCGATTTCGTAAGGTTTTAGCGAATCATGACAAAAGTGGCCTTCTCTATTTACCACAAGTTTATTCAGAGCTTAGTAGTCGTGATCTCTTGGTAATGGAAAAGCTTAATGGAATTCCTTTTAGTGATTACCATCAAATTAAACCACATATAGATGAACTCGGACCAAAACTTGATAATGGTCTTAAAATATTCATAAAAACATTTTTATCAGATGGCTTTTTTCATGCAGACCTTCATGGTGGAAACTTCTTTTTATTAAAAGACGGAAATATTGGGCTGATTGATTTTGGCTTAATGGGAACTCTCTCTAAAAAGGGGCGAAAAAACTTTATTGCTATTGTTTATTCATTAATTAACTTCAATTATGAAAATGTTGTTTATGAGTTTCTTGAGGTTGCTACTTACGACAAAATACCAGATATTGATGGATTGATTGAAGACGTGAGGGATAGTCTTTCTCCTTATATTGGTCTCACGGTTCAACAAACAGATTTTAGTGAAGTCTTAAAGTCTGTAATCTCAACTCTTAAGCGCCACGAAATTTATCTTCCACGTGAATGGTTTATTGTGTTTAGGGCCTTAATGACTCTTGATGGGGTTGGTCGATCACTAGATCAGGACTATGACATCTATGCCATGATGGAAGAGGACATCCATGACATTATAAAGGAGAGTTTTTCAAAGGAAGAGCTTTTTGAAGAAGGAATTTGGGCCGCCAAGGATCTGATTAGCATAGCTCGGATTGTTCCAAGGCACTTGAAGTGGTTTTTAAGAGACTTTTCTAATAAGAAGTATGGTGTTCAGTTAATTCTTACCGGTTATGAAGATACCGCGAGAATGATTAATAGCTCGATTATATTTCTAGCTTATACTTTTTTAACCTGTCTATTTGTAGGCTCTGGTGTTTTCTTTCTTGGTGATGTTCAAGAAGTTGATCATTGGACAATGATTCCAACGATTACTTGGGTATTTTGGTTTTTAGGAACAAGTGCCTTTTTAAAAGGTTATTTAGCGTTGAATAAAACTAAATAGAGTCAAAACCGGGAATTAGGATTTTTGGTACGAGGTCTTTCCATTCTTCGACTTGTCCGGGACCCCATAATCCTTGAATAAAGTCCCTTTCTCCTAATTCGTATTTTTCTCCGTCGAAGATTACCTCTATAATTCTGTTTTCATAAGCAGATATACCTAATCTTCCCTCTGATGTTTGCATTATAAATTCATTTAGCTTTTCAAGGTTTCCAAGCCTTAAAAATCCCATATAGCGAAGGGAGGCGTCTGTGGAGTGTGGACCAATCCTCCAGTTATTATATCCATTTACGGGGGGAGCTTCTTCTGGGTGATATTCGTGGCAGATGTTTTTTAAATCCATTCCCTTGTTAATTAGGTAAATGTTTTTTTTCTCATCCTCAAAGATCTTTATAGATTTACTTTGTAAAAGAATGTGCCAGTCGTGCTCATCTCGAAGGGGTATCATAAAAGATTGGCCGAGCATTTGGTGGCCTTCAATAAGTGTCTTAAGGTTTTCAGGATTAAACTTTATTAACTTTTGTTTTTCGTTCGCAGTTAAATCAACTTCTTCAATTAATCCAAACTCGTAGAAATTAAACTTTTCATAAAGTTGGGCAAGATCAGACCATAATAGGTAGAACGCATATTGGGGATTTAATAATAAAATTGTTTCTAAAAGAGTTCTAAATAAACCTGCGCCTCTATTTTCATCTTTAACACTTATGCCACCAAGGAAGAGAACTTCAACTTTTAGACTTTTAAAAGTCAATGTTCTTGGAAGAGTGAAAAGGGTTGCTACAACTTCATCTTCCTCGATTAAAAAATAACAGTGCTGATAATTTCTTTCATCAATTAAGAGTGAGAAGTCATCAATGAAGCTGTCGGCTTCGCCGTAGCCAAAGGATTTCTCTATTAAGGTGACACACTCATTTAGTCTTTCGGGCATTTCGGCCAATGTTTTTACATTCATAAAGTCTATTGTGATGAAAACTTAGGCAAAAATCACGGTACTGATAATTAATTTGTCATATGTTGACCAATTTTCTCGGTCAAAGCCGCGATAATTGTCTGTAATTTCAATGCTTTGCAGATTTTGCCTATGTATAAAAAGGCGACATTTTTTTTAAAGAATTTGTGTCGCGTGGCGAAAAGATATCTGAAGGTGCCTTTACTACGTCATGGATAGACAAATGAATGGCACGCCGAGTGAGGATCGTCTCACCCGGAACCCGTTATCAAGGAGGATAAAATGGGACTTCGAATAAACACGAATGTGGCTTCCCTCAATGCCCAGAGAAACTTGCGAGGAACTCGTCTTTCGATGAATAAATCGCTAGAAAAGTTAAGTTCTGGTCAGAGGATTAACCGCGCTGGAGATGATGCTGCTGGGTTAGCAATCTCCGAAAATCTAAAAGCTCAAGTTAGAGGACTTAAGCAGGCTGAAAGAAATGCTGAGGATGGTATTTCACTTGTTCAGATTGCAGAGGGTGCCTTAAGTGAAGTATCGAATATTCTTATTCGACTTCGAGAGCTCAGTGTTCAAGCTGCTTCAGACACCATTGGTGCAACTGAAAGAAAGTTCTTGAATGTTGAATTTGAGCAACTCACATCAGAAATTGACCGTATTGCGAACTCAACGGAATTTAACCGTGTTCCACTACTCAATGGTACTGGTGCAGTTTTTGACATTCAGATTGGGACTAGAAATGACCCCATATCTGACAGATTAACCTTTGATGCTTCAAGCGCTGACGTAAACGTTGCAGCTCTTGGTCTGAACTTAGCTTCAGTTGCAGATAAGATCTCTGCTCAAAACTCACTATCTGCGATTGATTCGTCGATTATTTCCGTTTCTGGAATTAGAGCAGATTTTGGTGCTCTTCAAAACCGATTGCAATCAACAGTTAATAATATAGCGGTCAGTGTTGAAAACCTTTCAGCTGCAAACTCTCGAGTTAGAGATACTGATGTAGCCGCTGAGACAGCCGAACTCACAAGGAATAATATTCTCATGAGTGCAGGTACTTCAGTGCTATCACAAGCCAATGCTTCCACTAAGGGTGCACTAAGCTTAATTCAGGCAGCCGCTCAAGGCTAACACTAACTTGATGGAGATTGTGATGATTGGACCGAATGGATGAATGATTTAATGCAATAACCCAGCCTGCAATGGGGAATTGCTGAATAACAGTGAAGTAAAAAAAAGAAAGTTGGTTATTCGAAACAGCATGAAAACTATTATTAACTTTATGGGCGGACATGATGACCGCGTCAACTTACAGGAGGTAAGAGATGTTTGAAGGAGATTAGTCATGGGACTACGAATTAACACCAACACGCCGTCACTCTCGGCGCAGAGATCTTTGGGAGTAACTAACCAAAGAATGAACGACAACCTGAGGAAACTTTCTTCGGGAGAGAGAATTACGCGAGCAAGTGACGATGCTGCAGGTTTAGCAATTAGTGAAAATTTAAAAGCGCATATAAGAGGAAATAGACAGGCAAAGCGAAACGCGAATGATGCTATTTCTATGATACAAACGGCCGAGGGAGGCTTAAGTGAGATTTCTAACATTATCATTCGACTTAGAGAACTCTCTGTACAAGCAGCCTCGGACACAGTTGGGAGCACGGAGAGAGGTTTCTCCGACATTGAGTTTCAACAACTCAAGGAAGAAATTGATAGGATTTCAAAATCAGCAGAGTTCAACGGGATACCCCTTTTGGACGGCTCTGGTGGAATGCTTGAATTTCAAGTCGGAGTCCACAATGACCCAATACTGGACCGTTTGCGCTACGATGGAACTAAAGCGAATACCACGCTGGCATCGCTTGGACTTACTGGCGAAACCGTTACTACCAAAGAGGGGGCTCAAACAACGCTTAAAAAGCTTGATGATGCCTTGGTACAAATTAACGGAGTTAGGGCGGATCTTGGGGCAACTCAAAATAGACTCTCTTCAACGATCAACAATTTGTCGATCAGTGATGAGAATCTTAGTGCTGCAAAGTCGCGAATTAGAGATGTTGACGTAGCTGCTGAAACAGCAGATCTTGCGAGAAACAACATTCTTGTTCAGGCTGGCACATCGGTTTTGTCTCAGGCAAACCAAGCGCCTAACATGGCCCTCAAATTACTAGGTTAACCAACCTTCTTTTTATCACCCGGAGCTTTGAATGAAGCCCGGGTGTTTTTACGTTTTTAGAAATCAAATCAAAAGCGATACTTATTTCCCCTAATGTTTCAGCCTGAATTTACATGATAAAATTTGCCTATGGTAATAGGTAGAAAAACCAAAATAGTGGAAGAAGAGGAAGAACCAAAAAGAAAAACAATTGTTATCTTTGGAGTGTCTTCTTTTATAGGTTCCAATCTAGCTGAATTTTTTAAAAAAGATTATAAAGTTGTTGGTACTTACCACAAGAACTCGGTTCGTGTTCCAGGTATTTTAACAATCCCTTGTGATGTATTAGCGAAAGAAGAGGTTCAGTTAATTCTTTTTGCTTTTAAGCCGGATTTTGTCATTTACTGCGCAGGTGTCTCTTCAGTTTACGATTGTCATAAAAATGAGGATCGGGCTGATGCTTTAAATACCTCAGGTCTTTTTAATGTAGCAGAATACTGCCAAAGGTATAAGGCCCAGATTTGTTATATAAGTTCTAGTTTTATCTTTGCAGGACAAAAGAAACCATATTTTGAGATGGATATTCCAGACTCTCTTACAAATTATGGAAAGACTCAGGCTGCGGCTGAATTTTATATTCAAAAAACTTCTCTTAATTATGTCATTTTTCGCTGTAGTCGCCTTTATGGAAGAGGCATTGTGGCACAAAGACCGACATGGTTTCAAAATTTTCAAAGAAAAATTAGTCAGAATAAGAGTCTGGCCATGGATGACTTCATTAATACAGGTTTTATGGATGTCTATTATCTAGGACTCATTATTAAAATGTGTATCGATAAAAAAGTATCAAATAGGCTCTTTCAAGTATCAAGTCGTGATATCTCAACCCTTCATGGATTTTCCAAATACTATGCTGAGGTCTTTGGGGTGGGCAAAGATCTTTTTACTAAAGGGCGATGGAGTTTTCCACTTAACCAAACTCAATCAACCACACAAGTAGAAGATAAACTTTATTTTAAAATGGATACTGCCAATCTCGAAGGCTTCTTAAATATAGAATTACCTACAATTAAAGAGTCTTTAGAATTTACTTATTCACGTCTTGGTGGTCAGTCTTTAAAAAAATCACACTCTCAAGGTTCAGAGGGAATTAAGTTTATCTAAATAATTAAAGAGATTTTTTCTATTGAGCAGACTGCTTAATGAATTCTGTTAGGTAGTGCTTAACCATGGCATTAACATCCACTGGTTCACCTTGAAAACGCCAAGAGATCTTATTAAAAGGGCCAAGATGGGCCCTGACTTCATGAACGCCTTCTGAGCCAAACGGATCATCAACTCTTAAGCGAGGAGCTAACAGATCTTTACCATTTGAAATAAAAGCAATGCTTATAAGATCATTCGCTCTTCTTGCAAAAATTAAGCGAAGTGAGTTTCTAAATAACATGAAGTCATTTACGGTATTTGAAATTTTAAAGATTTTGATATGACTGTTAGTTTGGTGGCCGCGATACTGGTTAAAGCGGGCAACAAAATGCTCAATCTTGTCTCTTAGCTCATTCATGAATTCAATAGAAGACTCTTCTAAGAAATGGATAGGATTAAGATGTTCGTGAATATCAATGACACCCGACTCTGACATATTGATTTCTTCAATGGCCAGATTTTCTACCCAGGTAGCTGTAATTTCACTTGAATGAGATAAGTTTTCCATACATTAATGATGATTTTTCTGAAGCCGCTTGTCAATTTTGTAGGAAATTAAAAAAAAAAGAGTGGGCCTTGCTGGCTTCAAGTTTCCGCCCGCCATTTGACAGGTGGATGCAGTTAGTAACCATTTTAGGCTTCTCACTTCCAGCTTTCACTTTTGCGAGCTTGCTCACCATGGTCAGGGACCGCTTCCTTGTAAGTTATTGTAGGGCGAAATACTGTGTGCCAACCACAAAACCCACCTTTGAGTATGCCTGAAAATAACGCAATTTTCAATGGTAAAATTTGTCCATGGAATCTCTAAGTCATTATAAATAAACGATTTTTCAAATATGTTGCCCCGCGCAAGAAACCCGAGTATAATAGTCTTAAGTGTTATTCTAGGAAGGAAAGGACTCAAGTTATCGGGACAGTATCCGATAGGACTTAAATAGAGGAATTTAGGAGCTTAGTATGAAAAATCAAATCATTGCTTTCTTAAAGGACGAAGACGGTCAGACATCTACAGAATACATTTTATTAGTAGCTGTGGTTGCTCTTATTGTTTTTAAATTTAAGGCTCAAGCGACTGAAAGACTTGGGGCCATTACAGATAATGTCTTCAACGGCGCTGATGGTTGGGTGAACGAACTTAATAGTTCTAACTAGAAGGGAGTAGCGCTCTAGAGGCGATTCTCCCTTTTATCACTCATTTTTCTTTGGTCATCCGATTTTTCGGAGGGCACCTATTGTATCGTCTTTTTAGTTTTTCCTAAAAATGTTAAAATATTCTCATGACAGATTTCAAGTCTGCAGGTCAGGCAACCATAGAATATATTCTAATATTTAGCTTTATTTCATTAATCGGTGTCGGCTTAGCACGAACAATTGGTGGAAGCATTTCCACTTCAGTTAAAAGCTTGGGCTGGGTTCTTTCTCAAGAGCTCTCAACAGGAATTTGTAGAACACAATGTTTTTATGGTGGCTATAAGAATGGAATGGCCGATTGAACCT
The DNA here is from genome assembly GCA_021737405.1 of Bacteriovoracaceae bacterium. Classification (GTDB taxonomy): domain Bacteria; phylum Bdellovibrionota; class Bacteriovoracia; order Bacteriovoracales; family Bacteriovoracaceae. Next base: position 282,950 of record JAIPEG010000002.1, read on the forward strand.
TCCGTTACTGTTGTTCCTATTCTTGGGTCTTGAGCTCTCCTTTGTTTCTTTTATAGATATACGCTATAGAAAGATTTCAAATAATTGGTCCATTTTAAATATCGTTCTTTATTTAGCTTGCCTGGTAGTTTTTCCAACTCTTTACAAATTCAATATAGAAACCTTTTTCTTTCCTCTCGTTTTTTTAGGAGTGGGTTTTTTCCTGTTTTTACTCAAAGTGATGGGGGGAGGAGATTCTAAATATCTTTTTTCTTTTTTCTTGCTTGTACCAGAAATTTACCATGAGGTATTCTTTCTAAAACTAATTTACTCAACTATTGCGATCGGTGTTTATCTTCTAATCTATAATAGTATTAAAAACTTTGATAAACTTCTTGTAGCGTTAGCAATGAAAGATATTAAAGAGATAAAAAGTTTATACGGAACAAAGTTTGCTTACGCTCCGGTTATCGCTATTTCATGGATTGCATTTGGATGGGAAATAAGAAAATCATTAACTTTTTAAAAAATCAAAAAGGACAATCGACAGTTGAGTATGTTCTTTTGCTTGTTGTTGTGGTTTCTGTTTTTTTAACAGTATTTAATTCCAGAAAGTTTCAGGCTTTTTTTGGGGAGGACTCTGATTTTTTTACGGCAATAGCACAGAAAATGAAACAGGATTATCGTTATGCGACTAATGTAAGCCCTGCAGATGATGTAGACACATCTCCCGTGCCAAATCACCCGTCCTTTGCCCAACCTGATGGATCTGCCTCAAGGTTCTTTGGATATGCCGCTGGAGAAGGGTATCCTCCTAATTAGATATGAAAAAAATAAAAGAAGAAAAAGGACAATCAACAATTGAGTTTCTCGTAAGTTTTACGATTGCTCTTGGTTTTGTCTTTTCATTTCTTAAATTGGCCATTGTATATACGAATGGTTACTTAGTTCATTATGTTACCTACTTAACATCTCGAGCCTATATGTCTTATGAGCATGATGTAAATAATCCTAACGGATCTGATGGGCCGGCTAAAACGCATGCGACAAAAGTATTTGATAGTTATAATATTCCTGGAATTATTCCAGACTTTTCTGGTGCTCCAATCTTTGAGGACCCTTTGAGCAGTTCTGGACCTACCCGACTCTATGTAGGCGTTAGAGTTGAATATCAAGAGACCATTACTATTCCAGGGACAAACAAAAAAATATCCTTTCCATTTATCTCAGAATCATATTTAGGCATGGAGCCAACCAGGGCAGAGTGCAAGGCACGCATTTGTGATGCTATGGCAGACATTGGTACAGGAGCAGGATGTGAGAAACATTCAACGGTTTCAGACAATGGCTGTTAAAAACATCAAATACCGTGCTTTAAGTGAGGATGGTCAAGCCATTTTTGAGCTTTTAATATTTTTACCCATTCTTGTTTTCCTTTATACGGTTATTTTTAATGTGGGAAATTCAATAAATGTCTCAATTAATCAACAAAAGGCAACAAGAAGGTTTTTATACTTTTTGGCCAAGGGTAATAGTTATTTACCCTCCAGTAATGACTTAAATACTTTTAAATCAGGCTTTGTTCGAGCGGGAATCAGTTTAGTCGGATATGCGGATAGACTTGAGGGGGGCCAACAGCCAATTGCTCCTTGCTTTAAATTTAATGCTCTTTTTACAGATAGTGTGGATGAGGATTGTGAAACTCCTAATAGTGGAGATAGGTCTTCCTCTTATGTAAGAGTGTTTAGCGCCTATGGAATTTGTGGAGAAAATTATTCGCTTCAAGGAAATAAGTGGACCGTCTTTCACTCCGGTTCTCCTGGCGAATCCGACCCAAAGAGTAAGCTATTGGCCTGTGCCGTCCAGCCAAATTAAAAGGGGATAAGTTTGCCCCTTCGCCCTTTGTCATTGACCCTTTGCTAAAATTAAATAGAACAGGATTTTAAGGAGTTGTATCGTGAATACACGCGCATTTACCCTTGCTCTCGTAATCGCAGGTATCGCTGTCTTCATGGTTTATACCTACATTGAAGATCAGCGAAGTGCACTTATCAGTCGTTATGGAACAGAGATTTCAGTCGTAGTTGCCAAAAGAGACATTAAAGAATTAGAGCTATTAGATGATACTAAGGTTGCGATAAAAACATTCCCAAAGAACTTTGCCTCACCTGGAAGCTTCTCAACCATTAAGGGAATTGAAAATACAATGGCTACTGTTCCTATTATGAAAGGTGAACAGGTGACTAAGCCTCGTGTTACTTATCCAGGAGCAAAAACGGGTCTATCTCGCCAGGTGAGTATTGGTAAAAGAGCTGTTGCGATCCAAATCACAGAACGACAAGCCGTTTCAAAACTTATTAAACCAGGGGATAGGGTCGATATCCTCGCACCAATTGATATATCGAGTGGTCGAAAGGACATGCAAAAAACCAATACAATTTTGCAAGATGTTCTGGTCTTATCTACAGGTAAAAGTATGACCAATGCCATTCCGCTTTATGGCGTAAAGACACCTAAAGAAATCCGCAGTATGAACGCGCAAGTTTATGAAGGATACGACACAGTAACTCTTGAGTTAACTCCTTATGAGGCTCAAAAGTTAATTTTCTTACTTGTGTACTCTGGCTCACGTCCTTGGCTTGCTCTAAGAAATAATAACGACAAAAAGATTGTTCGAATTAAATCGACAGATATATTCGATGTAATAGGTGAAGAAGGAAGAGCAGAGGCCAAAAAGTATTTTGATTCACAAAATAAAAGAAGAGGTGAATGATTATTCGTAAATACCTAAGGGTTATATTCTTTGTTTTATCTATGGGGATAAATTTTAACTTTTCCTCTGCAGTTTTTGCTCAAAACACACCAGTTGTTGAAAAACCAATTGAGGTGATTTTAGGGATAGATAAAATAACAAAGTTAGATTTTTCGCCTAATCCTCAAATTCAAGTTGGAAACGAATCAATCTTAAGAATCACTATGATTCCACAAAAGCGTGAGATTACATTTACGGGTTTAAAGCCAGGTAAAACTTCCGTTACCTTAAGAAATAACGTTGGTGATGTTAAGGGTAAGTTCCTAGTGACGGTAACGGCCAATGATCAGTCTCGAATAGTAAAAGAACTCAAAGACTTTTTAGGCGATGTTGAAGGTCTAGAGATCGGAATAAAAGGTGAAACCGTTTATATCGGAGGAAATATAATTGTTCCAAACGATATTGGCCGAGTTGCCACAGTCATGAACCAAGAGAAGTTTGGAGATGTTCTATTTTTAGTAGAGTTGAGTCCACAAACGGAAAGATTAGTGGCCAGAAAAATGCAGGAGGAAATACAAAAAAGTCAGCTTCCTGATGTAACGGTAAGGGTTGTGAATCATACTTATTGGCTTGAAGGTATTGTGAATAGCGAAGGTAAAAAGCGGCAGGCAGAAGATATTGCAAAGGCCTTTTATCCAGATAAAATTGCTTCTCTAGCTGAGCGAACAAGACAAGTCGTTCAGGCAGTAAAGCCCGCCATTCAAAACTTTATTCAGGTGAATGAAAAAAGTCAGCCACCACCACTAGATAAACTCATCAAAATTACGGCCCAATTTGTAGAGCTTACAAAGGACTATAGTAAAACCTTCGGTTTTAAATGGACTCCTTTACTTTCAAATGGATCTGGAGAAATTAATATTGGAAAAACTGGTAGTGGTGGAGTTACCACTCGTTCAGAAGGAACTCTTTCTGGAACTATTTCCAATCTCTTTCCAAAATTAAACTCTGCCAAACAAGCAGGGTACGCTAGAGTCGTTCAAAGTGGAGTCGTGGTTGTTAAGGATAAAAAAGACGGTCTTATCTCAAAGAATGAAACAAGACGATTTAGCCTAGGAGCAGGAGAGTTTGCACAGGCCCAAAGTGCTGACGCCCAGTTTAGAGTAGAGGTTCGTCCGGAAGTTTTACAAGATGAAAAAGTTAATCTTGCACTAAATATAACAGTGTCTACAAATATTGGGGCCAACCCTCCGGCAACCCAAGGGAATAATATTAAGACTGAATTAATTGTTAAGTCAAAAGATAGTGCCGTTGTCGGGGGTATCGTTATCAATAAATCAACAACTGATTATGATAAGCTTCCGCCCGATGAGGTGGAAAACGCTAGCCCATTATTTAATTTTGTCAGAGGTAAGGCCTTCTCTAATACTAAGTCTCAATTCGTTGTCTTTGTTACTCCCGAAATTGTCGAGTCTGCCACAAGTGGTACAGATGACATAAAGAGAAAGTTTAGAAGGAGAAGACGCTAATGGCTGGTCACATAATTACAGTCATTGGGGGAAAGGGCGGTGTTGGTAAGTCTCAAGTTGCCGCTAACTTAGCATTCGCCTTCGCTGCAGAGTCGCGTTCAAAGGTTATGCTTTTGGACTTTGATCAAAAGGCATCAGGTGACCAAAATTTTATTACAGGTATAAAATCAAAAAAAACAGTACGTGATCTTGGTGACTTCAATGGTGCTATTGACCCTCGATCTATTATGCCTTTTTTATCTGCGCATCCCTCGGGCGTCCAGTATATTGGTATGCCTAGTGATCCAGCAGCCTCTAATGCGATTAATAGTGATGGCCTAGGGAAGTTTTTAAAGGCGGCTCCAAACCTCTATCCCTTGACCGTTATTGACGGGGGCAGTGAATTAACGCCACTAACGTTAAAAGCTTTAGAGTATAGTACGGCCATCTTCTTGGTGGTTACGCCTGACATATTAGCGCTAAATCAATCAAGAAGATTATTTTCTGAACTTGTAACAATGCTTTTTCCAAAAGATATGATCATCATCATTGGGAATCAGGTTCAAAAAGGACACCCTGTAACGCCGGAAGTGATGGGCAAAACTATTGGTAAGCCGGTTTTCGCTACTATTCCAAAAGATGATCAAATTTGTGTTACGGCCTTAAATCAGAAAAAGCCAATTATGGTTATTGGTAAGACCTCTGCTTTTGCTAGAGGGATTACTGAGTGCGTAAGAAAACTAATACAAAAAAATGTCTTAAAGACATTGGCCCGTCTTAATAAGCCAAGCGAAGTTCAAAGAACCACAACTTCTTCTTCGTCTCCTGATGGAGGAGAGTCAAAGGGGAATAGTTGGACTGATTTAAAAGGGCGAATTCATCGAACTCTTGTTGATGAAATGGATTTGAAGAAGTCAGATAAAGATGACCCTAAGGCACAAATTATATTAAGAGAGCAGACAAAGAAAATGGTTGTCGAGATTTTGAATAAAGAAGACACAAAGGGAATTCTTAATTCACGAGAAGACATGAACCAGATTGTTAAGGAAGTATTAGACGAGGCTTTAGGCCTTGGCCCATTGGAAGACTTATTGGCAGATAAATTGTGCTCTGAGATCATGGTTATTGGTCCAGACAAGATCTATTATGAATATGAAGGAAAAATTCGAAAATCAAATATTACGTTTACTAATGACCGCCAAGTTTTAAATGTCATCGAAAGAATTGTTGCGCCAATCGGCCGGCGAATTGATGAAAAAACTCCCTATGTGGATGCACGTCTATCAGATGGCTCGAGGGTTCACGCGATTATTCCGCCATGTGCACTAGATGGTTGTACGATAACCATACGAAAATTTCCCGAAAATAGATTGACCTATAAAGACCTTGTAAAGTTTGGCTCGATGACACAAAACATGGCCGACTTTTTAAGAATTGCTGTTGAGGCCCATAAGAATATCATTGTTTCTGGTGGTACCGGTTCTGGTAAAACGACGCTTATCAATGTTTTGGGAAGTTTTATCCCTGCAAATGAGCGAGTCATTACCTGTGAAGACTCTGCAGAACTAGATTTACCACAAGATCATGTGGTGCGCTTAGAGACTAGGCCTCCATCACTTGAAGGCGATGGGGAAATTGATATTCGCTGTCTCGTAAAACAAACACTAAGAATGCGACCTGATAGAATTGTGGTAGGGGAGTGTCGAGGTGGAGAGACTCTTGATATGTTACAGGCCATGGGTACAGGTCACGAAGGCTCAATGACAACTGTCCACTCTAATAATCCAAGAGAGTGTATTGGGCGAATTGAAACCCTCGTTCAATATGCTGGTGCAGGACTTGGCGCTAAGGCCATTCGTGAGATGATAGCAAGTGCGGTTCACTTAATTATTCAGCAGTCTCGTCTTGATGATGGTTCAAGAAGAATCACTTACATTACTGAACTCGGTGGTATGCAGGGGGATGTTGTTATCCTGCAGGACATCTTTGTCTTTAATCAAAGAGGTTTTGGACGTGATGGCAAAATTCAAGGTGAATATCAGGCAACAGGATTTATTCCAAAGTTCATCGAGATTCTAGAAAAGAAAGGTTACAACGTTCCACGCGGACTTTTCAATAACACTCAGCCGACCGCCAAGCCAGAAGAGGGCAAGCCAGCTCCTGCTGATCCGAATAAAGGGCAAGCGCGTCCAGGTACACCTCAACGAAAAGTCGATCCTAAAAAGAAAAGGGCTTAATAACTTATGTCTTATGTAATCTCAACAATCTTGGGTTTTAAGGGAATCATTTTCGTCATAGCTTTCTTGATATTTGTTTTTTGTCTGCGCTATTCTACTTTAATTTTCGATTGGATTGAGACACAAACGTTAGGTACAAGAACTTACATTCAAGAGCGATTAGAGCTTCTCTTTATAGAAATACCTCCAGATAAGTTGACAATGGGGCTCTTGATTTTTTCATTAGGCTTATCTTCCTTCTTTTTGTTATTAATCGGAATGTCGATTAGTTGGATACTCGGCTTCATCATTGGAACTGGTGTTGCAGTCCTTTCTTTTAGAATTCCTAAGGCGATTGTCGACTACTTAGTAGAGAGAAGAATAAAGCAGTATCAAAATCAAATGGTCGATGGCCTTACTCTTTTGGCAAATGGCATTCGAGCAGGCCTTTCTGTTCCGCAAGCATTAGGAATGGTCGTCAATGAATTGAGTCCACCTATTTCTCAAGAGTTTGGTCTCATTTTGCAACAAAATAGGATTGGGGTCACACTAGAGGATTGTTTTGAGAATTTAGCAAAACGTGTTCCAACAGAAGACAACGATATGTTTGTCTCTTCTATAAATATCTTAAGAGAGACCGGTGGTAATCTCGCTGAAGTTTTCGATACAATCGTCTCCGTTATTAGAGAGAGAGTTCGTCTACAGCAAAAAATTGATACCTATACGGCACAAGGAATGTTTCAGGGCGTGACAATTGCCTGTATGCCTTTTGCTATCGCAGGCATTTACGGAGCTTCTGACCCAAATTCAATAAAATTACTTGTCAATAATCCTATTGGAATTTTACTGACATTTGTGGCCTTAACCCTCGATTTTGTTGGGTTTTGGGTGATTTTAAAAATCGTAAAAATTAAAATTTAGCAATGAGAAAATTACTAAAGATTTATAAGAAATTGGACGAAAAGATTAAAGAGAGAATTTAAAAGTCTGCTAAGGAAAAAGGACTAATCATGAGAGCTATAAGATTGTTGTTACTTTGTTTTTTAATGCCTTCACTTGCTTTTGCTGGGGTGAATCTAAAAAACGGAAACTTCTACATCTCCTACACTGATATTATCGTGCCAGGTGGTGGAATGGATCTTGAGATATCAAGAACAAATAATTCGAAGTCTACCGAGAAGGGCTGGTTTGGCTTTGGTTGGGGTAGTGGTTTTGAGACCTATGTTTCAGTTTCTGCTGATGGCTCTGTAATTGTTCATGAAAATGGTTCAGGTGCCTTGACTCGTTTTACTCCTAAAGAATCTGTCGATGCTGATAAGGCCGCTAAAAATATTGTTGCCGCTATCAGAAAGAGAAGTTCAGTAAATGATAAATTTGCTGCGGACCTCTTAGAGAAGCTGAAAAATGATGCTGAATTAAGACAGGCATATGCTAGAAAATATAAAGTAAGTGCAAAAATTGCAGATGGTACTGAGCTCTTTTCAAACACAAGGGGCTTACAAAAGCTAGTTAAAGCTAAAACAGGTTTTGTGCGTATCTTTAATGACGGTAAGAAAGAATACTTCAATAAAGATGGTCTTCTAGAGAAGATGCAAGACAAAAACGGCTACACAGTAAACCTTAATTACAAAAAAGACACCCTCGTTAGTATCAAAGACAGCCAGGCAAAGCAGCTCTTTTTTGAGTGGTACCCAGACAAGAAAATTAAGCACATCTTTTCTGCTGGGGACAAGAAAACTCACTATAAGTACCGTGGTGATGATTTGATTGAATCTAAAGATATTGCAGGAAACGTCTTTAAGTATGATTATGATGGAAATCATAATATGACGTCTGTTACTTATACGGATAATTCAAAGCTTAAAATTTCTTATACGCCTAAGACACAATTTGTTGAAGAAGTAGTCGCTAGAAACGGTGAGTCTACAAAGTATAAGTATGAGTCAAATTCTAAAAATCCAGAGTTTCACTACTGGACGACAGTGACTAAGAAATCTCCAAGTGGAAAATCTTCTAAGTCTCGTTATGAGTATGAGGTTAAAACTCGTCCAGATGGATCTCAATACACTTATCGTATAGCTACTGAAATCAATGGTATTGGCACAGAGACGATCTATTCAGAGTGTTGTTCTCTTCCACTTAAAATCACAAGAGGAAATAACACAACGACTTTTGAGTACAACCAAAAAGGTCTTCTCACGAAAAAGTCTTCAACAAAAGGTGAAATGGTCGCTCTTGAGTATCATCCAAAATTTAATAAGATTACAAAAGTAGTGAATAACCGAGGTTCAACTAAGTTTGACTACGATGACAGAGCAAACCTTGTGAAGGCGACAAATGATAAAGGAAAGTCAGTAATGCTCTTTTATGACAGTAAAGGCCGCATTCAAAGAATGTATGACAAAGATAGCAAGACCAATAAGACACGTGTTCTTTCTTTCGAATACAATGCTCTTGGAAAACCAGTTGAGATTCAAATGAAAGGTGTTGGCAAAATTAATGTGGCGTATGACAACTATGGTGAAATTAAAAAGGTTGAATCTAAGCAAGGTCACAAGATGGCATTACAAGTGACACAAGCCTTTCAAAGCTTGTTGGCCATTGTTAAGCCCGCAGGCGTTAATTTAAATATGTAAGCCAACTATTGTTGGCAGAGGTAATTTCCTGGTTTCAGGGACTTATCTAAATAAAGTAAAAAGTTTTGGTTATTAATGGTTTTGAAGAGATAATTAATAAAACTACAAAACAAAAAAAAGTGGTGGTGAAAAATGAAATTACTAAAAGCTCTTACTCTAATCGGATTGTTATTTGTAGGCTCAGCTGCGATTGCTACAGAAGTGGGTCAACTTGATAATGGTTGTCCAGGGGACGGTTCATGTCCGACATGTATAAATGGATCTACGGCTCCTGCTGAGACTACGGTTACGCCTCGTCAAGAAGAGACTACCGTTCCTGTTGCTACAGAGATTAATGGTGGCTAAGAAAAGATCAAAAATATGTTTAGTTTATGGCCGCTCTTTTAGAGCGGGTTTTTTTTGTCAAAGATCTAATTGTCTAATTCTTATACGCCTCTAAAATAAGTTCACTTTTTTTATTTTTAAGTCCTTAAAATCGCATTGCTTATGTTGGCACCATACTTGCTCCTATATTCTTTATAAAGAATGAACCCTTTTTTGGGAGGAGAGATATGAAAAACTTATTTTTTTTAATGATGGCAATTATGCTTATTAATGTCAGTTTTGCAGGTGAATTAGGTGAAGATCAAAAAGGTGATTGTGTTAATAGCCCTCAAAACTCACGCAATCAAACGGTTGTTGTAGACGAGAGTGATACCACTAAAACGATCGAAAAAGGCAAGAACGCAGCATCTCAACGCGATTAATTATAAACTTCTAGTCTGTTATAGATCCCACCTAAATGGTGGGATCTTTTTATTTGGTCCATTTTGAGTACAATGGGTTTCTATTCATATAATGGAGATCTCATGGAAGCGATTCAACAGAAATATCATGAACTAACTCAGGGCCATCTTGATAAGAAGAATCACTCCTACGAATCCCGAGTCGACCATCTTATCGCCCTTCGAAAGCTAATTCTAGAAAATGAAAATATGATTTTAGAGGCCTTAAATAAAGACCTAGGAAAGTCACGTTTTGAAGGGGTGATTAGTGAGACCTTATTTTTAGTAAAGGAAATTGATCACACCTTAAAGAAGCTAAAGAAATGGATGAAGAAAAAGAGAGTTTCAACCCCTTTTCTTCAGTTTCCTGCGCGCTCCTATATTATCCCAGAGCCTATTGGGGTGGTCCTTATAATCAGTCCCTGGAATTACCCATTTCAGCTTCTTATATCGCCTCTTATTGGTGCATTGGCCGCCGGAAATATGGCCATTTTAAAGCCCTCTGAGGTAGCTCCTAACGTCTCGAGTGTTGTAGCTAGACTTATTCCAAAATACCTCTCAAAAAGCATTGTAAGCGTGGTTGAGGGGGCAGTAGCTGAAACTCAAGCTCTTCTTGACCTACCCTTTAATCATATCTTCTACACTGGAAACTCCCATGTTGGGAGGATCGTCATGGAAAAGGCGGCAAAGCATCTCTGCCCAGTAACTTTAGAGCTCGGGGGGAAGTCTCCTTGCTTTGTTGATAAAAATAATGATCTTGATCTGGTCGCCAAAAGATTGCTTTGGGGAAAGTTCTTTAATACAGGGCAAACATGTGTTGCCCCTGATTATGTCTTAGTTGAAGAAGAAGTAAGAAGTCCCTTAATTGAGGCCATGAAAGCAGTGTTAAAAGACTTCTATCCAATGGGAGCAAAAGAGAGCCCTGATTACGGAAAAGTTATAAATAAGCGCCACTTTTTACGATTAGAGAGTTATTTATCAGAAGATGAAATTGTCATTGGCGGGGAGAGAGACATTGAGAGCCTCTATTTTTCACCAACCATTTTAGAGGCATCAGAAGACAGCTTGTCTATGAAGGAAGAAATCTTTGGCCCTATATTGCCTATTTTAGCGGTAAAGAACTTTGATGATGCTCTGACCTTTATTAACCAAAGGGCCCATCCTCTCGCTGCTTATGCTTTTTCAAAAGATAATGAACTCTTGAATCGATTTCGTGAGGAAGTGACGGCTGGAGGAATGTGCCTAAATGATAGTCTGGTTCATTTAACCAACGAAGGCCTACCCTTTGGAGGTGTTGGAGAGAGTGGAATGGGCTCGTATCACGGAAAAAAGTCTTTTGATATCTTCACCCATTACAAGTCAGTCATGAAGAGAGGCCTCCTAATCGATCTTCCTGTGCGCTATCCTCCCTATGCCGCAAAGGAATCTCTTATTAGAAGGTTATTAAACTGGCTTGGCTAAGTTCATGAATATTGTTGTGATCATGAGAAATTTGTCGAAAGTTTGAACAGCGGTTGAAATTTATTCAATTTATACTTCTTAAGTAGTGGATATCTAGTCTTATTTTTTGGCACTACTCTTGCTTATATATAAAGCATAACAGATAAGGAGAGAGAATATGAAAATGCTAATTGTAACTACACTTTTGATTTTAACAGTATCATCATCATTTGCAGCAGAGGGTGAAAGAGAGCCAACTTGCGCGGAAATGGTTCAGGTGAATAGAAATGAAGCTGGAGAAGTGATTCGTGATGATTCTGAAGTTCGTGAAGAATCTACAGCGACTACTGTTAGAGAAAGAGGCTAAACAGATTTTTAATTTATTTAAAAAAGCCACCTAAAAAGGTGGCTTTTTTTATTGGTTTAAAAGAATTTTCTTAAGCATGTCTTTTTCTTCCGCGGTGTAATCTTCACCGTGATCAATATTCTTTAAGGCCTCTTTCTTATCAATAGAAGAACTTTGAATAGAGATTTTATCACTGTCGGGAATAGTGTTGTTAAAGATCTTGTGGCTAAAGGCCTTTGAGCTTTTCACGCCTTTTAGAATGACACTCTTAGATTCCGAAAAAACTTCCTTTGTTATGGGGCTTGCCCATTGATTTAAATAATAGAAAAGAGGTTTTCTTTGCACAGGAATGCTCAACAAGAGAAAGCTAAAGCAAAAGGTCATGAAAAATTTAAGCATCGTGAACATATCTAGTCCTTTTCCTTTTCAGCAACAATCTTATCTACGGCCTTTATGAGATCTTCTGGCATGAATGGTTTGGGGAGAAAGTCTAGGGCACCACTACTAATAGACTCAATCACAAGGGATTCCATATTTAAGGAGGAGATCATAATGATGGAGGCGTTCATTGTTTTTTCAGAGAGGACTTTAGCCATTTCTAGACCAGAGCGTTCCGGCATGATGATGTCGATAATGAATACATTGGCCCCTGTTGTCGCTCCGAGGGTGAGCCCTTCTTCGGCTGAACCTGCTGTTCCGACAACGTTGTAACCTTCACCTTCGAGTATCTCTACAATTGATCGACGGGAAAACTCCGAGTCATCAATGACAGCAATTCGAATTTCTTGACCTTTTTTGTTTGGCATAATCCAATTTCCTTTTCTTTATTTTAAAAGAAATTGGAATTATCGCCAGAAAAAATGTCGTCCTAGGCAGCAACTGGTGGAATGTTGCTCGTTTTGTTGCGACCTCCACCTTTTTTCTTGAGTGATTTGAGCTTTTTCTTCCTTTCGTGCCAGCCAATTAATGCAAGATCAAGGACCTCATCAATCGTCTTAACAGGGATTAGCTCTAAACGCTCGCGGTATTCATCGGGAATATCAACAAGATCTTTTTGACACTTCCAAGGAATAATAACCGTTTTAATATTCATTCTCATCGCAGCGAGACACTTTTCTTTTACTCCGCCAACAGGGAGAACTTTTCCGGTTAGGGTAATTTCACCCGTCATTGCTACTGTCTTGTCGATGGGACAATCCGTTAGTAATGAAATAATTGTTGTGGCAAGAGTAATACCTGCACTCGGTCCATCTTTTGGGATGGCGCCAGCTGGTAAGTGAATATGAATTTCATTGTGCTCAAAAACATCTTCTGGAATTCCAAGATACTCAGCGCGACTTCTAATATAGCCGATGGCCGTTTGAGCAGACTCTTTCATGACATCACCAAGTTGACCTGTAAGAGTGAAGCCCTTACCTTTCATTTTGGTTGATTCAATATAAAGAACTTGTCCGCCAGCAGCAGTCCAGGCCAAACCTGTTGCGACACCGACTTCATCTTCTTCACGATGATCTTCTCTTGTGTATTGTGGTGGTCCCAAAAGATCAAGCACAGTATTTGGAATAATGTGAGTAACAGCTTGGTCACCTTTAGCGATCTTCATAGCGACTTTTCTACAAAGAGCACCAATTCTTCTTTCAAGATTTCTAAGACCAGCTTCTGCAGTGAAATGCTCAATGACAGACTGAAGGCCTTCATCAGTAAATTCCACATGGTCTTCACTGATGCCATTTTCTTCGAGTTGTTTAGGGATCAAATACTTTTTAGAAATGGCTACTTTTTCCTCTTGGGTGTATCCGGAGAGGTTAAGCACTTCCATTCTGTCTCTTAGTGGACCAGGAATATTCTCTAAAACGTTAGATGTTGCAATGAACATGACATTTGAAAGATCAAAGGGAGTGTTGAGATAATGATCTCTAAACTCTTTATTTTGTTCTGGATCCAATACTTCTAAGAGAGCACTTGATGGATCACCCTTAAAGTCTCCTCCAAGTTTATCAACTTCATCGAGTAAAATAACTGGATTGTTTGTTCCTGCTTGTTTTAAAGCCTGAATAAATCTTCCTGGCATCGCTCCAACATAAGTTCGGCGGTGTCCACGAATCTCAGCTTCGTCTTTTACGCCTCCAAGAGAAATCCTTACGAACTCTCTTCCTGTCGCTCTGGCGATACTTTTTCCAAGGGATGTTTTACCAACACCTGGAGGACCAGAAAAACAAAGGATAGGCCCTTTCATGTTGGTGCCTTTTAATTGGCGGACGGCAAGATACTCAAGAATTCTCTCTTTTACCTTTGTCAGGTCAAAGTGATCTTCATCAAGAATTTCTAGGGCATTATCTAAATCTATTTTTTCCTCAGAAGAAGCTGACCAGGGAAGATCACCCATCCATTCAAGATAGGTTCTTATAATACTGGCCTCTGATGAATCAGGATGCATTTTTTCAAGACGATTAAGCTGCTTAACGGCTTCTTTCTCAACATCTTCAGGCATGGCAGCCGCTTTTAGCTTCTTTCTCATCTCTTCAAACTCATCGTCTGCAGGAGCTTCCCCCTCGTCGCCAAGTTCAGATTTGATGGCCTTAATCTGCTCTCTTAAAAAATATTCTTTTTGGTTTTTATTAATTTCATCTTTGGCATTATTTCTAATCTTCGCTTGCATGGCCAAGATCTCTAATTCTCTAGTGAGAATATCGTTGATTTTATGAAGTCTCTCAATGGGTTCAAGAGTTTCCAAAATCATTTGAGCTTCGGCCACATGAAGATTTAAATTAGAAGCGACAAGGTCCGCGAGGCGGCCAGGCTCTGTGATGTCTTCCAATACTGTTAAAATATCTGGAGACAAAACTTTCCCAAGAGTAATCACTCTCTCAAGTTGCTCGCGAATATTTCTCATCAATGCATTAACAGCTACATTGTCAAAAGAAGTATCAGCATCTTCAACCTTTTCTAGCTTTGTCGTGAAGTAAGGTTCGGACTGTTCAAAGTCTATAATGCGCGCCTTGCTTAAGCCTTGAACAAGAATTTTGATTCTTCCATCTGGAAGTTTTCTCATTCTCATAATCATGGCAACAGTTCCAAGATCATAAATCTCACTTGGATCAGGATGCTCGGCAGAAATATCTTTTTGGCTTGCCAAAAGAATTAGTCTATCACTTTGATTGAGTGCATGTTCTACGGCCTGTATGGAGGACTCCCGTCCAACAAACAATGGTAAAATCATAAAGGGATAAACAACAATATCCCTGATAGGGAGAAGAGGGAGGCGATCTTTAAATTCAATATTATCACCCTCGTAGTTCGTTACCATATCTGTCCTCCAACAACAGCTATTCCGTGCTAATTATGTACACATCCATTGTTCGGGCATAAGTTCTTCATTCTTTAAGCTTTTTATGCATTTTGTGATGAAAAAATGTGAACTATTGGTAGAGTTAAATGGTTAAAAACTAAACGAATTTAATGACATTTGCTCAAACCCTTCTGATAATGGTGCATTAGAAAACTGGAACAAATTTGTTAAGAATTGGAGTAACACAATGGCCGACAAAATAGGTGTGGCAATTCTCGCTGCTGGATTAGGAAAAAGAATGGGCGTGCCAACAGCAAAGCCTCTCATTCCCCTAATGGGACAAAAGCTTGTTGATTTTCCCTTGGTAGCGGCCGTTAATTTTTGTTCTGATCAATCAATGGACATGAAAGTTGGCGTTGTTGTTGGTCACCAAAAGGAAGAGGTCGAATCATACTTAAAGGAAAGGCATAAAAATCTCTCTCTAGATTTTCCGGTTCAAAAAGAACAAAAAGGCACGGCAGATGCTCTGAGAGCTTACTTTGACAGTTGCCCTTGGGCCAAAGACATGGACTACACTTTGGTCTTGTGTGCAGATACTCCTCTATTAACAAAGACTGAATTGAACTCTTTGTGGAAAACTTTAAAAGATAAAAATTGGAATTCAATTGCCGCGACCTTTAGAACTAAAAACCCCACGGGCTATGGAAGAATTATTCAAGGCGATGTTGGTTTTAAAATAGTTGAAGAGAAAGATGCAAGTGATGAAGAGCGTTTAGTAAACGAGGTAAATTCCGGACTCTATATATTCGAAACCAACACCATCTTAAAGAATCTCTTAGGCGTTGATAGTAACAATAAGTCCGGAGAATTTTATTTAACAGATGTTTTTCAGATTGGATCGGAAGTAGGAACAATTTGCTTTGACGATGAGTCACCATTTCTAGGAGTCAATAGTCCTGTTCAATTGAGCCAGGCTCTTCACCAGTTAAAGAGTCGCATCAACGAAGATCACCAAAATAATGGTGTCCTTATATTAGAAAGGCAGCACACTTACATTGAGCCAACCGTTCAAATCGCTCCAGGGGCCACGATTTACCCCAATTGCTACCTTCATGGAAAAACAACAATTGCGACAGGAGTCGAGATCGAGCCGGGAAGCATTATAAAAGATAGCCAAATCGCAGAAGGAGTGACGATTAAGGCCTACTCCTACTTAGAGGAAGCAAAAGTTGCGCCGATGTGTCAAATTGGTCCTTATGCGCGTTTACGACCAGGCACAGACTTGGGCGAGAAATGTAAAATTGGCAATTTTGTCGAGGTGAAAAAGGCGAAACTTGATTCTTCAGTAAGCGTTTCTCACTTGAGTTATGTGGGTGACGCTGAGATTGGGGAAAACGTGAATATTGGTTGTGGTTTTATCACTTGTAATTATGATGGTGAAGCAAAGCACAAAACGGTCATTGGAAAAAACTCATTCATTGGCTCAGACACCCAAATGATTGCCCCAATAACAATTGGGGAGAGTGCTTTTGTTGCCAGTGGATCGACAATTAACCAAGATGTTCCAAGCGAGGGTTTTGCTCTTTCTAGAAGCCGACAGGTCACAAAAGAAAACATGGCCTCACGCTTTCTCAAAGGTAAATGGTCCATTAAAAAGAAGTAGTATGTTGCTGCGGATTATTTTTGTCTGTTAGGCCCATAGAGTGGTATCTTTTTCTTTTGTCTACTTCCCCATGACCAAAGGTCTATTGGGCTTTTAAGGTGCGCATTATGTGTGGAATTGTTGGCCATATCGGACCCTCAGATTCAGTTGAAGTTGTTATGGAGGGTCTTCGTCGTCTCGAATACCGTGGATATGATTCCGCAGGTGTTACTTTTATTGATGAGAGCGGTACGCTTAAGACTTATAAAAAAACCGGAAAAATAGAAAAATTAACGGAACTTCTAAAAGACGTTGATACTCACAGCATGGTCTCAATCGGCCACACCCGCTGGGCCACTCATGGTGGTGTGACAGACTTTAACTCTCACCCGCATGCTCATGAAAAGCTATCAATGGTTCACAACGGGATTATTGAAAATGCAGACGGGATTAGAGATGAGCTAATGGCGAAGGGTTATAAGTTTAAGTCTGAAACAGATTCAGAAGTGTTTCTTATGCTCGTCCATGATTTAAATAAAACCATGAGTTTAAAAGAGGCCATCTTAAAAGGTTTTTCAACAGTTACTGGAAACTCTGCCTTTGTTTTTATAAGTGAAGAACAAAAAGAAATATACGCCATAAAAAGAGCAGCTCCCTTGGTTTGTGGAACTCATTACACAAAATCTCAAGCTGTCGTAAGTTCTGATCCATACGCACTAGCGGGAGCGGCAGATAGAATATACTTTCCAGAAGATGGGATTCTTTGTCATTTAAGCGCAGGCAACAAAGAGCTCATTAAATTTTATGATAGTGAAGGCAATCCAAGTGAAGCCTACAAATCTAAGAAACAAGACATGCAGGTTGATCCATCTGATAAAGGTGATTTCGAGCACTACATGCTTAAAGAGATTTATGAACAACCAGGTCTTATCCGTGCTCTTTGTCAGTATTACTTTACAGGCGAGGGTAGTGAGTCCTTAGAAGCAGTAGCAAATCTTAAACCAAGTAGATTTCATATCACTGCTTGTGGTACCGCTTATTATGCAGGTCTCGTTGTAAGAGACTTTATTGAATCCATTAATAGGATTCCTTGCTCCTTTGAATTAGCAAGTGAGTTTCGTTACAGAAATCCCATTTTAGAGAAAAATGATATTGGATTATTCATCAGCCAGTCTGGTGAAACGGCTGATACTCTTGCCGGGCAGGAAGAGTGCCAAGGTCAAAAGATTAAAACGATTTCTCTCGTAAATGTTGAGGGGAGTTCGTTGTTTCGTGCTTGTGACCATAATCTCTTAATTCGAGCAGGTGTTGAAATTGGCGTTGCCTCCACAAAGGCTTTCACCCAAATGGGATTAACGGGACGATTACTTGCCCATGCCTTATCGGGTGATTTAAAGAATGTCGAAAAACAGAAAATTGTTGCTGATCGATTTGAACTTTTAGCCGTAAGAATTGATAAGCTTCTCGATGAAGTTGATAAGATAAAAGCAATAGCAGAAGAAATATATAATCAAAAAGGATACTTCTTTACGGGTAGAGGAAAGTACTTTCCTGTCGCACTTGAAGGAGCCTTGAAGTTAAAAGAGATCGCTTATGTTCATGCAGAAGGTTACGCCGCTGGAGAGTTAAAGCATGGTCCAATAGCTTTAATTGATGAGGATATGGTGAATATTGCCTTAGTTGGACCAGAGCTTAAGGATAAAACAATCTCAAATATCCAAGAAATAAAAGCGAGAAAGGGAATAATCGTTGGCATAGGTCCAAGTGACAGCTCTCTTGAAAGAATTTCTGACTACTTTCTAGAATTAAACTTTGAAGGGTTAGAGGAATTATCACCTCTCTATATAAACGTCGTGAATCAATTACTTTCTTATTATATGGCGAAATTTAAAGGAACCGATATTGATAAGCCTAGAAATTTGGCCAAATCAGTTACCGTAGAATGATTAATTTAAATAAGCTCAATACAAATCAAAGAAAAGCAGTAGAGGAAACTGAGGGACCTGTGATGGTTCTGGCAGGGGCTGGATCTGGTAAGACAAAAACGCTTGTTACAAGGATTTCCTATCTTTTAACAGATAAAAATATTAGCCCTTATCGTATCCTTGCTCTTACCTTCTCGAATAAAGCGGCAAGAGAGATGAGGGAGCGAGTTGCCTCTGAGGTTCATGAGGATCTTGGTGCCCTTCAAATAACAACCTTTCACGCTTTTTGCTCTCGACTGTTAAGGCAAGAATCACAGTGCTTAGGTCTTTCAAAAAACTTCACAATCTATGACACATCCGAGAGTAAGTCCGTTGTGAAAACTCTTCTCGGGCGTCGTGGAATAAGCACTAAAGAAGTCTCTCCTTTTGAGATTCTCTACTTTATGGATAACCTAAAAAATAATGGTTATTACAGTGGTAGAAAATCTGAAGATTTCGTCCCCGATAGAGATGACCCATTCTTTGAATATTATGAAGAGTATGAAAGTGAACTTCACCGTGCGAATGCTGTAGATTTTGGTGGTTTAATCACAGGAGTCTTACAATTATTTGAAAAATATCCCGATGTTTTAAAGCGCTACCAAGAACGTTATCAATACATTCTTGTTGATGAGTATCAGGATACCAATAGGGCCCAGTTTGATTTATTAAAACACTTAAGCACTTACAATGAGAATATCTGTGTAGTTGGTGATGAGGATCAATCGATCTATTCTTGGCGTGGCGCTGATATAAACAATATTCTTGATTTTGAAAAAACATATCCTAGTGCCAAAATTTTAAAGCTTGAACAAAATTATCGCTCTAGTAAGAATATCATTGAAGCCGCGTCACATGTCATTGCTAGAAACTCCTTACGAAAAGGTAAGGAGATGTGGACTGAAAACCCCGAGGGAGAGAGCATTCAAATTATTGAATGTCATAATGATAAAAAAGAAGCAGAATTTATCGCCCAAAAGGTTTTGGATTTAAATAAGAAAGAAAAGATCGAATTTAAAGAAATGGCGGTTTTTTATCGTACGAACTCACAGTCTCGCCTATTAGAAGATTATTTAAGAAAATCTAACATTCCGTATCGAGTCGTTGGTGGCGTTAAGTTCTATGAGCGAAAAGAGGTTAAAGATCTTTTGGCCTATTTGAGAATCGTCGTAAATGAAAAGGATTCTCTTGCCCTAAGTCGGATCATTAATGTTCCCACAAGGGGAATTGGTGCCACAACACTTAGAAAAATTGAAAACGTTGCCGTCAAGAGTAACTCTTCCTTATTTGAGTCCATTGAAAATATTGTAGATAATCCAACAGAGTTCAGTCACTTAAAGCTCTCGGCCAAAGTTAAAAGTTCTCTTAATGCTCTTGCTACCCTTATTCAAGATATCCGCGCGCTAAGCAGTGAAGGTGTCGCCCCAAGTGTTTTATACGAAAAAATGCTTCATGAATCTGGTTATTGGGATAATTTAAAGGCCTCAAAAGATTATGAATCAATGGCGCGTTTAGAAAACTTGGAAGAGCTTGGTAACGCCATTAAGCAATTTGAAGAAGGTGAAGATAAGCCCGCTTTATTAGGGTTTTTAGAGACAATTACACTGGATCAGTCATCGGAAGAAGATAGGGAGTTACCTCAAGGCGAAGTAGCATTAATGACTGTTCATGGAGCCAAGGGGCTAGAGTTTTCCCACGTCTTTTTGGCCGGAGCAGAAGAGAATGTCTTTCCAAGTTATCGCTCCTTAGAGATGGGTCAGCATGCAGAAGAAGAAGAGCGTCGTCTCTTTTATGTGGCCATGACGAGAGCGATGCAAAAGCTCTATATTTGCTTTGCTCAGGGGCGCATGCTTTTTGGACAATTAAAATTCAATGGTCCAAGTCGTTTTATCCATGAAATTCCAAACAAGTATTATGATTGGATAAAAGAAGGCCAGAGAACTTCTGGTTATAGCTGGCAAGATAACGATTCCATTGATGATGAATGGGATAATCAGTATGAAAAAGACCCTGAGTATGAAGATGGTGAGGTTACTTATCAAGTGAGTGGACCGCAGAAAACGGTCATCCCTCAAAAGTTTCCAAAGGGCTCTAAAGTCATTCACTCTCTCTATGGAGAAGGTTTGGTAATGGAAAGTGAGGGCGCAGGTCCTGAAGAAAAGGTTGTCATAAAATTTCTGGATGGAGCAAGAAAAAAGTTTATGGTTAGATTTGCTCCACTGGTTTTAAATCAATAGCTTCAAGGAAGAATCTTTTGAAAGAAAATAAGAAAATTTTAATAATTAGTTTAGTTTTGTTCTTCTTATGTGGGGGCGGAGCTCTTTTTTATTTTGTAAACTCTCAAATTAAGCCTGAAGAGATTAAATTGGCCATAAAGGAAAAGATTGAGAAATCAATTCCTGGTGCAGAAGTAACTCTCGGTGATTTGAGTGTGAATTATGGACCCTCTATCTTTTTAAGAGTGAAGGGCATGGATGTTCTTTTAAAGAAGGAACTGTCTGTTAGCAGGGACTTTTTTAAGGTAAGTGAAATTGAAGTCAGGCTACCTATATGGTCTTTGATTACCGGTGGAGGAAACCTTGACGTTAATCTCGTTAATCCAGAGGTTTTTTTACGAGAGACAAAAGAGAAAAAGGGTAATTGGTCTCGGGCGTTTGATGGAGCTCCAAAGGAAGAAAAGATATCTCATAAGCAAGCCAAGGCAGTAGAGAAACAGGCAAACGTTATATTGCCTTCTTTTATTGTAAACTCAACTATTGGTGTGAGATTAAATAATTTACAAGTTTATTATGATATCAAGGGCAAGGAAGGTGTTTGGTCAGTAAGTAAACTCGTGTTAAAAAACTTAGGGTTAACTTCTAATGCTGCATTTGAAATTCAATCAAAGTTTAAGAGAGTTAAAAATGATGAGGACTTCTTCAGTTTAGATACTGTGATGGTCGGTTCAATTGAGTTTGAAAAGTATCTCAAAACGGGACATCTAAATATTGATTCTAGCTTTAAAGTGAAGAATTTAAAATATTCTTATATTAGAGATGCCCTTCCTACAACGCGTGGAGATTTTTCAATTTCTTTAAATAAGACAGGTCTTTTAAAAGGTAAATTCAATGCTTTTTACAAATCTAGTGAGTTTAAAACCAACTTTCTAGTTGATGAAAATGGCAATGCGGTTATGGATAATGTCCATGCCAATCTTTCGTTAGGCGATTTTAATGACATTTGGAAGGCCAATGGATATCAAGCTAATTTAGCCAACGCAAAGGCCACGTTAAATGGCGAACTTAATTATAAAGAAAATTCTATTATACCCAAAATGAACTTTAGTCTTTCCGGATTAACTTATCCTTACCAAGGTAATGATCTAATACTCTCTCTCGAGGGGCTTTGGAATGAGGATTTAGTTATAAGTAATGGCCTGGTTCAGGCATTTGGTGGTGAGGCTAAATTCAAGTCAGAGGCAACGTTTAAAATAAATTCAAGTGAGCCCCTTGAAAAACGTCTCTCCCATTATTCAGCAGATGTTGATTTTAACAAAATCAAAATAACTAAGAGTTTGGTTGATTCTTTAACAAAGAGTGATGTCCCTCCTAATAAAGAGGGAGAAAAAATAATCGCTAAAGCACCTCACTTCTTTCTTCTTCCAAAAGGTATTTTAAATGTCACGTTAAACTCGGCATCTTTGGAAAACGAAACTATTGAAGGCGGCATTACTCTAAAAACCGATCAAGATAAGATTTCTTTTAAGAATGGAGTAATATTAAGTAAAGAGGGTAAAATCAAGATTGAAGGCAAAGGAAAAATTTTTGATAACCATATTGAATTAAATCATAATTTAAACTTTAAAAGCTGGAATTTAGCCTTAACCAATAGTCTTCTTGATAAAAATAAGTTTTATCTAAAAACAGTTGTTGATGGTGATATTTCTGGATCCTATCACTACCCTGGTGAAGCGACTTATAAAGTCAGCTTAGTATCAGGGAAAGGCTCCTTTTTTAATTTTGATTTAGGACAAGTGCTAGGACCCTTTTATGACTCATTAGATAATACAGTGTGGGCAAAGACGAGAATTTTCACAAAGAAGAAAGTGAGTAATGAATTTGAGGGGCTAAAAGTAAAGGCGACTTTTGGAGTTAGTGAACATCACTTTAAAGAACTCAAGATAAAAACTTTTGATCATTTATTTGATGTCAGTGGTTTTATCGATCCTGTAAATAAAAAAAGAAAGAGAATGATTGTTTTAGTGAAGGGTGGCAAAGAGTTGGACTCATTCTTAAAGAAGAAAACAAAGCTAAACGCTTTTCCCATTGGACTATATAGCTATGGTTACAAACTAGAACTTGATGAGCTTTACCACTTGAAGAAGTTTTCAGAGAAGTTTCGATTTAAAAAAGATAGGGCTATGGCTAAAGAAGAAATATTAAAAGTGCGCGCTAAAATAAAAGGGAAAGAAAATGAGAAAAGTTGAACCACTAAGGTGGAATAATGGAGTACTTACTTTAATCGATCAAAGAAAACTTCCCCATCAGGAGATTTTTCATGACTATTCAAGTGTTGAAGGGGTTCACGCTTCTATTAAAGACATGGTTGTAAGAGGAGCTCCACTTATTGGTTTTACAGCCCTCTTTGGAATGGTGATTGCTGCTAAAAATAATGCAAATGATTTAACTGGTCTTAAAGAAGCTGGTGAATACTTAAAAACAGCAAGACCAACTGCTGTTAATTTAGCCTATGAGGTTGATCGCGCCCTAGGCATCTGTGAAAGTGAGATTACAGAGGGGAGACGTGATTCTCTATATCAAACATTAGAAAAGTTTTCATTAGATCAAATGGAAAAGCTTTATAGAGATAATTTGGCCATGGCCAAAATTGCTTTTAGAGAATTAACAGAGAAGTATGGCGATAAAAAACTTAATCTAATGACTTTATGTAACACGGGCTTTCTTGCTTGTGGTCCTATGGGAACGGCACTCGGTGTGATTGAGTACGCTTTTGAACAAGGAAGAGTAAATCATGTCTATGCCTCTGAGACTCGTCCTTATCTTCAGGGAGGTCGATTAACGGCTTATGAGCTCACTACTTCTGGCATTCCACATTCGGTAACAGTTGAGGGCGCTTTTTCTTATCTTATGAAGAAGGGTTTGATCGATGCCATTTTTATTGGTGCAGATCGTATTGTTGAAAATGGAGATACAGCAAATAAGGTCGGTAGCTCTACACTTGCGATTGTGGCCAAGCACTATGGAATTCCATTTTATACGGTAGCACCAACAAGTACTTTTGATTTATCTTCTAAAACTGGTGAAGAAATTGAAATCGAGCTTAGGCCAGAAGAAGAGGTTCTTGAGGCCATGGGAGAGAGGATTTGTCCCAAAGAATCTCGTGCTCTTAATCCAAGCTTTGATGTAACTGACCATCAGCATTTAACGGGCATTATTTGTGAGAATGGAATTATTAAAGACATTACTCCTGAAAATGTTGTCAAAACAGTAAGAGGCTAAGTTGAAACGAGCTTCGATCGATATTGGGTCTAATACCGTATTATTATTGGCGGCAGAGATTAAAGAAAATGAAATCTTTCGTGAACTTGCGAATGAAAGTCGTGTTACGAGTCTTGGTAAAGATTTAGATACTAAAAAGGTCTTTATTAAAAGTTCTATGAAAGACACTTTTCAAGCGCTAAGAGAATACGAAGTAATTCTAAAGAATTTAGATATTTCTCCTGATCAAGTTATTGTAACGGCAACAGAAGCTGCGCGTGTTGCCACGAACTCAAGTGAGTTTTTTAAAGAGATTAAAGAAGAACTTGGTTTTCGTGTTCAGATTATTGATGGAATCGGTGAGGCTTACTACACCTCTCTTGGTGTGGTGTCTGGAACCAAGTTAGTGGAGCCTAATGTTACTATTATGGATATTGGTGGAGCCTCAACTGAATTAATAAGTGTTCAGATTAAACCCTTTAAAATTTTATCATCTGTGAGCTTACCTCTTGGAAGTGTACGTTGCTCGGATTGGTTAAAAGCAAAAATATTTGATGAAAAGATAAAAGAAATCTTTGAGATATTTGACGTCTCCTCCTATCGCACCGATCATTTAATGTGTGTGGCCGGTTCGATGACCTCTTTAGGAAGTATGATAAAGGGACTAAAGAAATTCGACTCAAACGAAGTGAATGGTACCAAAATATTATTTTCAGACTTTTTAAAATTTACTGAAAAAATTAAGAAAAGATCTCCCGTGGAATTACTTCTTAAGTTTCCCTTTCTAGGGAAAAGGTCGAAGAGTATCGTTGGTGGGGCTTACTTGGGCGAGGCCATGGGCAAGATTTTATGTGTGAAGACATTTGAAATTTCCACATTGGGCCTTCGTTACGGTACACTAAAAGCTGGAGGAATTGATGAGCGCTTCTGCAAGTAATTTTGATAAGCCAATGAATTTTAAAAAAGGTCAGGTTATCTTCGCTGAAGGTGAGGCCTCAAGCTTTCTCTATATTGTTATTTCTGGAGAAGTGAGAATCTTTAAAGAACAAAACTCTAAACTCATGCCCATCTCTGTTGTTGGACCTAAAGATTTTATCGGAGAGCTAAGTATGTTCAATGATGAGCCAAGAAGTGCCACGGCCATAGCGACTAAAGAAACAACACTAATGATTATTAAAAAGACCGATATTAGAAAGGTTCTGCGCTCATGCCCTGAGTGGGTAAGTGATATCATGATTACGATTAGTGATCGTCTTAGAAGTACCGTTGAGGTGCTTAGAGAGCATCGTATTGTAGATGATCTCCATCCCGAAGAAGTACAGCCTTTATCTGGCCAAGAGATAAAAGCTTTTCAGTCAAGTGTTAGTGATTATAGATCTCGAAGAGGGTTATAACGAAATTACTTTTTTCTTTGAGAGGGCCGACATTACCGCTTTGATTCGTGCACATGCTCTTTCTACATCGCGAGATTCATTAGTAAGTCGGGTATTCATTACTTTAAAGGCTTCCTCTGCATAATTTCTTTCGCAAAGAGAAAGGAGCTTTCTTTGTGACTGAATATTTAAGGTCTTAAGGGCAACACCTAAGACAGGTGCCTTTACATAAGTGAGAATTCTCTCGATTGTATGATCTGGAAGCTCCACCATGGATTTAAATGAGATTGATGTTTCCATGATTTCATCAGCAAGCTGAGGATTTCTTGGGCGAATTTGCTTAAGCAGTCTTTCTCGCTCTTCCTGAGTTAAATACTGAAACATTTCTAAAATTTGTGCTCTACCGTTAATAAAAACATTTCCAGTGTTATCGTTTTCCATTATTTTCCTTTACTCCTACTTGATTACGCCGTTTCAAATTTTGCTTTTTGTTTGATGAACTTCTCACGAGCATTCTCTAGGGTATCGCGATGGCTCTCTTTCATGTTTTGTAATTCGTTTTGTTGTGATTCACTAACCTCTGCAATTTGTTGTGAGTGGGTCGTTTTTAAATTGCTAAGTTCTTCGGAGAGTCTTTTGTTTTCTCCTTGAAGTCTCATTTCATGGCGACTTCTAACGAGATTAAGTTTCTGTTCAAGCTCTGCCTCAAGGCCCGTTAACTTGGTTTCATATTCGGAACGCATACGACCAAGCATGTTTTCGTAGCGCTTTACTTCTGTTTCATAGACTTTATTATTTTCGGACCGAAGCTTCTTTAGCTCAAAGTTATAGCGCTTCTCTTCAGACGCTTTGAACCTTTGAGACTTTAAGTGGGAGATGTCCGTCATGGGAGCTTCCTTAATTCCTTTGTAAATGCCATCCTGGCATCCTATATTTAGAGTATCTAATAGGTTGGCTTTACTTCAAGGAGGCAAAAAATGACGCTTAATGATATGCTAAGTACCCGAAATGTTTATTTGGTTGAGGGAAAAAGAACTCCTTTTGGAAAGTTTGGTGGATCTTTGAAGGACGTTTCTCCTGTAGATTTAGCCGCTCACGCAACAAAAGCTGTTTTTTCAAGCACAGGAATTTCCGGAAAAGATGTTGACCATTTCATTTTGGGCTCAGTTGTTCCAACCACAACTGACACTTTATATGGTGGACGTCATCTGGCTTTAAAATGTGATGCTAGAGAATCAACTCCAGGTTATTGCCTTAATAGATTATGTGGTTCTGGTGCTCAAGTTATTCTGGATGCAGTAAGGCTCATTCTTTTGGGGGAGGCCAATTCGGTAATCGCTGCGGGAACTGAAAATATGTCAAATGTTCCCCATTTAATATATGGAAGTCGCTTTGGAACTAAGTACGGTCCTCTTAAAACAGTGGATATGCTCATGGATTCTTTGACAGATAAAAATGCCGGCTGTGCTATGGGTATTACAGCAGAAAATCTTGCTGTTAAATACAATATTTCAAGAGATCAGGCTGAAGAGTTTTCTGTAAGTTCTCATCATAAAGTAGCGAAGGCCTACGAAGCAGGACTTTTTAAAGGTGAGATTGCTCCCTTTGAAACCAAGCGAGGTGCAATTGAAACTGATGAGCATTTCAGGGCCGATGTAAATATCCAGGATATGGCAAAGCTGCGTGCTTCTTTTAAAGAGGGCGGAGTTGTCACTCCGGCCACAGCTTCTGGAATAGTTGATGGAGCCAGTTCAACTCTAATCGCTGGAGAAGAATTTTGCCAAAAGAATAATTTAAAACCACTCGCTAGAATCATAGACGGAACAGTTGTAGGTGTAGACCCCACGATTATGGGAATTGGTCCAGTTCCAGCGATTCAAACTCTTTTAAAGCGAAATAATTTAAAGATAGAAGATATTGATTTATTTGAAATCAATGAAGCGTTTGCGAGTCAGGTATTAAGTTGTCAAAAAGAGCTTGGATTGGATTCTGAAAAGTTAAATATTTGGGGCGGCGCAATTGCCCTTGGCCACCCCTTGGCGGCCTCAGGAAATCGCATTACTCTTACATTAGCACGTCAACTTAAAGAGAAAGGCTTAAAGCGCGGTATCGCTTCTGCTTGTATTGGTGGCGGTCAAGGAATCGCTATTCTTATTGAAAGTGTTTAGTTAAGGAAAAACGTCATTGAGTGATCGGATAATTTATACAGAAGAGAACTTGAGGCACTTTGAAAAGTGGCTAGGGCTTAATTATGATGCACTTACATGGCAAGGGCGTTATGAAGCAGAATTTTTAACATTCTGGCAGGCCTTCTTCGTTGCTGGTCAATCTTTAGAGCAAATGGTCGAGCGCTATAGATATGCGCTTCTATACGCACAGATTGGTCCGCTACACTCTTGGTTTACTTGGCTTAGGGACTGCTTCATTTGTTACACCTACATGACGAAAAATATTTCAATCATTGATCTAAGTAGAGTTGTAAACATACCTTACGACTCTCTTGGAATCATTTTGAGAGAGTATTTCTTGGAGCAGTATCCCCACTTTGAAGAGCAGCTCTCCGAACGTTTTCAATTGGCGAATCGAATAAGTCCAAACTTAGATTTAACATTTAAAGAGTTAAAAGAAGAATTAGGTCTAAAAGAAGCAGATGACTCTGAAAATAATGAGTCAGTGTTAAGTAGTATGGAGGTAACTCTTTACCCTGAGTGGCAAACACTTAATAAAAAAATGCAGCAAGACTTATTCCATCCAAATTTCGACTTCTCTAGAATTAAGACGAATCTTTCGTTTACGAGACAATTAAAAGTATTTCGGGAGATTTTAATTTTTCTTCTTATAGGAATTGGTCTCGTTTTCGCCATTCAAAAAATTAATAAGAAGTGGGAAAAAACAATTTTAGAACAAATTAGTATCTATGAGCCCCAACTCAAGTGGCTTGATACAAGTTTGACCTTCAAGCAAAATGATGAAAATGGTAGAAAAGACTTCGAGCTTGGTGAAAGAGAAATTGATGAAGTTGAAACAAAAGAAAGTCAGTTCGACTCTCTTGGGTTTTCAGACGACATTAGATACGAAGAAGAATCTGATGTGGTTCTTACCAGTTGGGATGCTCTTCCTAAAGACTTTGACGTCGTTGATCTTGAGCAGTCGGGTTACGAAGAATTAAAGAAGAGAGGCTATCGAGATAGTCGCTACGGAAACACAAAGGTTTACCGGGTGCTCATGCGCTCAGTTGATACAAAAACATCTAAAGAGCGTTTAAATTTTTTACTTGAAAAATACCAAGTCACTCGTGTTGATAATGTTAAGCCCGGAAAGCAGGTTCCAGGCGGCGTTTATTACAATCTATATGTCCCGAGGGAATATCTAAAAGAGTTTATGGCCCAGGTCATGGATTTTGATGATGCTGTCCTTTATGAATCACGAACTCAAACGGGTCGAAATCCTGCTGGTAAAAATAAAGTCTTTATCTGGATCAAAAATATCTAAGAATTACATCTGTCCGTCAGGGATCTCAAAAAGAGTTTTAACTTTTCTAAGCGCAACATGAGTTACTTTTAAATAGTACCACTGTCTAAAGAAACCGATGAACATCGCGGCCATAAACCCATAGACAACGCCGGAGTGAACAACCTTAGGAACGAGATTTGTGTCATGAGCTCCGCCTAATAAGAAGGCTATGGAGCCGAGGATTAGCATCAGCATGGTCCAAGGAATAGTTTGTCGTTTGCAGCGTTCTGAGTCTTGAGCAAACTTAAGGGTTTTCTTTCTGTAGGGTTCAAGGTCTTTTGGTGGGTCATCAAATAACTCACCGAGGTTAGTTTCACTTTGAAGAACGGAGTAAACGTTATTCATAAGTCTTGCGACACCAATAAAGTAAAACATCACAAATGCTTGGGCAAAAATAGTATAAATAAAGCTCACGATGGCCAACTGTATATGGCTGTAACCAATGGACCACCAACCAAGGGCAACTCCGGTTGTGAGACAAATTCCAGTAACCATGAGAAGAATGAGAGATCTCAGCAAATAAGCCATGCAAGGAATTCCTATTTAATTGTCAATATTTCGAGGTTTTGCTAAACCTTTGCCAAATTAAAGGCACATTACTTTATGGTAGTCTCTTTTAAAAGAGCCTTATGAGTTAAGCGATTTTTCTTGGGGCAACCCCAAGGTGGAAAATATGAATAGCGAAGTTAAAAAGAAAAAAATCCTCGAAAACCCCATTGCTAGTGGCATAATTGTACCCATCGCCGTTATTTTGGTTGGTGCTTTGGTCGTTTTTGGGGTTACTAAGCTCTTATCGTCTGAGAGATCCTATAAGGATCTCGTTAGGGAAATGCACACCAAAACCCTGGGGAATAGATGGGTTGCAGCATTTGAGTTGAGCAAATTGATCTCAAGTTCTCAAATTCCTAAAGAAGATATTCCTTGGCTTATCACTAATTTAAAAGAAATTTATGGAGAAGCTAAAGATCCTCGCACGAGACAATTCACTGTCGTTGCTGCTGGCGCGCTGCAAAATGCTACAGCTTCAGAACTTTTTGAGAAGGCGATTAACGACGAAGACGATAAAGTTCGCTTTCACGCGATTGTTGCGCTGGGCAATATGCCGCAGGGGGTAGAGTTTAAAGCTTGGCCTGCCGTCGTTGCTTATTTAGAAAGTAAGGACGTTGGAATGATCCAGGCTGCGGCCCTAGCACTCGCGACTCATCGTGTCCCAGAGGCCGAAGCCCCTTTGCAGAAGCTCATTGAGCATCCGAATAGAGTTTTACGCTTCACTGTGGCATCAGCACTTGTTAATTATAAAAGTGAAAAGGCCATCCCGACATTAAAAGAGATTTTATTTCTACAGCCAGAGAAGACAGCGACTTCTAGTCTCAATGAGCAACAGGTCGTTGCCCTTAAGTTAAGTTTATTGAGTTCGCTTGAGAGAAATCAATGGCCAGTATTGAATCAGGAGTTGTCTATTATTGCAAAGCAGGACAAAAGCTTGAAAGTTACTGCTCGTGCAGGAGAAGTCTTAAATTTATTGAAAAACTAAGTTATTCTTTCAATAATTAAATGGCTGATTTTCCAAGAAAATTATGTTAATTACGAGGCACGATTAATCGGCCGAAAAAATTAATTAAGCACTTGCAACAAAGTGTTTGAGGTTAGTTCTATGAGCGAAGCAAGACAAAGTCTTAACCGTAGAGAGTTTTTTAGTTATCTCACCGTTGGTTGGGTTGCCTTTGGGGCAGCTTGCGCAGGAATGTTGAGTTTAGCTTTTCGCTTCTCTTACCCAAACGTTAATTTTGAACCAGAAATGGAATTCATTGCTGGAACACCTGATATGTATGAAGAGGGTGTTGATGAACGTTACAAAAATGGCATGGGTGTTTGGATGGTAAAGCAGGAAGGAAGACTTTTTGCACTTTCAAATATCTGTACACACTTGGGTTGTATCCCCACTTGGCTACCTGCCGAGTTAAAGTTTAAATGTCCATGTCACGGATCTGGTTATTACACGAGTGGTATTAACTTTGAAGGACCTGCTCCAAGACCTTTAGAGAGGTACAAAATTAATCTTACCGCTGAAGGAAAAATCAAGGTTGATAAGACTAAGGTTTACCGATGGGAAAAAGGTGAGTGGGATAACCCGAACTCTTTTTTAGCCGTTTAATTACGATTAAATTTTTAAAAGGAATATAGAAGATGGCAGCAAATGGTTTAGCCGACAAAGTAAGAGCAACACAAGTATGGAAGTCTATCTTCCGTCACGGTCCTCCAGACAATGCCCGAAACAGAGCAGCTGTTGTTGCAGGTAACGTGTTTCTTCACCTACACCCAATTAAGCTGAAAAAGTCTGGCGTTCAGCTTGGCTATACTTGGTGTATGGGCGGATTAACATTCTTTATCTTTCTTGCTCTGACGGTTTCTGGTGTTTTACTGATGTTTTATTACCGTCCAACAGCTGAATATGCGTTTAACGATATTATTGCTCTTAGAGAACACGTGCCTCTCGGTATTATGAGAGAGATTCATCGTTGGGGTGCCCACGCTATGGTTATTACCACTTGGCTACACATGTTCCGCGTCTTTATGACTGGGTCATATAAACCACCAAGAGAATTTAACTGGGGTGTCGGTGTAATTCTTCTTGTTCTAACATTACTACTTTCCTTTACTGGCTACCTTCTTCCTTGGGATCAGTTGGCCATTTGGGCGATTACCGTTGGTGCCAACATGGCAAAGGCTACACCTTTCTTAGGTCACGGTGGTCCGGGAGCCGCCCTTGCGCAAATTGGTGACTTCGTTTTGGTATCAGACAAAAATGATGTTCGCTTTCAGCTTTTAGCTGGAAGGTTTGTTGGAGAGCCTGCTCTTTTAAGATTTTATATTCTTCATTGTGTTTTCATTCCCCTGGTTGTCGGTACATTAATTGCTGTTCACTTCTGGAGAGTTAGAAAAGACGGTGGAATTTCAGCGCCTTTATAAGATAAGGATTTTTTAAATAAGGTTTAAGAAAGATGAAAGAACTAATTAACTGGATAGCCGATCCCATTAGGTCCTTTCCGATTGCCTGTGCGCTCTTCTATTTAATGATGAAGTACTACAGAGTGGTTGGAACGAAGAAGTTTTTATATGCTTCCTTGGTTTTCATAATTCCTGTGACGATTTGGTTTGCAGCAGATCCAAACTTTTTTACGATTCTGATTCTCCCCGATAACATTCCCATTATTATCCTCCTCGTGCTGATTAGCTTCTTAACGTGGTTTACTCTTTATAAAGCTGCCATAAATGATGCTCGTCTTGAGGAAGGTTTGGGTCCAATCGAAGGGACTCCTGAAAATAGAGAAAAAGTTTGGTCATGGCCTAACCTTGTCTATACAGAACTCTTTATGATTATTGCTGCGACATCTTTTTTGATTGTCTGGGCCATTTTATTTAAGGCTCCTCTAGAAGAGCCAGCTAACCCAACCTGGGCACCAAACCCTGCGAAAGCTCCTTGGTATTTCCTTGGTCTTCAAGAAATGCTTGTTTACTTTGACCCTTGGATGGCAGGTGTTGTTCTTCCGGGTGTCGTTGTTGTGGGTCTTATTGCGATACCTTATATAGATACAAACCCGAAAGGTAATGGCTACTACACTATTGCTGAAAGACCAGTTGCGATGTGGGGTTTTCTCTTTGGTTGGTTAGTCCTTTGGATTTACCTCATCATTGTAGGTACTTTTCTACGAGGTCCGAACTGGACATTTTATGGTCCCTTTGAATATTGGGACTTTCACAAGGTTGTTGCCGACTATAACGTAAACCTCTCAGAATTTTTGTGGATTAAGTGGCTCAATACCGCCATGCCAGCAAATATGTTCATTAGGGAAACCCTAGGGATTATCCTTACGCTTGGTTACATCATTTTCCTTCCGCCAATGTCTGCGGCGACTAAGTACGGGAAGATGATGATCGAAAAAGTGGGAATGATTCGTTACTACATATTTATTGTATTGCTCCTTTTGATGATGAGCTTACCAATCAAAATGGTTCTTAGATGGCTATTTTCTTTGAAGTACATCATCGCTTTACCAGAGCTAGAGCTTAACTTGTAGATTAGTTGGCTTAGGGAATTTAAGGAAGGTTTGTAAAAAATGAAAAAATTAGAACCAGGAATGGCATACGACACGAACAAGCTGAATAAACTATTCGCTTTTTTGTCTGTCCTTTTCCTTATGATTACTGTTTGGGTTTTCCTAGATGACTACATTAGGCCATGGAAAGCGGTTCAAGTAGAAGCCTTGAAGATAAAAAAGGGAATACTTCAAAAGAAGCTAGGTGAAGCTGAAAAAGAAGTTAATCAAGATAAGTTAAAGTCTCTTAAAGAAGAGATGGTGAATGCTGAAAAAATTGTAGCGAGTAGAAAAAAAGAAATTTCAAAGGTTGAGAATGAAATCATTCAAAATCAAAAACTTCTTAAAGCTGAAACAATTAAAAACGGTATCCTGAATTCATATGTAGCAGGTTTAACATTTGAATATGAGCAAGCGCAGGTTAAGGATAAATCAAATAAAGCGATTGTTTTTGGAAAATTAAAGGAAAATAAAAAGCTTTTTGCCGAATCAAAAGACCGTATGAAGGCTTATTCTGCCGAAGCGAAAGAGCTTTTCAAAAAGAAACAGGGTCTTGAAAAAGAAGTTTTAACGACTGATAAGCAAATTAAAGACATGACGATTAAAACCGAGCTTTTAGGAAAAGCTTTGGATAAGACAAAGATTGATCCAATATTTGCTCTTAGAAATGCTCCGATGATCGATTACCTTGATCCAACCTTAAAAATTCAGCAGATTGTTTTAAACAACATTACAGATGATCGTTACTTTCAACAGGTTCCTAGAGTTGATCGTTGTATCACTTGTCACACCTTTATAGATCAAACTGGTTACGAAGATCAGCCTAACCCACATAAGACTCACCCGAATCTTGAGCTAATGGTAGGTAAGGATTCTCCTCACCCAATGAAGGAGACTGGTTGTACTGTTTGTCACGGAGGTGAAGGTCACCGTGTTAATGATTTTACAAGTGTTGCTCACTGGCCACAAAACGATAAACAAAAAGAAGAATGGGTAAAAAAATACAACTGGCATGAGCCGCATAGAATTCCTTCACCGATGTTGAAACTTCAACATACAGAAGCTAGCTGTGTGAAATGTCACCAGGGCGTAGAGTTTATTCCTGGGGCAACCGTGCTGAATGAAGGCCGCCAAAATATTGAAAAATATGGTTGCTATGGTTGCCACAAGATTGAAGGTTGGGAGCATAAGAGAATGCCTGGACCTTCTCTTCAGAAGATCGCCTCAAAAGTAGATAAAGAATTTTTCAAAAACTGGGTTTGGGATCCTAAATCTTTTAATCCACATGCAATGATGCCTCGTTTTTTCGGGCAAGTTAATAACTCTCAACCAAAACATATGGTTAAGAATATTGCCGAAGTAAATGCAATTGCAGAATTTGTTTGGGAAAAATCAAAAGCTTATAAGCCTTTCATGAAATACACAGGCGGAGACGCTGAGCGCGGTAAAGAACTTACAGGCCAGGTCGGGTGCATGGGCTGTCACGGTGTTCAAGGAATGGAAGACGTTAGTCAAAAGATTGGTGCCTACGCTGGTCCGTATCTTTATGGGACTGGCTCAAAGGTTGATCCAGATTGGTTAGTGTCTTGGTTAAAGAAACCAAGCCATTATCAAGAAGATACGATCATGCCTTCTCTTCGCTTAACTGATAGAGAAGCTAATGACATTGCTTCTTTCCTTCTTTCACTTAAGAATAAAAAGTTTGAAGGATATAAATTTGAAAAAATGGATGGAGAGGCGAGAGACCAAGTTCTTATGGGCTACCTGTCGGCTTTTGATACAGAAGAAGTAGCTGGTGCAAAATTAGCTAAAATGAGTGATAGAGAGAGGACTCTAGAGCTTGGCTATCGCTCTGTTGGTAAATACGGTTGTTACTCTTGTCACAATATCGATGGATTTGAAGGTCGCGCACCAATTGGTCCTGAGCTTACGAAAGAAGGCTCAAAGCCGCTTACTCAGTTTGGATTTGGTTTGCAAAAGCAAGTTGAACATACTCGTGATGGATGGATCAAGGCACACCTTCTCGATCCTCGTCGTTGGGATATCGGAATCGATAAACCATTTAAAGACCTGACAAGAATGCCAAACTTTTACCTTACTGATCGTGAAGCGGAGACAATGACCTTGGCAATCCTTGGTCAAGTTGATGAGAAACTTCCACTTAAAGGTGTGAAGCGTCTTAACTCTAGTGAGCAAATTGTTGAAAAGGGTATGAAGGTTATCAACAAGTTTAACTGTATTGGTTGTCACCAGGTAGATGGTTATCGTGGTGATATCCTTGCAAAATACGAAGATGATCTAAATGAAGGTCCCCCAAGACTTGTTGGAGAAGGACACAGAGTTCAGCTAGATTGGTTTCACTATTTCTTAGATAATGTTTATCCAGTTAGACCTTGGTTAAAGATAAGAATGCCTTCTTACAATCTTACTGATGATGAAAGAAACACGATTGTGACAATGTTTCAGTACAAAGCTGATCAAAAAGCATTAGTTGATCGTTCAAAAGTAGTTGATTGGAAACCAGGTGAAAAAGATGCTGCTTGGAAGCTTTGGGATGAAATGGCCTGTGCCTCTTGTCACTCTGCTGGATTTAATAATGATGAGCCTCAGGCACCAAACCTCTACTTTGCAAGAAGAAGACTACGTCCTAGCTGGGTTAAAAAATGGCTATTAGATCCTCAAGCTATTTTACCAGGAACTTTGATGCCTAACTTTTGGACTGATGGCGAGTCAACGGCACCAAATATCTTGGGCGGCGATCCTGATAGGCAAATTGATGCCCTGACTAAATTAATGTATGATTTTGGTACTGAAAATTTACCGACAAAAAGTACGAAATACTGGAGTAAGCAATGAGCACTGCGGCCACTAAAGTAGGTCATGACGGACCACTGAAGTATTCTGATGATCCTCAATTTGGAAAAGCGAGTCCTGGTAAAATTGGGATGTGGCTTTTTCTTGGAACGGATGGAATGTCCTTTTCTGGATTACTCCTTGCCTACGCTATCCTTAGATCACAGATGGCGGATTCATGGCCAAACCCAGTAGAAGCACTCGGTGGAGTGGGCCTATCTGGCTTCATGACTTTCTGGTTAATTTGTTCATCAGTTTCTATGGTTATGGCCATTGATGCATGTAAGTTAAGAGACCCAAAAGGAATTAGGCTATGGCTAGGCCTTACTGTTCTTGGTGGAGCAGGGTTCTTAGCGATGCAAATGTACGAGTATTATCACTTGATGCATGAGCTTGGAATGACTTTTAATTCCTACGCCAAAGGTAATAATCTATTCTCAGCAACATTTTTTAGTATTACTGGATTTCACGGACTACACGTTCTCTCCGGTACTTGCTACTTGGCCTATATGTTTAAGCTCGCCCTTGATGGAAGGTTTGATAATGGTGATTACAACCTTTTAGAAATTGCGGGTCTCTTCTGGCACTTTGTTGATCTTGTTTGGATTTTAGTTTTTACTTTTGTTTATCTTCTCTAAATTGAAAAAACTTACTGCTATAATTTTTATTCTATTTACTAACGTATTGTGGGCCTGTCCCACTTGCGTTGGTAGTATGGATGATCCTAAGAGTGGAAATATTGTTTACATCTTAGGTGGATTTATTCTTTTGACCTATATTCCTTTCTACCTTATCTACAAGACCATCATTAAAAATCACGATTTTAATAAGCAGGTAGATAGTGGAAAATCAGAATAATTCTTTTAAAAGTCTCTGGATTTCAATCTCATTAATTAGTTTGGCCATATTTACCTTTTTGGTGTGGTGGATATATGGCAAGGAAACGGCCAGCAGTTCAGCTTACCCGTGGGTGCCTGCCCTTCCTTATCTTAACTGTGCCCTTAATTCATTAACTGCGATTCTCTTATGTTTTGGTGTCTCACTTATAAAGAAGGGTAAAAAAGAAGCCCATAGAAATGTGATGATTACCGCTGGTATAGTTAGTGCGATCTTTCTCGTAACCTACCTGACTTATCATCACTTTCAGGGGGACACGAAATTTTTAGGGCAAGGAGCTATTCGCTATCTTTACTTCTTTATCCTGATCACTCACATCATTCTTTCAATGATTCAGGTTCCTCTTATTTTAGGGACCTTCTATCTCGCCTTTACAAAAAAATGGGCGACTCATAAAAAAGTCGCCCGCATAACATTTCCCATTTGGCTCTATGTTTCGATTACTGGGGTATTGGTATTCGTCTTTTTGAAAAGCTTTTAGTGCCCTTTTAAAACGCCACCATCAATAGCAATTGATTGACCTGTAATATAGCCGGCCTTTGGAGAGGCCAAAAATGTAGCTAGGTCAGCAAGCTCTTCTGGTTCCCCTAGTCGACCAGCAGGTACCATCTCTTTTATTTTATCTTCACTAAGATTTAAGGCCTTTAGTCGATCAGTGTTTGTGTAGCCTGGAAGAATGAGGTTTAAGGTAATCCCATCCTTTGCATATTCATTAGAAATAGATCTAACAAGGCCTGCTAGTCCTGCTCTTAAACCATTGGAAGTCGTAAGTCCTGGCAGTGGCTCTTTTGCGGCCAGGCTCGTAATGAGTAAAACTCGGCCAAACTTTTGTGAACTCATGACAGGAAGTGCTTTTTGGAGACTTTCAACAACAGAAAGCCATAGGCTTTGAAAGTCGCTTTCCCACTGATCGACGTCAACTTCTAAAAAAGATCCTTTCTTAGGACCACCAGTGTTAGTCACTAAAATATCAATTCCCTTATGGTCCGTTATCATCTGCTCTGTTATATGAGCTGCTATTCCTTTTTGTGAAAGATCCCCAGCGTAGAAGCCAGCAGCACCAATCTCCTGAGCAATGGCCTTACATTTTTCAATGGTGCGACCATTTATATAAACACTTGCACCCTCTTTAATAAGGGCCTCAGCGATTGAACGACCGATTCCACCAGTCGAACCAAAAATAAGTGCTTTTTTACCTAATAAATTTAAATCCATTACCAAATCCTATCTGTGACGGTTCCACATTCGGAACACGATTTATGGTCGCTGTTATAATATCTATCAAAGACAGCCCCAAATTGAGTTTCAATATTTTCTAAATGAAAAGATTCTTCATAAAGTTTATGGCAGCAATTCTTGCAGTACCACTGAAGCTTATCAGTATCACCTTCTTCCCTGGTCTTTTCCACTACGAGGCCAATTGAGTTCGCCATCCTCTGTGGAGAGTGAGGGGTGCCTCTTCGTAGCATGTAGATTTCTCCGGCCTTTATGGGTACATCTTCAAATTTTCCATCTTGATTGATCGTTCTTAAATTCATTTCACCTTCTAATTGATAAAAGAATTCATCAGATTGGTTGACGTGAAAGTCAGTGCGCTCATTTGGACCACCAACGACCATAATAATAAAAGTTGAATCTTTAAAAACAACTTTATTGCCAACTGGTGGTTTTAAAAGCTCACGATTTTCATCGATCCATTTTTGAAAATTAAAGGCTTTCATTGATTCTCCTTATTCAGCAACAGTCGCAATACATTTAAGCTCAATAGCGATTGGGGTAGGAAGCTTGTTGATTTCTACTGTGGTCCTACAGGGGCGGTTATCTTTAAAGTATTCAGCATATATTTCGTTATAGATCTTAAAGTCTTCATCCATATTAGTAAGAAAAACGGTGACGTCGACAAGATTTTCCCAACTTGAGCCAGAGGCTTCAAGAATTAACCGTACATTTTTAAAAACACTGTGGCATTGGGCCGCAATATCATAGCTAGATATTTTACCTGCTTCATTTAATGTAACACCCGGAATTTCCTTTTTTCCTCTCTCCCTTGGACCAACACCAGAGAGAAATAAAAGGTTCCCAACTTTTCTAGCATGGGGATAAAGGCCAACAGGCTCTGGGGCTTGATCTGAATTTAGTTCTTGGCTCATGAATTCTCCTAATATTGAATACAAATATTCTTAGCTTCTGTAAAAAATCTTAAAGCGTCATATCCGCCTTCTCTTCCAACTCCACTATCTTTAACGCCGCCAAAAGGAGTCCGAAGATCTCTTAACATCCATGTATTGATCCAAACGATCCCGGCATCGAGTTTTTCTGCAACACGATGGGTACGACTTGAATTTTCTGTCCAAACAGAAAAGGCCAGGCCGTAGTTTGTAGAATTTGCAATCTCAATGGCTTCTTCCTCTGTCTTAAAAGACTGAATCGTGGCAACGGGTCCAAAGATTTCTTGTTGGTTTGTTTGGCAGCTTGCTCCGAGTCCTTCAATAAGGGTAGGTTCTATAAAGTAGCCGCTGTTTCCATGGCGCTTTCCACCAGTAAGGATAATGCCCCCCTCGCTTTTTGCTAGTTCAATACAGCTCATGACTTTCTCAAAGTGCTCTTTACTAACAAGCGCTCCTTGTTGTGTTCCCGCTGACATTGGGTTACCGACTTTTAAATCACCGATCTTTTCTATGAGATCACCTTTCATTCTTTCATAAAGAGATTCGTGAATAAGAATACGAGAGCCACATAAGCAAATCTGACCTTGGTTTGAGTAAGCGGCCCTTAATACTCCAGAGAGAGCTTTGTCATAATCGCAATCTTTAAAAACGATCGTGGCATTCTTTCCACCCATTTCAAGAGAAACTTTTTTAAACTCAGAAGCAGCAAGCTTAGAGATAACTTTTCCAGTCGCCGTTGATCCCGTGAAGGAGACGGCCTTGATTTCTTTATTTTGAACGAGTTCTTCTCCCATGCGAGAGCCATGGCCATGCAATATATTGAGAACACCATTTGGAAGTCCGGCTTCCTTTGCAATCTCGCCAAGTATTGAGGCCGTAATTGGAGTAACTTCAGAAGGTTTTCCAATGACACAGTTTCCAGCAGCGAGGGCAGGTGCAATTTTCCAAGTAAAAAGATAAAGGGGAAGATTCCATGGGCTAATACAGGTAACGATGCCTAAGGGTTGGCGTCTCGTATAGTTTACAGCACCCTGCATGTGATAAGCGTCTTGAGAATATTGGCAAATCGCATCTGCAAAGAACTGGAGGTTTACTGCAGCCCTTGGAATATCAACTGTTTTTGCCACACTCAGTGGTTTTCCATTATCCATGGATTCAATAGTCGCAAGCTCATCAAGACGAGACTTAATGATGTCTGCCATTTTCCTTAAAACTTTGGCCCTTCTCTCGGGACTTTTAGCACTCCAAGATGGGTAGGCTTTTTTCGCAGCTTCGATCGCTAGAGCTACATCTTCTGAGGTTGAGTTAACAACATCGGCTAATTTCTCCTCAGTGGCCGGGTTAATGGACTCCATCCATTCGCCCTTAACACCTTCACAATATTCACCATTAATAAAATTAAGAACTTTTCTCATTTGTTTTACCCCTCCAAAAGGATCGCTCTAACAGGACTCGCGTCACCACCTTTAATTGGCAAGGGAAGTGCGAGAAGTTCATAGACACCTTCATTAACGGCGTCCAAAACGATTCCTTCTAGGATTGCTATTTTATTTTTATAAATCTCATTGTGAGTAAGAAGCTCTTTATCATCGGCAGGATCAACGCTTGGGGTATCGATCCCAATAAGCTGAACACCTTTTTTTGCCAAAAAAGTGATGAGCTCGGGGTCTAAGGCCGAAAAGTCATGATTCCAATTATTGGGATTGGGAAAACTACCTGTTTTAAAAAGCACGCGAGTTGCAGTCACTTCTGCATTTAAATCTTGTGGTCTAATTCTTGAGACCTTTTTTGAAATCTCTATAACTTGGCATTCACCCATATATGGAGTCAGGTCACATTGATCTATTGTCTTTCCATCTGGATGGTAATGACTTGGCGCGTCCGTGTGAGCACCTAGATGGACTGTTGTGTTAATGGAAGATAGCACCAAATTGTTACCATTTTTAAAGCTCAGTAGCTCTTCTCTTTTAAAAGAAGTGTCTCCTGGAAACACTGCAATCTCTTCACTAATAACGGGAGTTATGTCGATAACCCTTTTTCCTTGAAAAACCATTGTAATAGCTCTCTATTTGCCAGATTAGCCTTGTAAACAAGGTTCATAATTTCTATCATTCATTGGGTTTAGAAGGCAAAAAAAAGGGGATCAAATGACACCTAATGATATTTTAGAGTGGGCTCAAACGCTTCACGACGCACGTTTAGAAACGGCACCCATTGAACAGATTTCAGATAAGATTAAAGACTTTTCAAGATCAGATGCTTATTCCATCCAAGAGAGGGGAATTGAACTTAGAGAAGAGATGGGTGAGAAAGTAATAGGCTTAAAAATGGGTTTAACCTCAGAGGCCAAAAGAAAACAAATGGATTTAGATTCACCCTTATACGGGGTGCTTACTAATAAGATGAAAGTCGAAAATGGTGGGACCTATAAATTGGCCAATCAGATTCATCCGAAGATTGAACCAGAAGTGGCGTTCCTAATTTCAAAAGAGCTCTCTGGCAATGTTACTCGTGAAGAAGTGTTGGCGGCAACGTCTGAGGTTTATTCATGTATGGAGATTCTTGATAGTCGCTATAAGCAATTTAAATATTTTTCAATGGAAGATGTTATTTCAGATAACTCTTCTTCGAGCCAGTTTATTCTTGGTGAACCGTTAAAAGATTTTTCGGGTTTAAATCTAACGGATTTAAAACTTAAAATGAAAGTTAATGGAACCGTTGCCCAAGAGGGAACAACGGCCGCTATTAGTGGAGACCCTGTAATTTCCGTTATTCAATTGTGTGAACTTTTGGCCGTAAGAGGCAAGTCTCTTCCTGCTGGAAGTATTGTGTTGGCAGGTGCTGCAACTATTGCAGTTGCTTTAGAACCAGGTATGAATGTTGAACTTGAGATGGAAGGCTTTAAAACCATGTCAGTTAAAGTAGAGGCTTAAAAATGATGTCATTTAATGAAAAACATAACTCAATTCAAGCTGCTAAAGAGCTCGATAACCAAGATGAACTTTATAATTTTCGTAATGAGTTTCATTTTCCCCTTACTGAGTCAGGGGATAAATGCTTATATTTTACCGGGCACAGCTTAGGGCTAATGCCAAAGAATGCCGAAAGTTTTATTCAAGAAGAACTTAATGCTTGGAAGGCATTCGGTGTAGAAGGTCACTTTAAAGGAAAACACCCTTGGCTTCCTTACCATGAGTTCTTAACTGAAAATATGGCAAAAATTGTCGGAGGAAAACCTGAAGAAGTCGTCGTAATGAATTCTTTAACGGTAAATCTTCATCTCATGCTTGTAAGTTTTTATCGTCCGACCCAAAAGAGAAATAAAATCCTTATTGAGCACACAACTTTCCCTTCTGATAAGTATGCTGTTGATTCTCAAGCTCGCTTTCACGGCCATGATCCTAAGGAAGCGATTGTTATGCTTAAGCCAAGTGAAGGCAAGATGACTCTGAGTGACGATGAATTGGTAGAGCAAATAAAGTCTCACGGTGATTCACTCGCACTCGTAATGTTAGGGAATTGTAATTACCTATCGGGACAGTGTTTTAACTTTAAAAAGGTTGTTCAAGCAGCTAAGGAAGTAGGCGCTAATGTTGGCTTTAACTTGGCCCACGGTGCAGGAAACCTATTGTTAGACCTTCATAATGTTGAAGCTGACTTTGCTGTCTGGTGTACTTATAAATATTTAAATTCTGGCCCTGGAGGCCTTGCTGGTGCCTTTGTTCATGAAAAGCATCTTAATAACCCTGAGATCCCTCGTTTTGAAGGCTGGTGGGGAACCAAGAAAGAAACTCGTTTTAAAATGAAGCCTGAGTTTGAACCGATGGGAACTGTTGAATCATGGCAGCTTTCTAATCCTCCGATTTTTCAACTTGCTGCGATTAGGGCCAGTCTTGAGCTTTATAACGAAGCTGGAATGGAGAATTTAAGAGCAAAAGGTGACAATTTAACCGGCTATCTTGAATGGTTGCTTGAAACGAATTGCGGAAACTCACTTGAAATCGTTACTCCTAAATTTGAAGAAGGAAAGCAAACACGTGGGTCCATGCTTTGTGTAAGAGTTAAGGGAGATGCAAAAAAGGTAGAGGCGAAGCTCAAGGAAGCTGGAGCCGTTGTTGATTTTCGTGAACCAGATATTTTAAGAATGGCACCAATTCCTCTTTATAATTCATTTGAAGATGTCTTTGAATTGGTAGAAGTAATAAAGAGTGCATTTTAAATAGAGAGAAAAGTATGGAAAAGATCGTTATATCAGGCGCTGGACTTGTTGGAGCTTTTTGGGCCTTGGCCATGAAGAAAAGAGGCCATGATGTTGAGCTTTATGAAAAACGATCTGACATGCGCTTGGACTCAGCCGATGGTGGGCGCTCGATTAACTTAATTGCAACTTCTCGTGCTCTTAATGCTTTTTCTACTGTTGGGGTGTTAGAAGAGGTAAAAAAAATAGTTGTTCCGGTTACAGGAAGAATGATGCACTCCTTGGAGGGCGATTTAACTTACCAGCCTTATGGTAGGGATGAGTCAGAATGTAACTATAGTGTTTCTCGTGCTCTTTTAAATATTACTCTTTTAAATGAAGCTGAAAAGGCTGGCGTTAAGATTATTTTTTCTCATGAGCTTGAATCATTAGATCCAGACAAAGGAGTCGCTAACTTTAGTGGAAATGAAGTTGTCTTTGATCGCTTCTTCGGTGCCGATGGAGCAGGCTCTCCAACACGCAAAGAACTTTTAAGATTAATGCCAGAAGCTACTGAAAGCGTTGACTTCATAGATTCAGATTATAAAGAGCTTTTAATGCCAGCTGGAAGTGGAAATGAATATCCCATGGAAAAGAAGGCGCTTCATATTTGGCCTCGTGGAAGTCACATGCTTATGGCCCTTCCTAATCTTTCGGGTAGCTTTACAATGACGATGTATTTGCCAAGAACTGGCGAGGATAGCTTTGAAAACTTAAAAACTAAAGAAGACGTTACTAAGTTCTTTGAAAAATTTTACAAAAGCTCTATTCTTCATATGCCTGACTTTGCTGCAGAATACTTTGAAAATCCTCAAGGAAAGCTTGGAACAGTTAGAATGAGTAACTGGGTCTATAAAGATAAAGTCGCGCTTATCGGTGACGCTGCTCACGCAATTGTCCCTTTCTTTGGGCAAGGAATGAATTGCGGTATGGAAGATTGCTTTTATCTTCTCTCCTTCATTGAAAAACATGGGGAATCTTGGCTAAAAGTATTTGATGATTATGATCGCTATCAAAGACCAAATGGTAATGCCATTGCCGATATGGCCTTAGAGAATTTTGTCGAAATGAAAGAAAAGGTGGGT
Organism: Bacteriovoracaceae bacterium; assembly: GCA_021737405.1. Taxonomy (GTDB): domain Bacteria; phylum Bdellovibrionota; class Bacteriovoracia; order Bacteriovoracales; family Bacteriovoracaceae. Next base: position 327,183 of record JAIPEG010000002.1, read on the forward strand.
GATGCTCGTTTTCTTCTTAAGAAAGCGGTGGAGCATCAAATTGAAAATCTTTTTCCAGAAAAATATCGCGCTCGCTACGGGATGGTTACCTATACTTTGATTCCCTATGCAAAGGCCCAAAAAGCTGGATTGATTCAAAATGAAATTCTTGATGAACTAACAAAAGATATTCAAAGCGTTGATCAACTTGATGTGAAAAAAGCAGAATCTCTTATCAATGAAAGATTCGTTCCCTTTCTTAATGAAGAAGGTATTCAGCTTAGACGCTATCAAGAAGGTGAAAAACCTCGTTATATTTCCTAATCTAGTTTTGAAAATTAAAACTTAAATCTCTCTTTAAATCCGACGGGAGTTTAGGAAGATCCTTTCTGGCGATTAAAAAAGTCGAGAGATTAAACATATCTTCATAGACACGATTATTTTCTGCAGCCATCTTTAAGTAATGATGACCTGAGGAACCGCCTGTTCCAATTTTGGTCCCTAACATTCTTTGGGCCATAAGAGCATGACGATAACGCCAGGTTGTGAAATTTTCATCAATGTCCATTAAGCAAGTAATGAAGCGGTAAGGCAGGTGAAGAATTGGCTCTTCACGATAGAGAAGAATAAAGAGGGCATTCAGTGTGGCCCTTTGAGATAGGACTCGTTTACCTTGCTCTTTTAGTTGATCGTGATCTTCTTGATTAAAAAGTGATTTAAAAGTTCTCTTTGTTGCTTCTAGGTTTGCAAGCTGCCCCTCTAGTGCCTTGGGGGGGAGGGTGGCCACGTTACTTTTAATAATTTCTTCATCTCGCTTAAGCATGGTCTCAATGACCGCTTCATATTCATCCCAAAAATTAAAATTTTCTTTTTGGGTAAACGGAAGTCTTTCTAACCAAATGTTCACAAGATCAAGAAGAGAATCTTTCTTTTCAATTTCAAGAATGTGGTTTTTATCTTTTTCACTAAGACGACCTAAGAAGTAATCTCGGTCTACGGATTTTCTATTATGAGTTCTCAATCCCATGCGCACTTCAATTTCTCTAAACTGAACAGACTGAAATCCAGATGCAGGCACGAGGAGGTCTCTAAACTCTAGAAAATCCATTGGGCTCATTGATTCCATAACAGGGAGTTGATCCAATAATAAGGATTGAATCTTTATAACCCTCTCCAAGCGAGAGACAGCAACGGCAATTAGATTCTCTGGAATTTTTGGTGCTGAGAAAATGTCGAGGACAGAAGAAAACTCGTGGATGATTTGTTTAAACCAGATTTCATAAACTTGATGCACAATAATAAAAAGGGTTTCATCGTGGGCCTCTTTTCCATTGGCCTTACTCTTTGGGTGCTGAGCGTCGAGAAGTTTCTCAAGCTGCAAGTAGTCACCGTAGTAAGTTCCTTCAATATCTTGTCCCACGTTAGTCTCCTTTAAAACTTACCGGTCACACCGGAATTGATTGCGATAGGCCTTGCTGATGTGTATAAACCCAAAAAAACGTTTGAAATCTTATGACACACACTAGAACTTACAGTCTTCTTACCATTGTGTTTTCATTTGGGCTATTGCTGCTCGGTGCATCGGTGCATCTTACGAATGTTTTTTCTTTATTTCCAAACATTGAGCGATTTCATCAAGTCGCAGGAATGGCCCTGGGGGTTTTAACTCTCTTTTTAACTTTCTCTCTTTTTAAAGACACTCAAAAGAGCAAAGACCTTAGCTATAATATCCCTGTACCCCAAAGCTTGTTAGCCCTTATTATTGTGGGGATCCTGGGACTAATCGGTGGAAGTGCTACTTTTTATAGACTTCCGACAATTCTAAATACGGGTCACTTTTTTCTAGGCCTTATTTTTATTACATTGCTCATTCATATTGATCACCGATTAAGTGTTGCTTCTCGCGGACAATTAATCTCTAAAAAAGACCATTTTAAGACGGTTTTAAGCAGAAGTTTCCATTTCTCTGATGGTCTCGCACTTATCTTTTTAATGGGTCTTTCTCAGCTAACCCTCATGGCATTTGGAAAACATGCTCAAAATAGAATTGATCTTGGCATTAATTTTCCAATGTTTGTGAACGTGACTTCTGTGGTTTACCTCTCTTTTGCCGGATATTGGATGTTTATCGTAGGCCAACAGTTTCGATCCCTTAGTGATCTTTTTAAGTTTGGACCCCTGATTGCCCTACTAAACCTAGGGGTTTGGTTTCTTAGCTACGAGTTTCCCGAAAACACTCTACTTCCTATCCTAACCTTCACTGTAGGTGTTCTAACTCTCGCCATTATTTGGAAAACTAACCTTGTGATGAGGTCTATTGAAAAAGAAGTTTTAAAAGAGGAGAGATTCTCTTTCTGGGCAGATATTTTAGATTTAACGAAGCCCCGTTTAGGGATGCTAGTGATGTCGACTGTCTTTGTTGGGATGATGCTGGCACCCAAAGAAATTCCTTTCTTTAAAGGCTTGGCGGGCTTTTGTTTTACTTTCTTATTAGTAATGGGAGCAGCGGCTTTCAATTGCTGGATGGAAATAGATATTGATGCCTTAATGGATCGAACAAAAGACAGGCCTTTGCCGAGAGGAAGAATGAAGCCAGAGGTAGCTCTAATCTTTAGCTCATCTCTAATGATTCTCTCTATTGTTGGTTTATACTACAGCGTCAATCTAACGACAGCAGTTCTTGGCTTTATTGCTGCCGCCCTCTATGTCTTTGCCTATACGCCACTTAAACAAAAAAGTGTTTTGGCCCTTTATGTGGGTGCCATCCCTGGAGCAATTCCCCCTTTGATGGGCTGGACAATTGTTATGGGAAAGATGACAACAATGGCCTGGGTACTTTTTGCTATTTTATTTGTGTGGCAATTACCCCATTTTCTCGCAATTTCTATTTACCACGCTGAAGACTATGGAAAGGCCCAAATTAAAATCTATCCCAATAGTTTTGGCCTCGCGTTAACGAAGTGGGGAATATTTCTCTTAACGGGAGTTCTTGCTTACGTCTCTCTTTATGCGTGGTGGTACGATCTTGGTGTAACGGATTACTTTGGCTATTTTGCGGTCTTTTTAAATGTTATTTTTATGGGCGTTGCGACAAAAGTATTGTTAACATCAATCTTAAATAAAAAATCATTAAAAAAATGGGCTAGAATTTACTTTTTTGGTTCTATTTTTTATTTACCCCTGCTGCTGGGGTCGATGATCTACTTAAGTTAGTTAGAGAAATGGGTGAGCGATATAGTAAATTGATGAAATTACTAGTAAAATACCAAAAAATTAGAATTTAAAAGACACCTTAAAAAAAATAGCCTTTGGCTTAAGGGAAGAACAATATGAAGAACAAAATTTTTACCGAGCCAGTGTTGAAAAATACTGAGAACTTAGGGTTCTTTGAAATGTTGGCTCCGCCAGAAGACATTTCGGCAAACGGCCATTTAATTGATTGGCTTTTCAATTACACGACTTCAATGAACCTTTTCTTTTTCATTTTAGTTTGTATTGGACTGTTTGGTTTCTCTTATCTTTACCATAATAAGAGACACCCAAAGCCTTACTACACATATGGAAATAAAAAAGCCCATATAATTATAGCGACTGTTATTGGTATTGCAGTTTTCCTTTGTATTGACCTAATGATTACAGGTTTCTCCAATAATCATTACACAGGTGTTTTTATTAATTGGCCTGATGAAAGCAAAGAAGACGTTGTTCGCGTTCAAGTTCTTGGACAACAATGGGCATGGAACTTTCGTCAAGCTGGTGAGGATGGGGTTTTCAATACTCAAGACGACATCGTAACCCTTAATGATCTACGTGTTCCTGCAAATAAGAAAGTTGTCTTTCAAATTCTTTCTAAAGATGTGATCCACTCTCTTTACTTCCCAAATGCTCGTCGTAAGACAGATGCGATTCCAGGGCGAATTACAAGAATGTGGATCGAATTTAAAAAGACTGGAAACTACGAGATTGCCTGTGCTGAAATGTGTGGGACTTATCACTACAGAATGGCAGCGAAACTAACTGTTTATGAGGAAGAGGACTACGGTCACTATCTTGCTGAAGCAGGACAAATTCATCGTGCAGTTAATGATCCAGAAGATGGGCAAATTTATTGGGGATGGAAGTGGACCTCTGCTTCGTCGTCAAAGAAAATTGGAATGAATAAATAAGTTAATTTTTTTAGGAGAGTATAGAGATGGCTTTTTACGAACAGCACATCCACCCAAAACCAACTACGTTTCTGTCAAAGTACATTTTTTCTTTTGACCACAAAGTCATCGGAAAACAGTTTCTATGGTACGGAATCTTATTTTTGTTTGTCGGTGGTTTAATGGCCCTAATGATCCGTTGGACTTTGGCCTATCCAGGACAACCTTTCCCAGTTATTGGAAGCTTTCTTTTTCCAGAAACGGGAGGAGCTGTTCCACCCGATACCTACGCCATGCTTTTTACAATGCATGGAACGATTATGATTTTCTACGCCATCACACCAATTCTGATTGGTGCATTTGGTAACTTTTGTATCCCACTTATGTTGGGAGCAAGGGATATGGCATTTCCTCTGTTAAATATGCTCTCGTTTCACGTCGCTGTGATCTCGGGACTTCTTTTAATGGGCTCTCTTTTTACACCTCTTGGAGCTGCAGCCGGTGGTTGGACTTCATATCCCACCCTTTCTACTTTGATAGGCTCTCCTGGGGTTGGGCAGACTCTATGGTCCCTTGCCATCTTTGTATTGGGGGTTTCTTCTACGATGGGGGCCGTAAATTACATTACGACCATTATTACTTTAAGAGCACCAGGCATGGGATATTTTGATATGCCATTAACGATCTGGGGCCTTGGTTTAACTGCAGTTTTAAACGCTATCTTCCTTCCTGTTCTTGGAGCTGGTGTTTTACTTCTTATTTTTGATCGTGTTTTTGGAACGACCTTTTTTCTTGCTGGAGCTGCAGCCACTACAGGAACAGGGGATCCGGTTCTTTTTCAACACGTTTTTTGGATTTTTGGTCACCCTGAAGTTTATATTCTTATCCTTCCTGCGTGGGGAATTGTTTCTGACCTTCTCTCTTTCTTTGCTAGAAAACCAGCTTTCGGTGCAAAGGCAACTGCGCTTGCAATGACTTCGATTACAATCCTTTCAACTCTTGTTTACGGTCACCATATGTTTACGACTCAAATGAGTCCTCTTTTAACCCAAACATTTATGACCCTAACGATGACAATTTCTATTCCTTCCGCGATTTTCTTCACGAATTGGCTTGGAACGATTTGGAAAGGCTCCATCCGCTTTCACAGTCCGATGCTCTTTAGCCTTGGTGTAGTATTTGTTTTTGGTCTTGGTGGTCTAACTGGTCTTTATCTCGGTACTGTTACAACTGACCTTTACCTTCATGACACTTACTTTGTTGTTGGTCACTTCCATTACACAATGGCAGCTTCTGTTCTTCTTGGTGGATTCGCAGCAACCTATTTTTGGATGCCAAAAATGTTTGGAACTCTCATGAATGAGTTTTGGGCAAAAATTCACTTTTGGATCACAATGCTTGGTCTTAACGGGGTATTTTTTGGAATGATGCTTGTTGGCTACGGTGGTATGCACAGAAGAATCTATAACCCCTTTATCTACGAATTTACGCAAAAGTTAATTCCAATCAACACTTTCACAACTTGGTCTGCGATTATTATGGGCTTTGCTCAGATAATTTTCGTTATCAACTTTGTTCACGCTGTTTTCTTTAAGAAAGAAAAAGCCAGTGACAACCCTTGGGAAGTGGGAACACTTGAATGGACGATTCCTTCTCCAGCACCACATTACAACTTTAAGGACATTCCTGTTGTAAAATGTGGGCCACATGAGCTTGGAAATCCAAATGTAATTGGTAAGGACTTTCAGTATCAGACTGAAGAATTAGCTTAAAGGTAATTCATGACGACTATGGTGGTAAATAATCATTTAGAAAGAGAGAAGATGGTGTCATCCATTGCGATGGTGATGACCCTCGTCTCTTTTTCAATGCTATTTGCCACGCTTATGTTGGGCTATGTTGCTTACCGATTTACGGCCGAGGTTTGGCCTCCTTTGGGTATGCAGAGAGCGTCTTTGGGTCTTCCTACAATTAGTACTGTGATTATTCTGATGAGCTCATTCTCTTACTTCTTGTCTGAGAACTCCTTTTTGCAAGGAAAGCTAAAAGCCTTTAGAGCTTATTATTTTTTTACATTAATGCTTGGTTTAGCCTTTATGGTGAGCCAACTTTTTCTTTGGAAAAATCTTAAACTTATTGGGATCTATGTAGATTCCACTGTTTTTGGATCAATCATTTATGCCTTTACTTGGATTCATGCAGCCCATGTGGTTGGTGGAATCTTGGCCCTACTTTTCTTAATTCCTTCTATCAGAGGAACTAGAGATGGGGGAAAGTCTCAGATATGGTTACAAAATGTCGGCCAGTTTTGGCATTTTTTAGGAATTATTTGGGTCATTATTTATTTTGGAATTTTTGTTTTTTAAATATTTGAGGAAATTATGATGAAGTTACTTGTACTTTCTCTGACGACACTTACTCTTTCGCTTCTTGTTGGTTGTGAACCAAATGATTTTAAAGAAGGTGTTGTTATGGCAGGTGGTCAGTATGTACCTGCTGCGACTCTTAATAAGGGCAAACAAATTTACAGCGAATACTGTATGGCCTGTCACGGTGTGAATGGAGATGGTAATGGTGTTGCTGCCAAGGGGCTTCAGCCACCACCGCGTAACTTTAAACTAGGAATTATCAAATTCGGTAATGTTGTGAGTGGAGAGTTAACTCATGATGATGCTGTTTATAAGTCTTTTAAGCATGGTCTTAATGGTTCAGCCATGTTGCCATGGGATTTAAAGCAAGATCAGATGGTAGCTGTTTGGCAGTATATAAAAACTTTTGCTCCTGATACTTGGGTTGGAAAAGATAAAGAGCTTGGTACTAAGTTAGACGCCCAACCTTTCAAAGATCCTTTTACTATAGCTCGTAAAGATCAAGCTATTGAGCTTGGTAGAAAAGTATTCCATGTCGAGGCAAATTGCCAGAGTTGCCATCGTGGCTACGTTACCTTGAGTGAATACAGTGCAATGTCTAAAGAACTTACGGGTGATGGTATTGCTGAGCTTGACAGTGATTTTTATCAATTAAAAATTCAAGATTCAGATCATGGCTACCAAGTTGTTCCTCCTGACTTTACTTGGCATGAGCTTAGAAGTGTTAGAAATGGCGAAACAGAAATTGAAGATCTTTATTTGAGACTTCTTGGTGGTGTTGGTGGAACAGCAATGCCGGCTTGGAAAGACACTCTTGAAGATCATAAAATTTGGGCCTTAGCCTATTATGTAAATTATTTGAGATCATTTAAAAATTCTCCCGAAAGAAAGAATTTTGTAGCACGTTTTAAATAGGTAGATAGCGAATAGATGACAACAGATACCTTAAGTTATATTCGAGAAGAGTCTTTTGTGCAAAAGCTTGTGCGAATTAAGCTCTTTTGGATCTTTTTCTTCTTGATTACTTTTAGTTATCCAATCTATCGCTCGATGAATAGAGAGTTACCTCCTGAGCTTCCTAGGCTTGGAAAGGTTCCTGCTTTCTCATTAACCAATGGCTTTGGAAAACCTTTTGGGTCCAAGGATCTTGAAGGGCGCATATACATGGCCTCTTTTATGTTCACTTCTTGCCCTACCACTTGTCCGGGCCTTATTGAAAGAATGAAGGTCGCCCAAAAAAGATTAAAAGGCTTAGGCCAAAAAGTGGCCCTCTTATCGATTTCTGTAGATCCCGCTTTTGATACCCCTGAAGTGCTTTTTAAGTACGCAAGAAAAACAAAGGCCAATCCATACGTTTGGCACTTTCTAACGGGTGAGCGAAAAGATTTAAGGGCCTTATTAATCGATGGTTTTAAAGTACCCATGGGTGAAAAAGAGCCGGTAGAAGGTGTTGTCGGTTTAGAGAAAGTATCACTTTTAGATATTGTTCACAGTGAGCAGCTTGTTCTTGTGGATACTGAGGGAATGATTAGGGGTTATTATCCTACCGATCGCATTGGAATGGATAAGCTCATGATTGACGTAGGATTGTTAGTAAATAGAAAATATAACTAATATTAGGAGTTACCAATGAGTGCAGAAGCTCAAGTTTATCATAGTCACAAGAAGAAATATATTTTGATATTCATCCTTCTTGCGGTTCTTACAGTAGCGGAGTTAATTGCTGCAGAGGCTGGCTGGTCTTATACATTGAAAGCCGTTAGCCTAAGTGTTTTGGCCCTCGGAAAGGCCATGGCGGTTGCTTACTGGTATATGCACTTAGAGGATGAGAAGCCTTGGCTAAAGTTTATTGCTGCCATTCCCATGAGTGCTTTTATATATGCAGTTGTTGTTATTTTGGAATCTTTAGCTCGATAGGATATTTATGAATGATCAATCTTTGGTAAAAACTTCTTCTGTTGTAGATAAAAATGTTCAGATGGTAAGGCACGAGCAAAAGTCTGTACCGACTTGGTTTCTTGTGATTTTTCTAATTTTGGCCCTTTTTGTTTTAAAGAGTTTTATTTATATAAAAGACGGAAGCAGACACGGTAAATAATAGAACCGTGTCTTAACTTCATTTTTTAATTTCGTTTAAAAACCATACTTATAATCACATCATTTTGTTCAATTTTATCAATAACATCTAATCCCTCTACAACTTGCCCGAAGACAGTATACTTTTTATCTAAGTGAGAAAGTGTTGTTAGGGCGATGTAAAACTGTGAATCAGCACTATCGGGATTCGCAGTTCTTGCCATGGCGACAGTGCCTTTGATGTGTTGGATGTCGTTGAACTCTGCCTTAAGATTCTTTCCACTTCCGCTTGTTCCTGTACCTGTAGGGTCTCCTGCTTGGATGACAAAGTTAGGAACTACCCGATGAAACTTAATTCCATCATAGAAACCTTGGTTAACAAGTTCGATAATTCTTGTAACTGTATTGGGTGCTTTATTAGGATAGAGCTTAAATTCGACATTTCCCCTAACTGTCTTAATCACTATAGATTCATTGGAAAGGCCGTTTTTATCTAGTTTTAAGTCTTCTGCCTTTATGGTTCCTGATGTGTTCTTAGGTTCTACTTTTGGGTCTTCTTTTTCTTTAAAACAACCGTTAAATAGTAAGCAAATGGCAAAGGAAAAGGTCAGGGTAGACAGCATACTTCTTCGTGATTGTGACATAGTAATTCCTTAGTATTCTTGGGTGTTTAAATAAAATTCAGATAATTTTTTAACTCCAAAGTATTATCCAGAATTTTTTTTTCAAAATCAAAATTTTAAAGTTGACAGTAATACCTAAACTAACTAAATTACCCCTCACCTCAGAATTATACTGATCCTCATTAATCGTGGGGGTGTAGCTCAGTTGGGAGAGCGTCTGATTTGCATTCAGAAGGTCGCTGGTTCGATCCCAGTCATCTCCACCACTAAGTAGGGGCTGGCGTGAAACCTAGCTGTAAGTTTTGAGAGTTTGTTTTTGATCTTTGAAATTCGAATATGATTTAAGATTTTTTACCACTTAGGTGGTGAAAGAAAGACGAGAAAGATAATCGGGCGTTTTAGACAGAAGATATCTTGGTGTAACTAAAAGCTACCTTATATATGAAGCGAAAG
>JAIPEG010000038.1 GCA_021737405.1 Bacteriovoracaceae bacterium
GCAAAAAGATCATCCAGACTGTGAATGTTTGCTAGTAGGTTTTTGGACTGTTTTTCTGTGTTCATAATCAAACTCCTATAGTTATAAGTTTGACTTGAATGACTCAATCAGTCCAAAGCACAGAATTATTTACAGTCCCAAATTGGGTTATAATTCTTTATTATGAAACTATTAAAATCTCACTTATTTGAAGCATTTACTCATTCAAAAATCGTCGAGCAAAACTATCAGCTTTTTTGGATCGTTTATCTTGGATTTATCTGGTTTATACCAGATGCTGTCCTAGTCCTTGATCCTTATGCCTTAAGTATTATTCCCCTTATAACAATTCTAGAAATTGGGTTTAATATTTTAAACGTCACTATTGAGTCTCAGGCATTTTTTCTCTCGCGTGGAATTTTAGGGAAAGAAAGCCGATTGTTATCTCTTTTTTATTCCCTTTTTATGTTTCCATTTTTAGTATCAGGTCTTTTCCTCATCTACAACTCAGGTAGCTATTTTACAACAGCAGTCTATTTTTGGATGTGGTTGAATACGATTCATTTCCACTTTAAAAATAAAGACTCTTCACCTCCAGCACTTATCGAACGTATCACTGATCCAATCATTAATTTGTTTATTTTTCTATTCTCAACAGGTTTTGTCATGATCCCTTGGCCAGAGTTTGGCCTTCAAGATAAATTGATGAATATTCCAGGGAAGGGACTTCTCGTTGAGAATCCTTACCGAGGTATTCCTGCCGGAATTATTGCGTTCCTTCTTTGTTGGTTATTTAAAAGATATAAAATCATAAAGAAGTTTAATGCCTTTTTATCACCATTTGGATACTAGAACTAAAGATCAAAAAGTTTACCTCTTTGTATAATTGAAAATAGAAGAAATAGATGTCCCTTAACACCATAGCCCTTACGATCTTCACTATTCACTCTTTGGTCATGCCAACACGGCAAAGCGTCCCTGCCAAATGCCCACCATCACCTTGATCTCACGGAAATGAGGATCCTTATGGAGGACGTCGGCGTTGTGCGGAAGACTACTCAGAAATGGATGACCCTCGGGGTCTTGCAACTCAATCAGTCGCCCGTTTGCAGCCCCCCTCATAACAAGGCGGGCTGGATCGAAGGGGATAGGTTTCCAGTTGTTTGGGGTGATCCCGTCAAAGATAGTCCGAAAATCCATGATACGTAGCTCAAGGGGCACGGAAGGGTAAGCCTGTGCATCTTCGGTCATTCGTTGCATGAAATGGGGAAGAAGCCCTTCGATATCGCGCGCGGCGAAGAGCGCTGCAAGATGGGCAACATATTGTATCAAGAGATCACGATGAGCCGATAGTTCTAGCTGTGGGGCCTGTACCCAGGCCCAAGGTTGACCTTGATTAGATTCGAAGGTGGTCTCTCGCCTTAGCGGCGCCTTCGTTTGCGGTCCGAGTACAGGGTGTATTTGGGTCAAGCCTTTCCCGCCATCCATCTTTATCCAAGCATCGGCCTCGAATTCCGCCACCCGCAGGTGAAGCGTGTCGGTGTCGCGAAAAGCCATCTCTTCGGGGGTAGCGTACAGGGTAATAGTATTGCTCCCTGGCATCAGGTACTGTTGAACGGGAATGCTGGAGGTGCGCTGTTCATTCGCTTGCGCTCGGGCAACGGGGATGTCATTGATCCGCACCTCGGATCGCACTGCAGCTGAAAAAAGCTGAAGATAGGTTACTGTCTCGTTTGCCATCCTTCATCTTTCCTTTTTTAACGATATCTTAAATTTACAGAAAATCTTAATCAATAACATCCAATTTATTAAGATATTCTGAACCTCTAGTATGTTAAATAACGCCAGAGGGATAATTTCCTCACCGACACTTTGGAAGACTATCTTTCATTTTCCAAATCAGTGAAACAGTCCTCAAGGTATATCGAGATTATTGAATAATTTACAACGTGTCGTTGAATAAGTTTATTAGTTGATCGGTTAGGTTTGCGGAAAAATTTGTGTAGTCAATCTGAATATCCAATGTGTCTCCTGAAAGAGCTCCACTTAGAACCTGTCCTTTCTTGCCTGCAAAGCGAATATTACTTATTTTTCTGAGACCCTCTTTTTCGACAGTTTCTTTACCAAAATACTGATAAACCTCAATCAAAGACTTTCCGGCAATCTTTAGATTATACATAAACTTTTTCATGTCATCTTCGCTAGCATCAATAGGATCTGTAAAGCTAATTTTGGGTGAGGGGATTAAGAGCGCTTCAACTTCCTGGAGAAATCTTTTTAAAGCAAGTCCACCTGGAATTTCATCTTGTGATGGTGGAGGTATGATTCCACAAACAGATGCAATTAATTTTTCATTGCTCTCGAAACTAATAAAAGAGATATTTAATGCTTCGATAAACATAATCCTTTGCATCTGCGTATCTGAGGCAACAAGCTGATTATCCTTAGTTAAATCTAGTGGAATTAAACGAATAAAAGATCCATTGGCCAGTTGGATTTCGCAATCATACATAGACTCTCTATTTGTATTCTGATTCAATCGACAAATTCTTCGAATCATGGAGATTTTGTCTGTTTTATTTGCCTGACTAATATATTCGAGAATGCTAGTTTTCATATCCATTATCCTCTCCTGCATTGTGATTAAGCATTTCCTATAAATTATTTTCTAGCAAAGCCGTTAAAGACTCTGTTCGGTCAACTATTTGATCGACATTTGTTGAGACCTCATGATCAAGGGTTAGTACTCCATCTTTTAATGACGCCCACTGATTAGAAATGTGAATACTATTGGAATCTTGAATGATGATTTTTTTTAAAGATTGCTTTAGTGCAGTAGCGCCAAGTTCATCTGCTGCAATACTATTTAAAGTATTAATTAATGGTGTAAAAAAAACTTTAGTGACGTGTTCGGCAAAGTAGTCTGGAAGAATGTTTTTTTCTAGACTCTCAAAATTAAACTCAACTTCCACTTCAAACTGTGCTGCAGATTTAATCTGGTTAAGCAAATTACCATATGACTGCGTTTTAAATTCTTCTAGAGCTCTTCTTTCTTTTAATCCCATCGTAAGCCTCCATGGTTTAAGTTTTTCAAAAAATCTATTTAATGTATTTTTTTAATTGTCAATTTTGGGAGAGAAGTTTTTATAAAAAAATCCTTAAGGCTTATGGTTATCTTATTATTATGTATAAAGTCGATTTCTAAAAATAGTAAAACAAAGGGTATCATATTTATTATTTTTTCATGACATTTTTTATAAAGATCTTCAATGAAAAAGAATTTGCGGAGATTCCAAAACTAGTCAGTGGACTATCTTTTTTTGTCATCAAATTGGACAGTTTTGAAAGCGAATCGATAAAGTCTGACTAATAAGGATGGTCCTTCTTTGGTCATATATTTATCAGTTGGGCTCCTAATCATTTTTATTGTAAAATTAATAATACCATTTATATTTATTAATAATAATAATATTATTCAGGTAAAACATGATTAGATTTTATAAATTATGCGGAATATTCTTTATCGTTAGTAATTTTATTCAAGCTAGAGAAATACCATCACTAAGCTTAATTCCTCTGCCAAGCGAATCAGGAATTGGAATCGTTCAAATTCGTCCTTTGAAAACTCAGAACATAGGAGTTATGGAAGTAGGGGGGGGGAGCAAAGTTAAGGCATATTATATCGTTACGATAGAGCCTAGGAATAATGGAGGCTTTAATTTAAAATCTGTAGATGATGGTAGAGTCGTTTTGATCAAAGGCAATCAGAAAGTATTGGTCAAAGGCAGTTTAGTAAATACTTTTGAGCTAAATTTATCAGGGGATTCTAAAACCATCCTTATTGCTCAACCGCTTGTAAAAGGTGCTATTGAAGATCACTTTATATCTGATGAGTTTCCCGGTAACGCTAATTGGGATGTCGGTCTCGAAGTATTAAAAAGGGGATGCGGAAAGGATTTTATTTTTGATTGGAGTGAGAAACTTTCAAGTAAGTTAAAAAACCGTTCTTTTAATATTCTAAAAGCCTTTGAGGACTTATGTGTTCAGGACTCTGATTATAGGGAAGCCATTCAAAAAATAAATCGGGTATCCATTTTGCCTGGAAAAAATAAAATGCCAAAAATTTCAAAAAAATCAAGAGGTCTTACTCTTGAGCTTTCAGAGCATCCTTATGGCTTAAAGAGGTTTGTCATTATGTGGCTAAAGGAGAATCTATGAAATCTTTCATGTTTTGTTTTTTTTTATTATTTACGGTTACAAGTCCTGCTTCTTTTAAAATAGTAGATGGTCAAATTATTTTAGATAATCTCGACGGCTACGCTCTTTGTCAGAAAGGTGATCGCTCCGGTCATTGGTGTTATGATGCACTAAAAAGGTACGTTTTTAATAATCCAAAACTGGCATGGCAAGCAGCGATTCTTACCCGGGGTAGTATGAACTCCTCGGCTTCGATACCATTTTTCTGGCTGGCTCAATCTTCGCCGGAGTTCGATTGTAGTAATACTGGATTAATTCTAGCAATCAAGTCTGCTTATCAACTTGGAGAGGGTCAAAGAGAAGTTGTTGAAAAGGCTCATGAAATTTCTTTCAAGAAATGCAGTCAGATTATTCCCCAACAATTGGATGGAGCGCTGAACCCAGAAAGTAAATATATTTTTCAAAACTACTGTTCTGATTTTGTAAAAAGAGGTGTTATAAGGGGCGTTTTGAAAAAAAAATGTCTTAATATCAAATAGATAAACAAATCAATATCTTAACCAGGGAGAACGAATGAAATTATTTACATTACTACTACTAATCTTGTCATCTTTATCAATTTTTGCAGGTGGAGTTAAAATGAAAAAAGCAATTAATGAAGGAGCGAAGAAAATTGAGCTAGCAATTGCTGATTTAAATAAAAGTTGTGAAAGTAGTGCTATAGGCAATTCTAAGCATGGTGATGCGGGTGATTTGAAAATAGAAGGTAGAGAGCCGGAAAATTTAGTTAGTGTCTCTGCTAATATCTGTGCGGACTATTTAAGTAATATATCAAGTTTATGCAAAGATCAAGACTATAAGCAAGTCATCAAGAAATTTAAAACAATAACATGTATTCCAAGTATTAGTGTTGAAAAAGAAACAGGTAAGTCAACTTATGAGATTAAGGGGACTACCCTTGTTATAACTCATCACCCTACATTTATGGGTGGTGCAGATGCCTACACAAAGCTAGAGAATTCTTTATAAAATATTGCGGGCCTAATATTGGTTGGTTATTTTTAAAACCGGTATTAGGCTTTAGCTTCACTTAGGGGGGCACGAACAATTTGAAAGCAGCATTAACAACCAGATAAGGCTTGGCCGAATAATCTTTAGAAGTTATTTTGTGCGCAGTCGAATATAAAGATTTCTCCAAATCAGCTTTAAATTCTGAAACCTGTACCACTCTCAGCAATTTGACCCTTCCTATTTATCTCCTATTTTAAAACCAAAAGGTTTTATTGGGTCGAATCAATCTCAATTTTTTAATGGTTTACATTTAGTTAAGAGTCTATCTCTTTCATATATTCAGTGACTAATGAAATAAACTTTTCGCAGGCCTCATCCTCGGAGCTCCAGTATTTTTTATCATGCCGGTTACCACGCTCGCTATAGTAAGTGTAGTGCTTTCCATTTTCGGAAGCGATTCCATGAACATCTCCATCACCAAGAGCATCGATAACGTAATGGTATCCTTCTATGGCGCCAATCTTATTGAGATGCTTTTTTAATTCCACAATAGTCATTGAATCAAATCTCCCTAGAATAATGGAAGGGACAAAGTACTTCCATTATGTTCAATATTATACAATTCCCTTTAAGAGTGAATGGGTGTACTCGTTTAACAGTTGGCAAAACTTCCAGAATCTCAATTATGGCCTAAGACTACTAATTGTTGATTTACTTTTACGTTTTTAGAAAAAAGTCTTTATTCTGATTTAAATTCAAGGCCTATATAGCTCAGAATATTTCTTTCAAATTTCAGAAAAAGTTGAGTTTCTTCATTCAATCTTTTTCGATCAAGTGGTTTAGGATTAATACACTTAGATGTTGGTAGATAGGCATCTGTATCGCAAATGGCGAAAATTACTTTATCGTGATCTTTCACTATTCTGCTGGCCCATGTCTTAAGGGAGAGGGGGCGAGAAAAACTAACTGAAGGATCGAGAACAATTGGTTCTCCATCAACCATAACGAGGGGGGCAATATGAAACCAAGGTTCAACTGAACCATGGGGAATGATGTTTCCTTTCATTTCAAGAGAGCCAAAGATAAAGATTTTTTTAGGTTTTTCATATCCAAGTCTTTCAGCTTCTTCATTAAAGTGAGTCGCTCTCATATGACAACCATCGCGGACATAGAGCCAAGGTATTCTTCTCTCTTGTCCTTCAAACTCTAAAAACTTTTTATCTCTTAGTTCTCTAAAACGTTCCTTGTATTCATTTTTTGTCCATGAGGGGACATTCGAGAAGTTTAACATCTCAAACTTGGCCGCCATCCGATGGGCCGACTGACTGAGGTCAGTTGTGGCAAAAACTGTTGTGATACTTGTGCCCACTAAGAATAAGCTAAGGATGATTTGCTTCATTTTATTCTCCCTTTAAAACGTGAAAAATAACACAAATTAATCTTAGAAAAAGGAATGAGAACAAAGTTACATTGTTAAATTTAAAGAGGTACTCATATGTGAAAAAGTATTCTTGTAGAGTTCTTTAACTAACTGGTTTTATTAAAGTTAATCAGAATGTTGAATATTCGTCTAATCAGTAGGATTAGGGGCAAAGAAAACGCTCTACCAAGTTATATCTTTGTGGGGGGGATTTCGTAAAAGATATACCACGGCTGAAAGAGTTGTTATACGAGCAGAAGTGGCGTCTTTAAGTGATTTAATTTTTGATTGAGCTTTTAAACTGTTACTTTTTTACAAATGATGAAAAGGATTTTTTTGGTTATGTTAAGAAGAAATTGTTTTAAAATTTAATCATAAGGAATACTAATATGAAGAAATCCCTATTGCTTATTGCTTTTTTAATAAACTCATCCGTTTTTTCGGCAATTGCAACTAGAAAAGAAATAAATGAAAGCGCCTTAAGAGTTCTTATATCAAATTCCTCAAAAATCTTTAATGAAAATGACAAGAGTCAGTCATTCGCTGACCTTTTAACATCTGCCTTAACTCAGGGTTATAACCACACTGGGGTATTGTGTGAAAATTCAGGGGTAAACTACAAATGTGATCTTGTCGTTACAAATATCCCTCTAAACCTAGACACCTCTTATGAGGAAAGTTTAATAATTACTTTTTATGTTGAATCATATCCAAATGGATTACCTTCAAAAGTAATTGGTAACTATTCAGTAAGTCTCCTTTAAAGGGAAGGGTTTGGTCTAGATCTTTTTAGAAATCCCTTTAACGGCCATCCCAAAATTGGGCAATGTATAGAGCTGCATTGTAAACGGTTGGTGAGTTTCCCTTGTGACCAAGCCTCGCTGGCCAATTGTCAACGCCATATTTATCCAGCATGTGACAAGGTCCAAATTCTTTCGTAAGTCTTCAAAATCTACTTTTTCCTACATGGGGTTTTACGGTCAATATTACTCTTAGTATATCCAGCAAGTGTAAGAGTCAGAATACAAATACGCATCGTAGCTTCATCAAAAAAAAATAGTTAAACTAATTTAGAATCGCATCCATTTGATATTTTAACTTGATTTAAATCAAGAATTTGAAAAACCTTAAGATTAAATAGCATTCTAAAAAAAGAATACTCCATAATTGATCTATCATTTCATATTAGGTGTAAAGAGTGGGCCTTAAGAGTATGTGGTAACTGTAATTATTGACTCATATTTATAAGGTTATTGAAGATTTAATAACTTATTTGGTATTCGTATATCCTTATTAACGATGAGGATAAAATGATAGAAATAGATAAAACAGATAAAAAACAAGAAGGGCCAGAGCACGTACATGGTCCAAACTGTAATCATAGTCATAATGATATTAAGCCAATAGTCAGGCAAACTCCAAAGATTGGCAGAAATGAGCCTTGCTCTTGTGGTAGTGAAAAGAAATTTAAAAAGTGTTGTGGTAAGTCATAATCATGGATAGTTATAGAACTGAGTGCGCAGATGAACTTGTCGCTTCTGAGCAACTAAATTCTTTTAGTGTCGTTGAGCATTTCTGTGAAGCATGCGGTGACTTAACTCCTCATCATATTGATGAGCCTACAAAGCAGCCGATAAAAAAAGAGAAAGGCCCTATTCTCATACCTCCCATGTCTACTCATGAGTGTGTCTTTTGCCGGGAAGAAGAAGAGACTCAGATAAATGAGGAAGAGTTTTAAAATCTATATCTAGTGCGCATTGGTAAAAAGGTTCGTTCTACTTTTTTATGAGCAGCACATTAAACAACCTCTCTTATCAGATTCTGCTTAAGGAACTTCTTCAAAGAGATCGCCACGGGCCTTAAGGGTAAAGATCAGATCGACTTGAGCATCGTCTAACCGTCCAGCAGTTCTAATATCTTCGATGGTTAAAGAATTCTTATTAAGATTTAAAATCGATTGTCTGGCAAGATCCATCAGTACTGGTCCAGGAAGTGAGGGTGGTATATTCCTCATCGTTCCGCCGTCGCACGTATCAGTGAGGACTGAACTTATGACGTTTGCCATAATTGGGCCAGAAATTGAGTACTTTAATTTTCTTCCAAAATCATCTTGAGATTTAACTTTCAAAAGAGTTTCTCTAAAAGGGATCGGTCTATAGGTGCCGATCACTCGCATGCAATCACCTACAAAATCGACATCCATTTTTCCATCGACAACATTATAAAGCCCATCTGATCCAGAATACTGATAATTGACAGTTCCTTTTAATTTGATAATCGTCTCAGGCGCTTTTAGAACTTGTTCAAAAGTTAGTTCATAAAACTCTGGTTGTCCTGGTCCACGACAACTATCTTTAACCTCAACATCTTTGTGGCAGATATCATCATCTTCAGCGATGGTACGAGTAAAAGGAGCTCCTCCTTCGCAAATATCTTTCCCAAGGCCACCTACGCAGAGGTCATTCCCGTCATCTCCTCGGAGTAAGTCGTCTCCCTCTCCTCCAAAAAGCAAATCGTCTCCTGGGCCTCCTGTAATAAAATCCATGCCCTTGCCGCCATGAATTTCATCATTGCCTTCGTTTCCATGAAGACCACAATTATCTCCATAGCAACCAGTGTTGCCGTCATCTCCACCTTGAATAAAATCATTCCCAGGGCCGCCCGATATGGCGTTCTTTCCGCCGGTATCTATAATAATATCGTTTCCTGGACCACCATAAATATTATCCATGCCTTTGCCGCCATGAATTTCATCATCACCCTCTTCGCCGTAGAGTCCGCACTCGCCGTCGTAACAACCAATATTATTTCCGTCGCCACCATCGATATAATCGTTTCCTGGGCCTCCATGAATAGAGTTCCATCCACCATTACCGTAGAGTTTGTCGTCACCCTCTCCACCGTTTATTTGGTCTATATCAGTGCCTCCATGGATTTCATCATTTCCAGGGCCTCCGTTCAATCCGCAAACACTAGATTGGTAGCAGCCCATATTTTTGCCTTCACCACCATTGATATAGTCATCACCTTCGCCGCCATTGATTCCATCTTGACCGTCATGTCCATAGAGCTTGTCATTTCCAGCTCCACCAAAAATTAAATCAATTCCCGATCCACCATGAATTTCGTCATCGCCATCATCGCCAAAAAGTCCACAATCACCGGCCGTACAACCATGGTTACTTCCTTCGCCACCATCAATATAGTCATTTCCGGCACCACCAAAAACAGTATCATTACCATCCCCGGCACAAACAATATCATCTCCATCACCGGCCATAATCCGATCATTTCCACCAAGTCCTACGATCACATCATTGCCAGCAGTTCCTATAATGACATCATCGCCCTCAGTTCCCACAATCGTTGCGACTCGGCCGTTACAAGTGTATTCAGCAAAAACTGGTGAAGAAAAAGATAAAGCGACGATTAATATAAATTTCATTAAGAACTCCTATATAAGTAAGTCACTCATAGCAATCAAAGCATATTTAAGCAATGTGTCGCTGTTCGATAAGTACTTGTTTTTATTATGAGTTTATAGGATTGTAATCAAAAATAAGTTGAATTAATTTTAGGTCTCTAAGAAGACAGGTTTCGATAAAATCACCTTGTCTTAACTTTCGTCTCCATCTGGATACGCGGAGGATTCATACTCCGTTGAGTCTCTAAGCGCGTCGAGCCAATAACCTGAGCTTATGATCTTCACTAAAGTAATGTTATCGTCAGTTGAGCTGGTGGATAGGGTCCAAATGATACTTTCGGCTTCTGGAAAGCTTCTTCCTTTTAGTTGATCTTCAAAAAGTCTTTTTAAAATAGAGTGTTCATCCATGTCATCAGCGATCATTCTCACCACTAGGGACTCAGTTAGATGTTTTTCTAGCGTATTCTTTGACGCTTCATTGGTTGGTAGAATCTCTAGCTCAATGGCGACTGCATCAGGCAGTGGAAATGATTTAGGAAAGGCCTTGTATAAAAGGCTTCCAACATTGAAGAGTCCTTCATGCATGGCCGGATCAGCATATTCTTCCCATAGCTTCTCGTCTAGCATCTCATTAGCTATATTTTTAATCTGACCATCTTTAAGACGTTTTCCTAAGTCGAACTTTAAAATAAGTTCCGCGGCCTCTACTGGATCGAGATCCTGTAGGGACATCAGGCACATTTCTTCAAGCTCTTCTGGCGCTATTTCAGCAATATCACTAAATTCCATCAACTCTAATAAGGCCAAATAATCCTGAGCTGATCTGCGGCCTGGAATTTCGGTTAAGTTTTTAAAACGGATGAGTTTTATTTTGAATTTATTTTTCACTTTACAGGCTCCGCACACCCTACACATTTTGTGGCATACATTAGGGCCTCAAGTCGTTTCATAGAGATTCTCTCTCCACATTCTTCACAGTTACCGTAAGTACCATCTTTAATTTTTAAAAGAGCTCTCTTTATTTTACCAATTTCCCCTACGGCCATTGATTCAATGCCTTGGAGGGTCTCGTCATTTTGAGATTCAGATGCATCCTCACTCCAATCATCGTCGTTTGGAGTTCTTAAATCACCTTCTATATCTACAACTCTATTTGTGAGTTCATGCAATTTATCTTCGAGTCTCTTTCGTATGTTAGCTAAATCTTCCAACCTTCTCTCCTAATATTAAAAAACAAAGATTACTCTTATTTTTAACAAAAAGTTATTTAATAATATCAATTCATCAAGAATATTCTTAGACTAAGTCACATCCAAAAGACCTTCTGTAATTATAGAATTGAGATTCCTTGGTGTGAAGATAGTTTATCTGTTTGGTCGGAATTGGCGCCCCTGGTGTAATGTAAGCCCACCAAAGATATTAGATTTTTGCTTTCTCTGGATTTTAATTTTTTTTTTAAATAATGTTACTTTTAAGATGTCCTTAAATTTAACATCGAAAAGACCGAAAAGTAGCTATATGAGATGGTTAATTTTAGCTCTTTTTCTTGGCCTTTCTTCCTGTGCAAGGGGACCGATTTCTCGTGCTCCTAGTTCATGGGATACGTGCTACAACATACTCAAAAGTTTATTAGATGAGACTCGTAAAACCACCGAAATAGTTCCATCTTCTTTTGACCGTGTGAGCTCTTTAGTAGAATTAGATTCTCTTTATAAAAATGACAGTATGTTTGATTGGCAAGCTCGCCTCACTCAACAGGAAATTATCGAGGCCAATAATAAGACATTGGAGTTACTCAACAGTGCTACAGTCCCACAAGGAGTAAAAACTTTCGATGAGGACACAGTAGATCACATTACAAAGGGGCAGGCCAAAAAACTATTTGACGATATGATGGAGTCTCCCTGTGTGAAACGAATCGGCCTTTATGAAAGGCCAGGGGCAGATATTGGTTACTGTTTTGGCAAGGCGACCCTTGTACATATGACGGCCCTGATGAGAGGCGTAAATCCTCATTCTATAAAGAAAATATGGATTGTAGGTGAAACAACCAATTGGTGGGGTCATCACGTCGCTGGCCTAGTTCGAGG
This sequence comes from Bacteriovoracaceae bacterium, assembly GCA_021737405.1. Classification (GTDB taxonomy): domain Bacteria; phylum Bdellovibrionota; class Bacteriovoracia; order Bacteriovoracales; family Bacteriovoracaceae. The sequence continues at coordinate 12,122 of JAIPEG010000038.1, forward strand.
CCCAAACGGAAAGTGGTGGGTTATTGATAGAGACGCAGGTCAAGTTATGACGGCAAAGAGTTGGATCAATGCATTTGGAGCAAGCAAGAAGGACAAAGAACTCATGATTTTTGTGACAAATCCAGAGAGATTTGGTCCTGAAAATTCAAAAACCTATAATACATTTGACCTTTTCAATACTCCTGCGGATAAGCTCGAAAACTATAGACCCTCACGAGACTATTATAAGGGCTTTTTCCGAGATCTTTTCAAGTGGTTAGATAAGAACCCTCATTTGAGCAGGTTTTAATTCTCTGCTAAATTAAGTGTTGCATTCTTAACACCTCATTACCTTTTTTCAACCTTTCCCCAGCGCTAATTTTAAATTGATATATATAAGAAATTGAGTCTCATAGGAGTTTAATAGAATGATAAAGGCCGGACCATTTTTACATTTAATCGCTTTTATAGCACTTATAATAATGGCCCTATCTGATTCCTTTGCCTCTCCGAGTTGTAGTAAAGATTTTTTAAAGATCTTCAAGGAAGGAAACTACCCTGTGGAGTCTTTTTTAGCGCTTCAATATCGCAAAAGAAAGGCTCCTTCACAGCTTTTAAACCGAGAGGACGATTTGCGGGCAATAAGTTTAGCCTATGAAAACTTACGTCCAGATGCCCCTAAAATTAATTTCGAAATTACGTTAGAAAGACTCATGGGAGATCTTATGCCACGTGAGCGCGAAATCGTTTGGTCTCATCTAAACGACGTTTATTACTCCCCTCGAAAGTCGCTTTCAAATAGCTCAAACTTTCAAGATGGAGGTCGGTTTTTTGCTAGAGAAATGAAAATCACAATTGATCTACCATCAAAGTATTACGGCACTGACCTGGACTATTTTATTAGACTTCATGAGGCTTACCACCTGATTGCCAAGGTCGTTATTGACGAGAGACTCTCAACAAAAATTCAGAAAAGTTTCTTTAATATTGGTCAAAAGATAAGAAGAGCATATCTTGAAGAAATGGGAGCAATGGCACAGGAGTGGTACTACTTTGCTAATATGCCCCTTAAGGAAAGAGAAGCTTTAAAGCGTATGCTTATAGAAGACAAGGAATTAAATGAAAGCTTCAAGTCCCTCGTCATTGATGCCCTAGAAAATGCGGACAAATCACCGCAGGCCCATGTCTATTCTCAGCATCTGGCAAAAAGGTATGATCCCCGATCTATGAAAGCGGACTATTTGATAAGGCGGGATATGCAGGTGATGACGGCCGCCTTTTTACCTGCAATGGGCTTTTTGGCCTGGACTTTTTCTTGCTTACAAGACACAGAAAAAGCAAAAGGAAGACGGCCCAATCAAATTTTTTGTGACTATCATCCATTTTTAAAAAGTAATGCTAAATAAGGCTAAAGAGAGTTCCAATTAGATAAGAATTTACCCAGCAATTATCATATTCTATTTTAATGCAGGTTGCCTGCACGAAAGGTAGTTTAGTCGTTAAAGTAAATATGGTTTTTGTAATCTTCTTTTTAGGGCAATTTATGCACGAGATACAGAGTTTATATGAAGTGGTGATTGTTGGAGCAGGCCCCGCTGGGATTAGCCTTGCTAGTGAGGCCCGTGAGATGGGAATTGCTTCAGAGAAAATTCTTATCCTTGAAAAAGCAAAAGATCATTCTTGGTCGATAAGAAAATTCTATCCTGATGAAAAATTAGTCATGGCAAACTACAAAGGAATTGATGTCAGCTGTAGTGGGAGTTTATGTTTATCAGACTCCTCTAAGAATCAGACACTCGATTATCTTGGTGAGAGTATTCAAAACTATGGCCTACAAGTCTTATACAACCACTCAGTAGAGGAAATTAAAAAACTAAGAAATGGTCAGTATGTGGTGTGCTCTGGCAATGAGTGCTTTGTTACAAAGACCGTGGCGATTGCCATCGGAGTTTTAGGTCGTCCCAATAGACCAAGTTATGAAATCCCATCAGATATTTCTGCTAAGGTTTTCTTTGATGTTACTTCCAAAATGATTACGGGCAAGAAAGTTCTTGTTGTTGGAGGCGGAGACAGTGCTAGTGAGTATGTTCAGTATCTTGCTCAAAAAAAGAATCAAGTCTCTCTAAGTTATCGCCAAGATCGTTTCTCTCGCATGAATGATATCAATCTTTTGACCCTTATGGATTACGAAAAGAAAGGCCTTTGCCAGCTGCTACTAGGAACGGACATCTTAGAGATTAAAAAAAATGACAACGAAATTAGTGTTCTCTTTAAAAATAAAGAGACTTTGATCTTTGATCATATCGTATATGCTTTAGGAGGCACGACTCCTAAGAATTTTCTTGATGCCATTGGGATCAAAATGACAAAAGAAGGACCTGAGGTCTCAGACTTCTTTGAGTCTAAGCAAGAGGGAATTTTTCTTCTTGGCGATCTCACCGCAGGAAAGGGGGGAGGCAGCATTAACCTCGCCTTTAATAACTCCCATAAGGCAATGAAACAGATGTGCCAAATGTATCTAGACTGTCCCAGCGAAACAGATTAATGCCTTTAACTCTTCGCTAATATTTTGAAAATTTTAACTTAGTTGACCCCCCTTGACCCAAATCATTATTTCATCATAATGGATCTAAGTATTATAGAATCTAAAAGGAAGAAATCTTATGAGTTTAAAAACAGAGCATTTTAAATCAACTTTGCGAGAGGGAAGTGTTGCAGAGCTTTCAAAAAAAATAGATAAGTTATTGGAGTCAACAATTGCGGTAGAAATAGATCTTGACTCGTTTGATGTTGATTACGGAAATGGCAGCGTTCTTGAAAGTGATGGGATGAAAGAGAACTTTGATTACTATTGTTTTAATCCTCTTCTTGGTACGTTAGAAAAGATGGTGGCAAATAGTACTTATAAGGCTTTTTTGGCAAAAAATCTAAGAACCATTAATATATCAAATGTTAAAGAAACTGACCCCCAAACTGGATTTGCTTCTTTTTCTGATAATGCACTTTTCCTTAGATCACCTGTTACGACAAGTGGCGCCAGTGTTGACGTCATCGGTGAAGTTATTTTTGAGGCCTTTAATAATGCAGGTTAAAGTTCCTTTCAAAATAAAGAAATAACGGTAACGACGCCATTATGGACTCGATTTTGACTAGTCCTATTAGGTTTAACTTATTTGCCATAACTACTTAATATTATTTAATGTGAGATCATTTGACATAGAAATATGGCAGTTTTCTGATTGGAACGCATTAATGTGTAGGTAAATTTTTAAATAAGGCATCGAAATTATTGTCATTCCTTTTTTCTTTAATCATCTCCATAAGAGTTATGAAGTTGTTTTATAATAGAAGGCATGAGTTTAGCCTTAAAGTTAATTCATTGTTTTACCGTTGTATTAATTCTCGTAGGATGTGAATCACAACTTAGAATCACTCAATCGAACCTTGCAAATATTACCAACGGACAAGTTGAAACTATATCGCTCTCTTCGGTAGCAATAAGCTCTGATGGAAGTAATAGTGCTTATGCTAAAACAGGCGATACCATCTCAGTGGTCTTTAGTGCTTCTGGGTCTTTAGATTCTGAGAGTGTTTCGGTGCTTGGGCAAAGTGCGACAATAACAATCCTCGGTGGTGGTGCATACAGGGCTGATTATACTTTAATGGGGACAGAGATCGAAGGCATCGTAAGCTTTAATATTAATGCTGCAAATATGGCTGCTCCTATTACCAATACAACAGATGCAAGTAGTGTTATTTATGATCGTACACCAGGTCCTGCACCCAGTAGTGTCAGTCTTAATTCACCTGCATTTGTTCATTACAACACAATTCCTGTGCTTACTGTTTCAGGTGTAGAATCTGGAGCTACAGTTGAAGTCTTTTCTGACTCTGGTTGTTCTTCGTTACTTGGTAGTGGAGTAGCAACTGGAACGAGTATAAATATCACAATGACGGGCCTTGCCGATGGGGCCTATGACTTCTATGCACGCCAAACTGATCCTTCTGGTAATGCATCAACTTGCTCTATCGCGACGACAGCTTATAGGTTGCAAAGTAGACCTATGATTTCTACATGGCAGACAACAACTCCTGGCGAGACAATCACCCTTCCTTTAAGGAGTGGTTTTAATTACAACATGATTGTTCACTGGGGAGATGGTTCAACTTCTGATGTAACTTCATTTGGTGATACTGATAAAATTCATACTTTCGCCTCGAGTGGGGTCCAGACAATCATGATCTTTGGTACCGCAGAAGCTTGGTACTTTAATGGTGGTGGTGACAAAGATAAGATTTTAACCGTTTCAGAGCTTGGTGATATGGGTTGGACAAATTTTAATTCAGCTTTTCGTGACTGTGATAATTTAACAACGGTAAGTGGCGGGGTCACTAGTAATGTGACTGATATGGGCTCTATGTTTAGGCAGTCGATAAATGTTAACCCTGATATGTCTTCTTATGATACTTCCAATGTAACAAATATGTCCTTTATGTTTTACTTATCCATAGCGGCAACAGCAACAACAACGGGATCATGGGATACTTCTAGCGTAACTAACATGACTTCTATGTTTAGAGGCGCAACGAATGCCGCTCCTAATACTTCAAGTTGGGATACCTCAAATGTTTTAACGATGGATTATATGTTTTCAGGGGCAACGAGTGCAAACCCTGTAACCACAAATTGGAATACCTCAAATGTTACAACAATGTATAACATGTTTAATGGAGCAATAAATGCAATTCCAGATACAAGTTTATGGGATGTAGGTAGTGTCACAACGATGTTCAATATGTTTGCTGGAGCAACGAATGCCAATCCTGACACGAGCTCTTGGGATACAAGTAATGTAACATCTATGGTGTCAATGTTTAGAGATGCAACGAGTGCTAATCCTGACACAAGCTCTTGGGATACAAGTAATGTAACGTCTATGGATTCCATGTTTGAAGGTGCAACAAATGCAAACCCTGATACAAGTTCGTGGATTACGACTAATGTAACAAATATGAAAGAGATGTTCTACAATGCAACCAGCGCTAATCCAGCTACGAGTTCTTGGAATACTTCAAATGTTACTGATATGGATTCAATGTTTAGAGGAGCAACAAGTGCAAATCCTGATACGAGCTCCTGGAATACTTCAAATGTTACTGGTATGCAGTCAATGTTTAGAGGAGCAACAAGTGCACATCCTGATACGAGCGCGTGGGTAACTTCAAGTGTAACAAACATACAGTCAATGTTCAGAGAGATGAGTGCTGATCCTGTTCTTTCAAGTTGGGATGTTTCAAATGTATTAGATATGCAATTAATGTTTTACCTTAATTCAGTGGCTACTGCTTCGACGGTAGGGTCTTGGGATACTTCTAGTGTTACAAATATGCGTTGGATGTTTGCAAGTGCGACAAGTGCAGCGCCTGATATGAGTGCTTGGGATTTTGGAAATGTTACCAACATGGAAAATATGTTTGGAGGTGGTGTAATTTTACCTACGGCTAATTATAGTAATATGCTGAATCGAATTAATGCGACGTCGGCCCAATCGGGCGTTACTTTAAGTGGTGGCGATTCACTCTATAGCACTGGAGCAGCGGCCGCGAGAGCGAATCTCATCTCTAATGGATGGACTATTTCTGATGGTGGTCCAGAGTAAATAGTCTATTTCAAATCGCCTCTGAATATAGAAATCTTTATTAAAAAAAATATAATGTATAGAATTACATGGGGCAAATTTGTTACAATGACCTATGATTTTAAGTTAGGAATCGATGATGAGTTTAAAAGATAAGACAGGGATAATTTACTTAAATAAGAAACAGGATCACTTTGAAGCCCTAAATTCAGAGCAAAAAAGTTGGGTGGCAAGAGTTTTAATCGGAACAATTTGCTCTGATATGTATGTGCAAGAGGAAGAATTGATTTATATTGCTAAGGCGATTGATTTTTTAGAGTCTAGAGAAGAAAAATTAAATCTAATTGAAATGGTAAAGTCTAAAACCATTCCTAAACTACCTAGTCTTAAAAAGCTGGAGCCTAATGTCGCAATAGATTTACTATTCGGATGTGCTAACTTAATTGCTGCAGATAAAAAAATAAATGCGAAAGAAATGACTTATCTAGAAATCGCAGGACATCAGCTCGGCTTTGAGAAAGTCTATATTCACTCAGTGATAAACTGGGCCATTAACTTGGCAAAAATAAAGAGAATTGAAAAGAAACTGCGATCCCAAGGAGTAATGGAATTGTCGATTTAAAAATCTTAAATTCCAGAGACTTTTGTTAAGTTAATGCCTAATCGTAGGTAAGTTTCACTTCTTCTTCAATCAACTTGCTTAAAGCATGGAAGCTGTAGTCAGAAGGTTTCTTTCCATTGACGAAGAAAGTGGGGGTTCCCCGAACACCTAACGCCCGTAGGTCTTCCATGTCCTGATCGATAATTTTTGTAATGGTTGGGTCTTTCATATCAATTTTTAATTTCTCGATATCAATTCCAATCTTTGGAAGGTACTCAAAAATTAATTTAATTTGAGGATTGTGATGGCTTCCCCACATTGGCTGAGTTTCAAAAAGAAGTCCTAGCGCTTCCCAGTACTTGTCTTGCTTCTTTGCCGCTTCTACTGCCGCAATCGCAATCCTGGAGTTTCCGTGAAAGGCCGCATAGCGAACGATTAGCTGAACTCTGCCATTATATTCAGAGAGAAGCTTCTTAACCATTGGGTAGAATTGCCTACAACTCTCACATTCTGGATCTAAAAATTCCACAAGATACACTCTCGCGTCTTTACTTCCAAGGCGAGGAGAATGCTCTCGAACGAATGTTTCCGCGTTATTTTGGGCCATAAAAGAGAACTTCTCTTTTTGAGAGTCTTTATAAAATTTGATCCCTAATAGAAAGCTTCCAAGTAAAAGCGCTCCAACACCAATAAAGAGGTAGGTTTTATTATTTTTCATTGCGGGCCATCCTTTTAAAGCTGACAAGAAGTAATCCAATAAGAGTAAAAGCAAAGAGAGAAAGCATAGGAATTGTGATGAAACCGAGCCACTCAATATAGACTGTGGAGCAAGAAACTCCTTCTAGGCAGGGAGAAGCACTCTCAGGAATGACCTCATAGTGTAGAAGGTTATGGTAAAGAGCGATGAACCATCCAATGAAAACAAAGGGCGCACTGAAGATAAAAGTAGACTCGGGGGCCTTAAGTGCTCCAATCAGAAAAATAATAACTAACGGATACATGGCAATTCGCTGATACCAACAAAGGGCACAAGGGGTGAATTCCATGATTTGACTGAAAAAAAGGCTTCCTAGAGTGGCAATGGCCGCAATTATCCAGCAGGAAAACAAAAGTGGGAAGGAAGTCATTTTCATGGGAATACTTTATCAAAACATTGCTTTCATTAGAAAGGAATTAAAGCATATCTTTAGGACAAAGTAATATTGTCGGATAAAGACTCAGTAAAAAATACTTTACTCTTTAATCATCTTAATCTTTGTTAATTTTAGGCTCTCATTTAGCATAGTGATTGTTTCTCGTAACCCAATAATCTAGAATAAGTTAGACAAATGGAAAGATTAAAATATTTAGACCCTCTATTAATGAAAGTGGTTGAGCAGAGCTCTGATTTCTTTGGCATTGCTGATGAAAATGGTACGGCTATTTTTGTTAATGGTGCAGGTAGGAAAATTTTTGGTCTTAATGAAGATCAAGATATTTCAAAATTCACAATGCTTGATTTTATCGCAAGTGAAGATCATGAAAAGTTTATTAATGAGGTCTTACCCCAGGCTAAAAAATTAGAAAAAGTAAAACGAACAATTTCCGTTAAAAACTTTCTTACAGGGGAAGTTTTTAAGATGGATTTTGATCTTTTTTTTCAAGGTGATCTACCTAATAATACCTCGGCTTTTATGGCGTTTGGAAAAGATCAACGAATAAGTATTACCAATAGGGACAGGCTCGAATCAATCGGTAAGGCTTTAAAAGTTGGTTCCTGGGAGCTTAATGTTGAGACTAATGAAGTAACATGGTCCGATGAAGTCTACGAGATTTATGGAGTTTCAAAAGATATCCCTGTAGATAAGGTACAGGGTATTAATTTTTATGCTCCTCATGAACAAACTCGAATTACTGAATTATTGGATTTATGCATAAGAGAAGGAAAACCGTTTGATGAAGAATTTGAATTTTTTAATCAAAGTGGTGAGAAGTTATGGGTTCGCTCAATTGCTACTCCTGTAAGAAAATTTGATGGTGAAATATATAAGTTAGCAGGCACATTTCAAAATATAACCCACAAGAAGAACCTTGAACTAGAATTTGAAAAGACTCTTCATCGCCTAACACTTTTTGAAGCGGTTATAGAAAACTCAACTGACTTCGTGGGTATTGCTAATGAAAACTTTACTCCGATCTATTTAAATCCATCTGGTCGAAATTTATTGGGAATCCCTCTTGATAAGGAAATTAGTGATCTTCAAATTGAAGAATGTTATCCGGAGGATTTAAGAGAAAGCGTAAAGAATGAAATCTTTACAACCATGCAAGAAAAGGGTTACTGGGAAGGAGAAACTTATTTCCAGCACTTCATTACGGGCCAGAGAATCCCCGTTCATGATATTCATTTTCAAATTAATGATCCTAAGTCACAAGAACCTCTTGGTCACGCTACCATAACAAGGGATATGACAAAGCAAAAAGAAGTTCAGAGGCAAATAGAAGAAGATAAACTAAAAATTATTCAATCCTCTAAACTTGCGACATTGGGTGAGATGGCAGCTGGAGTGGCGCATGAAATAAACAATCCTTTAGCAATTACTCTTACGGCCATAAGTGTAATGAATAAGAAATTTAAAGATACGGAATTTGAAGAATATTTCTTAATGATTAAAAATTCTTCGGAGCGGATCGCTAGAATTGTAAAAGGATTAAAAAAGTTTAGTAGGAGCTCTGAAACATTGGTAAAAAGTGTCTTCTCCCCAAGAGACCTTGTCATGGATTGTTTTGATCTTTTGACCTATAAGAGTGCTTCCACTGATATTGAATTAATCAATGAGGTACCTGTTGAGCTGGAGGTTTACGCTGATGAGGTTCAGGTAGAACAAATCATCATCAATTTGATTAATAATTCTATTGATGAGATTAGAAATCAAGAATCCGCCTGGGTAAAGGTTCTTTATAAAGAAGAAAGGAATTCTATTACAATAACCGTTCAAGACAGCGGCAAGGGTATTAATGATGCCACTGTAGAGAAGATATTTGACCCATTCTATACGACAAAAGTAGTCGGTGAGGGAACTGGTTTAGGTTTGTCAGTGTCTCAACAAATTGCAAAAGAACATGGTGGAGATCTATATTACCAAAAGCTTAATGGTCATACGGCCTTTCATCTAGAATTAAGAAAAAGGGAAGTCTAAATGTATAATTTAGTATTTGTCGATGATGAAAAAGATCTCTGTAGACTCTATAAAGAAATCTTCTCTTCATCTGAAATATCAGTTCATGCTTTCAGTGATTGCGAGGAGGCCATCGACTACATTCACAATAATGACGTCTCTATTCTCTTCGTTGATTTTAGAATGCCAGGCACAAATGGCATACAGTTTAGAGAAAAGATTAAAAAAGAGATTCCAAGTTTTCTCCTTACGGGTGAGTTCTTAAATCAAGAGGTTGAAGGATTTATCAAGGTTTTGGAAAAACCAGTAACAGAAGAACTCATCGAAGTGCTGATCGAAAGATATGCAAAAGAAAAACACTTATCCGACATGAGTCCTTATGAAGTCCTTTTCATGAATATGCCACAAGAAGTTCATATTTGGAGAGTCATCCGCAATTCTTCTGGAAAAATTAAAACGTGGGAACTCGTCAATGCTAATCCCGTGGCCCTTAAGGCATGGGGAATGGAGTTAGAGGATATCATCGGAAAGACCACCGAAGAAGTCTTTCCGAATAGCTCTGCCGTTGCAGCTTTTCATCCAATCGTTGAAAAAATATTTGAAACAGGTGAACCTTGTACCTGGAGCCAATTCTTTGAGGCAACTAATCAAAATCTGGAAATGATTAGCATTCCCCATAGGGACTTATTTATTAGCACAAGTCTGAAGGCTACTGCTAAAGATTAAGGTTATGAAAATACTGGGGTATTTCTTATGTATAAGATTTTTATTTTTACATTTATAAGTTTTTCGATATGGGGAAGTTTTTGTCCTAAGACCAAACCTATCCTTGGGCCTATTAATTTAATAGGGAGTGAAAAATTAACTATTCAACCATATTGTTTAAATGACCAGCTCGAATTTCGTTTCAATTCAGATAATGAAAAGGAGCATATATCAAAAAACCAATTAGGTTGTAGTTGTATTAATGAGCATTATAGTGAGAGTTGGGTAGCTAAAACTTTCAAAATAGATGTAAACAGAATTGGCATCCTTGTAACACTCATGGGAGGGGGGGAAGGCGTTTTTGTTCATCACTTTCTTTTCATTAAAACTGATAATGAGTTTAAATTACTATGGAATGAATTATGGTCAGGGCATGAACAGGTGAGTATTGAGAATGCTAAACTTGAAGTCATTGATTCAAATAAAAATTTTAAAGAAGAAGTTCTTTTTACGACTACATGGAGTATCACAGATAATGAGAGCTGGCTTACTTCTGAAGATATCGTTGATGATATTTATAAGAAAATTCATATTGAATTTAACGCTAATAAAGAAATTATGGAACCTGTTGCTAATAGTGTGACCTTTGTTTTAAAGGTAGCAGAGGGGAGTCGTTCAGTTCTTGCAAAGCAAAAAATCGCTCTTATAAGGAACAAATCATGCAAAAAAGAAAATCTCCTTTTAATTGATGCCAGTGAAAATAAAGGGATTTCAAAAAAGGATTATGCTCTTGTACATTTTGAAGAGAGCTTACTCAAAATTGAGCTATTAAAAAAACATTACGAAAAATGCCCAATTCTTCAAGCCTCACCTGAATTATTAAAAATTAGCTTATAGCAATAAAGACCTGAGAAGTCTTACGATAAGATATTCGAATATGATTTCAATTCTGGTCAACGACTCTAATCCGAATAGCGACGGGCCCCTTAGGGCCTTCGCTCACCTCAAATTCAACCCTGTCGTGATCATGAACTTCTTTGTCGGTAAGTGCTGATGCATGGAAAAATAAATCCTCCATATCATCTTCTGGAGCGATAAATCCAAAGCCCTTTTGCTCTTCAAAAAACTTTATTCTTCCAGTGTGTACAACTCCATGGGGAAGCTTTGGCGCGACTTTTTCGCCCCAAGTGATCTCAAAGATCTCCTTAATTTTATCACCCTTATGAATTTTTTCTAATTTTGCGATCACTGACTCTTGGCTCTTTTCGTCTACTAGAAGATCCTTTCTCTTTCGATTTTTCGTTTTCTCAGTATCGTATTTTACAAGGTCGACTTTTATCTTTGTCATAGGTTCCTCAACTCTCAGTATAAATTTATTGATCTATTGAGCACAAACTATCTTTTGCGTAGAGCCTTTTGATAACGCTTAACTCACTACCATCAATGTGTGATTGTAAAAAACACCAGTTTTTTGATTTATCTCTTAATTGAAGGAACATGTCTAGCTCTTGTGGGTTACTGTTAAATTCCACTTGGCAAAGATCACTTCCTTTAAAGAAGTTCACCACTATGGGGCCACTAAAGATGGTCTCTAATGTCTTTTTGAAAGAAGCTTTGTTGTATTGCATGAGGGGAATGGTCTTTCTAAGTGTTGAGAGAGGGCGAAAGTAGGCCTTGTCTTTCTTGATTTTAAAACTAATTAATTGATCTCCTACCCAGCATTTTCTTCCTAAAACATTTAAGTGCTGGCCCGGGATCTTAATTTCACCCCTATCGTTCAGACAAGAGCCAACAATTATCTTGATGTCTTCTGACCAGTTTTTCTTTAACTCGTTAAAAACGACATCTTTTTCTAAAATTGTGATGACTTTTTCTTTTGGAATGACCTTACTTTTATCAATATCCTGACAGGGTATCGGTGAACGGGCGAAGCTAAATGATTGGCCCAATATTGCAGCAAAGATTAAAAATCTCGTTTTAATAGGTGACCCCCTGTGAAATGATGTTCAAATATAGTGTAAACAAGAAAAGTGTAGTTGTGACAAATTAAAGTAATAGGCATCACGTCTTTTTTAACAAATCTCGGATGATTTAGTACCTGATCACTTCGCTTAGATCAAAAGAACTAGAATCGGCGTTTTTGAGGTTTGCTATAGAGACGGTAGATTGCTAAAAGTAAGGGATACATTCAACATACAAAAAGGAAAAAAGTATGGGTAAGGGCAA
>JAIPEG010000003.1 GCA_021737405.1 Bacteriovoracaceae bacterium
TTAACTTCTTTAGGGAAGGTCTTGCGTACTTTTCTTGTCATAGTCAGCTCCTGTGCTATTTTAGCACTTTAGGAGAACTAACCGATATTCAGGAACTTAGCTTAGTATGTTGGTGTCCGAGAAAACGCCCGCACTTCAAACCAAGCGTGAGCAACAATTCCTTTAATCTGAAGTTTTTGATAAACAACATCTCCAAGAGACACTTGCTTATACAAATCATCCATAATATCTTTCATATTCTCTGGTGTGGTTTCAGAAGATCCAGCAAGACCGACTACCCATTGCTGCATGATAAATCCGTCAGTTCTTTGCCACCCATCAAGACGATCCTGAATCTCATCACGAAAGTAGCTAGAAAATTCATAGAAATTTGAAAATCCAGGAATCGTTACGACTTCAGAGGCAAAACGAATTTTCTTAATAATACTCTTCGCTTCTTCTACGTCTGGCATAGGTTGGTCTGGTTTATAAATTGTTAAGTAAGCAGCATTTCGTTGAAAACGAGAGTGCCACCAACAGACACCGCCATTTATAAGGCCGCCTCTATTTTGAAAGGCCATCCTCATTTCATCATTTTGGAGAATACTTTGAGTGCGAGTTTTATTGCTCTTAAATTGGCCGCAAAAATCGCCTTTTGATTGTGGCGCCTCATTTGCTTCGACGGCCAAAAGTGTGCCAAAAATAAGGGCAGCAACCGACCATTTGGCTAAATTCATTTTCTTCTCCTCTTTAGAATTTGAGGGTTTTTAACATAATGAGAAGAATGCGCAACGCATAGCGTAAATTATTTATCATTGTCCTCTGCCCTCAATTCGTTAAAATGAAGAGCATTAACAAAATAAAGGAGTCAAAAAATGTCTAAGTATCTAATATTACTAATCACAATTGTCAGCTGCTCCAGTGGGCCATATGTTCTTACGGATAAGACCAGAGGGGTTGAAATATTAAAGAGGGCACCAAAAGATCAAGCTGATTGTGAGGTCTTGGCCAAGGTAAAAGGGTTTCATAAAGAAGGATCAGCTGATATGGCCACGAATATGGCACGAAACGCTGCCGCTGATATGGGTGCAGACTCTATCTTCATTGATGATGTGGTAGCTAACGGTGGGAAAAGAGAGATTTTCGCTACGGCCTATAAGTGTAACTAGAAAAAGAGGGGGCTCTCCATCCTTGGATACCCCCTCCCAATGCACGACCTTCCTTGGTCTAAACTTCTAAACATATTGATCTGAATCTTTTTTAAGAATTATCTTTTCACTATCAACGAGTTGACGAACTTTATCCATAACCTTTTGATAAGCTTCTTCTGCTATTTTCTTTTGTACTTTTTTCTCTTCAACGGTTTCCCTAATTTCAAGGGCCATAGATTTACTTAAGTTGTCACAAAAGAAATTTACCGTATTTTTATCGGCAAACTTTAAGGCTAAAGCTAGGTCACCTAGGCTGACTTCTTTCATAAAGTCTTGAAGCATAGAAATTGTCATCTTTATTAAATCATCGATCTGCACGAGATTGAGTTTGATGATTTCGGCCATTTGAGGATCTTTCTTGGAGATAATTTCAAGAACGCGGTCACGATTGTCTTTATCAAGACCTGATAGCATTTGAGCGGCTGTTTCCACTCCTGTGCCTTTTTTACCTGAACCTACCAACAAATTCCCTTAGTCGTTTGATAAATTTATTAATAGCTTTCAGTATAGCATTGATTACCCCAATCAAGTCAAAAGAGAGATATACTCAAATATTAGTTAAAGAGGTTTTGGAAGATGATCAGGCTTTGCATAAGTGAATCTCTGTCCTTGATTAACTTGATGATAACAGTCAAGCCCTGTTACTAGGCAGGGATCTATCTTTGCAACATCAATAAAACCATCCTCACTTAATAAAGCATCAGGTATGAAAATATTTGAAACGGATCCAATAATCAGTTTTGTACCATTTTCAGGAATATCGACTATTCTCACTAAAGACATTTTCCATTTGATTTGGGCCTCTTTTACAAAGGGACTCTTTACATCCTCAATGAACTCTTCACTAAGACCACAATGAGAAAATTCACTCTGCTCTCGAGAAAACCTCGCAGATGTATGATGAATGGCAACTTTATAATGAGAACTTAAAATATTACAGCTCCACTCACCTTGTTCAATAATATTCTCAAGAGTGTGGCGTGGTGAAATATCTGGCCTAACAATAAGCCCCATTAAGGCTGGATTAGCCCCCAAATGAACGAGAGAAGAAAAAACGGCCAAATTGGTTTGGTTATCATGATTTATTGTACCAATAAGCACTGCCGTTTTAATTCCGGAGAGGCAATTTATTAATCGCCCCCGATAGCGCTCATCTTTCATTTCTTCTAATTCTCTTTTATTAATACTGACCATTTTGCGACCTTTTTATGTGGTTTGGGTTATTATAAGATAGTTAATATATATTTACACTTGGAGAAACCATTTAAAGATGGACATTAAAAGACAACGATTATTAACTTATTCTACAATCTCTCTCTTTATCATTTTTGTCCTTTTTTGGATAAAAGGATCCATCTTTTATTCTAGTTTCAACATCGACGAAATTATTTTGTTTTTTACTTCACGAGGCTTTTTCCCAGGAGAAGCTCCATCAGACCCTATGATTATCAATCCTCTTGGAACAATGTTTCTTGTCAACCGAGCAGGTGGCAGCCTCGATCCGGGAATGTTTACTTACCTTTTGAGAATATGGTCTTTTGGCTCAACTCAAACCTGGTGGTTGCGAAGTCTTCCCATGCTATTTTTCTTGCTCACTCTTTTTCTTTTCTTTTTTTCCTTAAAGAAACAAAGCAACAATACCATCATTTCACTTCTACTTTCGACATTACTTTTTACTAATACCTTATTACTCGATTATGCTTTTACTATTCGGCCATATAGCATGGAGTATTGTGGGCTCGCCTTTATTTTCTATCTACTCCTTTCTAATAGAGAGACTAAAAGAGAAGATTTTGGTGAAAATTTCTTAAAAGGTTTGGTCCTCGCTTTCTTTGTAGGGTCACGTTACTTATTCTGGATTCCACTGTCCTTATATTTTTTCTTTGAAATCTTTATTTTTAAGAAAGTGCCGATCAAGTTTATCCTAACTCAATCGATAGCCCCCCTCATTGCTGGCCTTACCTACATAGGAATCAGTTATCGCTTTCAATTAAACCTACTACCTATGCTTTATGCACAGGCAAGTTTTTTGAAAAACCTGGAACTTCTACAAATTAAAATTCATTTCTTTACTCATAAATTATGGTTCATTATTATCCCGCCAATATATTTATACTTATTTAAAAGAGAAGAATATCATCTCAACCAACCGATTTGGGCAATAAGTCTCTTTTCCTTTTGTTTAACTATTGTATATATTTTTCTAGACCTTTTTGGTATAAGTCCTATTCACTTTAGAGAGAGATACTCATTAGGGTTTCAAGTGTTCACGATATTCCCTTTTAGTTTAATTCTACTCGATCTCATAACTCATTACCTAAAAGAGGATGCCAAACGGTTTATCTTTACTATGCTTTGTACCTTTTTATTTTTTGGCGAAAAATCTTTTAATTATGAATTCAAGCAAAACTCAGATCTCGTTCCTATTATGAGATGGCTTGAACAATACGGAAAAAAAGACGAAATTGTTTATTGTGAAAGTATTACTTATGCCATGGTTTTATTTTTAAGAAATTACAACAGCTATTCTATTGACTGGAATCAGATGCCTGAATTTCGCAAATTTAAAAGTAATAAGGCTAAAACGGAAGAATACAAAATTGCTAATTATTTCTTTGTGGTTTCTGGAACTGATTATCTTTACAGTATCGACGACACGCTAAGAAATGATCCAAAACTATCAAAAGCAGAGGGTTATTATTTTCATAAACTCTACAAGAATTCTTACAAAGAAATTAATCCCTAACTAAGAGGGAAGAAGAAATGTTGGTAAGAAGAAAGTGATTCTTCATAATAACCTCAGAACCTTTTTCCTTTTTGATGACACCTTTAAATTCAAAGGCGTTTTCTAGTTTTTCAATTAGTTCCACTTCAATAGTGAGGATATCACCAGGGCGAGCAAAACTTTTAAACTTGGCGTCTTTGATACGAGAGAGTACACCCAGGGCTGGTCTTTCAGGATCAAAGTTTTCAGTATCATAACTCTCCCCCATGGGATTATATTTTCTTGCAATAAGGACCCCGGCCGCCTGCGTGGTCATCTCCTGCATGAGGGCCCCAGGAAGGATGGGAGCATTTGGAAAATGACCCTTAAAGAAAAACTCATCACCAATGAGTGCTTTTTTTGCAACAAGCAAAGTGTCAGAGAGATTCATAATCTCATCTAATAAAAGGTATGGAGCGCGATGGTAGAGGTCTTTTTCAATTGGATTAGATGAATTTAGTATATTTTCAAGCACAATTTACCCCTTAATATATTATCTAGCTCATTAAATTCAACCGCAACACCACTGTAAAGGCAATTTCTCTTAAATTATCCACGTAAAAGATTTGTCTATGTGGGCCAAAACGATTATGTGATTTTTAAAAAATTGGTTAAAATAACTGCATGATTTCAATTCTACTCTATTCATTCACGAGTTTTTTACTTGGTATTATTAGCTATCGCTTCTACCAAGCAAGACTTATCCGTTACCTTCCAGAGCAAGGCAAGCTCAAAGTTCGCGCCCTCCTATGCGAAAACATACAGCAATCAAATCAAGACTTACCTATTAAACTCATATTATCTTTAGAGAATTTTGGAGAGAGTGATATTCATCTTGAATCCTGGTTTTTTAGAACCCTTAATGGTCGAGGATACCTGCGCCAGTTATTCTACTTTCCCCAAAACTTAGTAAGAACCCTAAAACCAGGTGAAAAGACGAGTATCGAAATATTGGATTTAAGTTTTTTAGAAGGTCATAGTATTTACACAATCATTATTCGTGATATTTATGGACGAGAATGGGAATTAAAAAAGGACGAAATACATAATCTTAAGAAAGATTTATTTTGGCAAAATATTTAACTTTTCTTAGACCACTGTCCCGCCTTTTCCAAACGATTCAAAAGACTTTGCCAAACTTGTAATTCACGTTCACTTAAAGTCTCTCGCTTATCTGGCAGAACAAAGGTTCGCTGAATATAGGAAGAAGTAAGAGGACTCCTCATTAAAGCGTATAACTTTCTGGCCGTAACATAAGGGTCAAGTTCCAAATAAATATATTCAATATCAGTGCCCTTTTCGGATAGGTCTTTCATTTCGACCAACTCTAACGGGTAAGAAGGTCTATAGTGAATAGAATCTTGACCAGGAGCAATCACAACCTTTTCTTCAAAAGCGGTTAGGCCCTCATTAAACTTAAAATCGTCTCCCACTAAGGCCTCTCGAATATCTACCTCAGTAATGACTCCAGGTCTTAAAAGAGAAATCGTACTTTGATTAATAGAAATAATCGTCGACTCAATCCCAACATCAGCGCTCTCTTCACTCACAAGTATACAAAGATGATTGTCTTCAAAACTTTGAAAAACGTGATCTTTATTGGTTGGGGAAGTCTTGGTAAATTTATTAGCACTTGGTGCAGCAATACCTTCACCTAATTTACTAATGAGCTCTAGGGTCAACTTATTATTTGGGCAACGAATCCCCACCGTTGGTAAACCTGAGGTGATCATATCAGAGATTAAATCATTTTTGGGAAGGACAATCGTCAGAGGACCTGGCCAAAACTTCTTTGCTAATTTGTCAGTCAAAGAATTCCATTCCCTAACGTACTTTTTCGCCATCGATTGGTCACTGATATGAACGATGAGAGGATCATAGAAGGGTCTTTCTTTATAGCTAAAGATCTTTTCAATCAGCTCACCTTGATTCACGGGTGCACCTAGGCCATAAACGGTCTCAGTAGGAATCGCGACCAAACCACCACTTTCCCAGCACTCAAGTGCATCATTAATATTTTCGCTAAAAAAAGAATTCACCCCCTATCCTTATCATCATTACCACACAGCATCAACTTTTTCAGTAATCTTTGCCAATTCCCATCGATAAATGTCCAATAGAGATACGGGAGAATAAAATGATGATAGAGACTTTGATAAAAGTAATCGCCTTAACTGGCTTTCTTTTAACTGCTGGCTGCAGTAGCACAACAGAAGATTCCAAAAATTGGGAACCTCAATTAGATCAACATTTTCTCGATTCAATGGGATTTTTAACCTTTGGTAGAACCCATTATGTTGTTACTAAAAACGAAGCAATGAACACCATGAGAACAAATCAGGTTAAGGCCTTTATGAAAAAGACGTGTAAAGAGAAGAAACTATCCATCATTCGCTCATATTTAACTGAAAGTGATTTCGTCTCACTAAGAGGAAATTATCCAAGGAATATTCAAATCAAGGTTTTTGAGTTCAACTGTCGTTAAAAATTAGATTATTATTTTTTCAACAATTTCTTTAATTCAGGATGAAGATTAGTTTTGGCCGATTGTTGCTTTAGACCTTTAAGGCAATCGATTAATTCCGTTTGTGAAAATGGTTTCTCAAGAAACCTCGTTTGCTTATCAAGTTTCTCTGGACCTTTTAATTTACCACTTATGAGAATGACAGGCGTTTCCAAATGTACACTTTGTGGCTTTCTCATATAGTTAAGGACATTTTCACCTTTACCGTTTTCCAAAACCAAATCGCAAACAATAAGCTTGTAGCGATTTTTTTGAAGAAATTGTAGGGCCTCAGGCACCGAGTAGGCACTATGATACTGATTACCAAATTCAACTAAATAATCGGCCAATAGGTCGTGAATATCAGGTTCATCGTCTATAAATAAAAACAATGCCTCTCCTTAACTTAAACATTATACTTTTATTTTAACCTAAAATATTTGTTTTACCCATTAGAGAAATCAAAAATGAATGAAATTAAAACAATCATTAAAGACCTAAAGGACCCAAGCTTTCTCTTGTATTTTTTAATTATTTTCATCCTCCTAACGTTGGAATACTTTGGCTGGCAAGGCCCCTTTTATCAGCACATTGCTCCCTCGTTTGCTTTAAGGCACTCAGCCTACGATCTTAAGCTGTGGGCACAATCCTTTACGACCGTATCTTTTATCATTCTTTTTATCTTAATACCGGTGGTTATTTTTAGGATCCGAAAGGATTTAAATCTACAAGGACTCTCCCTTCCAAGGAAAGAAGATCTTCCTCCCTACTTTATTTTTGCTGGCGCCATGCTTTTAGTTTTAGCTGTCATCTGTTCCCAAGAGAGCTTTTACAATTTCTACCCTCTCTATCGACCAAAAAATTGGTTGGACTGGGGGCTATTTGAACTCATTTACCTTCCTCAATTTATCGCTGTAGAGTTTTTTTTCAGAGGCCCAATTCTCTTTGCCTTAAATGAAAGAATGGGCCGAATATCTATTATTATGATGACCCTGCCATATGCCATGATCCACATCCACAAGCCTTTTCCAGAGGCCATAGGCTCGGTTTTTGCAGGTCTGGTGCTTTCTCATTATTCTTTGAAGAGCAAGAGCATATGGCCAGGAGTTTGCCTTCATATATGCATTGCTTTTAGTGCTGATTTTTTAGGTTTATTTTATAGTGGAACTTTATCAAGATGGTGACGGTTTACTGAAAAAAACTACTTAAACTTGTATATGTTTTTTCACTGAGTTCATCCTTAAAAGAGAGACCCATAAGAATTTTATTTTCTCTCTCTTCATGGAATTTACGGATATAAGCGATTGATGCTTCTAAGACCATTGGGAGTTCCATATCACCAATTCTTTCAATAAAAACTTTTTCATTTTTCTTGAATATATGGGCGTTTCCATAACTTAAAGTAAAACCAACGCCACCTTTACTTAAATTACGACAATTTAAATTAAGCTCTGTGTGACCTTTTCCCCTCACAAATTTTTTAACACCAAATGTAATGGGGTCTTTAGGCATAAAACGAGGATTACTTCGAGACTCCTTAAAATAAGCCGAAGACGGTAAGGGCAAAATGATTTCATTATTATTAATAAAGAAACTCCCCGCCTCCACTTTAAATAAGATCTCTTTCTCATCGCCTTTAAAATAGAGGCCTTGGCCTAAATCAATCTCATCTACTTTGAAACAGACTTCCTTGGGCACAGGAGAGGAGCCATTGAAGTCGATGGTCAAGATTATATTTCTTGAGTCCACATCGACATTTTTTAGTTGTATGGGCCAAACCTTTCGATGACCTTCGAAATTTTGCCATAAAAACCCATATCCCTCTCTCATAGAGATCTTGATCACATTACTAAGGATTTCAGAGCTTTTTTTGCTTAATCTTAAATTCTTATTATCAATCAATTTGATCACCAATCCTTTGAGGAATACACCTATATTATATCCTCACTCGGTGCCTTGATTATTCAAAGGGGAAAAATTGTCGTTTTTGACCAATTCTTCTCTGAAAATGGCACTAAAAACTTCTAAAATACCGATAATATTGAAGATGTTTAGGCAAATTTTTTTAATATTTTTCATTTTTCCGTTAGTAACCAATGCCTCTATTGGTGAATCCTGTGGCGATTATAATTGGCTTAAAAACAATTCTCAGAATCAGGACCTTCTTCTACTTCAATCCCAAGTGACGGCCTTAAAATTAGCTTCTTTGATTGAGATTCATCAAGGGGCTGAAAATAATGACGAAAGAGAGAAATCCATCGCTTTTCTTAGTAAGATTGGCTCCCCTTTAACAGACACTCATCCTATTTTAAAAACTTTTAAAGATCATAAATATCATGACCAATTAAGAGAGCTCATCAATGAGTCTCAATTGAGTCTAAAAAGTGGAAAGCTAAGTATCAGTTACCAAAATATGCCTATCTTACTCATGGCCTATGAGATGAGCACCGAGAGCAATATTTTTAATAATAAAGATTTTGCCATAGCTACTTTTTGGCAAGATTTAAATCCCAATGAAAATCTCGTAAACCCAATTTTAGAACAATTAATCGAAGTCTATTATGAACTTAATCGAAAAGAGCGAGAAAAACTTTATCATAAACTCGCCCCCTTATTAGAAGAGAGGTGGCAACAAGTCATAGAGGCAGTACAAGAATCTGGTTGTGAAAATCAGAGCACCCAACAATTGGCTTACTCGATCAACTGTGGTTCTGAATCTGAGAAAATATTTGAAAGTATGGCAATTCCCTTTGAGGAGGTTTCACTTGAAGTCATGGATATTTTAAATTTTGATTTAAGAAATCAGTTTACCGCTTTCTCTCGTGAAAATCTTGAATGGCGATTACATCCTCCACCACGAGAAGCCAATTTAACAAATGGTCATTCAGACGTTATAAGAACATTTTCTGGAGTTGATTTCAAAGAATATCGAAATCAAAAAAGTTGGTATCGAGAAATTTCAAATCGTGATAATTTAAGTTTCTTACAAACTTTTAAAAGCCTTGAAGCAAGAGGCCCATATCTTGTCTTAGATAAAAGTAAAGATCGTATTTTTCTTTATGAATCTGACGGTACGTTAAAAGGTAGTATTGATGCGGGCCTTGGTACAAGAACCGATCAGAGGGCCGATACCAATATGCCTGAACCAAGAGGAGCAGGTGCGGGTATTTATGAACTTATGAGTGTGGATGCGTCCCTACTAACATTAACTGACCAGAGATCTCGTGCTCAACTTCTTGAGACCTTAGAAAATGGAGTGGATTGTTTTTCAGGCTCTTGTACTCAAATCGTTGGTAATTTAGAGGCACTATTAAAAAGGCATCTCATTACCCTCCCCCTGCCTTTTTATATCCTCCCTCAGGACGAAGGACTCGAATTTACCGTTAAAAATGACCAGCTCTCATTTACAACTTATCAAAAACTAGATGACTACTTTTCCTATAATTTCACTCCTCGCCAAACAGAGGCCAAGGAAACTAGGTTCACGATAGAAAATGGTGAAAACGATACACCCTTTGCAAGAGAGTTTTTGGCGGCTTTGTCACAGGAAAAACAAAAAATCATGGACCTCTATGGACTTGATAATGATGAGTACAATGAGTTAGCAATCCTGGCCTTTGGAATTCTTGGTCAAGAGAGCCAGTTTGGTTCCCATTGGCGCTATCATATAAAAGAGAGTTTTCCTGGTGGTGTTGCTTACCTTAAAAACTATAAGAGAATCTTTTCAAATTTTGGAAAGGATCGCCAAAGAGATGGATTTTGGTCAGCAGTTGGTGGCCTTGTTAAGGATTCATGGAATAATGAAATTGGTTTTTTAACAGGAGGCTTATCGACTCATGAAAATAGTAGAGGCCCGACTCAAATTAAAAATGTTCCCGACCTCATAGAACAAACCTATAATGTCACAAAGGACAATATATCCGAGCCTAAGAACGCCGCCGTTGCCACCTTGGGGTTCTTGGCACAAAGCTTGGAAGAGTTAAAAAGCAAAGAGAAGTTTCACCCGGCCATTAATGGAAAAAACCGCTTCGAGTATCTTCATTACATTTACATGGGACTCTCTGGTGAAATTATCAACGCAACGGCCACACCAGAGAAGAATATTTACTAC
The DNA here is from genome assembly GCA_021737405.1 of Bacteriovoracaceae bacterium. Taxonomy (GTDB): domain Bacteria; phylum Bdellovibrionota; class Bacteriovoracia; order Bacteriovoracales; family Bacteriovoracaceae. The sequence goes on from JAIPEG010000003.1 coordinate 10,569, forward strand.
AATAATGTTTTGCGTTATTCGGATTCATTAAAAATTTGGGAAAGTTTGACCAACTCCCAGTAAAAATCTATAAATTCCCTTCTTAAATTAATTGAAGGAGTCGGCCAGTGAAATCTTTTTTATTGATTCTTATTTTCGTATTTTTAAACCTATCTGCTTTCGCACAATTTTCCCATGAATCAGAACTAGGTGTTGTTGTCACAGGCGGTAACACTGAAATGGAAGTTTATAATGGTAAAGTGACCAATAAATACCAAAGAGACACCAACACTTTTACCCTTGGTGGCCACTATACTTATGGGACTAGTTTTGGTGTAGAAAATTCAAGAAATTGGGACGTCAATGCTAAGGCCAAACACGACCTTACTCAAAAGGTTGGTATCTTCCTTGGTAGTATTTTAGAAGCTGACGAATTTGCTGGAATTCAATCAAGGATAAATGTCGATGTCGGTGGAACTTACCAGTTCTTAAAAACAGAGAAGTCCCAAATAAACACTGAACTTGGCTATCGTTACCGTCGTGAGAAAAACCTTGCTGGAACAACTTTAAGCCAAAGCCAAGGCCGATTATATGTTGAAGGAAAAAGAAGTCCTTCAAAAGATCTAAGCATGAAGTTATGGGCCGAGTACCTACCAAACTTCACAAAAAGTGAAGACTGGCAGCTAAATTTTGAGCCTAGCTTTCAATTTAACCTAAATTCAACTTTGGCACTAAAGTGGGGCTACCTAGGACGTTATGATAATGACCCCGTTCCTGGTAACAAGAAGTTTGATTTCTTATACGTAACTTCTCTACTCGCTAAATTTTAAATTATTACTTAATTGCCCTGTTAAACTTTTAGGGACCTGAGAAACAAAGGCATCTTGGGTCCTAAGAGCGATCGCCACGAATTTCTCTTGATAAAGGCATACATAATATCCCTTTTGAAAATTTGGCCCTGCCTCGATTTGAATAGTTTCCCTCTTTAAGAGGCTTTCAGCCTGCGCGCTTGTTACTTCAATCAGACCTTTACTCATATGTTTTAAAAATACTTGAACAAAGCTTCTGGTAATTTTGTAGGGATAGTTTTTGCCACTTAAGATGCGCAAACCAAAACTTTCGGCCTGGCTTAAATCGATTTGATTCTCAATCCCCTTGTTTACAAGCCACAAACCTTCCTTTCTCTTGTAAAGAGAATAATAAATCCATACTTCTTTCTCTATTCCATAGCGGTCAAAACAGTAATTTTGAATGAGTTGGAATTCATTATCGTTTAATAAATTTGGCAACATAAAAACCTATTGAGTTAATAAAGTGAGGGTATAGTCTTGCCGTGAGCGCCATTTCTTCGCAATAGGATTGACCATTGTATTGAGTAACGCCAGGACAAACGTCAAGATGAAAACCGAGTTCGATTGGGACAAGCGATAAATCCGAAAACTTTTGAAGTGCATGCATAACCACTTCTTCATTCTCTTGTGGATCATAGGTACATGTGGAGTAAACGAGAGTTCCTCCCTTTTTTAATAATTTATAGCTCTTTTCAATCAACTCAATTTGTTCTTTATGAAGAGATTCTCTAAAATAGCGATTGTATTCAAGATAATTGTTTTTTCGCCTCTTACTGCCATTAATAACATCAGTTCTAAAGGTACCCTCACTTGAGCATGGCCCATCTAGCAAAATACAATCGAAGCTTTCATTATTAAATGGTAAGTCCTGGCCTTTAAACGGATAAATAGCCGTATTAAAAGAAGCTAGCCTAGTAAGATTTCCCTTTAAAATTCTTCTTCTATTAAGATCTGGCTCCGTCGCAACGAGAGTCCCCTTATTCTCCATGATCCCACAAAGGTGAGTGGTCTTGCCTCCGGGCGCTGCACACATATCTAAAACCATGCTCCCAGGCCTTAGTGCTAAGGCAAGTGGTGCCATCAAACTACTTAGGGCCTGCATGAAGTAAAGTCCTAAGTGATGGTCAATATCCCCACCCCAATTCTTACGAGGCCCTGGCACTTCAAAATAATCAAGCTCTAATATTGGTCGATTATAATCACAATTCATCTTCTTTAGTTTTTCTTCAAGCCCATAAGGCAAGCAACTCAGTGGATTCTCTCTTAGCCCTATAGGAAAAGGTTTTTCAAGAGAACTTAAGAATTCTGAAAAATTTGGGATAAGTTCGCGATAACGCTCACTAAAGAGTGGCCAGTCCATCATTTATTAAAAACTTAGAAAAAGCGAAAGTCTAGTGCAAACAAGATTTGATTTGTTACGCGAGAATTTCCTTCACTAAGAGTATAGGCCGTCTCTGTTGTCGCCCCGCTGGCCTTAACACCAACCTCTTTTTGGCTTAAACTTCTTCGACTAAGACGTGCTCCGATTGCAACTCTCCTTCCTAAAGGAAAGGAGTAGCCTAGGTTGATCTCATAACCACTTGAGTCTCTATATTCATACTCTGTTGTGACACCTGCGCTCAACTCTTCTCGAGATTCACGTGCACCTAAATAATAGAAGAATGTTAATGACCATCGTGACCAATCATAACCAATCGCAGGTCCATGAAAGATGATGGTGCTAGAATTTGTTGTAACAGCTGAGCCACTTGTCTCTTCTTTAGTGATCACCATTGATCCAAAGCCATAACCAAACTTAAGGCCACTTGGTAAGCGATTAAAAGCATCCAGTCGATAGGTTAAAGTTGTTTCAGACGTCTCAGTACCCGTAAGAGTTCCGCCACTACTTGAGGTACCAGAGCCAGTATTGCTTGAACTAGGGTCATAGAAGACACTTGTTAAAAGCTGGAGGTCGGCCCAAGCGCTATAAGTCATCAGGAATAGAGAAATCGTGATTAAGCGTTTCATCAGTTAGGATTGTATCAAAAAAAACTAGATTTTATTTGGAGGCATTCTATTCCCGATTTTTCCGATCAAGAAAAAGAATGCTCGCTTTATTCCTCTTAATTAAGAGTGAGGAATTGAAGTTTTAAAAGAGATCTCACTTTGTGGATAAGGAAAGCTGATGCCCGACTTATCAAACTCTTTCTTTATTCCTTCAAGAGAGTCATGGTAAACGGCCCAATAATCTTCTTTTTTAACCCATGCCCGCAATGTGATATCAACAGAACTAGCACCTAGCGCACTCACGCGCACAAATGGTGCTGGGTCTTTTAAAACTCTCTCATCAATAGAGATGAAGTCGCTAATCAAGCTCTTTGCAACTTCAAAATCATCTTCATATGAAATACCAAAGACAATATCCACTCTCCTATTTAGTTGAGTAGTGTAGTTAATGATGGCCCCATTTGCTAAGATTGAGTTTGGTAAAACGATGGTTTTATTATCTCCAGTCGTTAAAATGGTAGAGAAGATTTGAATTTCTTTTACAGTTCCCGTAATGGACCCCGACTCAACTAAATCCCCCACCTTAAAAGGCCTAAAGATTAAGATGATCACTCCTCCAGCAAAATTACTAAGGGAGTCTCTAAGAGCAAGGCCAATGGCCAGGCCAGCAGCACCAAGAATCGCCACGAAACTTGTTGTTTTAATACCAACCATGCCTGCCAGTGAGATGATAAGCGCCACTTTTAAGAGACTATTTGTTAAACTTCCTAAAAAGGGAGTCAACGTCTTATCTGCCCCCTTCTTAACGAGGGTGCTTTTCAATATATTGACAGTGATATTAATAAGGATCCATCCAACGAAAAATATAAAAATGGTTCCAAGTAGCAAGGGAAGCTTTTCAATAATGATTGGTAAAATTGAGCTTTTATAGAAAGATTCTTTCACAATACGCCTTTGATTTTTTTTTACATTTAGGGATACCTAATAAGATTAAAAAATACCACTAGAATATCTTTGATCTACCGAGAAAGAAAAGAGATGAGAAAGTATATTCCACCGAAGAAAAATAAAAAGCCAAAGATAAGCTCCCAGTTGGAGTCTTTTCCAACCCAAGATCCTTGGTCTTTTCGACCCGAGAGAAGTCTCATGAGTTTTTCAGCAAAACGCTGACTCTCCTTTACTTCAGGACTCAATAAATCGTTCTTCTTTTTGAATAATCCCATAATAGAATAATGATAACATAAGGCCGGGACTTACCTTTTAATTAAATCACAGATCAAGACCTATTTAGGAGTGGCCATACCTATGTCTGACTTACTCTCTGGAGCGATCGCAGGAGAGCGGCTAACTTTCCCAGGATATCTCTCATCATTTAAAATTCTAGAGTCAATATTTTCTAAGGCATACTGATCCGTCGGTAAATCAGCTATTATAGGGGTTTCCCCATTCATAAGCTTTTGGTATTCAGTAAAGAGCGCAGACTCATGTGGCATCTTTTCAAGCTCTTCAGCATAGGTGTGTCCGATATTTATCAAGCATGACACTAGAATCAACAATAATGTTTTCATTTCTCTCTCCTCATTTTGTAATTAACTAGGTGCACAAGTTATGCCAATGAAGACTAAAACCATTCATTCTATTTTCAGCCAGTTACCCATATAAATTCGAAGCGAAACCTGTCACAAGGACAACAATGTTTAAATTTTAGACATTATGAAGAATTTACAAAGAGAACTAAATGGCCAGTTGAAATCATTTGTTTGACTATTCAAACACCTGTGATTACATATAGATATCTTTATAGGAAGTATTAATGGTCGAAACATTGGCGCAATTAAAGACTGGGGATCAAGCGAAGTTATTAGACTTCACAAAGAATCCCTCTCTTCACTTTAAACTCTTAAGTTTAGGTGTCTTACCCGGTGATTTAATAAAAGTTCTCTCATGTGCTCCCTTTGGAGGACCAATTGTTGTCAAACACGGTGAAAGAACCACTTTCGCTATAAGAAAAGCGGAGGCCAAAGACGTTTCCATTGAATTACAAACCCCAGAGGCAAGATAGATGAATGAAGTATTAGAGTCTCTGAGTGAAAGTATTGGTGAGAGTCACTTAGTACAACTTCCCCTTATCGGTCTTCCAAACGCTGGAAAGTCCACGATATTTAATCTCCTAACAGGTGGCTTTCGAAAAGTATCAAACTACTCTGGAATAACAGTTGAAGCGGCACGAGGAGAACTCTTAACCAACAACCAAGAAAATGTAACCCAATATGAACTTATCGACCTCCCAGGAATATATAATTTAACACCAACTAGCTACGATGAAGGCGTAACCGTCTCCACTCTTTTAGAATTAGGGCCAAAGTACTCCTTTGAAAAAGCGATCATTCTACTTGATTGGCATAGGATTACACCATCACTTGGAATGGCCTTAGGTGTCCTTAAGAGAATAGGTAAGAAAGCTATCATCATTATTAACAAAGACGATGATCAAGAAGTTACTCTTGAAGATAGATCAAGGCTTCAAAGGGCGCTGGGCGTGCCAGTTTTAACCATTTCTGCACTTAATACCGACTTAAAAACTCTCGATCATTTTATCAGATTAGAACATCCAGTAGTCGAGGAAAACTCAATAGCGCCACTGCCCATAACACCTTTAAGCGCAAGCTATCTCCCATCTTCATTAAATGGTCACAAAAGTTTAAATATAATTCCAGGAAGCAGAGGAGAAGAAGCCGTTGCAAATGAGATAGACTCAAATCTCAAAGAAGCAAGAAGGATTCTAGGAGGACTCCAAACTTCAAATCATCAGAGAAGCATCCTTTCTGATAAAATAGACAAAATTGTTCTTCACCCCCTACTTGGTGGCATCATCTTCTTTGCCATTTTCTATCTCATCTTTAATGCAATCTATAGTTGGGCCGGTCCCATCATGGAGTTAACAGAACAAGTAGTGTTAATGACAGGACAGTGGGTTGGAGATTTTCTCCCTAATGGTCTTTTTAAAAGTCTCATTGTTGATGCTCTCTTTGGTGGTGTAGGTGGCGTTTTAATTTTCCTTCCCCAAATCATGATTCTTTTCTTCTTGTTAAGTCTTTTAGAACAATCAGGCTATATTTCTCGTGCGGCCCTTATTTCAGATAAAGTCATGAGCTACTTTGGCCTAGGTGGAAAGGCCTTTCTTCCCTACATGTCTGGATATGCTTGTGCCATTCCTGGCATCATGGCCGCCAGAACAATTCCGAATCAAAAAGAGCGCTTGGCAACGATCATGACTCTTCCCTTGATCACTTGTTCTGCTCGTTTACCCGTCTATATACTCATCATTGGAACATTTGTTCCAAGCTATACAGTTTTTAAGGTCTTTAATACTCAAGCACTGTCTTTCTTCTTCCTGTATTTTTTGGGCTCATTTGCGGCGCTTATCATTGCAAAAATTTTAAGACTTAGTGCTTTTAAAGGTGATTCTTCAAGCTTCCTAATTGATCTACCTCAATACGAAATGCCCTCCTTTAAAGCGGCATTTAGGCAATCATGGCAAAAAGGTAGGAGTTTTCTTAGAAAGGCCGGAACCATAATATTGGCGCTCTCAGTCCTTATATGGTTGCTCTCGACCTTTCCAAGGCTATCTGAGGAAAAGGTACAGGGCCATACTCCTCAAGAGACAGCGGCCCTTCAGCTAGAGCACTCAATTCTTGGAAGAATGGGTCACACAATTGAGCCCGTGATCCGTCCCCTTGGCATGAATTGGAAAATTGGAGTGGGTCTTTTGGTCTCTTTTGGAGCTAGAGAGCTCTTTGTGTCTGCAATGGGAACTTTATATGCTCTTGGAGAAGTCGATGAAGAAAGTGAAGGTCTTCGGGCAAAATTGATGGCCGAAATTGACCCCATCACAAAGAAACCTGTCTTTGATTTAGCTACAGCTTGGTCGATTCTTTTCTTCTTTGTTTTTAGTCTGCAGTGCACTTCAACTCTTGCCATTTTAAAGAAGGAAACAGGAGGCTGGCGCATACCGATCATAACGTTTACCTATATGTTAATATTGGCCTACAGCTCAAGCTTCTTGATCTACCACGCCCTATCCTAAATTAACTCAAGGATGGCATCACGAAAATTTCCGGCGGCACTGGGGTCTGTTCTAAGATAGAGATCAGGCTCAATCATCTCAAGCTCACTAATACGCCATAGACCATCAAAGAAGACTAAATCAATGCGAGCATAGAGCCAGTTAAAACCTTTAATTAAGGCAAAAATAGCTTGGATACCATCTAGTTCTTCACCATTAATTTCTAAAGGAGACATACTCCCACCAAATTCTTCTTGAACTCTAAAATCACCTGGTTTTGGTTTTTTAATCACAGCATGAGAAAATGTTGGACCCTTATGCCTATTAAAGAAAATAAGAGAACGCTCCCCTTGAGACAAAATAGAATCGCAAAAAGGTTGAACAAAGTAGTGGCCTCTTCCCTTTTTCGCCCATTCAATGACCTGTTTTGGAGGATCACCCTTTAGACTTAAGGTATGAAAGGCTGAAGCAGAGATATAGGGCTTAACAACATAATGAGGCCACATATGAGGAGTCTCTAGAAAGTCTACGAGATCAACCATTGGAATAATTTGAGAACCGATCTCCTTAAGATAAGACTTATCAATATTCCACTGAACCAGAGGATAAGGATTAAGAAGTTGTTCTGAAAACTTATGACAAAACGTTAAGAAGGCCTTTTTATTTCGTAAATAATTCCACGGGCTTCTTAAGATAAGTTTATCGCTCTTCTCAATGGCGTAATGATCGTCAAGAAGATCTTCCCAAGCAGCGAATTCAATCGAGTCCTTTTTATGCAAAGAAGCGACAAGCTGATCATCACGAGTTCCATGGGGTAATTCTTTTGATGTTATAAGGTAGATTTTTTTCATAAAAAAAAAGGCCTTCCAAAAGAAGGCCTTCACTTATTATTTTTAGTTTTAATTTTCTACTTAGCGGCTTCGTAGATAGACTTAAATCCATCAAAGTCACGAGCAGCAATTTCAGAAAGCATTTTTCTGTTAAGCCCAATATTCTTCTTTTTAAGGCTTCCCATAAACTTTGAGTAAGAACCATCAAGCATCTTTGCTGCAGCAGAAATACGGACGATCCAAAGCTTTCTCATATCTCTCTTAAGAAGACGACGACCGATATAACGGTAATGAAGAGCACGTTTTACTGTCTCAGCAGCATGATAAAATTTAGTACGACGAGAAAAATGAAATCCCTTCGCTAACTTTAATACTTTGTTTCTTCTTTGGCGGGCTTTGAAACCTCTTCTTGCTCTGGCCATTATTTACTCCTTGTAACGATACTTTGGGGGGACGAACCACTTTTTTACCCAAAGATCAGTTTTTAAAATTATTAATTAATTAGATTCCAGGAAGACAACGCTTAATACGAGCGACGTCTGAAGCATGAACATAATCAGCTTTTACGTTTCTTCTTTTTTCCTTGTTTGATTTCTTCTCAAGGATGTGACGAAGGTTAGCTCTTTTTCTTTTTAGTTTACCTGAAGCAGTGATTGAGAATCTCTTGGCCACTGCACGACGGGTTTTCATTTTAGGCATTTTTATCTCCTGATGTTCTTCAACTTATATCAGCATCAACAACCACGCAGCCGTGGTAACTTAATCTTTTTTTAAGACGCTATACTTACCAGAATTCGCGCGTCTTTGTAAATACTTAAATTTAAAAGGTCAGTAAAATGAACAGGGTGATTTTACTCGGCCGTCTTCTGCTCTTCACTTTCAGGAGCTTCCTCACCATTTTCAAGGCCTTGGGCTTCTCTTTCTTTAGCTTCCAGTTTTTCCAAGCGTTTACGCTCTTTCATCCGCTTATCAAGCTCTTTCTTATCTGGAGAAAGAATTGAAATGATGCGATTACCCATAAGTTTAGCTGGGGACTCCAAAATAGCTCCATACCTACAAATTCCATCGAGGATTTCTTTAAATTTCTCAAGACCTGCGTCTCTATAGGCCATTTCTCGCCCACGAAATTGCATAACCATCTTAACTTTGTCTGCACCCTCTAAGAATCTATATACTTTTTTAAGCTTTGTTTCTAAGTCGTGAGCTTCAATATTAGGACGAACCTGAATTTCTTTAAGCTGAGCTTGTGCCTGCTTTTTCTTGGCTTCATTAGCTTTTTTCTGCTGATCATATTTAAACTTACCATAGTCGATAAGCTTAACTACTGGAGGTTTTGCATTTGGAGACACTTCGACTAGATCTAAACCTTGCTCTTGGGCGATCCTGCGGGCTTCATCAATACTTACTACATCATAAGCTGTGCCATCGGCACCAAGTAGGCGGCATTCGTTAATTCTAATCTGATCATTGACTCTAGGTCCTTGCGGGCCTCTGCCTCTTACATTTCTGCGGTCTCTAATAGGACACCTCCAACAGTGCGGTTGTTAATACTAGACCAATTTATTGGCCCCACATTACTTCAAAACCAATCGGTATGACAAATATGGGTACCTAACCTTTGAAAAGTTTTAGGTTCTCTAGGTTTTTTATTTTAATCCTTTTTATAAAATTGAAAAGTGGCCTGTGGCATTTCTTTATGGAATTCACCGAAATCATTCCAAGGACCAAACGGCTTCAAAACAACGCGCCACGTCTCAGCGAGTGCTTCTCCGGCCATTTCCCTAAGACTGTAGGCCGTATCCAATAAAGAATCACCTCTTAACAGATGAATGGTCTTTTCAGGTGCTTCCCAAGTAAAGACTTCACCTTTAAAGCTATCAAAAATACCAAGCCCTTCAGGAGTAGAAGCGAGATGACCGATGATTTCTCGACCGACCCATGCTTCTTTGGCGTCTTTTCCAAAAAAGTAAAAATACAGTCCAGAGTTAGCAAGCTCTAGACGAGGATTTTCTAAAATAATTTGATCAATAATTTTTACGCTTCCAGGCCAGGTGCTCCACACATCTTTTGGCGAAAAATGCCTTTGATAGAGTAAGCGAGCGTGTGGGGCGATTTGGATTTGCGGTCCCGTTAGTGGTCCAATCAACTCTTCACCACCCTAATATTTATCGTTAATAGGTCATTTAAATTCTTTTTGATTCGATTGAGGTTTTCGTTAAAATCATCAACCTTAACAATCTTAAGAAGTCCCATGTCATTTTCGACAGTCGCTCCATGGGTATAAAATTTAAGTGCTGTCTTTGTCAGGGGAATCGAGTAACTCTCCGGATAGCGAATAAGGCGATCTAATTTTCTTTCGGCCTCATGCACCTCTTTAACCTTTTTATTAAAAGCCTCTATCTTAAAACCGGTAGGATAATCGCGGTTAAGAGCTTCAAGGGCCAGGCCTCCAACATAGTAGGCTTCCATAATATAAGTTAGAGCGCGGTTAAAAATTCCAACTTTAGAAGCAATAGCGTACAAGTCTTGCCTTTCGAGACTCATAAGCTCTTCAAGAGTCCCTACCCTTCTACCGATAGCATCACTCACGACAGAGAGAGTCCCATAGAAGAATTGCTTAACAGTGGGCAAATAGAACTCATGCTTTAACTGTCTTCGTTGAAAGAGGAAAAATTCTTTCAAGTCTTTTACATCATTAATCTGTCCACTAAAGAGATTTATCCAAGCGTCACCTATGATACTTGGAATTAAAAAATGGTGAAGGATTGTATTTTTAAAAAAGAGAATCTCTGTTCGGCTCTCTTCCCTAATCGAGTAATATAAGCTGCCGTGGTGCTCTCTACCAATTACGTCAATTTTTTTGTTACCGATGAGAATATCCATCGCTCTTTCTAAACTTTTTTCAAAGGCATCGGCCTGTAAGTTTTGTGTATAGGGAACGCTAAACTTATTGCAGTAATTAATGATGGCCTCGGCCTTTACCATTATGTCATGCCAAACCATGGCGCCAGAAGGCTCGTCTAAGAGAACGAGTGCGAGAAGAGAGGTCGGCGTAACCATCATGCTTCGCCCTACTTCGCGAAAGCACTTAAAGGCCAAGTCTTGGGTGAATTTTTTAAATTCTTGAGGCTCATCTTCAATATTAATCGATTGATGATTGACCTCAATGGGCTTACCAAGGCGAACATGAATAGAGCCAAATTGATAAGCAAAGAGCTTAAATAGCCCCAGAAGCTGTCTAGTCGATTCTTTTTTCTTTTGAGCACCACCTAATTCTTTTGCTAGAGATTTTTGCTCTGGAACATACTCATGAACGATGGAGACAGGAACAAATACGAGAGGTGTCTCCCTCTCTTTTAATAGGGCTTGATGGGCTTCTAGAAGCATTCCATAAAGACCGTATCGGGGAGGCAACAACTTGCCGGTACGCGAGCGTCCACCTTCGAAGAAGAACTCTACTGGGCGGCCCATTTTTAAAAGATAGTAGAGGTAAGCCTCAAGAGTTAGCTTATAAGTTACATCGCTAGCAAAGGAGCGACGGATAAAAAAGCAGCCAGATCTTCTAAAGAGTGTGCCTATAGGAAAAATATCCAAATTGACCCCTCCAGCAACATAGAGGGGAACTTTATAATTTTTATAAAAGATATAATTCATGACCAAATAGTCAGCGTGTGACTGATGATTAGGAACCAAAACTACGCACTTGTCTTTCATCATTTCTTTTATATCAACCATGGAATCATCATAGTTAATATCGTCATAGAACTTTGGAAGAGTGGCATCTAGAAATCTTAAAAAGGTCTTTATCGTTGTCGGGCTAAACTCTGCCCTAATCTCTTCTAAATTTTTAATCGCCTTTTGCCTCTCCTTCTCAGGAGACTCTCGATTTTCAATGCGGGCCTTAAGCTTGGGATAGTTAAGAACGATTTTTTGCATTTTTGTAAGCATTATTGTGTGCCTTTTATAGGGAATTAAAAATCGCTACTAGTTTACTCCATGTGGCCGACTTTCGCTCATACCAGAAGCACTCATTTCCATGAAAAGACCGGCCTCTCGCATTGAAGGTACATTTTCTACACCGAGGTAAGTCATTCCCGAGCGTATTCCTCCAGCTACTTCGTGCATAACGTCCTTAACTGAACCCTTGCAAGAAACAAATGTCGCTTCCCCTTCAGCTGCCATGCCTTGTGGAAGATCACCTCGCCAAGAAACTTGAGCAGACTTTGAGGCCATTCCACGATAAAGCTTTTTACCACTTTTGATTTCCCCCGGAGTTTCAAGAGTTCCCGAAACCAGGGAGCCAACCATAATGCTAGAGGCTCCAGCACAAAGGGCCTTAACCATATCACCACTATTTTTAATACCACCATCAGCGATAACAGGAATTCCATGCTTATCGGCCTCGGACACACATAGAGCGATCGCCGTCAGTTGGGGTACACCATGACCCGTGATAATTCTTGTTGTGCACATTGATCCAGGGCCAATTCCACACTTTATAGAATCAGCACCAGCACTTATAAGTCGACGAGTGCCATCTGCCGTTGCAACGTTGCCAGCAATAATATCCACATGTGGATGAGTTTTCTTCATGTAATCCAAAACTTCAATCATCATAATTGAGTCGCCGTGAGCGATATCTAAAGTAATGATCTGAACACCCGCTTCTACAAGTTGATCACCACGCTTCTTTCCTTCTTCCTTAACACCAATAGAAGCAGCGATAGGAGTTTTGATCCCATTGGCATCATGATGCTTACGAATTTCCTTAACCATCGCCACCTGCTCCTCTGTCGAAGCGAAACGATGAAGGGAGCCAAGGCCTCCCATCTCGGCCATTGCGCAGGCCATAGATGTCTCAGTGATCGTATCCATGTTGGCAGTAACCAAAGGAAGTTCAAGACTAAAATTCTTTGTCACCTTACTGGTTAAACTTGTGTGACGCCGAGAAGAAATTTCGGAGTGACGAGGAACAAGAAGCACATCATCAAAAGTTAAACCTTTTGATCTATTCAATATTTGCCCGCCCGAAAACATGAGTTCCATAAGATGAATCCTTATATAAAGTGAAATAAACACGTTAGCCTACCGTAGGTTGAGGACCTTGCAAAGCTGCCCCCAATAACTTACGAGAGAAATTGACGCCTCTTTATAAAAGTTTTTGATGAAGCTTTAGACTATGACCCCGAATTTTACGCATACAGACAACCATGTCGGAATAAGTCATGAGGTTAAGCGGATCGCCCTCAAATTCAGAAAAACGCTTAAGATGCTCCTCTCTTAGAGTTTCTGCGCTTATTTTCAATTTCTGGGCCTGAATAAGAACTTTCTTTTCATCCATTTCTGGGAGTAGAGGTAGATTTTGACTCACCTCTAGATAAAAATCTTTTACCTGCTCAAAAAATTCGACAAACTCTTTGCGCCAATCAGACTTTCCGCCCCCTTGAAGATAGCGAGTGTTGTAGCTTGCACACTTATCTAAATAATCAGCGATATTTTCTAAACAATCTGCCAGCTTAATATGAGATTGCACTGTTTGTGCTTGATTGTAGGTTAGTGAGTTTTCCATCAATTGACCGAGGAATGACGATATCTCACGATGCATATTGTCAGTAATTCTCTCATAGTCTTTTATCTTAGCCATTATCCGACCAGAAGGCTCTCCGTCTGCGAGATACTGCTCAGTTAGTCTAAAGATCCGATCCACAATATTTTTAAACTTAGATAAATGGATAGAACTTTGGATGAGACTCATCGCAGGGATCATATCCTGACTACGCCCTAGATTTTCTAGTTCAAATAAACTTTTATCAGGAGTATCAGGCCAGCGCTTTTTTATAAATAGGCGAATCGGTTTTAGGAAAATCAAAAAAATAACAACACTTAAAAAACTTAGCGCGAAATAGAAGAAGAAAATTAAATAGCTACTTCCTTCTTGATAATCCCAAGGAAGAAAGAAGAGAGTCAAACTTCCTATAACAAGGCCTATTATTGATAAAATACTCTGTCCACTGGCAACCCTCAGGGCAGAGCGATTCCCTCTAAGACCTAATCGATAAATTGGCCAAAAGCCCAGTCCATGAATACCAACCACAGCAGGCAAAAGAAGCCCAAGATTAAAATGAGCGCTCTCTCTAATCAGCATTAATAATAAAATGGACACTATGGAAGAGCGAAAAATATAACTTAAAACTCCCCCGACAAGGATTCCAGTGATTAGGCTTAAAAAATAGGGGCCGTCGATACCTGAGCCTAAGAATGCCTGGTCTAAACCTGAGAAAAATTTAAGACCATCACTTAGAAAGTAGCGACCTAAGCTCACTAAACCAAGCCCGAATAAAAGCCCATAAGAATTTTGAAACCAAAGACCATAACGACTGCGCACCAAAACCTGGGCAAGTAAGGCCGTGGATAAGAAAACAAGCGCACTTTTGAAGGTCAAAAAGGTGAATCCGAAAAGTAGAATAATTGGCCCCAGATGGGCTCCTGCTAAAAATAAAAGACCTGCTCGCATTTTGATAAGGCCAGCATTTACCAGCCCGAGTAAAGTACTCACACAAGTCATAGTAGAGCCACTCAAAAAAGAGACGAGAAAGCCTTTGAAGAAGGTTTTATTATCTTTTTCCCTCATGGGTTTCAGAAGATGAAAGAGTGGAATCTCCGCTAGTTCTAACAGATTATTGCAAATTGTCTGAATACCGGCGACGAGAAGAGTACAACCTACGGCCGCACCGGCGAGAAAATAAAATGTTTCCACCGCTATTGCTCAATCACTTAAGTCTTAATTTGCTCTTAACTGGCCGTTAATGATGCAAAAAAGATGGGGATAATAATGTACAAAATCGTATCTCTAATCAAGTAAAAGAGGAAGAAGTAAATAAAAGCCTTAGGACCCTTGTACCAAAGCCTCTCAATTCCTAAGTATTGAGCCTTTTTGCTCATGGCGATCATGAAGCGACTCTTTCCCCAATGTTTAAGAAAAAAGGATGCGGCTCCGTCGACCTTCCTATCAAAGACCAGGAATAGACTCTTAACTCTCTTAGGAACCAAAGGCATCAAGTAATCCCACCAGTTCTTAGAACGGGGTTTGATGTCGGTCTCATCAATAGAATCTACTGAATTGTGCGTCACATGGTTTGCCATGTCCCTAAAGTAGCAGAAAGCGTAACCCTTGCCCACTATCGTTTAAAATATAGTTAATATTTATAAATCATACAAAACTGTGACAATCAGGAAAGAGAGTTTTGATAGCTTAGTGACATGCTAAATGGTTTAAAACTCATCAATTTCACTCCAAGCGAAGAGCTTGAAGCTGCATTGAAAGCGCGGGCGAATGGTCAGGTCTTTATTTTAAGAACCTGTCAAAGAACCTTGGTGCTAGGGTTTAATGCACAACCTGAAAATGTAACCAAAAAAGTCTCTGATATAGACTCCTATGATGATTTTAAAGAAACATTTAAGGGCGTAACCGCCTATGAATTTCTCTTAGAGACCATCTGTGGTCTTAAAAGTCGTATTCTAGGTGAAAATGAAATTGTTCACCAATTTAAAGAAGCCTATTCTCAATTTCTAAAACATGAGAACCCAAATAGTCTCATTCAAAGTGTTCTTGAAAAACTCTTTAAAGACGCCAAAGATATTCGCTCAAGTCACCTAAAGCACATCGGTCTACAAACCTATGCAGGCATAACAAGAAAGGTTCTTTTAGATAAAGCACCAAAAGGATCAAAAGTATTTATCCTCGGCTCTGGTGAATTGGCAGAGGACCTCATCAAAATCTCACACCGACGTTACGAGATTTACCTCTGTGCAAGAAACCAAGAGCGTGTTCTTGAACTTAAGGATAAGTACACCGTCAAGACTCTCCCTTGGAGCGAAAGAGAGACGGTTCTTGAAGAAAAATTTATCATCAACACCATTGGAACCAAGAAAGAGATATTTGAAATAGAATCACTAAAAAAGCTAGGCCAATCCCCATCCTTACTTTCTTTTATTGACCTATCAGACCCTAGTCCCTTCACAAGTGTCATGCCTATTTTGCCCAAAGCAAAGGCGATAAACTTAGAAGGTGTATTCAAGATGGGAGAAAAAATAAGTAGTGAAAAAGAGGCAAAGGTTGGCTCTGCTCTAAATGCCATCAAAGAAAAAAGTCGCTATCGTCAATATCACTTTACCCTCAATTTTCCTTTTGGCTGGGAAGAGTTGCAATTTGCTTAAAATAGCTTCTTTTCATGGTGTAGGGCCTTATTAAAAGACATTTCTTACCTATTTTGCTATGAAAGTGAGCCAATGGATAAACTAAATCAAAAACTCCCACATTATATTATTGGAACAAGAGGCAGTCTTCTTGCCCTTACTCAGTGCCTACAAGTAAAAAAAGAATTAGAGAGTTCTGGTCTTGCGACCTTTTCCCTAAAAATCATCAAGACTCAAGGGGATGAAAATACTCAAGTTCCTTTATGGCAGCTTGAAGGAAAAGATTTTTTTACCAAAGAACTTGATGCAGCTTTATTAAAAAAAGAAATTGATATGGTTGTTCATAGCTATAAAGATCTAGGCTCTGAAAGACCAATTGGTATAAAGCTTGCGGCCATAACCAAAAGAGATTATGCCCATGACATTCTTTTTATTAAAAAAAGTGTCTTAGAAGACCTTCAAAAGAAAAAAGTTCAAAAGATCATCGTTGGAACCTCTTCTCCACGAAGGATGACAAATTTAGAAAGAAACCTAAAAAGCTTTCTCCCCTATGGAGATGAGTTAAATATAAGTGTTGAGACAAAATCCCTAAGAGGAAATGTAAACAGTCGCCTAGAAAAGTGTATAGGTGGTGAATATGATGCTGTCGTATTGGCCCTTCCAGGAATAGAAAGATTAGCACTAGGACTTGATAATCAAAATAATGAGGCCTTTGAGAAGTTTGGCAATCCAGTCGAAATTCTAAAAGGGCTCATAAAAGAATTAGATTTTATGGTCTTACCCCTAAGCAGTTTTCCCGCGGCGGCAAGCCAGGGAGCTCTTGGCATAGAGTGCTTAGAAGAAAGAGACGATGCAGGTCACCTTATAAGCATTATTGAAAAGCTTAATCATGATCAAACGATCAAAGAGGTCAAAGAAGAGCGAAAACTCTTTCAAAGTTATGGTGGAGGTTGCCACCTGGCCGTTGGAATCAGTGTAAGTTCGTGGAAAGGTGGTCTTAGAAAAAGTCTCGCCGGCATAGCTGACGATCAACTAATAAAAGAAGTGAGCTTAATAAGAGAAGAATCACTTCCAAAAATAGAGGGAAGAGTCTTCATTGGACTTCCAAATACAGAGAGCTTTAAAAATGTCACCAATGATCTGGTTTCAAAAAAGGCTGAGTTAGAGACTCCCCTAACCTTCACTAACGGACAAGATATATTAATAACAAGTCCAAGTGTCCTAAGAATTAAAAAGAAAGAACTTAGCCAAAAAGAAAACGTCAATTGGTGGGCAAGTGGAATTAAAACCATGAAAGAGATGGCCTCAGCAGGTATGTGGGTTCATGGATGTGCTGACTCACTAGGAGAGGCCCATCTCGAAAAGATAAGAAAATCAAAGTTGATCACTCTCTTTTTGGGAAAACCAGACTGGACTTCTCTCTCCCATGAGTTAGCGCAAACAACGTTAGGGAGTGTAAAACCAGTCTATAAAAGAGAGACATCAGAAAAAATTGCTTCGGGATACATTGAAGAAATAGAAAGTTGCTCACTCTACTACTGGACCAGCTATCCTCAATATAAGACATTTCAGTCTCTCTTTAGTCTTAATCCATCTGCCGTTCACGCGAGTGGGCTTGGAAAAACCTTTGAACAATTAAAAAATGAGATCAACAACCTAGTTCCTATTTCTTCAATGAATGAACTTAAAGATTGGCTCAAATAAGGAAAAAAATGTCAGAAAAACAAACACTACTCTTTGAAAAATCCAAAAAATTTGTCCCTGGAGGAGTTCACTCCCCCGTACGCTCTTTTAAAGGGCTACATACAACTCCTCGCTTTATTGATAAAGCAAAGGGCGCAAAGATATGGGATGTAGATGGAAATGAATACATTGATTTTTGTATGAGCTTTGGTCCTCTTATCTTGGGTCACGCTGATGACGCTGTAAAGACAGCTTTAAGTAATCAATTAGAGAAAGGCTGGTCATATGGAGCATCTGAAGCTTATTCACTTGAGCTCGCTGAGTTCTTAATAGAGAGACTTCCTCATGTTGAGCAAATTCGATTTGTAAATTCAGGCACTGAGGCCGTCATGACAGCGGTAAGGCTAGCCCGAGGTGCCAGTGGAAGAAAAAAGATCATTAAATTTGACGGTTGTTACCACGGCCACTTAGACTCTTTACTCATTAAAGCAGGATCTGGTCTTGCCGGAACGGCCGAAGCTTCAAGTAATGGAGTCCCTGCTTCTATCGCGGAGGATACACTCATTCTTGATCTTGGAGATTTAGAAGGTTGTAGAAAAGCACTTGAGAGATTCCCTGACGATGTCGCTTTAATTGCCGTTGAACCCCTTCCGGCAAATAATGGGCTTCTTCCCCAAGACATAGAATTCTTAAAAGGACTTCGAGCATTGGCCGATGAGTTTGGGTCCTACCTACTTTTTGATGAAGTCATCTCTGGATTTAGAATAGGTTTTGGAGGAATGGCAGAAAAGACAGGAATCGTTCCTGATATGGTTTGCTACGGTAAAATTATCGGTGGCGGACTTCCAGTAGGGGCCGTTGCTGCGAAGAAAGAAATTATGGAAAAGCTAGCTCCAATTGGAGACGTTTATCAGGCCGGTACGTTGAGTGCTAACCCATTGGCCATGGTTGGGGGACTTGAAACACTTAAGCGCTTAACTCCTGATGCTTATAAGAAACTAGAAGATAATACCCAGAAGATTGTTAATATCTTTACCAAGTGGTTCCAAGAATTTGAAGGCGGACGCTTTAGTGATTTAAAGATGATTCATGTTGGTTCACTCTTTTGGATTCATCCAGGTACAGCTCCTAAGAAAGCCAGCGAAATACATCATGACCTGGCTTCAAAATTTAAGGAGCTATTTGAAGTGCTCCTCAATAAGGGAATATACCTTGCCCCTAATGCTTACGAGGTAGGATTCGTCTCTTTGGCCCATGATCAAACAATCCAAGAAGAGCTTAATCACAGACTTTGGAATTAAATGCGCCAATCAAGTAAGCTTCTTCTCTTTCTCAGTATGCTCTACGCTGGAATCATTCTTGCTTTAGGCTCCTGGTGGCTTTACCTCATCGTAAAGTACGGTGAAAAAATAGCGGGAATAACCGGTGATGGAAGTGGCGCCAATATTTTAAAGATGGTTAAGTGGGAAGGTGGTACCTTTTTAACTTTTCTCATTCTATTAAGTGCCTCTTTATTATTTCTTTATGTAAAAGATCAGAAGAAAACAAAGGGTCTCCAGGCCTTTTTCGCCAGTATGACTCATGAGTTAAAAACTCCTTTGGCCTCCATCCGCTTACAAACGGAAGTCCTATCAGAAGAATTGAGTAAGAACAGTGATCTAAGAATAGAAAGACTTGTCGGCCGTCTCATTGAAGACACAAACAAGATGGAAACTCAAATGGACAAAATTCTCCAACTATCGCGCATAGAAGGAGGAGGAAATTTAAATCTTGGGCCAGTTGATCTACAAGAGCTTTTAGAAAATGCGAAGAAGAGGTGGGGTCATTCGTTAAATATAGATATGAATCTCTGTAAAGACTGTGAGGCGTTAGCTGATGAACTCGCCTTAAAGCTCATCTTAAGAAACCTCTTTGAAAACACTCTTATCCATACCCGAGAAAAAGAAGCACTCATTACTTTAAAGGAAGACGGTCCCTTCTTAATTCTCCAATACAGTGACAAAGGTGAGTTTCTTGGAGACCAGGCAAAACTAGGAAATCTCTTTTATAAATTTAATTCAAAAAAGGGATCTGGAATAGGCCTTTATCTTATAAAAAAGCTTACCCAGGCAATGAAAGGAACCTTAAAGATTAATTGTAAACCTCACATGACTATTGAGATCAAATTACTTAAGGCGAATTAAAAGTATGAATAACAGCGTTACTAAAAATATTTTAATTGTTGAAGATGAAGAAAATCTTGGTCTGACTCTACAGGAATATTTAGAAGACATAGGATACGCCTCTTTTTGGGCCCAGAGTGTATCTGAGGCTCGCAACCTATTTGATAAAGTAAACCCTGACGTTGTTCTTATGGATATTGGTCTTCCTGATGGTTCAGGAATTGAATTAGCAAAAGAATTTAGGGGAATTAGAAAAGATTTCCTACTTCTTTTCCTCTCCGCTTTGAATGATCCTGATACGAAGGTAGAGGCCTTAGAGATTGGAGCTGAAGACTATATAACAAAGCCTTTCGCCCTTAAAGAGCTGACCCTAAGACTAGAAAAGAGTCTCCAATTTAGAGAAGGATTAAGAAAAGAGACATATGAGTATGGACCATTAAAAATCTCCTTTCAAAAATTTCAGGTCATAGATGCACAAAACAACATTATTGATCTCGGCCAAAAGGAATGTGCACTCTTAAAACTCTTACACGACAATAGTGAAAAGGTTCTAAGTAGAGAAGACATCATCAAATATGTATGGGGTGAAGATAAATACCCTTCTAATCGAACAGTGGATAACTACATTGTTCGCCTGCGAAAATGGTGTGAAACAGACAAGTTGAAACATATTGAAATTCAATCTATTAGAGGTATTGGATATAAACTGGTTATAAACAACTGAGAGGGTTTTGTGGGTTTATTTAATGATCGTTTGAAGAATGAAGATGGTACAACAGGCGTTCCCGTATGGTTCATGCGACAAGCAGGCCGCTATCACTCTCATTACCAAAACATAAAGAAAGATTCAGACTTTATGACCATGTGTAAAGATCCCCTACTTGCCCGTGATATTACCATGGGTCCGATTGAAGATTTCGATTTTGACGCCGCCATACTCTTTAGTGACCTTCTATTTCCCCTTGAGCAAATGGGCCTTGGTCTAAAATATGCTCCTGGACCACAACTTGACCTAAAAATCGATACACCAGAGAAAATTAAGGAAATTAAAATCCAAGTTGCCCCAGAAATTTATTATGAATTTCAAAAGAAAGCATGTGAAAATTTAAAGAAAAGTCTTCCCTCAAATAAAACACTCTTGGGTTTTGTTGGTGCCCCTTGGACGCTTTATACTTATGCCGTAGATGGCGGTCACAGTGGAAATCTCATTAACCCAAAGAAGGGATTTTATGACGGACGATGGCAACAGTTCTGCGAAATACTTTTTCCAAACCTATTAGAGGAAATGAATCAACAAGCACTCGGTGGTGCAGAGGCCATGTGTCTCTTTGATACCGCCGCTGGTGAGTGTACATTTGAAGATTATACTCAACATATTCTTCCTCAAATTCGAAAAATCACCGCATCATTTAAAGAGAGTCATCCCGATGTGAAAGTCATTTATTATTCAAAACTCACCCATTTAAATTACCTTCAAGCTATTGAAGATAAAAATATAGATGTCCTAGGAATTGATTGGCGCATGGACTTATCAAAGGCCCTTAAAGAATTATCGGGTGACTACATGATCCAAGGTAATTTTGACCCTGCCCACCTGCATCTTCCATGGCCTATTCTTGAAGAGAAGTTAACCAGTTGGTGGACAGGTCTTAAAAAAGATAATCTTAATTTTGATCGTTGGATTTGTGGTCTCGGTCATGGTGTCTTACAGCTTACACCAGAGGAAAATGTGAGAAAGACAGTAAGTTTGATCCATGAAAGATTTAGATACTAAGGGATGTCCTTACTAAAAGATCTCAACCAATTCCATTCTCCTGGAAATAGATTCGTTTACTATCCAACGACTAACCATTGGAATAATGAAGCGAAGGATATTTTTAAAGAAAGTATCCTAGAGACAGATAATACCAATCTTTATATTCATCTCCCCTTTTGTCGTGAATTATGCACCTTTTGTGGCTGTAATATAAAGATTTCAAAGAAAAAAGAAGAACACCTAGATTATATTGAAACCATCGTTCAAGAGTTCAAATTAAAGACTTCCTCATTTCGTCCAATCATAAGTACATTAACGATTGGTGGAGGAACTCCTAACATCCTGCACCCAGAGGCTAAGAATCTTTTAAAAAGTTTTCTTATTGAAAACGTAGTCCCTACCCTTATCGACTCTCATGTCGAATTAGAGCCAAAAACCTTCAATCAAGAAGATTATCAATATTTTAAATCTATTGGTATAAATCGATTCTCATTTGGTATTCAAGACTTCTCAAAAGAAATTTGTGAAAACTTAAATAGGCATCAAACAATTGAAGAGGTTTTCAGGGCAATTAATCATCTTGGTGATGAAGACGGCCTAGGCCTTGATTTGATCTGGGGTCTTCCCAAGCAAACAATTGATACTGTTAAGAGCTGGAAAGCACATCTAAAAGAGCTTTCTCCTGATTGGATATCTTTTTATCCATTGGCAAAAGTGCCATGGCTAAAGTCTTATCAAAATGCTTATGGGGATTTTACCTTACCAACTCTTGAAGAAAAGTTTCAACTATATGTTGCTGGCATAAGACTATTTGAAGAATTGAATTATATCCATTTTGGCTTTGGTCACTTTATCAAAAAAGAGGGTCATTTTAAAAAGGCCTTGGAAGAACAGGCCCTGACAAGACGAGTAAGTGGTCTTTATCCAAGAGAGATTCACCATACATTGGCCTTAGGAGTCGGCGCCATTAGTGAAATAAATAATTCTCTTCATCAAAACTACAAGATTCTCGAAAGGTACAGACACTCAATAGCCGTCCAAAACATAATACCAACAGAGAAGGCGCACCTCATGAATGCTGAGGACATAGCTAGAAAAGAATTAATGGAGCAAATTATTCATAAAAATATTATACTGCCCCATGAATACCAACTCATTGAAAATAAATTCCCCAAAGGTTGGTTTAATAAGAATCAAGACAACCATTCATTAACGGCCCATGGCCGCCATTTTCTAGGGCAAGTCCTAAAAGAGCTCACTTAACTGCAATTTACGCCACCAAAGAATATGAGTTATAATAGATCCTATGAATCATGAGCCTCTCTTTAAAATAGTCGAAATAGAGATCAACAGCCAATGCAATCTGGCCTGTTCTTATTGTCCTAATCAAGACTTTGAGAGGGTAGAAAAAGGGGAAATGTCTTTAGAAAACTATCAATTAATCATTGATCAATTGGCCGATATAAATTTCAAAGGCAGAATCAGTCATGAGTTTTATGGAGAACCTACCCTCCATCCTCATTTTGAAGAGATTATTTCAAGAACTAAAAAGACTTTACCAGACACATTGATTGAGCTCTATTCAAATGCAACGAAACTTTCTCTTGAGCGCTTTGTGGATCTTTACAATCGGGGCATTGACCGTTTTATTCTCACAAAACATGAAGGCATTAAAAATTTGGCCATCGAGACTTACTATGATGAACTAACTGAAGATCAAAAGAAGTCCATTCGCTACCAAAATCATGATGACCTATACAAAACCAATCGAGGTGGGTTACTCAAAGACGTTGGTGGTAAAGAGCAGCCTCTTCTTCCCTGCCAAATCCCTTCTTTTCTTTTGACTATTACGGTTAATGGAAATGTTCTTCCTTGCTTTGAGGATTTTTTTCAAAATCATGAGATGGGAAATGTTTTTGAAAGACCACTAAAGGATATTTGGTATGATCCAAAATATAAGCAGCTTAGAAGAGATTTAAAGAACGGTTTAAGGCATAAATATAAGACTTGTATGCATTGTAATCGTGTCCAGACAAAAGAGCCTTCAGAAGATTATTTTAAATAAATTAAAACCAATCGGCCTTTATAACATGCAACCCAGCGGCTTTGGCACTCGTCATTCCAGGAACAGAGTCTTCAAAGACCAAACACTCCTGAGAGTTTACTTTTAAATAGCTGACCGCATGTAAATAAGGTTCGGGATGGGGTTTTGTTCGATTCGTATCTTCTGCCCCTAAAATAAGACTAAAGTAGTCGCTCAGTTCCAGCCTCGTAACAAAGGAATTAACAATTTTTTTCTGACTTGCACTTACTAAGGCACAAGGTATTTTTAACTCTCTTATCATATTAAGAAAATCAATCATTTCTGTGTAAAGTGCCATTTTTAAGACTTCACTTTCGCATTTTTCGATCAAGAATTCATTCTTATTAAAGATAAATTCTTCTAAGGAAAATGTCATAACTAAGTTACTTTCTTCCTGAAAGAGATGAAAGACATCACTATCACTTAGACCAACCAACGCCTTATTCAATTGCTGTGAATTTTCAATGGTCTGGCCTTTAAACTGAAAAGCATTTGACCCTAATAGATTCCATATCGCTTGTGAATGAAGTGGTTCTGTATTTAAAAGAGTCCCATCCATATCAAGGCATATTCCCTTGAATTGCCCTTTCATCTGGTCTAACCATAAAGCATTCGGAATCTCAGAGAGCTCTAATTGAAAAAGAGAATCCTTTGTAGAAATCGTCATTTAAAAGAGTCCTGTTTTAAGTTTTTGAAAAACATCAAATCCAATATGACAATAACCACCAGGGTTATTAACGAGATACATTTGATGGAAATCTTCAGCATCAAAGAATTCGCCCTTCTCAAGAGTGGTTACCAATCGCTCCCCATATTTGGGCACGAGCTTTTCTGAAAAGTAATCGCGAATTTTCTTTTCCTGTAAATCATGAGTTGCAAAGATAACAGATCGGTATTGGCTACCAACATCAGGTCCCTGACGATTGAGCTGAGTAGGATCATGCATGAAAAAAAAGGCGTCAAGCAAGCGCTCCAGAGAAATGATTTGAGGGTCAAACTCGACAAGAACAACCTCTGCATGCCCAGTTTTCTTGCTACAGACTTCTTCATAGGTAGGGTTCGACTTATCTCCCCCCTGATAACCAACAGTTGTCTTTTGGACACCTTCAAGTTGCTTAAAAGCGTGCTCCACGCCCCAAAAGCAACCGCCACCAAAACTTATCGTATCCATCTCAGAAATCTCCTCACTACATTTTGAGTCACTTGCTAGCCTAAATCCAAAATAGGCCAGAGTCCATATATATACCCTTATCTATGAACCAAGTCTTTGATTTTTCGTCCGTCTATATCCTTGAGCTATAATTGGTCATCTATACAAAAGGAATGATCTTATGATTTCACACCTATTGAAGGTTCTCCTTCTTGCTTCTCTAAGCTTCTCATTAAATGCAGCAGATCCTGCAACCGTCTCAAGCATGCTTGAACAGTTTCAGGCGAAGGGCATATTAAACCAAGAACAGGCAAAAGAGGCCCAGACTAAGCTCAATCAAATAACACCTGAACAATGGGCAAAGATCAGGAAGCAGGCTGAACACATGAAAGCTGAAGGTAGAGTTCCGGCCCAAGAGACACAAAATTCAGTGGATGCGGCGGCAGGTCTAATCGATACAAATTCCCCGGTCTTTCAAAAAACGATGAGTGACATGAAAAAGATTTTAGAAGAATAAGATCCCGCTATAGCCAATAATAATTTTCTTCTTCGTTATCCCAGTAAGGGGATGGCTCAACGATAATTTTATAGCTCTCAAAAGAGCGAATATTTTCTTTATTCATGAGAAAGTGAATAACACCAGCAAAAATCCCGACCATCAAACCGACAAAATGGGCCATGTAACTCACCTGAGGATCAAATGAGCTTGGAATTAACATCATTAAACTAATCGCTACAATTTTCATCATTCTGCGGTTCAAATTGACTCTCTTATCAATGAAGAAATAGAGAGATAACCAAAAACCCCAAAGAAAATAGACAACTCCACTTGCACCAAGAAGACCCGTTTGAAGTTCCATATTCATCAAGGTGATACCGTTAATGAGGGCACCATAGAGAAGAGTGTACGAGTAGAATAATTTTATTCCATAAAAATTAATAACGTAATAGGAGAGAATAAAGAGCATTACAGAATTGGATAGTAAGTGGTTTAGATCTCCATGAATAAACTGGGTGGTAAATAGGCGATAGAGTTCAACATAAATAAACACGCTCTCCCCTTTTGCTAAAAGCTTTGTTCCCAAGGGGTGATGCCAATAGAAAGTGCTAAAAACCACACATAAGGCCAAAAAAGAAAGAGAGCCTAGCAATCCATAGGAGAAATGCGGTTTTGTGAGATAGGTAGACTTTAATTCTTTAATAATTTCCATTACAGTAAAATGGGTGCCATTCTATAAAAGTCAAGGGCGAGTTAAAGGGCTGAAATGTTTGAATATAAAATTCAAGAAGCTTGGGATCAATATAAATCCGATTTAGGCCTAGGCAGAATACTTCTGTTTTTAGCCTTTTATAATCTTTTTCTCTTTTTCTTATCTGGAATTGGTTTTGGAGGCTTTATGCCGAGTGCTCTTTGGCCAGTATTTATTGCTTTTATTTTTTATTTCCTAAGACCAAATCTCATAAATTTATCTCCTAAAATTCTCTTTTGGTTTAATGCTATTCCAATCGCAATTAGCACAATCCTTAATTATTACTTGGTGGGAGAATTTGATCGAGCAGTTGGCGGAATTGAAAGAAGAGACGCAATTTTTAGTGATTTTGACCAGACCCTTTTTAACGGTCCCGCTAGTCATGTTTTTGAAAAGACCGCGGAACTCTTAGGAACAACAGGAGCTCTCTTTTATGATTTGATGATGCTCTCTTATATAAGTTATTTTTTCTTACCTCTCATTGGTGGAATTTTATACTTCAAAACCTTAGGTCCACGCGATCAACACAAAATCGGTAGATACTTCTTTAGCGTGGTCCTCTACTTCGCACTTAATTTTATTCTTTATTTAGTTGTTCCAGTAACTGGCCCCCAGTATTGGTTAAGTGACACCTATACTGACCCCCTTCCTCTAACTACTTTTGGACACTTTTTTTGGTCCCTCGTAAATCAAGGACAAACAACATTTATAGATTGTTTTCCAAGTGGTCATACGGGAATTGCTTTCCTCGTCACTATTTGGCTGGTGAGGATAAACCATCCCCTTAGATTTCTCCTTATGGCAACGACAGCGTTTATTGTGATGGCCACCCTAGCGATGCGATATCATTACACAATGGACCTACTCTGCGCCTTTCCCCTGGCGTATTTCTGCCATAGAGTCGCCTGGGTCTTCATTCCTGTAGACGTCAGGCCTCAAAAAAATCGCTCACAGACCTGAAATCTTTGGCAAAAAGACCGATTTTATCTTATAATAGGTTGATATTATTTAAATCTAGCAGGCGGTATATATGAGCTTTGAATTTTTTGTCGCTATTTGTTTAGTTGGGACATGGGGTCTTTTACCTATTTCTCTTATTATCGCGATGACTTCATTTGATGATGAACAGCTAGACGACGGCCATCACTAAAATCTAAAAAAGGACCCTGAGGGTCCTTTTTTTTCTTAAATTTTAATCACTTTATTAAACGCAAGCGATAGTAGAGATACCGCTATCAACATAAATAACTTGGCCAGTTACTCCACTTGAAAGATTACTTGCAAGATATACTGCTGTTCCACCGACGTCTTCAGTTGTCACATTTCTTTTTAGAGGAGATCTCTCTTCGACGGTATCAAACATCTTTCGAAGTCCTGGTACACCACTTGCTGCAAGAGTTCTAATGGGTCCAGCAGAGATAGCATTAACTCTGATCCCATCATTACCAAGGTCATCAGCAAGATAGCGCGAGCTGGCTTCTAGTGCGGCCTTTGCTACACCCATAACATTATATCCAGGAACAACTTGTTGTGCCCCATGATAGGTCATACTTATAACAGATCCGCCTTTATTCATAAGAGATCTCATTGTGTTACAAAGACCAATTAATGAAAAGGCCGATATATCACAGGCCAGTTTAAACCCTTCTCTAGAAGTATTAGAAAAGCTGGACTTTAGATCTTCTTTGTCAGCAAAGGCAAGAGAGTGCACGAGCACATCAAAAGTCCCCCACTTCTCTTCAACTAATTTCTTAAGGTTTGTGTAGTGCTCATCAACAGTAACATCAAGTTCAAAAGTGAAGTCGGCCCCCACTTCTTCAGCTAATGGGATAACTCTTTCTTTTAATTTATCATTTAAATAACTTAAGGCCAAAGAAGCGCCTTGCTCTTTCATGGCACGGGCAATTCCCCATGCAATAGAGCGCTCATTTGCGATTCCTAGTATTAATACTTTTTTGCCTTCCAAAACACCCATGGTGTCCTCCTCATACAATGCTTAAAAACGCCCTAGTTTAGAAAGAGGAGGCTTTTTTGAATAGGTGTGATGCATAAAAATCGGAGACTTAAGCGGCGGCCTTATATCGACTCAGAAAGGCCCTAAGTGGTAGCTTAAATGGACCTACGTCATACCTACTACGCATAGCATTAACAATGAAATCTAGTTTTTCTTCATCATATTCGTGCTTTTCAAGAGCATTCACAAAATCGTGGGCCATAATAAAGACGGCACTTAGGGGATCAATATTGATAGGGCGAAGGGAATTAGGAAAACCATCACCCTCTGGGCTTTCATGGTGCTGACAAATTATCTCTGCGACCTTTGAGGGAATATTTGGATATTCCAAGATGAGCTCAAATGCCTCTAATGGATGCTTTAAATATTTTTTAACTTCCTTTTCAGAATACTTTTTTAATTCCTCATCTCTTTTATCTGTGATCTTAGCAAGCATGGGATTTTTTATCGTTATATCATGAAAGAGAGCGGCAAAGCCCAATATTTCCATTCTCTCCTCATTCCACCAATTCATTTTTCTTAACAGATCACAAGCTATAACGCTCGTTAAGTAGGAGTGATCATAAAGGTAATCATCTTGACCTCGAAAGCGTCTTAAAAGATCACTCAGATTTAAATCTTTATCTACTATACCAAAAATCGCTTCTAGTGATTTTTCAGTTAACTCGATAGCATCTTCACTAAAACCTAAATTTAAAACTAATTCATGAAGCATGGCATGTGTAAATTCTAGTTTTTCCTGAAGTTCATCAGGGGTCGCAACATCAGCATCAAACTCCAGAAAGTTATTGCGAAAGAAATTGACTTGAAATTTTTGAAAGTCTTCATTTCTGATATAGAGATAATCAACTTCCTTAATTTTTAATCGGTCTAAATCAGCACGAGAATATTTAACACCCTGATTAAAGACTTTTACATATTTCATCTTGCTAAGTTTTATATAAACATGACATTGAGGTTTATTAAAACGATAGAAATTAAAAAGCCTCACTTTTTGAAAAGCTTTTACTGCCGTCAAGTTCATTCGGTCAGGATAGACAACGCCCAAGACTTTCTCTCTAAAGTCTGCAGGTGAGATAGGTAATTGAATATGTGAATTTTGAGGATGATGAGAAAAGAAGCTATCCATTCCACTTATAAGATCCACTGGATCTTCACTAAAAATCACAAAAGGCGTCGTCTTAAACTTTTGGTGAAAGCTTTCGTAAAACTCCCCAAGATCTCCATCTCTTCCATTTGTGTTGGCAAGAACGAAAGTAAAGGGGCGCTCGCCTTTATCACTTCGATTTTCTAAAAACTTATGAGCGTTCTTTAAAGAGAAAAATTCGTGAACGACACAGTCTTCTAGAATATTTTCTAGATAGATTCTATAAAGACTTCTTTGTTTATCATTACTATCAATGAAGACGATTTCCATAAGCTACCTATCGGTGAAAAGGCAGAATATCATGAGATGAATTTAACAATTATACTTATAGAATTCAGCTACTTAGCGTCCTAATCCCTCTGGACTAAAAAGATAGCCAACTCCCCTTACGGAACAAAAATACTTTGGTTTCTTTGGATCTTCCTCGAAATATTTTCTAAAGCGAACCATAAAATTGTCTAAAGTACGCGTAAAAATATCCTCACTATAGCCCCAACCAGCTTCGAGGATTTCGTTTCGATTAAGAGGTCTTTGTGGATTTGCAAAAAATAACTCTAAAACTTTTACTTCTTGCTCGGTTAAATCTATGTCCCCTGCCAGTGTGTTTGCCTTCATCAATATAAGATCCACCCTGTTTGGTCCAAAGGACACAATTGATTCTGTCTTTGCAGTATCTTCTCCCCAAGAAGATCTTAATAATAAGCGATCTACACGCAACATTAGCTCTTCTAAACTAAAGGGCTTACCAAGATAATCATCAACGCCGCCTTTGAACGCCTTCACTTTATCAACACTAGCATTCTTAGCGGATAAAATAAGAATGGGTAAACGAAGATCAATACTTCTAATTTTTTCAAGCACACCATGACCATCGAGCTCCGGCATCATAATGTCTAAGATAATCAAATGAGGCTTAAATTCCTGCCACTTCTCTAATCCGATTCGCCCATTAGCGGCCAATTCAACTTGATGCCCGGCCAATTCAAGATTAAGTTTAAGCCCTTCAGCAATATGCCTCTCATCTTCGATAATTAAAACTTTCGCTTTTTTTGCGCTCATTCTTACCTATCTTCCAAAGATGCTATCGGAAAGCTTAAGATAAAAGTAGTACCCAACCCCATGCCTTCACTATAAAGTTTGACCTGTCCTTTGTGAAATTTCATCACGGTCTGCACCAAATATAACCCAATACCTGAACCTTTACCGGCCTTTCTCACCTGATAAAACTTTCTAAAAACATTCTTTTCTTCGGCCTTTGTAATGCCTATTCCATTATCTTTAAAAGAAACGAGAATCGCCTTTTCTTGGTTTCTTAAACTAATTTCAATCTTTGGTCTTTCACTGTCATTGTGAATAAGAGCATTATTAACTAGGTTCATAAAAACTAGGGGAATAAGGTTAACATCATATTTAACGAGAAAATCCCCCTCTTCACCATCTACCAGAAAAACATCGGCATCTTCACTCCAATAGGAAGTTTTATCAAGCCACTGCTGAATAAACTTTTTAAGATTACCCGTTTCCCAAACTGGCTCGTACTTCTTATCCTCAATTCGTGCAAGATTAAGGATTTGATTAACATTATCTGAAAGCCTTTCAGTATCCCGAATCATATAGTTTAGATATTTTTTTTGAGAGGCCTCATCAAGCTTATGCCTACTAAAGGTATCGAGAAAAAGTCTTAGACTCGCTATTGGGGTTTTAAGTTCATGAGTGAAGCCATTAATAAAGTTTTGTTGCATTCGATAAAGCTGAATCATTTTTTGATAATAAATAAATATAACAACGACACCAACAACGATAAGGGCAACCAGAATAGAGACGATAAGAATCATCACCCAAGTTTCAGTTTCTAATAGTGGACTTGGATCAAGATTTCTTTTGCGCACAAATTCATCAAAGGCTTCATTAACTCGCAAGTAACTATGAATGTATAACCAAAGACTGGTGCCAATAGCGACCAAGCTAAAAATAAACACAGTAACTGGGTTAGTTATCCAGCGATAACGAATCAAATTAACTCCTTAAACATTTCTAGGGTATTAAGAATCAAGTATGTTGACCCTCTGCAAAATGCAGGACCTCCCCAGTCCCTGTCATAATAGCCCTCATGGAAAAATTAAACAAATATATAGACCACACCCTACTCAAACCAGACGCTACTGAAGAGGCCATAAGAAAACTCTGCTTAGAAGCGAAAGAGAACAATTTCGCGACCGTCTGCCTCAACCCTACTCATATAAAGCTAGCAAAATCATTAATTGGTTCGAGCAAAGTGGGAATATGTACCGTCATTGGCTTTCCCCTAGGCGCTGGGCTCTCTAGCGTTAAGGCATTTGAAACCAGGCTCTGCATTGATTTAGGTGCTAATGAAATTGATATGGTGATTAATATTGGCGCTGTAAAGGATGGACGCTTTGAAGATGTTACTGACGACATAAGTGAAGTTGTTGAAGCAGCAAGTGGCAGAACCGTCAAAGTTATCCTAGAAACATGTCTTCTCACAAATGATGAAATCATTGAAGCATGTAAAGCCGCTTTAAAAGCGAAGGCCCACTTTGTGAAAACATCCACAGGATTCTCCACTGGAGGGGCCACTGTTGAAGCCGTAAAGCTGATGAAAGAAACAGTTGGAGATAAGCTCCTCGTAAAGGCTTCCGGCGGTGTGCGCTCTTATGAGGATGCTATGGCAATGATAGAGGCCGGTGCAAGTCGACTAGGGACTTCATCATCTCTTGCTATTGTAGGAAAAGAAGGGCCCGCGAGTAAGGGCTATTAATACTAACTAAAGTCCTTATCACCAAGTCTCTCTACTAAAAGCTTAAGATCAAGAGATAGCGTCTTCTCAAGTCTTTTCTCAAATTCCTCTTCAGTGAAGGCCTCACAATGAGCAGCATCTTCATGGTCTGACTTTGAGGGTAATGGATGCGAGCTTTTGGTGATTTTAGTGTTTAAGGTCTTTCTCATTTTACCCGCTCCAATATTTCCTTAATAAGGCTGAAATTGTGAAGAATTCTTCTAAATCTAGTATTCATTCTAATAAAGAGTTGGACTTTTTGAGGGTTAATTTGTTACCCCTTCGTTAAATAACCAACAAATTCAAGAACTTAAAGTTTTAATTCGTTTTCTTACGAAAGTCATAAAGTAGATTTTATTTGATATGGATTTAAGTAACTTAAGAGGTCTTAGCCCATTTTTGAGGCAGATTCTAAAAAAGTAACTCCCCCCTGCCTTCTCTAATGAGTTCCATTTGGTCCTCCCGTAAATCATAAACCGTAGATGGCCCTATAAAGTCGACCTCACCTGGGTCAATAATCATCCCCAAACGAGAACCAAGGACTTCTTCAACTTCGTAAGAATAAATGGGTCCCTTATCGGGGGATCGACCTAAGACATTTGCATCAATCTGGGTGGAGATGAGCGGTCCTCCTAAATTCTTAATCAAGCGATTAATTAGAACATCAGGAACAAATCTTAATCCGATCTGATGATCTGTTTTTGATGCCTTTAAGACTTTAGTCACCTTCTTAGTGGCCTCAAATATAAATGTATAGTGTCCTGGAATTTTATTTCGAATGAGCTTGAATGATGAATCTGGAATATGGGCCAGCTCACTTGCCATAGAAAAATCACTACAGAGTAATGAGAAGTGATGATCTCTTTCCACCCCTTTAATTTGATAAAGTTTATCAACGGCATTTTTCTTGAAGGGATCAGCGAGAAAGACCCAATTTGTGTCTGTTGGAGCTGCAATCAAATGACCCTCTCGAATTAAGTTGCAGGCCTTGGCAACAATTCGATCATCGGGATCATGGGCAAAAACGTATTCTATCAATGGATCATCCTATTGGTTAAAAAAGTCTTGTGGTAATCCGCCGTGACGATGAAGCTTGTCCATATTCTTGGGGGATATCCCGGTTCCAATGAGTCCCTCATCTTCTCTAATCGCCAATTGATGGGACAAAATGTTTGCCCCCTCCATACCAGTGATTTCCATAATTTGATTGATGACTCTTTGCCCTTCTCGATTTCGACCTAGCTGCAAAATAAAGTCAACGCCCTGTGCGATTTGTTTACGCACCACTTGAAAAGGAACCTCAAATCCAGACATAAGAAATAAGTTTTCCATACGACTAATGCATTCGCCTGGACTATTAGAGTGGATTGAAGACATTGAACCATCATGGCCTGTATTCATGGCCTGAAGGAGATCAAAGAGCTCTCCTCCACGTACTTCGCCTACGATAATTCGATCGGGTCGCATTCTAAGAGTATTTTTTACGAGGTCTCTCGCCGTCAAGCCTGAGTGCTCCTTGCTCGCAGCAAACACTTCTAAACGCACAACATTTGGAGAGGACAAGGAAAGTTCGAGGGTATCCTCAATGGTAATAACTCGCTCAGCGGGACTCATCTCTTTAAGAAGTAGATTCATAAAGGTCGTTTTTCCAACCCCCGTACCACCAGAGACAATAATATTACAACGACTGGCAACCATAGCTTTTAAAAGTTCTATCCATCTTTTATTAAGACCAAAAACAGTTTCATCATCATCAAATGACTTAATCGACTTTAAATACTTACGAATCGTTACCGCGGGACTACCTTGAGAGTAAGGTTCTGAAATAATATTGACCCTTGATCCATCCGGAAGACTTCCATCAAGAATAGGATTTTCCGCATTGAATTCTTTTTTATTAAAATGGGCCACTTCTTTAGCAAAGTCATATAGGTCATTCTTAGATAACTGAACATTGAGCTGAATGAACTGCCCCTGTCTTTCCACAAAAACTCGCTTAGGATCATTAATGATGACCTCTGTAATTCCCCTTTTAGAACCAAGATCATTAATGAGATTCCAAACAGTATTTTCTTTTTGTTCCATCCCTTTCTCCCTTAAATGGTGGGATTATAAAAAACTTCTAAATGTCCAATACTGGCCCCATAGGCTAAAAATGAACGGATAAATTGATAGTCTTGATCATTCGTCATACCTCTGCGAAGAGAAGCAAATCCCCCACCTGCCTCTAGCAGTTTGCGGACTCTCTCCAGCCCGTGGACCTCACAAGCATTGGCCAAAGAGATGTATAACCAGTCTATATAAGTCGTTTTGGTGCTTACAAGTTCTAATAATTTAGAGACATCTGATGAAATCATGGAGACCTTAAGTGAGTGATTATTTCTTTTTTGGCCTAATAAATTCATCTTCAAATAAAAACCCAGTAGAAAGGCACGATTATACCCATCAATCGTTTGCCCCTTTAATGAATCCTCAAAATCGAGAATATCACTAACAAGATTTAAGCAAGGTTCCTCTGGAAATACACCGTATTTTTGATGATAGAGATAAGCCCCGGCCAATCTGTCACGAAAACCAAGCCAGCCCAGCGAGGTGATAACCTTTTCAAAAGATAAGTGCCCTTCTAGGTCACTAAAGGTTCGACTAGCGAGAGATTGAAAATTAGATGTGCTCCATATAGTTTTCTTTAAATGAGAAAATCCATTGCCGGTACTTTGCATATTGGATTGCAGTAACCAGGTAAATTCCTGAGGTAAATGGACATACTGTAGGTTCATTCTCATATTTTAACTTTTTTTATGGGAAATGGGACTCTTTTATGACCGACTATTACAGTCCATCAAAAAACCTACTAGCGACAATTACAAGGAGTCTCTATAATTTAGTTATGAAGTTACCCTTGATACAAAAATTAGAAATTATCCCAACCCAAGTCGAAGAGATCCAGGCGATTTTTAAAAAGAATGGTGTCGCCTCTTGCCCAACGCTTCTCTTATTCACTAATTTAAATGGCCATAAATTAAGTGTTGCTTTTGAAATGTGCCAAAAAGCATTCCAGAATTTGGAACTAAACCCACGGTTTCCATATCCGACCTACATCGTCCATGAAGCAGAGACGAAGCAATCATTTTTTCCAGAAATACAGTCTCAAAATAATTTACCAAAGCACTTTATAAAAAAAATTAAAAGAGTCAAAAAGAGAGAACAGTCTCTTTTAGATAAAGTTATCACCCTTAGTGATAGGATTAAAAACCATAAAATCCACGAAGACCTTGAGTATCTTAAAAGTAAGTCTCAACAGAATAGAGAATTAAGTAATCTTTGTGCCGAAAAGTCTTTCTATCTAGAATTACTTGAAAAGATGAATAGCACTAATCCAGAAGAGGTATAGGCTTGAGCAAAAAGAAAATTTATCTAACTGACAAAAAGAAAAAAGACTTAGAGGGTTTTGAAGATGTCATGGATCTTATCGGTCAAAGTGAAACCGAAATTCGAAGTGACAAAGAAATTCAAATTGAGGATTATGAAATATTTGATTTTTTAGAAAAGGAAATATTGCGCTTAGAAAAAATTGATCAATTTTTCACAACCCAACTTCCCATTGATAAGCGCTACTCTCAAACGAAGGCCCTTATTGAAAAAGAAAGTGGAGATGTCGCTCTTTTAAGAGAAGAAATCATTGATAAATTAAAGCAAGAAGAATCAAACCTTAATCAATTCATGTCTAATTTATTTGCAAAAACCTTTAATTAAAGTCTTCTGGCCTTTTGAAAATAATGGGACCACCGACATGAGCAAAATCCCCTTCTTCGAGAAACTCATAATCATAACCTTCAAGTTGCTCTTTTAGAAGGCCTAAAAGATAGATCTCAAAGCCATCTAGCTCATCTAACCCAAAGCTCTTCTTAAAAGCTATTATATCAACGGATATATTGTCCAATAGATCCCCTTTAGAATCTAAGCAACTACGAGTAAAGGAGATAAATTCATCTAAGGTTAAACCCAACTTCCCTTTATTGAGAACTTCTTGCTTTAAGAGTCCGGAGTTCAGAAGCTGAAAGTTAGCGAAACTTGAAATGAAGATTGTTTCAACATCAATATCATCCACATTATAATTCATATAGAAATGATCTTGAATTCTTCCTTCCGTACGAAGTGGCAGAAAGTTTTGATAGAGGCCTTGCACAAAAGGCAAAAGATCTATAATAAAACGCCCCTGTTTTTCCCATTTATCATATATTGCAAAGGAAGATATTCTCTGAGGTGCATTTTGAGAAAGGTCTACATAACTGACAGGGATATCAAAACAATAATCGATATACTCATTTAAAGTTTTACCTAAGAAAGCAGATTGATCTTCTAAAGCACTTTGTCTTAGTGCCTTTTTAAGATCGGCCTGTAAGAAACGAATGAGGGAGTTTCCAATTTTAAAAATTTCGGTGAAGTCATAGATATCAAATAAGGACTGCCCCTCTTCAAGAGTGATAATCCCATTTTTAAAAGCATATTCTTTTAAATAGTCAAAACCTAAAAGAAGAGCGTCTTTTGTTTTTTCTCCTGCCCTATTAATAGCAACGGCACCATCTTTAAAAGATCCTCTTAAGGCCACGTTTCCGTTAACAAGTCTTAGAAAATTAAACTGTAGATAGGAGCTTCGTTTATCATCTTCAACTTTAGATAATTCTTCATCAAAAGAGCTAAAAGATTCTTTAAAGGGAATAAGTGCTTTCTTTGGAAGAACCTGACTCTTAGAAAAAGAAGAAACGCCCACAGAAATTTTCTCTTTCTTTTTAAGAATATTTTCCATTACAGCACGATTTACAAAAGGATTGTCTATTTCTAGTGCATCAAAATAATCCACAAAACCGGCCTCACTTAAGCGACCTTTTTTAAGTTGATACTCATCCTCTACAACATTTAACGCACCATCAGAGACCATTTTGAAGAGCCAAGTATATGCGTGCTCGACACCCATATTGGCGTAGATTTCCCGAATAAGGGCCCGCACTTCTGAGATATAGGAATAGTCTTCGTGAAACTCAAAGAGAAGGAGCCCATCATCTGTTAAAAAGTAATTATCATGATCTGGATATGATGGATCATCATAATCAAAGGTCCAAATATTAAAGCGCCCTTTTAAAAAGAGTAAGAAAGAAACGCCTGACGCAAACTCTCCTCTCACATCATCGTCCATACACTGAGCATAGGATTGGACCCAAAAATCAAACTCATCAGGATCAAGATCGTCTTTAAACCAAAGATCGAGGTCTTGAATAAGTTGCCTCTGACCTTTTGAAAGTCGAACCAGATATTCGCCAACTTGATTAGGAGACAAGTTTTTTAAGGCTAAATAAAGAGGTTGGAGAGGTATATTTTCAAGGGTTAAACCTTTTTCAACTAAAGATTCAATCATCTCCATTGAAGAATATGAATCACTCTCTTTCATCATTGAATCTAAGAAATTAGAACCTAACTTATCCTTAGAATTACTTTTAGACACTTTTTGGCCCCTTTAGTTTAGAAGAGGCCTAATTTAGCAAGGAAAGGCCGCTTTTACAATTGCCGAAGTACCTTTAAGACATCAGTTGGCTCGGCCCTGACGGTATAATCGGGATCCACGAAGGAATAACGAATAACCCCTGACTTATCAATGATATAGGTTCCGGGCATTGGAAGTTCACCTTGATCATTTTCTTGATAAGTTTTCAAATCAATGCCAAATTTTTGGTAAACCCCCAAGGTTTCCTTATCTACTTTAAAAGCTAGGCCAAAAGCTTTAGCCGCCTTATTATTTAGATCACTAAAAATTTCAAAACTTAATTTCCTCTTAGCTTTGGTCTTTTTGGCATTTAGGACTGTATCGGGAGAAATCTCGTTTTTCCTGTAATTTTTCTGTAAGAGTTTGAGAAAATACAAATAACTAAATCATAAGAATATAATCGAAATAGGCTTTGACTCCTAAAGGACTTTACATTTATTTCTAATCACCAAATTGATCTTGCTCAAAAAGATCAAGCTGAGGAGATAGTTTTTTAATTTTACCCTTTTCTTTTGGTTCATCGAACACATCATAAAAGGCCTCTTTGGGATCTTGAAGAAAGGAGTACAGACCCTCCTTACTGACGCCTTGTGGATTAAGCCAATCATTCCAATATTCTTTTTTTAAGAAAATAGGACAACGATCGTGACCCGCCTCTTGTACCTCATCAGGAGGGTCAGTGGTAATAATAGCAAAGGAGTAAAAGCTCATTTCGTCATCCTGAAAATAATCAAAAAGAACAGGTGCACACATTCGCTCATAATCTCTTGGTCCAAAACGCACAAGCTGCTTTGCCTGGTTCCTCTCAACCCATTCATAGAATGAAGTAAAAGGAAAAAGACCATGATTCTTTCCAAAAAGAGGACTCCACGTTCTTCTTTTTTCAAGAGAATCAAGACGAGCATTAAAGAGATTAAATTTTGATGGAACTTCCTCTAACGAATGTTGAGGCCGAATCCTGTAGCGCATAGGTGAGATAACACGAGTCATCTTCCCATTTATAGATGCACTGTGAATAACAGGTGCAAAAGTGTTGGGAAAAATACGCTGATCCTCATCTGGTCCCCTAAATTGTTGAGGGTTTTTCTCGCTAAGCGATAAGAAACGCTCAAATGCTTTACCATCAACCTTAGCTTCAAAGATTTTGCTGAGAAGCCCTAAGTTTCTTTCGATGGCCACGCTAAAGCACATTTAGAGGGAACTCCAATCGATCAAAACCTTTCCTTTTGAAAGACCTCGCCCTAAATAATTGAGGGCCTCTTCGATCTCTTCTGCTTTAAAAACCTTATCAATTCTTGGCCTAAGCTCAAACTTACCACTCGTTAGATTATCAAAAGAATTTGTTAGGGCCCTTGGTTCAGAAAAAAGCTTGAGAACATTTAACCCAAAAACGCCATGATTCTCATTCATCAATTGAATGGGGCTAATCTTCTTTATTTTTAGAAATTCTTTTATGACATTAGTAAATGAGAGCTGGCCGTTTTTGACCATATGACTGGCCCCAATGGCCACGAGGCGTCCTAATGGATTAAGTTTCAAGCGATCCCTATGCAATGACTCTCCTGCACGAGAGTTTAAGACTACATCAACCCGCTCTGAACTCTCATTCCACTCTTTTAAGAGAAGTGCCTTAACCCCACTCTCTTGAATGATCGCAAGTTTTTCTTCTTTAGAAGTGAGGCCAATAATTTCTTTTACACCACACTGTTTTAGGTATTGAATGCTTAGCGCGCCTAAAGCTCCTGAAGCACAATCAATCATCACGCGATCAGAGGGTCTGACTCTAGCAAGTTCACCAAAGGCCAGATCACAAGTGAGGCCACTGACAATCAATCCTGCTGCTTCCTCATTTGTTAAAGTGTTCGGAATTTTTCTCACTTGCCAAGCAGGGGCATCACAAATTGAGCTATAGCCCCCAAAATTCATGCCAGACATAACCCTATCGCCGACTTTTAAACCTTCAACATTTGATCCAACTTCAATAACTTCACCACTAATTTCATAGCCAGGACAAAAGGGAGCAACAGGTGCATCAGGGTAAAGACCTAAGCGCATCATGACATCGGCGAAATTTAAACCACTGAAGTGAACCTTAACTCGCACCGCATCATCACTTAATTTGGCCAATATCCCTTCAATTAAGCGTAAGTGATTGAACTTACCCGGTTTAATGAGCTGAATTTTAACAAATTTATCCATGAAAATGATTCCTTGGTGAGTGTTAGTAGTATTGCACAATCCCATCAGCTTTCCTATATTAGCCCCTAAAATCACTCAATCTAAAGAGACAATAATATGCGTCAAAACTATACTTTTACTGGCAAACAAAACCCCCATGCAATTAGAAGTCGCGAAATCTTAAAAAAATATCCCCAAGTAAAAGAGTGGATGAAACCTTACCCAATGACGGCCCTATGGATAGCTCTTCTCAATATCATTCAGCTTGCTACGGGTTGGGCGATTGTTCATTATGACTTATCAGGTTGGTGGATTTTTGCGCTCGCCTATACCGTTGGAGCACTCTCTTGCCATGCTCTATTTGTTTTACTCCACGATGCCGGCCACGACGCTATTTGGAAGAGTCGTAACTGGAATAGAGTTTGGGGCATTTTCTGTAATATGGGCCAAGGCCTGCCATCGGCCATGGGCTTTAGAACCTACCACCTTTTGCACCATGCTCATTTAAATGAATATAAGAACGATGCGGATTTGGCCTTTGATTGGGAGGCAAAGCTTGTTAAAAATATTTGGTGGAGAAAAATTCTCTGGTTTTCTCTCTTCTTCCTTGTGGAAAGTATCCGTCCCGCACGATTAGAAAAAGGAAAAACATTTGATCGTTGGGTCTTCTTAAATATTATTTTTGTCGTGGCGACTAATACAGCGATCTATCAATTTATTGGCCCTTGGGCGCTAGGTTATATTCTTCTATCAAGCTTCTTTAGTGTAGGTCTCCACCCCGTAGGCGCAAGATGGATTCAAGAGCATTACACTTACAAAGAAGGTCAAGAGACCTATAGTTACTATGGGCCTCTTAATAATTATCAGTTCAATATTGGTTATCATAATGAACACCACGACTTTTATCGTGTGCCATGGATACATTTGCCAAAGATCAAAGCTTTAGCACCAGAGTATTACGATAATCTTTATGCTCATACCTCTTGGACTAAACTTATTCTTGATTTCATTTTTAATCCTGAGCGAGATCTCTATCAAAGAATTGTTCGTGAAAGAACAATTAACGACCGCAAGAACTCAAATATTGTGCCCTCCGGAGCAGAAGACGTCAGTTTTGCTAAGTAAGAAACTTTCCTTTTCCATAGAAGACGCTGCACCTCAAAGGGTGTTATAATTTTCTTCTAACAAAGAGGAAAATATGGAATTTAGAGATGTATTGGCATTTTGGTTTGAAGACTTAAAACCTCAAGAATGGTTTCAAAAGAGCGATGAATTAGATAAAGCGATATGTGATAAGTTTGGCGCCCTTCATAAGGCCGCAACACTTGGTGAACTCGAAGAGTGGAGATCCACTCCTAGAGGACGACTGGCCGAAATTCTAGTTCTTGATCAATTCTCTCGAAATATCCACCGCGGAAAGCCTGAGTCTTTTGCCTCAGATTCAATGGCCCTCGTTTTGGCCCAAGAAGCTATTCGCCAAAAGTCTCACCAAGAACTCTCTGCTCCGAAGAGGGCATTTCTTTATATGCCTTATATGCATAGTGAATCAAAGAAAATCCACCGCGAGGCAATGGAGCTCTTTGGGGAACCAGGCCTTGAGTTCAATTTAAACTTTGAAGTAAAGCATAAGAAAATAATTGACCGCTTTGATCGGTATCCTCATCGCAATGAAATTCTAGGCAGAACTTCCACCTCAGAAGAGTTAGAGTTTTTAAAAGAAGAAGGCAGTTCATTCTAATAAAATCTCTTATTTAGTTTGGCCAGCAAGAGAATTTCCGATAAGTTTGAAAAGGAAATTCTATGGAAAAGAAAGATGAGGACACTCCCCTCAATATTAAGCCTCAGGGTGAAGATACTGATAAATTAAGTGAGAGTGCCCCCACAGCAACAAGAAAGAGTTTGCAGCTTCCGCGAAGACTTTTTCACTGTGGCATGGGCATTAGTCTGGGCCTTGTTTATCAATTCCTTTTAACCCACTCTCGGGCGATTTATATTCTTGGCTTTTGCGCTTGTGTTGTTTACATCCTCGAACAAATTCGCATCAACTACCCAGAGCTCGCAGGAAAAGTCAAAATTATCAATAAATATCTTTTTAGAGCAGAAGAACAACTTAAAGAGTCTGCAGGAGTTCCCTACGTCATGGGAATCCTTTTAACCTTGATATCTTTTCCAAAGGTTGTCGCTCTTGTCGCGATTTACACTTTGGCAGTGGCCGATCCCATGTCTGCAATCATTGGGATCAAATATGGCAAAACAAAAGTTGTGCCCCATAAATCCCTTGAAGGTTCACTGGCATTTTTCATTTCAACATTCATCATTACTTTTCTAGTGTTTTTCTGGTGGACGAGTTTTTTACAAATCATGATCGGTCCTGTCTTTCTTCTAAGCTTTCTGGTAGCACTCATAGCTTCCCTCTTTGAGATGATTCCCCTTCGCTTAGACGATAACTTAACAATCCCGCTATTTACTGCGGGTTTGACACTGCTTCTCTGTTCAATGTTAGTTATTCCTGTATAAAATTAACGAATGAATTCGGAATCAAAGAAAATAACGTTTGAAGGTCTTCATCAAAGCATTGTGCAGTCAAACGGTGCTTTCAATGAATCTGACCTATCCTCTTATGAAGAAATATTTCTTCTCCTGCATGGCTATAGCGAGGAAGGTAAGAAAATCTATAAGCGACTAGGTAGAAAAATGGCCGAAGAGTTTAAGGCCCGAAAAGTACTTATCTTGGCACCAAATGGACTTTATCCCATGCCGAGGGCCTTTCCCTTAGATAAGGAAATAGAAGGAGTCGAAGATCTTCTTCAGGGCTTTGCTTGGTACTTTTATCACCCTGGTAGCAACACCTTTTTAATTGATTACAAGATTCCTGCAATTTCTCTTTCTAGTTGGATTAATAAGCTTAATAGGCCCAACCTCCCAGTTACCATTATTGGCTATTCTCAAGGTGGATATTTAGCACCCTTCGTCGCCTTTGAAACAAAATCAGTAAAGAGAGTTATTGGAATTAATTGCTCTTTTAGAGAAGATCTAATGCTTAATACCCCAAGCTT
The DNA here is from genome assembly GCA_021737405.1 of Bacteriovoracaceae bacterium. Lineage (GTDB taxonomy): Bacteria > Bdellovibrionota > Bacteriovoracia > Bacteriovoracales > Bacteriovoracaceae. The sequence continues at coordinate 53,292 of JAIPEG010000003.1, forward strand.
TCCCATGGACTTGGTACAGGGACGAGAAGATACCATCATTGAGACGAATCTAGCTTTTGAACGCTTTGAGAAACTTATTGAGCGTGGTGTCTCAGGTAAATTCACTTGGGTTGAAGGAGCAGATCACAGGTTAAGCCCAGATATTGCCCAAAGCGTACTAGAGATCCTAAAAGACTAACAGAATGTCCCGCTAAAAGGTCCACTTCTGTTGAACTTCATCAACTTTGTCCGCCATCTTATTATAGACCTTGCTTCGACCGAGCCACCATCTAAAGAACAATCGATCTATTGTTTTGACCAAATTGAAACCCAAAAGGAAGACCAATAAAATCCCAAAGAGAGTGTAAACCACATAAGTAGTACCGGCCGGATTATCCTTAAAAAATAGTCCTTCTGTATTCATGCCAAAAAAGCCAACAATAAGATTTAATGGCAGAAAGATCCCTGAAAGTAGTGTGAGAAAATAAATATTCTTATTTAATTTATCATTTTTTAAAGAAGTGTAATAATTATGAGCGTTATCAAGCCGACCTAAGAGACCTTGAGCTGTGGTCATAAGAAATTGAATATCATTGATATAGTTAGCAAAATCTAGATTTGGAAAACTATCCCGTTTAATACCGTGTTTAAGATAGTCTTTATGAGCAAAGAGCTGGCGATTTAAATAGCGCTCAATTTTTGAAATGTCTTTCTTTAGATCAAACCAGTTATCCATAAATGTATTAGGAGTCTTACCATCATAGAGAGTGTCTTCGAGTGCATCTAATTGATTAGCATAGATGAGTACAATGTCTTTATTCCTCTCAAATCTTATGTATAAGATATCGAGAAAATCTTCTTCAGTATCGCAAACCTTTTGAAACTCACCTTCTCGATATATCCAAAATAGCCCATCAAGTTTAAGGTAAAACTCTGTGTCGTAGACAAGGCGAGCATCTTTAAAGGTCAAGTAACGAAAGATAAAAGCGTGACCACCAGAGAGATCGTAGAATTGAGTCTGGTGAATTTCTTCGTGGAAGTCATCATAAACAGTAAGGGCACTGTCTTTTCCTAGTAACTTTTCAACATCATCCCAAGTAAGTTTCATTCCATTTCCTTTATGCCTAAACTATCTAAATTATGACAAATTTTTCCCAAAATTCCCAGTTGTATAACATTTAAACGGCCCTAGTAGGAATTTCATCTTTTAAGTAAAGAACCCCTAAATTTGATAAATTGACGCCATGAAAAACAATCGTATCTTCTTATTCTCTGCCCTCTTTCTTCTTGGTTGTGGTCAAGAGCTAAGCTCAAAAAGGATTCGTCCAGGGGATATTTTAGGCCTTCAAGGATTGGAATCACAGGAATTTCAAAAGCTTGTTTCAGAAGTAAATTCAAATGCACCAGAATTTGTCTTTCCAAAAAATGATGACTCCATCACTGTCAAAGTCATTTATAAAAGAGAACAATTAAGAGAATTTGATAGTACAATTTTGGCCAATCATAAATGTCGCTATTCCTACATTGAAGAAGAAATTACTCAAAAGGCCATTGTCACGACTATCAATGCTGAAACCAATTATGAAATGGAGCTTACGAAAACTCCAATAAATCCTGCCTACACAGCGGTTCCTTTAATTAAGAATCAAAAAGATGCTTGTGATCAGGAAATCAACCTTCTCACAAAGATAGAAGATAAGAAAACCATCAACTTTACAGAGTCTAGACAGCAATTTGCAACTTTTATTAATAAGGGTCTTTTAAAATTGGTAAATGGTTGTAATGGAACTCTAAAAATTGACAATAACCTTTGCTCTTCACTAAGAGTCATTAGAGCAGAAGAAAGCACAACCACAATTCCTAGTTATAGCCTAACCCTAGAGCTCACAACAATATCTCCGCAAGGAGATAAAACAGCACATGACCTCTTTATGGAAGTCAGTCCAAAGCTTGCTTACTTTTATCCCTATGGTGTCTTTAATCTCATCGGTTATTTTCCGGTCGCAACGGAATTATCAAACGACCATGAATCAATAGAGTTCTACGATACAAACCTTTAAAAAGGCTTACTGTAAAGAAGTGGTTTTTTGAGAATCACTGTCTCTAATTTTCTTAGATATTTTAGGATTCCTTTTAAACCTTTTCATAAACTTCTCTCCTAATACGAGAACATCCGCCTGTATATTCAACATTGCCGGAATAAGGAAGAGAGTCAAAAATGTCGCCAAAAATAAACCCCAGCCCATAGAAAGAGCAAGAGGTTTGGTAAACCCACTATCACCACCAAGGCCATAGGCCATGGGAAAAACTCCACCTAATGTGGTAATACTCGTCAAGAGAATTGGTCTTAAACGTGTTACGGCCCCTAAGACGATGACGGATCTATTAAAACGCCTTTTCATTTCGGTCAGACCATTAATGGTGTCCACCATAATAAGCGAATCATTCACAACCACACCGGCCATACCAATAATCCCCACAATCGCCATCACATCAATATCAATTCCATGAAAATAGAACGCCCAGATAACACCAACGACCCCAAAAGGAATGGCCGCTCCGATAAGAAGAGGTTGAAAGAGGGAGTTTAAAACAAGGCTCAGGACCAAGAGAATAAAAAGAACGCAGAAGATTGCCATTTTACTAATGGAGCTCTTATTCTTCTTTGCCTCTTCATCAGCGTCTTCTACTACAAATTTATGGCCTACAAACTTATCATTCAGTGGGATCATCAGTTCTTTTAATTTTTTAATAAATATTTCTTTTTTAATGAGTTTTTCATCATACCGAACATCAACTTCGTAATTTCGGGATAAGTCCTTGTGATCAAGGCTTCTAAGACTTTTCTTCTTAACCCAAACGCCCAAGCGATTAAGTGGTATTAAGCGCCCCATTTTTCCAAGGACTTTTAACTCAGAGAGCCCCTCATAGGTAAGGGCATCGCCCTCTTCAAAAAAGGACAGAACCTTTACACTCTCACCTTTAAAGCGAACTTCACGAATTTTATTCTTAGTCACAAATTGGCGTAATTGAGTAGAAACATCAGATGCCTCAATATCATAATTGATAAGAGAGTCATCATCGATTTCAAAATCCCAGGTTTCAACAATTAACTTTGGATCAACATAGACACTCTTTGTCTCTTTCACAGTTTTAGCCGTCTTTTCTACTTCTAAGAGGATCTCTTCTAAATTGACTTGTCCTTTTCCTCGAACCTTTATGCTGACAGTATGATCCTTCGCCTTTTCATGTCCGCTTTTTTCAATAACAGTTTCGAGACGCTTAAAATTGTCCGTCTTCAATAAAGGAAGGTTTTTTTCAAGAAATGAATTTATGCGCTCTTTGGCCCCATCAATATCAGGATGAGTTTGATTGAATCGTATGGCCACGTTAGCAAAACGATCTCCATTATATTCTTCGCCAGAAATGTAGGCCCAACCTAAATTTCCTTCAATGTGGCTATATTCTTTTGTATCAATTTTTGCCAATAGATCCCAAAGTGGTTTTAATTCTTTCTCCGTTTGTGCAAGCGTTGCACTCTCTTTTAATTCTGCGATTACTCTAATTTTTTCTGAGCCAATACGAAGATTAAACTTAAAGGGAACGTGTTGACTCGCAAAATAAAAAGTCCAACCAGAAAAGACCACAAATAACAGGACCAAAGGATAGCGCCACTTTAAGCAAAAATTTAAACCACGCTCATACCCTCCCTTGAAACGTTCAAAGAGACCGCCTTCTTTATACTTTATAGGCTTCTTAACAAAGTGAGCAAGGTGGTTTGGAAGTACAAAGAAAGACTCAATAAGACTCATACCAAGGGCCGCAAAAACTACCCAAGGAATAGCGCCAAGAAATTCAGATAGCCCATCATTGGCCAACAAGATAGGACTAAAGGCGACTGCGGTCGTAAGAACAGTTCCAATGATTGGCACAAATGTCTTTCTTACGGCCATCATTGCGGCCTCTTTAGGGGGATGACCAAGTTCAAGATACTGCATGTACTGCTCAGAGACGATAATAGCGTCATCAACGAGAATACCAAGAATCAGAATCATACCAACCACAGAGATAATATCAATTTTCATCCCCATCGCGCCAAGGACAATAAATGTCGCAAAATAGGCAAGAGGGAGACCAAAAGTCGTCATTAAGCTAGTCTTTAAACCAAGGAAAGCGAGTAGAACGAGAACAACTAAGATGACCCCCATCAAAGCGTTACTCTTTAGAACATTTAATTGTCGCTCAATATAAGAAGGACCATCGTCTGTAATTTGAACTTTAATGCCCTCTGGAGTCAATTCATTGATCTTTAATAAGACCTTTTCCACTTCTACTTTAGTGTCTAGTGTATCCGTTTCAAGGTCTTTAAAAAGAACGATACTTACGGAGGCTTGACCATTAGTGAATTGTTTAGACTTTTGCTTAGGGATTTCAAACGTCACTCTTGCAATGTCTTTTAGGCGAATTAAAGTACCACTCCCATTTCCTTTAACGATTAAATTTTTCAATGATTCAAGAGATTCAACACTGTGACTTATTTGAACAGCGATAGATGATTCACCTCTGTCAATTGACCCTACAGGAAGTGGCCGAAACTTCTTGGCCAAAACAGTTTGGATATCAGCAGAGGTCAAACGGTAACGGGCCATTGCTGTTTGGTTGAATTTGATTAAGATATCGGCCTTTGAGGCCCTGTCAGTAACCTGAACAATACCTGGAACTTTTCTTAATTCATCTCTGACGTCTTTTAACCAGCGACGATGTAATGGATTAAAATTATCAAAGTTTAAAACACTTAACGAGCTAAACCAAAAACTTGTTAGTTTTTCGTTAACGACTTGTAGGTTTTCAATATCTTGAGGAAGCTCTGATTTGATATTATTTACTGCGGCAAGAATATTTTGATAAAGATCATTTATTTCATTTTCGCTAAGTTCTGTTTTAACTTTTACCGTTATGCTTGAAGACCCTTCTCGTGATTGTGAGGTAAGTTCTTCGATTCCAGCAAAACTTTGAATCGCCTCTTCAATAGGAAAAGTGACAAAATTTTCAACCTGCCCAGGGCTCGCGCCACTTAAAGAAGAAGTGATATTAATGCGATTTATTTTCCATTGTGGAACCAGATCCCGCTTCATATTGGAGAGGGCAATAATTCCCATAATAATGATGAAAGCACTCAATAAATTGACGAGAAAAGAGCGTTCAATAAAGTAGCGAATCAGGTTTTTCATAAGGTTTAGGCCTAAAGTCTTGTTGGATCCTTAAAGATTTCAGGTCATTACTTAACATAATTGATTTAATTTCAGTCATATGGAGTACTTTTTACGGCCATTCTTTAATGCATTTTCAAGTATTTATATTTAAGGTATTGATAAATTTTATAAAAATGATTGAAGAAGACCTCAAACTTGAAAAAGAGGGACAATTAATGAGTGATATTCAAAAGAACAATCCCCTACACGGCATTACTTTAGAGAGTATTGTCACTGATCTTGTTAGTCATTATGGCTGGGAAAAACTAGGCAATCTTATCACTATTCGCTGTTTTCAAAGTGACCCAAGTGTAAAATCGAGCTTAAAGTTCTTGCGAAAAACGCCTTGGGCAAGAAAGAAGGTTGAAGATCTTTATTTAAAATTGCCACGCTAGGATATGGGCAATTTTATTACCATGGTGCATTTCAATAGTATGAATTTTCGATACACCTAAACTTTTAAGCTGCTCTTGAAAAAAATCTAAATTCTCTTTTTTTGAAATTAACGAAGTAAACCATCGACATTGATTTTTGACCTCTTCACTCTCACTAATCATCTTACTCACAAAGCTCCTCTCTCCACCAGGGCAATAGAGTTCAGCATCTTTGCCACCAAAATTTGAACCTTTTTTTTGTGCGCCCTTTAAACCCTTATTTTTGGCTAAACCCTTTAACTTATTGTCATTAGCGGCTTTAGCTTCCTCAAGAGATAAATTGAAGGGAGGGTTACACATGGTAAAATCAAAGAACTCATCATTTTTAAGAATATCTTTAAAAATAGAATCAGCTGATTTTTGAAAACGAGTTTTGATATTTTTATTAAGAGTTGAATTGTCTTTAAGAATGGTCTTAGCATTATTCAGGGATTCTGGATTAATATCAGTTCCAACGAACCTCCAGCCATAAATACAGTTGCCAAGAATGGGATAAATACAGCTAGACCCAGTTCCTATATCAAGACCTTTTACTTTCGTGCCAACCGGAATCGTTCCCTCATTAGACTCTGCCAATAGATCGGCCAAATAATGAAGATAATCGGCCCGCCCTGGAACACCTGGACAGAGCTTTCCTTTAGGAATCGACCAATTATTCACCTTGTAATGAAACGATAAAAGGGCCTGATTAAGGACAAAAACGGCCGATGGATTAAAAAAATCAACACTCTTACTTCCATGATCATTTTTTTTCACATAGGGAGAAAGATCCGGATGATGATCCACGAGAGTATCAAATTCATAAGGCGCATTATGAATATTTCTTGGGTGAAGACCTTTATCAACTTTCATATTCTTAGCGCCTTCTATTTTTACTTTTTTTATTTCGACGGTCAGTTGTTTGACCGCCACCTGGCCTTGAAGCTTTCTTTGTTACTCTTGGTGCTGCTTTTTTTGAGGCCAATACTTTCTTTTTCTTTGTCTGTTTCTTAGGCGCCTCGGATGAAGAGTCTTCAATGAGCTTAAAAAGACCTTCTAACTCTTTTTGATCCAAATCTCGCCAATCACCAACAGATATCCCCTTAAGGCCTACATTCATAATTCTGACTCGCTCTAATTGAGTCACCTCGTAATCAAAGTATTCGGCCATCCTACGAATCTGGCGATTAAGTCCTTGAATGAGAGTGATCCTAAAGACGAAGGTTGACTCCATGACGACCTTACAGCCCTTAGTGACAACCCCTAAAATAGGAACTCCCTTACTCATGGCCTCAATAAACTTTTCCGTGAGAGGTTTATTAACCGTAACAAGATATTCTTTCTCATGATTATTACCAGCTCTTAGAATCTTATTAACAAGATCCCCGTTATTGGTAAGGAAAATAAGCCCTTGGGACTCTTTATCAAGCCTTCCAATCGGAAATATCCGGATCGGATGACCAACAAAATCGACAATATTCGCTCTCTCGCTCTCTTCCGTGGTACTGACAATCCCTCTAGGTTTATTTAGGGCTATGAAAACAAGTTTTTCCTCATCTCGGGGCTCAATCGTCTGACCATTGACGATAACAACGTCTCCAGCTGCGACTTGAGTACCAATCCCAGCAGGTTTGCCATTAATCAGCACCTTACCCTCATCAATAAAGCGATCCGCTTCTCTTCTTGAGCATAGACCACTTTGACTAATGTATTTATTAAGACGAGTAAGCACGCTTTATCCTTATTTTTTCAGTCTTTCATATGCTATAGACAAATTATGGTAAAGAAAAAAAGCAGTACGGGATTTGAACACAAGGGCATTGCCCCTAATATTCTTTTAAAGCATGTAGAAAATACGGCTCCCTTTCTTTTTGCAGGAGAAGTTGATTCAAGTGCAAAAGATCGAGATTACCTAGAAAAGCTTAGATTCTATAAAAAAAATTTAAAACTTTTAAAAAACCTTGATCTGCATGGCTACTTTCATTTATGCCTCTGTGCCCACTGGGCAACGGCCGGAACATTTGTGCCAACAGACGTGGATAATCAAATTCGAGAAGGACTTTGGAACCACGGTACGATTGGAAAGCACATCGATCGCATGGTTAAAACAACCATTGAATCATGGAAGTGGGACTACTCTCCAATGACCAATCGAGTGTCCTACAATTCGACCCCCATGAGTACACATGAAGGCACATGGCTTAGTGTGGCGATTGGTGCCTACTGTGCCACCAAGAAACAGAAGCGAGCTGATTTAGCACAAATGCTTGAAGACGTTATCCTAGAAGAAGTTAAGAAAGAAGAAGAAATTCTCCTCCACCTGGTAGAGACTCAAGACCATTTAAACTTCTTAAGGGCAGCTCCATTGATGGCCCATAACTTTGGAGATTTAGACAGAGTCATCATTCAATGGAATATGGATTTAGAAGATCCTTTTATTAAAAGAATCTATAAACTAGGTCATAACCTCAATCCAAATTATTCAGAAGTTCTCGTTTATACCGGTAAAGTAAACAAGGCTTTTTCTTCAAAAGAGAATCATCGCCATATGGCGCTTCGAGTACCAAAGTGCCTCAGACGCTCAAACAAATTTCTTATTCCAGTTGGACCTTTTATGGATGATTGGGGCGAGGATTTAATAAAGGCCAATATTTTAACTCTCACCGAAGTCGGAGAAGTTGTCGCTGCCCTCTATGATGGTTTCTTAAGACAAGTTGAGGCCTTTGGTTATATAAGAGGCTTTAGAGGGATTCTTAATCAGCTGGAAAATGGATTAGCTGACTTAGAATCTGCGCTCCCCTTTGACCTCATCCGGGATATCAAAAAATCTGAATTCTACAGACTCTCCGAAGTATCGCGTGAGACCTTTGAAGCTGATTATAAGGCTGAACTAGAGAAATTTCGCACTCCTGATGTGAATTTTCAATTTAGCTAATTTGAAAAATAGCTTTTTTAAGTCTTTCTCCTAAGATACGATTCGCCCTATGAGAGACGCACAGCTTCAAGAAATCCTTAAACAAACGTTTGGTCATAGTGACTTTAGGTTTGATCAAAGAGAAATCATCAATTCTATCCTTGATGGAAAAGATACCTTGGCCATCATGCCAACAGGTGGTGGAAAATCAGTCTGTTATCAAGTGCCTGCTCTTTTTAGTGATGGGATTACATTAGTTGTGTCTCCCCTCATCTCTCTTATGCACGATCAGGTCATTAATTTGCAAGAAAACGGCGTAGAAGCAGTCTATTTAAACTCGTCTCAAAGTGCCCAAGCAAAACGCCTGGCAGAAGAGAAGATAGTAAATAAAGAGGTCAAATTAGTTTATGTATCACCTGAAGGCCTTCTATCGGGTTACTTAGGAAACTTTTTAAAGGGTCTCAATGTCTCCCTCATTGCCATTGATGAGGCCCACTGTGTTTCTCAGTGGGGTCATGAATTTAGAAAAGACTACACTCGCTTAGGTGAATTAAAGGATATTTTTCCTGAAGTGCCCATATTGGCCTTAACGGCTACAGCAGACTCAAGAACTCGCTCTGATATTGCTTATCAATTGCGGATGAATTCTCCTGAAATTTTTGTGTCTTCATTTGATAGACCTAATATTAAATATAATATTTGTGAACGTAAGAATGAACTCTTGCAACTTGATCGCTTTATAAAAGAGCATCACGCAAAAGACACCGGTATCGTTTACTGCTTATCCCGGAAAAAGGTCGAACGAATCGCCAAGGAATTGGCGGATCTTGGTCACAAAACGGTGGCCTATCACGCAGGCCTTTCTCCAGAAGAGAGAGAAAGAGAACAAGAGGCCTTTAATAAGGAAGAGAAAATCATTGTGGTGGCCACCATTGCCTTTGGCATGGGAATCGATCGACCTGATGTGCGCTTCGTCGCTCACCTTGATCTTCCAAAAAGTATTGAAAGCTATTATCAAGAAACGGGTCGCGCAGGCAGAGATGGTAAGCCAAGTACGGCCTGGATGATTTATGGCCTGCAAGACGTTATTAAGCTCACGCAAATGCTTGAAACAACCGACGCCAACGAGTCTTATAAGAAAGTGGCCCGTCATAAGCTAGATTCCATGCTCTCCCTTTGTGAAACGGGACAGTGTCGAAGAAAGACGCTTCTTAGCTATTTTGAAGAAGAGAGTCAGGACTGCCAAAATTGTGATTCGTGCTTAAACCCTGGGGAAACCTTTGATGGTATGATCGATGCTCAAAAAGTGCTCTCTGTTATTTTTAAAACGGGTCAAATCTTTGGGGCCGGTTACATTGTCGATGTCTTAAGAAAAAGTAAAAATGCTAAAATTCTTGATAGAGGTCATGACAAGCTCTCCGTTTTTGGAATAGGGGCTGAAAAGTCAAAGAACCACTGGAATGTTGTCCTTCGCCAACTTCTCAACTTAAATTATATTTACATCAAAAATTGGGAATACCGATCTCTAGGGTTAACCGCTAAAAGTGCAGAGCTCTTAAAGGGTCAGGTTCCTTTCATTATGAGAGAAACCAAAGAAAACCTGATCGTGGCCAAGCGCTCGGCAAAGACGATAGAGGCCAATCACGACCGCCTTGATTTATTTAATCAACTTCGAGAACTTAGAAGAGAGCTTGCAGAGGAAAAGAAAGTTCCCCCCTATGTTATTTTTGGGGACAAATCCTTACATGATATGTGCCAGCTCCTTCCTCGCAATACGGATGAATTTCTCTTGGTTAATGGAGTTGGAGAGAGTAAATGCACCAACTATGGCGAGGCCTTCCTTAAAACGATTCATCAATACTCACAAACCTCGAGTCAAAACATTCTATAAAAAGTGAGCAAAACTCTTAATCGTCTTCTCTGGCCACTTTTGTGGGCAGATTTATAAGTCCTCTTAAATAAAAAATTTCTAAGAAAATTCACAAAAACTGAGGCATTAACTCCTTAAAATACTTTAGATTTTGTGGCCTACTCTTTATAAAATACTCTTTGCTACTTGAGAGTGTCCGCCAATTTGCTAGTGTTTAGGTACCCAAGAGACAGAATCATTGGTTTTTGTGTTGTACGTCAGTCAAAGTGGTATGTAAGCTGAGCCAAAAATCCAAAGAAAGTGACGCCATATTAGGGGATAAGTTAGGCCACATGGAGTGCGCCCCTTTTCCAAAAAGACCTAATTGGAGTTTTCTGGAGTTCTCATGTTTACCTTTAACACTTTTCAGAAGTCCTTGGCGGTCTCTCTGTTGGTATTATTTTTCACAGGATGTAACCAACAAGAGTTTTACGAAAAAGAATTCTTAGAGGGAGTTGGCGTTCCAGACGATGCCATCGAACTTCCTGATGAACCCAAAATTGTTGACAATACTACTGGTGGATCTACTGGTGGATCTACTGATGGTAGTTCTACAACGGGTGGATCTACTTCTGGCGGTACTACTGACGGTGGTTCAACTTCTGGCGGAACTACCGACGGTGGATCTACTTCAGGTGGTACTACTGATGGTGGATCTACTTCTGGCGGAACTACAGACGGTGGATCTACTTCAGGTGGTACTACTGATGGTGGATCAACTTCTGGCGGAACTACAGACGGTGGATCAACAACTGGTGGTTCTACTGATGGTGGATCAACAACTGGTGGTTCTACTGACGGTGGATCAACAACTGGTGGTTCTACTGACGGTGGATCAACAACTGGTGGTTCTACTGACGGTGGATCAACAACTGGTGGTTCTACTGACGGTGGATCAACAACTGGTGGTTCTACTGATGGTGGTTCAACAACTGGTGGTACTACTGATGGTGGAGATCCTGGTGTGTGTGGAGACGGTACTCTCACAAATGCGAGTGATACTTTTATTCAAAATACTTCACAAAATGCAGCCGTTGATATCCTTTGGGTCATGGACAACTCTGGATCAATGGGTGATGAGCAAGCGGCCCTTGCCTACAACTTTGATGTTTTCATCCGTGACTTCATCTCTCGTGATATCGACTTTCAAATGGCCATCACTACTACTGATGGACGCGATGGAAGATCAGGAAACATGATCGGTGATACGGCAAAGCTTACTGATGAAGCAGCGAGAGCTAACCAGACACAGTTCCTACAAGACTTTAAAGATATGATTAAAGTCGGAACACGTGGTTCTGGTACTGAGATGGGTCTTCAAACAAGCAAGGACTTTTTCTCTCAATACCAAAGCTGGGCAAGAAGAGATGCTTATCTCATCGTGGTTTACATCTCTGATGAGCAAGATAGCTCACCTGATGCAGTATCAAGTTATGTTGCGGCATTGCAAGGCTTGAAAGCTCAGTCAGGAATGGTTAAGGCTTACTCAATTGTGACTCAGGACATAGATCCTAATAAGCAATGGGAGACTTTAGGCACTCGTTACGAAGATGTATCTAACGCTACTGGTGGCGAGGTTGCTAATATTCATAGTGATTTCTACGCGACATTAACGAACTTTGGATTTAAAATCTTAGAGCTTCTTGATAGCTTTCCATTATCAGGAGTTCCAATTGATACTGATATCCAAATCACAATTAATGGAGTTCAGGTATCAAATGGATGGGTTTATGATCCACAAGCAAGAGTAATCAAGTTTGACCGAAGTGCTATTCCAAATGAAGGCTCTATCGTAATAGCTTATTACAAGAAATGTGTAGCTCCATAGGAAAGTTAATAAGGTGATGATGGTGATGAAGTTAAATAAATTACAAACTATCCTTCTAACAGTTGTGGTCTGGCTCCTAGCCGGGCCACAATTTCTTTTTGCTGCTGAAGATGACCTTTATGACTTCTTGTGGCTTGATCCTGATAAGAAGGTTTATGTCCTTCAAAACAAGGTCTACAAGAAAGAGGGAAAGTTCTACGCGAATATTGGCTTCATTAATGGACTCAACGATAACTTTCAAGACACAACAGGTGTTCAATTTAAAATGGGTTACTATCTTACTGAAGAGTGGTCTATTGAGGCACTCTATCATCAATACTCAAACTCTGATGATGATGCCTTTAAGAGTATCCAAAGAGTGAATAGATCGATTCCTTTTGTGAGGAAAATCGAAAAGAAATATGGTGTCCTAGGAGTTTGGTCTCCCTTTTATGGAAAAATTAATACTTTTAACAAAATTATTTACTTTGATTGGTCTTTTGGACTCGGTCTTGGCCAAATTGCTTCTGAGAGTAATGCCTTAACTGTTCAAAGTAGCTCGACGGCAGATATCTACAATGATGAAAAGAATTTGGCGATTTTAGGCAAAACATCATTTCGCATTCATGCCACCCAAAATGTTCATGTAGGAATTGAATACCACAGGGATAGTTACCGTGCCCCTGGTCCTACAATTAACGATATTCCAGGCACAGAGTCATGGCGAACCAATAGTGAGTTTGTCTTAAGCATAGGATTTAGCTTCTAATGAAAAGACTCATCCTTTTAACCCTTATTCTCTGTCAGACCCAAAGCTTTGCTCTCGTAAAGAAAGCGGCGAAGATCTATGACAAAAGTAAAGATGACAATAAGAATGCTTATATCGCTGAAGAGCTCTATAAATCGCGCTACTATTTTAGTGCCGTCGTTTTTGCTAAAGAGCACCTCATTGAAGGAAAGACATTTTCAAAAGAATTTGAAAACCTCTTAGAAGAATTGGTTCTTAAAACGGGAACCATGTCATTTTATGGTCTAAATGATCAGATCCTCGCAAAATACCCTTCTCCCTCTCTAAGCTTTATCTTAGGTTTAAGAAGATTTAATTATGAAAAATATAATGGTGCCGTAAAAGCGCTAACGAAAGTTCCTGATGAGCACCGCTTTGCTCCAGAGGCCCTTTTTATGATGGGTTCGGCCCAAAACCTTCTTAATCAAACGGCTAAGGCCAATTTGACCTATGATCGCTGTATTGAAAGAGCTGGAACCTTTGAAGGGCGAGCAAAGAACACTAAGTTAAAACGATACTTTTCTATTATCAGAGAATCTTGCATCATTCACAAGGCCCGTCTTCTCTTTAAAGATCGCCAATACGAAGCCGCTTTAAAAGCGTATGAAGAAATTCCAAAGACTAGCTACCGTTGGCCTTATATTCTGATGGAAAAAGCGTGGTCTGCTTATCATTTAGGAAATTACAACCGTGTGCTAGGTATTCTTGTTACTTACCGCTCACCTCTTATGACAAGTTACTTTTTCCCAGAAGCAGAGGTCTTAAGCTCAATTGCTTACTTTAAACTGTGTTTGTGGAATGATTCTCTCCAATTAGTTGACCAATACTACAATGTATACCGACCTCACGCAGATGCTCTCAAGGATATCCTTGTGGCCAATAAAAGCAGTCATACTTATTTCTTAAAGTTACTTTTGAAGCCTATAAAAGAAATGGAAGGCATAAACCCATTCGTAAGAAACCTCATGACCCAAGTTCGAAAGAAAGTGAAATTTTCTCTCGACCTTGTTAATTATCAAAAGGCACAAAACGAATTGGGTTTCATTAAAAAGCTTAAGGATTCCCCTTTGAAAGAGAAAATGGAAGAGGCCGTAAACGGAGCCATTTCTTGGAGAACGAAACACCTAAATCATTATATAAAGAAGCAAATGTTTGGCTTTATCAATGACATGCATAAATTTAGTTATGAAATGTTTAATGTGAAGCTTGAAATAATGAGCCTTAAACGTGACCTCGTATATGACAACAAGAAGCTGATTAGTGATAGAGGGCGAGGTTCCCTTGAGAACGTCTCAAGAACTTCAAAAGAGCACTTCTTTGTCTTCAACGGAGAATTCTGGGGAGACGAGCTTGGTGAATATAGTTTTGGACTTAAATCAAATTGTAAAAGAGTCAAAAAAGATAAGGAGGCCATTTAATGAGAGCACTTCTCCTTATCACCATTTTATTAAGCACAAATTCTTGGGCCGAAAAGCCAAAGAAGAATGTCATTATCAAATACAAGCAATATGAGTCCTTTGACCTCGGAAATCTCGAGATTAAAGGAAAGATTATTGCCCCCGGCGACCTGTCAGTAAAAGAACGTCAGCGCAAGCGGTTTAGCCGGCCACTGTTTGAAAGGGATCAATTTGACCCAGAAGTGAGGAAAGATATTCAGAATTTACGCTGAATTTCCTAAAAACAATGGCTTAAAAAACCGCTTGTCCGCCTTTTAGGGTCAAGTTTCCTGACCCTTACCCGATAGGTAGATCAAGCTATTTACTCAAGATTAATAACCATTCCACCGGAGTTGGACTATGGAAGAACAAGTTGTAAACAAGGCCGCTGAGGCCGCCACTACTATCGCATCAGACCCAAGTTTCATAAAATCCGTCGCGGTTTTTATGGACGAAGGCGGTATCTTTATGTGGATTATCTTGGCCATTTGGACTTTTGGGATAGCGATTGCGGTTGAAAGGGTAAAGAGCCTTTTCTCCTATGATGTCGATGGATCAAGTCTAATGAATATGGTTAAGAAAAACGTCATGGTAAATGATGTTCAAAAGGCCATTCAAAGTTGTTCAAACTCAAAGGCCTTATTGCCGATGGTTTTAAAATCAGGTCTAAAAAGGGCCAATCAGAGTAAAGATCAAATTTCTGATGCAATCGAGGCAACGATTCTAGAAGTTTCTCCAAAAGTAGAAAAGAGAATGGGTTATCTCGGCCTTGTTGCAAACGTCTCTACTCTAATCGGTCTTCTTGGAACTATTTACGGTTTGATTGAATCATTTGCCGCCGTTGCCACGGCCGATCCAGCTTCAAAAGCAAAACTTCTGGCCCTTGGTATTTCTAAGGCCATGAACACTACGGCCCTGGGTCTTGTCTCAGCGATTTCGATTATGGTGGTTCACTCGATGTTAACGTCAAAGTCTGAAAAAATCATCGGTGAAATTGAAGAATTTGGCGTAAAGCTTGTTGACTTACTAGGAACGAAAAAAGGTGCAGGCCAGGCGGGATCGATCGCTCCAGGCGGTTTACCTCAAGGTGCAGCAGCTCAAAAAGAAGACAACGCAGCTTAATAATAAGGAGTAGATGATGGCCTTTCGCCAAAGAAAGCAAAAGAAACCAAACTGCAAACCAAATGTTATTCCAATTTTGGATGCCGTTTTTATCTTTATCTTCTTTCTTTTGATGTCTGCTCAATTTCTAGAAATCTATGAAATTGGATCAGATGCTCCTGCCGTTAAAACGATTAGTGAAGATAATAAAGATAAGAAACCACCTCTTAACTTAACTTTGGAAGTGAAAAACGAGAACATCATTATCAAGACAGGTCTTGATGGAAATATTGCTAAAACAGTAGGTCTAAAGGATGGCAACTATGATTTAGGGGATCTGGCACAGGCCTTAACTAATTTAAAGATAAAGCATGTGGGAGAAACGTCTGTCATCATAAAGCCAGATAGCAAGGTTCAATACAAGAAACTAGTTTTTATCATGGATACTTGTCGTGAAGTTCCTTCAGGCCAACCCTCTATTGTAGCAAAGAACGATAAAGGGGAAACCGTTGAAACTCGCGAGCTTTTTAATCAAATAATTTTTGAAACGATCATTTAGGATCAATTATGAGAAAGAAAAGATTTAATACCAGAAAGAAGAATAAAGAGGCCCTTGATGTTGATATCACGTCCCTTTTGGATATTTTGGTTATCCTCCTCGTTTTTCTTTTAAAATCTTATAATGCCTCTGATCTAAAATTAGAAGTAGCGAAAAACATTAGTCTTCCAGATTCTAAATCAATGCAACTAGGTAATATGGCCGTCATCGTTCAGGTTTCTGGAGAAAAAGATCTTTGGATAAATAATACAAGAATTGGTCGTGTCCCTGCCTCAAGTGATGAAAAGTTAGATATCCTTTATAGTGCTCTTGAAGAAGAAGGTAAGAAACAAGACCAAATCATTAAAGACTTAGAGCAGACTGCTGCCAATCCATCAGATAAAGGGGCCCTGGCCTCCAGAAAGGCCAATAGAAAGAAAGTCAATATTGTCATGGATCAGGCCCTTCCGTATGAAGTTTTAAGAAAAATCATGCACACATCCGCATTAGCGGGTTTCCCTGAGTTTAAATTTATTGTTCAAGGAAATTTTTAATAATGATAAAGAATATCTGCCTTATATTCATCCTTCTTTCTTTGTCTTTATTAACTCAGGCAAAAGACGCAGGAATGTCTACGAAATGGAATCGACTCAATCATCTAATCGATGAAGAGATTAAAACCATCAAGACCATCACAAAGATGGGTCCAAGACTAAGATGGCGTTTAATTGAGTTAAACACAGAGAGAATTAAGCTCGTAAGAGAGAAAGAGAATAAAACCTTTTTAAATGCCAAAAGTTCCTTAAGAAAATCAAAAGGCAAAGATTGGTTCTTTAGAGATAGTAAAAACTTATATTTTCAAGTCCGAAAGGATGCTCTGGCGATTATTAAGAAATGGCCTCGTTTTAAGTATAGTAGTGAAATTTATTATACATTGGCCTTAAACTCTAGAGACTATGGTGGGGATAAGGAAACAGAAAAATTCTTATTAAAATCTCTTAAAAACGCTATTCCTCACTCTCCGATTATTCATGCTGCGAAAACTAGTTTAGCTGAATATTATTACAACGGTAAAAAATATAAGAAGGCCATCCGTTACTATACTGATGTACTAAAAAATAAAGAAGACGAATGGTACACCAAACACCTTTATAACGTTGCTTGGTGTTTTATCAAAACAAAGGATTATGACAAGGCGATTGAAAATGCCAAGCTTTCCTTTTTCAATTCAAAAGATAAGAACTACATCAGCGTACGCAACCAAGTGCTTGAGAGCATTGGGTTCTTCTTTGTTCTCGCTGAAAGAGTAGAAGAAGGGGCTAAATTCTATGTTGATAATGTAGAGAAGCCTGGCGAATTCATGATCAAAATGGCCAAGAAGACGGCAGAAGATAGAGGTTATGAGAAAGCAGAGTATGTCTTTAACGCGGCCTTAAACAATTCAATCGACAAGAAAAATTTAGAGGAGGAAATTGAAATTCGCTTATCTCAACTAGATTTCTATCGAAACTTTAAGAAATTTGAAAACTTCTGGACAACCACTGTTGCGCTAGATGAGATCAATAAAGTCAAACCACTTGGGGATGATTTCCAGGTTACAGCGGTAGAAAAAATTCGCTCATTCGTTGGTTATCTTCAGGTGAGATTTACTAGAAATTCAAAAACTAATATCGAAAATTATGATGAGGATCAAAAGAAGAGAATTCTTCATTTCTTTGATGTTCTTTCGAGAATCAATTCTGAAGAAACGGATAATTATCGTTATTACCAGGGTGAAACACTTTTTGCCATTTCTGATTTCAAAGGCAGCTTTGACTATTACCAACTGGCCCTTGAACACAATAAAACAAAATTCAAAACACCCGTAAAAAAGGACAAAACTGAGAAAAAAGCTCCTAAACTGTCTGCCGAGGAAGTAAAAGAGCAAACAGAAAAACATGAGGCCCTAAAACTTAAGATTTTTGACTCCCTACTCTCTTCTTTAGAAAATGGAAATTTCAATAATGAAGAAAGATACAATCGTACAGTTTACACTTATAAAAACCATATCGAAGTTTACCCAAAGAATGAAAGAACAAGGGTTATTTACAGTAAACTCTTTAATCTCTACTTAAAAAGAAAAGAGATTCCTAATTCACAAAACACACTTGAGCAGTATATTTCCGCTTATAAAAATGACAATAAGATCCAACAAGGAATGTTTACTCAAATTCTTGATTTCTATATCAAAACAAAAGACTCTGATAAAATTGCACTATGGATTCCAAAGTTAAAAGGTGGATTTCTTGCCTTTGATAAGGATTATATTGAAAAGGCCGTATTAATTCTAGGCTCTATCCTCTTTGACAGTTACCAAAAGCTTGATGGTGCCGGTAAAAAAGATGAAGCGGCAAAGGGTTATCTTGCTCTCTTTGAATCTGAAAAATATCCACAAAGCATTAAAGCAAAATCGGCTTATAGAGCTTCTATACTCTTTCTCGATCTATACCAGACAAAAGAGGCCTATAAATGGATGAATATCTCTTTGGGTCTATTTACTGAAGAAGAGCGTTTTCAAAGGAAAAAAGAGATTTTGGCCTTTGTTCAAACTCTTATGCTTTCTCAAGATTTCACCAGTTCAGCCCGAGTAGCTTCTCGCTACATCACAATTTATTGCAGTAAACCCTTTAAAGAAAAAGAGGAATTATATCAAGCAAGTGTTCAGTATGAGTTGATTGAAGGGAATGATGAATTGGCCTACAGCAATTATAAATTGGGTAAAAAATGCAATATTAAAAAATCAGTAAGAAATGGAGTTCTATTAGGAATGGCCCAATATTTCGTCCGCCATCGTCAGTATCAGAAATACACAAGTTTTTTTAATACACATAAAAAGAAGGCTTGGCTAAAAGAATTTTTTCACACCTCATTCCTGGCCATCTATTGGGATTATTACCTAGCGGGTAACGAAAAAAGCATGAATCAGGTTGCTGAAATGTATAAGACCATTTTTGATAAGGATACTCCGAAATTAAAAGCACAAATAGAGATGGAGACTGTTCTTGCCTTTAATAAACTCTACCCAAAACTAGAGAAGAAAGAGATGAGTTCACTGCCTGATGAAAACAATTTCAAAGAAGATGTATTTAACAAAATGCTTGAGAAAAATATTGAAAATCTTAAAAAGCTGGCAGCAGACCTAACTCCTTACATAAAGTCAGGTTACCCGCATATTGTTACAAAATCTTATCAGTTACTTGAAGCAAAGTACTCAAAACTTGGAAACGCCCTTATGCTCTACTCGCCAAAAGGTCTTCCAAAAGAATATCTAGAGGGTTTTAAAGGAGCAATGAACGGCTTGGCCCAAAACCTCTTAAAAGAGGCGCGTGGTCAGCAATTAACCGCAGTACGTCTTATCAATAAAGAGAATATTTTAAATCCTGATGTCGATACCATTGTAGGTGTTCCAGATATTATTAGTATTATCAAGCACCGTCATCCGGCAAACCTCTACGTCCTTCCTAAAGACCGCAAAGGAGGACCACTCTAATGAAAAGTACTATCCAACTTATAGTGGGACTATTATTCTTTTGTTCTTGTGCTACAAAGCACTTGACCTCAAAGGTAAGTGATCCCCTCACCGATTCTTTTCGCGAAGAGAGTTTCCTACGTTATACAGAGGACCGTCTAAAAACTCTTGAAAATACCCCTTATCAGGCATTAGCCAAATGCCATGGTGGAGATACGACAGAGGGGTTGAATCAATTGCAAAAGAAAATGAAAGAAAATAAAAAGGACCCAGAATATTGGAATCAAGTTGGAATGTGCTATTTTTTGAATGAAGACTATACTAAGGCCGAATATTTCTATGAACTAAGTTTAAGTCAGGTTAAGAAACGAAGCTTTGCCCCTGCCCTTAATAATTTGGGTGTTCTAAAATTGAAGTTACGCCATTATGAAGACGCTCTTAATTATTTCAAGAACGCCGCTAGTGCAAGCGGAGCTCATAAAGTGCCTCTCTTTAACCAGGCCCAAGTTTATTTGCAATTCAATTTATTAGATCAGGCAGCTCCTATATTAGAAGATCTGAGTAAGACCTCTAAGAACGACCCCGATTTGCTCTTCTCTTTAGGAAGTGTCTATCTCCTAAAGGGTCAGATGAAGAGAGCTTTGCACACCTATAACCAGATACCTGACAGTTATAAAAATAGAGAAGATGTTACTTTAGTGCGGGCAATTAGCCTTTATGAGCAAGGTCTCTACTATGAAGCAAAAGAAGCCTTAGAAGCAAAGAATTTTATTGATTATGTTCCTTTAAAAAGAAGTGCTCAAAAATTAACTAAGTTATTAGAAGAAAAAATAAAAGCAATTGAGGCCAAGGAAGCGGCAAATAATAAGAAAGGATAATAGGGAGTGGGAAAAGTGTTACGCGCTCGTACTGTAGAAGAAAAAGTTTTTCACCTTATTGGCTATAAAGACGGAAAAATCGTCTTCGAATTTCCTATTAATAAAAGGAAATTTCTAGTTGGTAGGGCGCCCCATGCGGATATATCGATAGACGATAGTTCCCTATCCTTTTATCACTGTTTTATCGTCATAGATGAACACGGTGGTAAAATCATAGACCTTGATAGTGACAACGGCATATTCCTAAATGGTGCCAAACAAGATAAGACTTTCTTTGCCGATGGAGATGTTCTCCGGTTTGGCCTTATTGAATTTCATGTTGAAGAGAGAATCGTTGAAACAGCTGGTCAGCCGGCCTTCGAGGATCAGGATGAAGGTATTGTTGAAGTACTCGATGAAAGTCACATCACAGACCTTCCTCCAGAACTTCCTCCCGTTCCTGGGCTTGTCGTTATCGATGGCGAATACTGCGACATTGTCTTTGATGAAGAAAATTTCAAACCGGTTGACCATATTCCAGCGACCGAAAGTAAATTAAGTTTCGATGATTATATTGATCCTGAAGACGAGAGAGAAATTTCTCCTATTGCACGGTCAAAAGATGAACTCGCTGTAGAAGTGACCATTTTGGTTAATGGAAATGTCCTTTCGATTGATTACTTACCCTTAAAAAATGGGACGACCTATGTTTCCAACTTAGGCCGTCATAAGAATACGATATGTTTGCCTTGTTTAACTGAAGAAGACCGTATTCCTTTTATCGAAATAGATGGAACAAATATCACTCTTCAA
This sequence comes from Bacteriovoracaceae bacterium, assembly GCA_021737405.1. Taxonomy (GTDB): domain Bacteria; phylum Bdellovibrionota; class Bacteriovoracia; order Bacteriovoracales; family Bacteriovoracaceae. The sequence continues at coordinate 74,606 of JAIPEG010000003.1, forward strand.
AAGTTACCGACCTTTAATGCTTTTAACAGAGAAACTGGCGAAGAAAATCTCTTTAAGAGTAAAGAAAGCCAAAGTCTTATGAAAAAGGACGTCATCTCCTATCACTATAAGACCGTTCAAGTAATTGTTCGCCTTGCAGAAGCACCTCCTTCTTTAAAGGCCGCTCCCTTCTTTGGTCAGGATCGTGCCTTTCAAAAAGAGGCGAGTAAAATCTTTGGTGTTATCATGGGCCTCATGATGCTTCTTCTCTTTATTGATACTTCTGTCGAAGCACCAAAGAAGAAATTGGCCATAATTTATAGAAAGGCCATTAAAGCTAAGAAACCTTCTGATACCCGTTCAAAATCAATTGCTGATAAAGTTGACAAGGACACCGGTGTAAAAGAGAACAAGCAACCTAATCAAGAAACTAAAATGGCGAAAAAATCTCCAGAGAAGGCGCCAGAGAAAAAGCAAAAGAGTGTAAAAGAGCCACAAAAGAAAATGGCCCAAGCTGCACCTTCTCCCCAAAAGGCAAAGGTTAAGCCTAAGATGAAAGCGTATAAGTTTAATTCAACAAATCAAATTTCAAGCCTATTTGGTTCTACCAAAAATCTAAAGCCGACTAAGATTAATAAGAACTCGGCCTCTAGTGGTACTTCAGGCTTTAAATCCATGGCCAACGTCAGCGACTCTGCCCTTCAAGCAAAGAGTGACAGCGCTGTCGGAACTCTAGGCCAAGACTTCAGTGGTAGCTATGATACCAGCTCAGGCGCCCAAGGCCTAAGTTCAAAATCAGGAATTGATACCACTTATCAAGACCCTAAAACGGTTGTTCTTGGTTCAATGGACCCTGAATTATTAAGGAAAATTTTAAAAGAATACCTGCCTCAATTTCGTCATTGTTATCAAAAAGAGCTTGAGCAAAATGAAGGCGCTAAAGGCGTCATCGATCTTCATTTTAGAATTAATCCAAATGGTACTGTGAGTAAAATTGAGATTAAAGGCAAAAGGGCCCGTTTCTCGGCCAGTGGTAGTGGCTGTATGGCAGGCGTATTAAAGCTTATCGATTTTCCAAAACCAAAGGGTGGCGGCGTTGTTGATGTAAAGCAGCCCCTAAACTTCTTTTCTGAAAAAGATAAGTATTAATGATCTTTGGGATAATAGGACACGGTGCCGCGGGGACTTTTGCGGCCTTAAGGCTTAGGGAGAAGCTGGGTGAATTAGGAAGAAAACCCACAGAGGACCGCATCCTTCTCTTTGAAAAAGCAGGTGTGGGCTTAAGAAAAGTTAAAATCTCAGGGGGTGGACGCTGTAATGTTACCCATCACCAATATGATCAAAAATTATTTTGCAAAAATTATCCAAGAGGCTCCAAAGAACTCCTTGGTCCTTTTCATCAGTTTCAGGCCAAAAATACTGTCGATTGGTTTCAAAAAAGAGGCATTAAACTAAAAGTAGAAACGGACGGCAGGATGTTTCCAGAAACTAATACTTCTCAAACAATTATTGATTGCTTTCTTTCAGAAATTCAAAAAGGTCATATAGAAATTCTAAATCATAAGAACATTGTCAAATGTGAGCATTCTTTAGAAACATTTAAAGTTACTTTAGGAAAAGGGGAAACTTACGATCTAGATGGACTAGTCCTAGCAACTGGAAGTGATCGGTCTGGCTATTTAATCGCTCAAGGGCTAGGTCATAGTATAACAGAACTTGCCCCTTCCCTCTTTACCTTTAAAATTAATCATCCCTTACTTAAGGCCCTCCCCGGCACAAGTTTTGAAAAGGTAAAGATTGAGATCCCTACAGGAAAAAAGAAATGGCAAGAAGAGGGACCCATGATCATTACTCATTGGGGCTTAAGTGGGCCTGCGGTTTTAAAACTATCGGCTTGGGCCGCAAGAGAACTCAAAAGTCTTAACTATAAGTTCCCTCTCTTCATCAACTTTTTAGGCCTTCCCCGTGAAGATATCGAGAGGGTTTTATTAGATCATATAAAACAAAACTCCAAAAAGTTAATCACAACTCTTCCCCTTAAAGGTTTAACTAAGAACTTCTGGCAAGTATTCATCGACATCATCTCAAAAAGCTACCCAAAGCTTAATCAAAAGATCATGAGCGAAGTTTCTAAAAAAGAGATTTCCACTATTATCGATCAGCTTTACCGTTTTGAATTTAACACGGCCGGGCATCATCGTTTTAAAGAGGAGTTTGTAGAGTGTGGTGGTGTCGCGACAAAGGAAATAAATTTTAAAACAATGGAGAGCAAAATTTGCAAGGGATTATTCTTTGCGGGAGAGATTCTTGATGTCGATGGAATCACCGGAGGCTTTAACTTTCAAAATGCTTGGACCACAGGTCATATAGCAGGTGAAAGCTTAGCCAATTTAACTAATATTAATACTGGTAAGTAGATTTAATTTATCAGTAAAAAAAGGATTAATGAGTTAGTTTTAGCTCTATCTCATGTTCTTTTTTATTATCAATACCTTGATTATCTTTATAGTAAATTTCATATTTTAATTTCCAAGGATGAAATTTCTTAAAATCAATGGTGCTTAGGGCCTCATAGACTTTAAAAGAACTCAACGTGATCAAATTGTCCTTAATTACCATTGCAGGCGTAACTGATTCAAATGGACTTGTTTCATACTTAGTCCCCACTGGTGTACGAGAGTGATTTGAGTGATCTTCTTCACTACCAGGAAATTTTCGAGGTCCAATTTTTCGAAAGACTATGACTTCCTTAAACTTTACATCACGACAGTCTCCCTTGAAAGGTATATTAAGTGAGACTTTTTTAGGAAAATCACCAGAGTACTCGCGAAAACTTTTATACTCAATTTCCATTTTATTGGTTTTAAAATTATATTCAGAATTTCCAATCATATCTTTGAAATACATACTTTCCCAATCAATGAGACATTCCTTAGAAAATGTCACATGACTTAAGGAGAGTAGCACGAAAATAAGAATCCCTTTCATTGTGCTCTCCTGGCCATTTCATCTGGATCTGTTCCATTATTTTTAAAGCTTAAGTGAACATGATTACTGTGACCGGGACATGACCTTGCAATCGCCTCCCCATTGAAGCTGTTCACACCATAAGTAACACTCATGTAGTTATTCACCAATTCTTGAAGGTCTGGGTCATTGATAAAAATTTTATCAATCCCATAAGGGTCCACATCAACAAAGGCCTTAATCATTTCGAAAGTATTATTTCTATCATAACAAGAGCTGTCGTTTACCGTACAAGGTCTGGCCCTTGCCGAATTATTTGCCCCTGCAGTACGAGGTCCAATCAAACGAAGATCCACATCTCGTCCCCCTTGATGTTCAGAATGCCCTGGAGTGGCGCCTCCCTGGGCCGATAATTCACCTACTCCCATAACAATATTCTTTTCGGCGAGTATTTTCCCTGCCGCTCGAATATTCCAAGTAACCCTTTCTGTTGCAAACACATGCTGGTCACCATCATTATAGCGATAGTATCCTGCGGCGACTTGGTCATCGATATTATTTCCAGTGCTTGGTAACTCCGTCAGACGGCCGCGACCTCTTGCGGCCGGTTCCCAGTTTGGTTGGTCTCCTAAATCTTGAAAGAGCCGCTCCCTATCTTCTGAAGATAATGTCAATTCAAGATCAACTTGGGGATAAGCATCTTCATCTATATAATCACTTGGGCAAGAGCTTCTTGTTGGTCCACTCAGGGTTCTATTTACGAAACGAGAGACTTCACCATAAGGATCATAGATATTTTCTCTTATTTCTCTTCTATTGGTGTAATTAAGAAGGTCTTCAGCACTTAATTCTTCATTCTCTCCAAGCTGACCTTCAAACACAGAATCAACTGGTCCAACAGGATAGTTATTTGAAAGACTACCGCAGTTTTGTACAGGGGCCGGTAATCCAAATGCTAGGTGCTGGCCTGAGGTAAACGCATTGTAATACTGACAATCAATCCCCCCAAAGGATGTGCTTTGATAAAGAGCTGGATTAATGAAAATATTATTAAAATTAAAAGAAGGTGCAACCGTTGGAACACTTAAGGTACCTTGGGCAAAGCTTTGTCCACAAAGGAAAAACCATCCATATATTAGATAAGTAAAAAGATTTTTAAGTGTCTTATTCATCCCAACCACAACAACACTCTCCAAAGAAGTCAGCAACAACGGATTACAGTTCATCCATCATAGGCCAGGATCTCAGATCCATCGCTTTGCCACCACATTTTAATGAGTTACTCGTTTATAGGCCGCCACTAGAAAGTGGCAACTTTAAAACTTTTCGGCTGAAACTGAGAAAAAATCATCAAAAAGAATGCTTTTGACTCAAATTTAAGTCATTTTTTCAAATGTATAGGTTTCCCTATATTCCTAAAAACCAAGCTAACTTCCTTAAATTATACAAGTAATTAAGTCTTCTTTGTTTCCTAAAGATTCCAGTCAAGAAAGTTTTTATAATATTCAAATAGGGTTAAAAGCTCGGAAATACGAACCGATAAGAAGTCTGAAGACCCTCTATAGAAGAGAGTCAAATTAAAGATGAAAAGTATTAATCTACTACTCCTATTCACGATTTTCTTTGCCACCAGTTGCGTGGTTGGGGAAGTTCAAGCGCCAAAAGACTCATCGGGTGCAGTTGTAGCTCCTTCCTTAAATTCTCTCTCTCCAAGTTTTGGCCCGCTAGCTGGTGGCACGACTGTTACTTTAAGCGGAAGCGCTTTTGCTACAGGTTTGAGTGTTGATATTGGTGGAGTAACCTGTGCTTCAGTAAGTGTTCTCTCAACAACCTCGGCCACTTGTATAACAGCTTCAAATAGCGCTGGATCAAAGACCGTTAGCCTCACAAGAACTGATGGCCTCTCAACAAGTCTTTCCTCTGTTTTTACCTACATTGGAGCCCCAACGATTACATCTATCTCGCCTACTGTTGGATATACTAATATCGGTACACCAGTCACGATCACTGGGACCAATTTTGTCTCAGGAGCAACTGTCACGATAGGCGGTATAACTTGTGGAAGTGCTTCCGTTCTTTCAAGCACAAGTATTAGCTGTACCGCAGGCCCACGTACCGCTGCCGCCGTAACGGCCACGGTAACAAATACAGATAGTCAAAGTGGTACAGGAGGTTCTTTCTTCTATGTCGATCCTCCAAATCCTACGGGTCTAAGTACTGCTGCAATGGGAGCAGGTGCTCTTGCGGGTGGTACAGCTATCGTTATTACAGGGTCTAACTTTCTATCCCCTACTGTAAGTATTGGTCCCTATCCTTGTACCGTGGGAAGTTCCACTGCGACGACCATTAACTGCACGACCACGGGAACTGCAGTTGCAGGAACTTATGATATCGTTGTCACTAATTCGAATAATCTTAGTGGCACTTTTTCAAATGGCTATAAATATCAGGCCGCTCCCACTGTTACATCTATTTCCCCAACTGGAGGAAGTAATTCAACAAGTACAACTGTAACAATTTCAGGAACAGGTTTTGATACTATAAGAGGGGTCTCTATTAATTTGACGGGCTGTGGAACAGTTATCCCGGCAAGCCAAACGAGTGCCACGTGTACCACAACTGGTGGTGCTTTAGGCGCTGCCAATGTTATCGTTACAAACCTCGATGGTGATAACCAAGCGAATATAGCGCCCTTTACAACTTTTACCTATCGTGTCGCCCCAACTATCGGAAGTGTCGTCGCTGATACTGGTACATCCCCTGCAGGAAGTATCAATGGTGGTACCCACCTAACAATAAACGGAACTGACTTTGTTAATCCTTCGGTAAGTATTGGAGGAAGCACATGTACCGTAAACACTGGTCTTTCAAGCTCCACCGTCATTGACTGTACGACGACAGCGAGATCTGCAGGCACTGCCAATGTAGTGGTTACCAACGAAGATAATCAGACGGACACAGCAAGTAATGCCTTTACATATCAAGTGGCCCCAACGATTGACACCAATGGAGTGTCACCAAATGGTGGTAACCCATCAACAAACACAATTGTGACGATTACGGGCCAAAACTTTGATACTGTAAACGGAGTTGTCGTTGAAATTGATGGTTTTGTTTGTGGCACTCAAGCAGGCCTTACAGCAACCAGTGTGACTTGTACGACAACTGGTGGTTCAGGCATTGTTAATGTTGAAGTTATTAATCAAGATGGTGATCTACAGACGGCCTTATTAACCAATGGTTTTACCTATCAAGCAGCGCCAACCATTTCTTCTGTTTCTCCAAATGCTGGAGCACAGACCGGAACTCCCATTATTACTATCAATGGATCAAACTTCTTAGCAGGAGCAACTGTCACCGTTGGTGGAACGACTTGTGGGAATCCAAGTGTTGATACTATTAATGATATTATTACATGTGAGCGTCCTCCAAGAGCAGCAGGCCCTGCAGTTGATGTCGTCGTGACTAACCCCGATAATCAAACAGGAACGGCTTCTAGTGCCTACACTTATCAAGTTCCACCTGACCTAGTAAGTCTTTCCGTTTCTGCAGGCAGAACCATTGGTAACTTTAATACTACTTTAACAGGAACCGACTTTGTCGGAGCAGTCGTCACTATCAATGGAAGAACGTGTTTAGAAGTTTCTCAAAATGCAACAACCATTGTGTGCTCTATTCCTAGTAACCTAGGTGTTGCGGGAACATATGATGTGGTTGTCACAAATTCTGATGGACAAGTCGACACCCTCCCAAGTGGCTTTCGCTATATTGGCCCTCCAACAATTTCGTCAAGAAACCCGACTGGTGGAAATCCTATAGGAAATAGCACAACCCTCTTTATCAATGGTAGTTTTGATATGGGTGTTGGGGTTCAACAAGTTTATATTGGTCTCCTCCCCTGCGATAGTTTTTCTGCGACATCTACTATTATTCAATGTGACCCTCCTGACCAGGGAGTGGGGGCTTATGCCATAAGAGTCGTTATGAATGACGGTGGAAATCAAGAGGTCACCGCAACAGATACCTACACCTATTCGCCGGCGCCTGTTGTCGGCTCAGTTAGTCCCATTGGCGGCAGCACACTTGGTAACACTCTTGTCACAATTACGGGCACTGGCTTTTTACCAAATGCCGACATATTGATAGGACCAAGTGCTACTTGTAATTTAGTCTCAGTAAGTGGAGATGGCACTCAAATCACTTGTACAACCTCGGCCACCATAGCAAACACTTATGATGTAACCGTTACTAATACAGATGATCAAACTGACACTCTTTCCGCTTCGTATACCTATGCCATTCCACCAACGGTATCAGATCTTTCAGGAAATCATGATAATGCCTCCGCTACTGGTGGTTCTACTATCAGAATTGAAGGAACAAGTTTTGTTACTGGAGCAGTGGCCTATCTTGATGGCCAGGTCTGTACTTCTACAACCTTTGTATCTGCTGGTGCTGTTGATTGTGTTGTTCCAGCAAGACTAGGCACAGCGACAGCAGGAGCAAAGGATGTCAGAGTTGTAAACCCAGATGGTCAGGAAGCAACGGGAGTCGGCATTTTTACTTATACTGATCCACCTGTAATAACCAGCATCTCAAGAGGAATAGGCAGTACCCTTGGTAGTGAGACCATTACAATCAATGGAACAAACTTTGGCACAACCGGTGGGCTCTCTGATGTAAGCCTCGCGGGTGTAACATGTGGGACTTTTACTTTAGTAAGTTCCACTGAAATAACTTGTATTACTGCTCCGACAGGTTCTGCTGTCACAGGGGACGTTGTTGTCGTCAATGCAGACTCAGATTTATTATCAGACACAATTACCAATGGTTTTAGTTATATTGCTCCACCAAATATCGTAAGCATAAACGTCGCGAATGGTCCTTCAAATGGAGGAACCACTTTAATCCTCACGGGATCTGGGTTTATCGTCGGAGGACCAACAACAGTGACTATTGCAGGGGCGACTTGTACTGGCCCCGTCGTTGGTGGAACGATTGTGAGCGGAGTTGGAGATCAACTTACTTGTACAACAGGCTTAGCAACAGCGGGGTTAAACTACCCTATTGTTATCACAAACTTTGATGGACAAACGGACCCTGATGGAACTCCGACTTTTACATATGATCCTCCCCCAAGATTCAATGCCACAACTCCTTTGACAATCACGACAGGAAGTACAGCAGGTGGTGGCAGCCTAACTGTAAATGGAGGAGATTTTGTAAGTCCACTCGACATTTCAATTGGAGGCAGCCCTTTTACAAGCTGCTCCTTTACCAACGCAACCAGTGCCACCTGTCCAATACCGGCTGGTACAATTGGGGCACAAGACGTCATTATTAGAAACCCTGATTTGCAAACGGCCACTCTGACGGGAGGCTATACTTATGTTTCGGCTCCCGCTGTAACAAGTGCATCGCCAAATATTGTAGATGCTGTTGCATCGACTCTCATCAGAGTTTTAGGCTCTGGTTTTATCAATGGCACAGGCCTCGCTGTTAATATTGATCCTAGTGGGACTAATGATGTATGCACCAGTCCAACATGGGTTAATTCTGGAGAGATTACATGTACAGCTCCTCCTCATGCAAGTGGACTAGTCGATATTCAAGTCACAAATGGAGATGGCAGTAATCAACTCTCTACTGGTGGCACAAGCGTATTGAACTTTATCGCTGCCCCAACAATTACTCCAGCATCTATTTCACCAAGTAGTGGTGTTGAAACTGGTGGCACAACGATTACGATCACCGGAACAAACTTCACAACGACTCCTGTCCCAGAAGTCTTTGTGAATGGTGTGGCCTGCCAAAGCTTAGCTAACATCACAACGACTTCTATTGATTGCGTGACACCAAATATTTTACCAACGACAGGTGCGGTTGACGTTATGGTAAGAATTTATGGAACTGTATCTGCTACCGAAGTTGGAGGATATACTTATAACCCCAAACCAAGAGTCGATGCAGTCTCACCGACAGAGGGCCCTAAAACGGGCGGAACCATCTTAACAATTGATGGCGCTAATTTTGTCAATAATGTGGCCACGACCATTTCTGTGGGAGGCATTCCCTGTGATACCGCAGTATCAATTACAACTACCCAAATCACTTGTACCCTTTCAACTGTTTCAGGAAATGGACCAACCGGCTCTGCCCAGACAATTGTTGTCACTAATAATGATGGCCAAGTGGGAACAAGTACCGCCCTTTACACGTACTTAGAGGCACCTGTGATCACCAACATTTCTCCAAGTGCTGGAAAGGCCTCCGGAGAGATCATCACGATTACCGGAACAGACTTTAGAACGAGTGTCAGCGTTGATATCAATGGCTCAAGTTGTTCTATTATTGGAACCCCAACAGCTACGAGTATTCAATGTACAACCCCTATATTGACAGGAACATCTTCTTATAATGTTGTGGTGACAAATACGGATGGCCAGGCCGACACCGAAGTTAATGGGTTTCAGGCCCAAGCAGAGCCAACAATTGCAGGAGCCCTCTCCCCTAATTCAGGAGACCTCTCTGGCGGAACATTAGTAACGATTACAGGAACAAATTTTGAGGCCGGTGCCCTCGTTTCCTTTGGGGCCAGTAGTGGCATTACACCAGATAGCATTAGTGGCACAACCATTACCGTTAGATCCCCCTTATCTGTGTCAACAGGTCTTGTAAATGTCGTTGTTCAAAACCCTACGGGACAAAGTGTGACCTCCACAAATGCTTTTACCTATACACCTGCCGCTCCAGAGCTTGAGTTTCAAATAGGTACTCTAAGCCCCAATCCACCAAACCCTGCGGATTACGATGCTGCTCCAAACTCTTCATCGGCAGTAAATCGCTCATTGACTTACACACTTAAGAATGTCGGCTCTGCCACGACGTCCACAATAACAATATCCCGATCAGGAGCTAATACAGCCGCCTATTTTATTAACTCCGACACATGTACTGGAACAACACTCGCCGCCAATGCTGAATGTACAGTGGACGTTATCTTCTTAGGCGCTATTATGGCCGCAAGTACCACTTATACGGCAACACTCAATGCCACAGATGGAACCACAACTTCAACAAATAATATGACCGGGTCTACGCCATGATAAGAAAGATCTTAAAATCGACCTACCCTCTTTTAATATTGATGATTTCTATAAAGGCTTATAGTCAGCAGGCCCACTGTGAGAAAGTCTTCGCAAACTTTGGTCAAGAAGAAATACAAAGTGATTGCCTTAACTATCTAAAAGGGAAGGCGATTGGAAATTTATATCGATTAGATAATGATCTGAATAAAGAGGTATTTGCGACTAGTAATTCAATACTCGTAAAAGAAAATGATCATGAAGAACTCCTTGCTGGAGAGGCCACAAGGCTTAAAAATATAATCGCGTTAAGACCTCAGTTTTCAAAAAAGGAAATTATCGTTCTCTTAGAAAATGGCGATGTCTACACCTATCTATCCCATATCCTCGGAAATGTGGGTCCTAAAAGAACCTTAAAAAACACCGAACTCTATGGTGCCGTTGATGTTGATGCATTTGAAAGCTCTCTCTTAGTTTTAAATAATGCCACCAAACGCCTGCTCTTCTTTAAAAGAGAGGCCAATAGCCACGCGCAAGAGTCTCACCGCTTTGATCAACTTGAGCGCCTGATAGAGCTCTCCCCTCACTATGAATATCAATCGATGAGTGTCGACTCAGTGAGTGGTCTTATTTACTTACTCACGACTAAGGGTGAATTACTTGAATGGATAAAAGATAAAGAGACTTTTAAAGTCATAAGACAGGGGCTCACAGCTGACTCTCTTGACTTCAATTCCATAAAAGGAGCCCTTATTTTAAGGACTCCAAGCTCTGAAGAAGAATTAAAACTTCGGTAAAGATTGAGAAAACTCTCCCAGATATACTGGGGCGCCGTCTTTTAATTTATTAAGAAAGACATACTCTCCATCAAGAAGCTCACAAGTCCCCAATGGACCCTCTATTAAGGTGACAAATTCAACAATATAAAATTGTGACTTCTTAGACCCACTCTTATTTTTTACCGCCTTCCAACGGAGCTCCCAAGTATTGTAAGCATCATAGACGTCTTCTGGTTCGTTAAAATACTCATCACAGCGGTCCTCTACTCGTTCTCCATAGTATGAGGCCCATTCGTGAAAGTCATGCTCTGACTCTAGATAAGCCTCGGCCTTTTCAAGCCACTTTGGTCCACGACTCTCTTTGATCACAAATTTTTGAAAAAGATCCGGCTCAAGACCCAAAATATAGGCCGATTGAGTTCCCCAGTCGTCATTATAGACGATATAATCATCAGTTTGCGTAATGAGTTCAACTTCAGCTGCCATTGTCCCCATTAAAAATAGGCCAAAAAGCACTAATATTATTTGTTTCATAAACTCCCCCAAAGTTACCTAGTAGAAGGAGGATATAGGACAAAATCCCCACATTGAAATTCAAGTTGAAAAGTTTATAAGACACAGTTTTCAAAAAATTTGGGGACCACACATAAAAAACCTTATTAAATTAAACACTTACAAGAGTGTTCATAATATTGAACGCCTTGTAATTTTGACACGGTTGCAAGAATCCCTTCTCAATTAATTATATACTCAGTGCGTTACCCAAAACCCTAACTAGAGAGGAGCACACGTGTCTCTGAAAAATCTTTCGATCACCCTTTGTCTTGGAATGGCAGGTTTGGCCCAGGCCTCAGCTAATGTTCCCTACTCTTTCCCAGCTCATAAAGATGTATCTTTGAATAATTTTGATGACACTGGTTTTAATGTTGGAAAAGAGGCCAAGAGATTCTCTACTAAAAGAGAAATTACTGTTGGCTCGACCATTATGGCCCATGATCGCTACCAAAGAATTTTCACAAAAGTTGGAAATGAGTACAAATATCACACGATGATTGCTCGCCTTGATCGCATACAAGTAGTCGATCTCAATCGTGCAGATGATAACCCTTACATAAAAGTAAAGATTGAAAGCTCAGTCGATAGACGTCTTGTTGGAAAAGAATTTTACACTCAAGTCAACGGGCTTTCTGAATATGAAGACTATAAAGACTTTGATGCCGATGTTTATATGGTTCAAAATATTGCCACAGAAAAACTTCGTGTATATCAACGAGTGTGTAAAGATAACTCTTGTCCTCCAAAAATGATTTTTGAAACAGATTTTGTCTCTGGTGAAAAAAAAGGTGACCCTGAATATAAAAAGAACACTCACGTTGGGAACTACCGAATTTTCGAATGGGAGAAGTTCTATCAAGACAAAGGCTGGGGTGGACATTACCCTTCTTGGTATGATCCAAGCTTTCCTGAAGCACCAAAGCCAGAAGACAGCTGGAGTGCCTGGTTTGATAAAGAAGTTATGCCTTGGGAATTTTGTGAAACAATAAATGGTAAAGAGAAATGTTCTAAGAAAGGTATGATGAGAGGAGCTTTTGGTTGGTTTACAGCTTTAGTAGAGCCTCACTATGGAACAGGTCAATGGACCCATGGAACTATTGGTTGGGCAGAGAGTTCAATTGAAAATATCTATAGAGCAAAGGGTGAAGACACTCTTGGGAAATTCGCTAACTTTTTTACTTCATTAAGAAGTAGCGGTTGTTCACGAGTTTCGAATCCTTCAGTGGCCTTCTTGCGCCACATTCTTCCAGTAGGGACACCTTTGATTAAGATCTATGCGCTAGAAGCATACCAAGATCAAGCCTCAATGGAGAGAAACTATGAAGTAGGAGCAACCTCAACGTGGGACTTCATGCTTACAAAAGATGGTGTGCGTGAAACAGGAGTTAAGGCAACGACCGCCCATAAGAATTATGTCGAAAGATTTGGGTTAAATTCATTTGATAATATCCTTGAAGAAGGTACCTATGAATTTAGAAAGTACCCAACTGTGGTTCAGTATCAATTTAAGCCAAAATCTAGTGGAAATGGCTACCGTAGTTCAAAGGGTTGCATAGAGGACACTGTTGATAATTATGCCAATAATGGTCTTAATTCAGATGATCGCTCATTCTTTGATATTGATAATGAGAAGAGTATTAAATCAAAGCAATGTAATGTCTATAAAATCCCAGGGGACGCATTTGTTGGTAGATTTTACGTTGATACGGGTCTTGTCGATGGCTACGATCACCCGAAGGCTGATGGTGTAATTAGAGGCGGTTTTCGTTCTCAAAAGTACCCAGAATTTTTAGAATTAAAGAATTACAAATAAGAATAATGGCGCCTCTTTCGAGGCGCTTTTCATTTAAAAATCCATCCCAATAGATCATGATGAGTAACAATCCCTGTTAATTGCTTAAAACTATCAACGACTGGAATCGCCGAAATATTCTCCCTAACCATAACCCGCGCCAAATGATCAATTGGAGTTTCTTCATGGCAAACAAGAACCATAGACGTCATAAATTGACCTGCCATGGCGTGTTCACCTAAGTCCATTTTTTTTAACCATGAGACATCTCTATCACTGATTAGCCCCTTTACTTGATCACCATCAGTTAATACAAGATGATGAATATTCTTAGTTTTAAAGATATTGATTGCCTCAACTGCTAGCGCCTCATGATCAACGGTTAGAACAGGAGAGCTCATGACTTCAATGGCGAAGGTTCCCTTTGCCTCTTCCCTTTTAATGACCACTGGTTGCTGACGAGAGGGAGAAAGTGTTGGATCAAGGCGAGAGCCTGAGTCATGATTTAAATAATCAAACTCAATTGCAGAGAGATTCCCTTTTGTCAGAATAAAAAATGCCATAAATTCTCCTTCTTCTTCTTAAGTTTAAGTTAATTAATGAAGAGACTCAAATGGCAAAAATAGTGTTTTTCCTTTTTAAAGATATCGATAAATTTTTCACTCTTTTGTTATTTTAATGACTTGGAGCATGTAAAAATTACCTTAATAGAATCCTAATTTTAATTTTGGCCTTGAGGTTGGTACCTCTATAAGAAGAGATTAAAACCTTTGGAGACATCTTTGATGAAATTATGCCTTCTCATATTGGTGACCTTAGCTAACTTTAAAGCGCTGGCCATTATCACCAAGGACTGCCCAAAAGTCATTGAGATGGAGATGCATTACTTCGTCATCGAAGAAGGCCTAGCAGAAAATTCAGAAATCAAAGCATTAGAAGAGCTATTCAGCAGTCTCTACAGAATGTCGATCAAGTACAACATAAAATTTGCAGGTGGCTCTAAATGCTACTATGAAGGTCGTGATGGAAGAGGCGTCTTTCACAATGCCAGACTAGAGGGATCAACCACAGAGAACGCCACAAAACCTGCTGTCTTTATAAATAAGTCAAAAAACATGATTGCCCAAGTTCTTATTGAAGATGTCAGTCTTTCAGCGATTACTGCAAAAAATGATGAAGTATCTATCATTCATCGTGGAGAAGTTTGCCTTTGGGGCAACTGTGGCCCCAAAGATACCCTTATAGCGAAAGGAATTGTCCGATTCCTTAAATAAGATAAGGCGTTATAATTTTCACCAAATCATCATTACAAAATGGCTTATTAATAAATTCAATATTTGTTAAACCTAGATTTTCCTTCATAGAGTCGTTGATAAAAGCAGAGAGCATAATAATGCTCGTTCCAGGATTTAAACTCTCTCGCGTACGAATGGCGATCACCATAGCAGCCCCCTTCATAAAAGGCATTTCATGATCAGTAATAATGAGGTTAAATTTTGTACTTTGACAAGCAATGAAACCATCAAGACCGTTATCACAAACCTTTACCTCAGCTCCAAAATTAGTTTCAACAAGCTCTCTTACAATTTGAGACACTTCTTTTTCATCTTCTACGATTAAAACTTTCATCTTTATTGCCCAAGGATCACTTTAAGAAGAAGGAGAAGTTCTTCTGATTTTTGAAAATGTACATTATGTCCGGCCTCATTTACTTCGAAGACCCTTTGCTTAAATCTGTCATGACTCTTTAATGAGGTATAAACTAAATGATAGTTTGTATCCTTCTCTCCGACAATATAAAATATTTCATTGTTTTCCTTAAGCACATCAATCGGCCGTTTAGCACTTTTTGGTGGAAATTGAGAAGGTGAATATTTAATAATTGATTGAGCAAACTTTTCGGGATTGGTGTCATCATCCTGTCTTTTTTTTATCATCCTCTCTTTTTCTACCTTCGAGAAGTTCCACATGGGCATGAAGTACCATGACTGTAGAAAACCAGCAAAATCTTCTCGAATTTGTTGGGCCCTTAATTGATCGAGCTTATAGCGAGCTTTCTTCTTTTCGTCTTTTGGGATCTCTAACCCCACACTCTCTAAGATGACCTTTTTAGGCCGATGAGTTAGTTGATCATAAATGGAAAGCAAAATCCTTCCTCCCATGGAGTAAGCATAAATATAGTCAGGTTTTTCCTTCTCAACCATTTCCTTTAAGCTTTCAGGAATACCATCAACATCTGCATTTACCAGATCAAAACAAATGACTTCATATTCTAACCCATCAAGAAAACTGGACTCATCAACTTTCCCCATAAAACCCGGAATATAAAGAATTTTTTCGCTGCTCATATCATGTCTTCCTCTTCCGTAAAGATTATAACTCAAAACTCTCCAGAATGAAGGTAATCAAAAATTGAATAAGTTTATGAATGAGATAAATTGTTTATGCAGCAAGGTAGCGCGTGATATTACACATCGTTTTCTCACTATTAGGAATTCCTTGAGATAAGATAACAAAAGAACTTAAACCTTGTACAATGACAGTGGCGGGCTTTGCAAGCCCAAAGATAGGGATCCTCAAACCAAACTCATTTAATAAAGTCTTTGATGCATCCGGAAGAAAATAGAGCTGACTTAATTGCGAGTTACCCCTTACTCTGCTTAAAGAGTCTCGAAGCGATCTTTCTGGCTCAGTCGTGACTACAATATTCTTCGCTGAGTTACGATTCTTTAAATTAAGAACTGACTCATTTAAACTCTTCACATGCTTCAAGCACATTGGACACCAAGAGCCTAGAATGAAATTTAAAACAATGAGGTCATCATTTTTTTCGATAGTGCTGTTGCCCTCCTTATCTATTAAAAAGAGAGAGTGCTCTAAAAGTAGACTTCTAGCTTGATCAGATAACTTGTGAGTAGAACCAATTGATTTGCTCATAACTAATATTCCTCAATTCAATAATTATGGGGCCTTGATGAAAAAGTATCTCTATCGAGCTCTAACCGATTGAATTTACATCACATAAACAGTTTCTGTAGGTTGGAAGATTAGGAGAAATTGCCTAAAATTTAGGTCACTTGTCACTCAGTTTAGGAAATACGAGAAAGACCAAGTGTTAAGATCAAGAGCTATTAAAAGGCCTAGGTTTTCTAACAATTAGACGATTCCATCTATTTAGAAATTAGTAATTATTACCGAAAAACAATTAGATAGAAATTTATGAAACCATTAATCTTTGATCCAAGGGATCGGCCACATATTTACGTTGAAAAAGCGAGCAGCCAAAGCGCGAGCGTTTGTAAAGTTGTTGAAATAGGTCATGAATACTTAGTTGTGCAAGGAGAGCATGCTCTCCCTTTGAGGGGAAGTTTAGCTTTTGAAGGAGAAAGTTATCCGTTTGATAAATTAGATGAACAAAAGATCGATAGTCTTCACTACACTCACCTTCGCCTAAAAAACAATTCATCAGAAGACTTATATCGTTTACTCCTAACTCGTCTTCCAACAGAACAATTAAGCGAATGGCTTATCGATCAACTCCCAAACAATCACCCTTCAGAATCATTTCAAGAAATAAGTGAAGAAGAAATTGATAATGGCCTGATCGCGACTACATTTGAAAAGATCATACTTACTCTTTATAAAAGACCTTGGCTAAGTGTTTTCCTTCTTTTAGCGTTGTCCATTTTTCCGGCGATAAATATTGTAAACATAAAGTTTGATCCAAGCTTAGATAGAATTTTGATCAAAGATTCTCCTGAAATGAAGATTTATAAGAACAGTCTTAAACTTTTTGGATCCGATAGAAGTGCCATTATTTTTATTCAAGATCCAGATATCTTTAATCCAGAAAAACTCAAATTATTAAGAGATCTTTCATGGAGATTACAGAAATGGCCTCAAATTGAAAAAGTGCACTCTGTTTTTACCTCTTCCTTTATAAGAAACAAAGACGAGACACTCTACACGGAGCCAATCTTTCAAAATATAGGTGATGATTCCAGAGAGCTTCTGAAGAAAATCCAAGAAGATCCCATCCTTCACGGAAGGCTCATTGATGTTCCAAAAGGGATATTAATCATTAGCATACAATTGGATAAAGATATTAAAATTTTATCAACCATTGCAACTGAGATTGAAAAGGAAATTGCCCCTTTAAAGAAAGACTTCAAATTGCTTTATCAAACTGGTGAGTCAAAGATGGAGCTTTTCAATAAACAAGAAATGGCTTCTTCACCCATGATTTTCCTTCCTCTTATTGCGTTGATTCTCTTCCTAGGCTTTGCTTTCTTTATCAAATCAATTGATGCCTTTGTGATCACTATTTTTGGCACTATCTTTAGTGTGTTTTGGTCCTTTGGCGTAATGACTTATTTCGATATCCCTATTCAGTTAATGATTATCTTGATTCCAGGTATCACACTCACTTTAAGCGCTACCGAAATTGTCCACATGATCTCTTCGTATAAAACAGGATTCTCAAACGGACTCTCAAAAGAGAAAGCACTCTCTTTTATGAGTAGAGACATTGGAAAAGCAATTGTATTAACTTTTTCAAGTACATCACTAGGCTTTTTAAGTATCTTTTTAAGTGAGATTCAATTACTTGAAGAGTTCGCTATCGTCTCTTTTATTGCCTTAATTTGTGATTTTTTTGTCACCATCCTCTATTTCCCTCTCCACATAAAATTTATCTCCTCCAAAGAGGTGCCTACTGAGACAAAGAAGAAAAAACTTAAAATATTTAAATTACTCGAAAACAAATTTCATACTACTTATTTAAATAGCTTTTTTAGCTCTAAATCCCTCTATATTGTTCTCCTATTTATTGTTATCAATTTATGGTTTGCTTCCAAGGTTCGTATGGATAATGACTCAATTGAAATGATTGCCCCCTATACGCAAATTAAAAAGGATCTCACATATTTTAAAAATAGTATCGGTGGTATGAAAAGTATCCATTTAGTTATTGAGTCCGAGGAATCTCTTCTCACCCCCAAAAACCTCTCAAAACTATGGAGCATTCACGATAAGATCAATAATCTCTTGGAAGTGAAGTCAGTTCAAAGTATTGCTGGGGTACTTTCTCTATTAAACAAAGAAATGATTTCAGGAAATATTAGTGATTATCGAGTACCCCATTCAGAGAACCTTATATCTCAATATATGCTCACATTAAGCAGGGACGACGTTGATCCTTATATAACTCCTGATAAACTAAAAGCGAATATTAAGATTTATCACGACGTTAGCTCATCAGTATTGACTGAAGAGTTTATTAAAAGTGTTGAACATCTTGTACAAGAAGAGCTAGCAGGTCATAAACTAGGTTTTTATCTTACAAGTCGAAATATTCTTAATATAAATGCAGGCAACACCATCATCCGAAGTCAGGCACTCTCTCTCATAGCAATGAGTATTGTTATCATCTGCCTTATGACTATATTTTTTAAATCCATTAGGATCGGAGCCTTATCTCTTATTCCAAATTTAATTCCAATCGTTGGCCTATTTGGCATCATGGGTATGTTTAATATATCACTAAACATTGGAACGATGGTTGTAGCGGCCATTACCATTGGAATCGCTGCTGATGATACAATTCACCTATTTTCTCGCTACTTTAAAGACCGCTTAAGTGACCTAAGTCCTTTCTCTACCGCCAGTAAAAGTATCCATGAAGAGCTTATTCCCATATTGACAACCTCTCTTACCTTATCATTGTCATTTAGCACTTTTGTTATTTCTAAAATCATTCCTGTCCTAGAATTTGGATTGCTCTCGACTTATGTTTTGATATTGGCAGTGATAAGTGATCTCTACATTGGTCCTTGGTTATTAACTTATTTTGATCTTTTTAAAATAAAAGGTCGTGAAAATTATTTTCGCTATCTAATCGGCCCTCGTGCCTTAAGCAAGGACACTGATTTAAACCAATTGTCCTATCAAGAACTGTTTACTCTCCTGCGCTCTGGTAAGTTTGAGGTTTTAATAAAAGGAACTTTCATTCCAAAGGAAGAAGTAATGGCAATTCTAATTAATGGAGATTTACTAAATTACAAAGAAGGAAATATCGTAAAAGAGTCCGATACTGTCACTCAAGAAGATACTCTCTTGTTTACTATAACGAAGAAAGATCTTCGCCATCTATCTCCAAATATACTTGGTAAACTAATTAAAGTTTAAAGAACCTACTTGAGTATTTTAATGAAATTCTTAGTAAACTGAGAGAACAGTTTCCTCTTCATTAAAGAGACTTTTTCTAAGAAACCCTAATGGACGATAGGAGTCTCTCAAGAGAAGGACGGTTTCTAGTTCTTTACTAACTCTATCCTTCTTTAGTTTTGAGGGGGCTTTTTTGGAAATTTTCTTTGAGGTGTCTTGTTGTTTTTTCATAAGTTCATCTTAACAATAGTCCTTCAAACAAACCGAACTTTTAATCCGCAATTCGGAAAATCCGAACTATAATTCCATATAATATTAGTTACTTAAGTAAATTTTCTCCTGTTAAAACTATGAATAACCACCTTTTCTTTCGACTAAGATCAATATTAGTTCTAGAATTTATTTATTATGATGGAAAATCTTATTAGTAGTTTTATTGTTTTATGGGCGGCAATTGATCCAGTGGGAACAGTCCCCGTCTTCATTGCTGTGACTAAAAATTATAGCGAAGCTGAAAAACGAAAGATTGCTTATTATGCCACTTTCTTTGCTCTCTTTGTCCTAGGTTTTTTTCTTATTATGGGGCAATTCATCCTTGAAAAAATGGGAGTGCCCCTGCCGGCCTTCCAAATTTCCGGTGGTGTCATCCTTTTTCTCTTTGCCGTTGATATGATTTTCGGAGATTCAAAGCCTGAGAGTGAAATCGCACTGGCGACAAAGTCGGGAAAAGAAACCGCCATTTTTCCCCTAGCAATGCCTTCCATCGCAGGCCCTGGTGCTATACTCGCTGTCGTTCTCTTAACTGATAATTCTCGCCACTCCATTCAAAGCCAGGCCATCACTGCCGGAGTCATGGTATTTGTGGTCTTTATCAACTTTATCGTTATGCGAGCAAGTGGTGCCATCTCAAAGTTTTTAGGTGTGGCAGGGGCGATCTTAATCAGTAAGGTCATGGGCCTGATATTGGCCTCCATCGCCGCCACCAATATCCTCTTAGGCATTAAAGATTTTTTTAAAATTTAAATTCTTCTAAATCAGCTAGTGCTAGGAAATAAAAGTAAAGACCTTGACCTTTGAAAATGCGTACCCATCTTATGGCTGAGGTCATCTTTTAGGAGGAGATATGCTAGGAATTTGTAAGGCGTGTGGCGCGGTGAACAGAATAAACGCTAATACCGCGCTAGAGAAAAAGCCGATCTGCGGAAAATGTAAAGTAGAAGTCCAGCTTCATGATTTAACTCAAGAAGTAGATACAGAAGGTTTTTATAAAGTATTAAGAAATGCTAAGGGACCTGTTGTTGTAGACTTTTGGGCCAGTTGGTGTGGACCATGCAAGGTTTACGGACCAGTATTTCAGGCCACTTCAAGAGAGTATCCTAATAAAGTGCAGTTTCTAAAGATTAATACGGAAGAAGAGCAACAATTGGCTGCAAATTTTGGCATCAGAGGAATCCCGGCCACACTCATTTTCGAAAATGGTAAGGTAAAAGACAGTATTTCTGGTGCCTTAAATTCAGACCAACTTAAACAGTGGATAAATAAATCACTGTAGGTTGAATTTAGTCACAATTAAGATTTTCTACTGAAAGTTGGTCATTGGTATCTTCAAGGTACTGCTCTTGGTTTTGACAACTCAAGCCTAAAGCGATCATTGATGATATTTTCGGGGGGGAGAAAATCATGCTAAAGAATGTAGCACCTTCCATATTCTGATTTAGATAGAGATTTAAAGTCGTTATCACTTTTTGATCTTTAATGATTTGCCATCTTTGTGCTTCTTTACTGTAGAGAAGTTTAAACTTTAAGGGCCTTATTGAATTATTCTCCGCGAATAAACTTGGAACAATCAATTCAATCTCTCCACCATCTCTGCTAGAAAAATCCTTTGCGCTTACCCTAGCAATGGTGACCATTCTTTTCGCTTTTGAATCCCCTCTTCTGGCTAACCTCAATAGATCGATGCCATTGCCTGGAAAGGTAATCTCATACAAAGATAACAAATTATTTTCTTTATCAGTTTTAACCATTAATTGATTTGAGCGAAATAAACGACCATCCAGCTCATAGACATCGGCACGAGCAAGGAATTGCTCAACAAATCCATGAGAAGAAAGAGAAAGAAGGAAAATCAATAAAAGTAACAAATGTTTCATCATGAGGATCTTTTGTGCGAAAAGCTAACTAATGAAACTTAGCTATCCCTCTAAAAAGACTTTAAAAAGTCGAAATAACCGTCAATGTAAAATTAACAAGTTGAAAACTTCATATACGCTCAATAATCTTGCACCATCTAAGGCAATTCCTTTGTCCTCCCCCCTACTTAAGTCACTGATATAACAGAGAAAAGATGAGCACCGACTAGATGAATATTCAGGTTAGAGGTATAATTTTAGCGATATGATAAGAAAGATCCTTCTTTTGACATTTTTTCTCCAGGCTCAAGTTTTTGGTCAAAGCTGTAATCCTGAAAATGACCGCGATCATCGACGTCCAACTTTTTATAATGAAGAAACTCAAACTCATATCATGCGAGATCAAGGAGATAGTGGCTGGTGCTACGCTTTTTCAACAGCTGACCTGGTCACAGATTACTTATATAAGAATAACCCTGAAATCTTAACTCAAACTCCTGAAAGAGAAGATCAACTAATCTCCCCCGTTAGTTTGCTGCCA
The DNA here is from genome assembly GCA_021737405.1 of Bacteriovoracaceae bacterium. Taxonomy (GTDB): domain Bacteria; phylum Bdellovibrionota; class Bacteriovoracia; order Bacteriovoracales; family Bacteriovoracaceae. The sequence goes on from JAIPEG010000003.1 coordinate 96,601, forward strand.
GCAATTGCCTCCTTTAGTGAAGGCCAAAGTGATGGTCGATTCACCCAAATGACCGAAGGCGGCCAAGTGACTCAGATGATGATTGATATTGTTGCCTCTGTAGATCCCAGAAATCGCATTTGTCTTGAAAGTGAAGTGCGCTCTTCAAACTTTACTATTAATGGCGAGGAGATTGATGTTTTGGCCCTTCTTGACAACCTCGAGCTTCAGTATAACCCACAAACAAATGATCAGATTCTTTGCCAACAAGTAGGCCTACTCAATCGAACCATTCTCCCTAATCTTGAAGTCAGCGACGTCGTAAATATATTGAATCAAATTCAAAGCACAAATAAACCTATAACAAGCATTAACTATATTTCTCAGGTCATTAGTGAGAGTTGCAAAAATCCCCTGCCAACCCTAAAACTTCCTGAAGTAAAAAGAGTCAGAAGAACGAATACCGACGGATCCGATAATCAAGAAGATTTTCTAGCGGCCATTGACCAGCAACTCTTGTCAGGATCAATTTTGGCCCTCGAGTATAATGGTTACTTGCTTGAATCCTCTGAAGGCCTTGATGCAAAGGGCTTTCCAATAGAAGCACCACATGTAAGCACGATTGTCGGAAGAAGGTGTATCGATGGCGAAAGTCAGTATTTAATTCGAAACTCATATGGCCCAACTTGTGACTTTTACCTTGAAGAATTAGATTGTGACGAGGGTAATATCTGGGTACCAAAGGAGCTTCTTCTAAGAATGTCTCGAAGAGTAAACTACTTATGAAAAAGACTCTTCTTTTCCTAGTCCTCTCGAATAGCATTTTAGCCTCTCCATGCGGCCCTTTTGAATTTTCCTTTTTTGTTAAGGACAAAGTGCACACAAAAAACGTCCAGCTTTGTCCGATCAAACAAAAGGATTTTGTCTCACCTGCGTGCCTTAATGGATATTGCCCCCAACTAAAAACTTATCCTATAAAAATGAAATTAAAGAGAAATGGTCTTAAGACCCACCCAGGAGCAGAACTTTGCAAAAAACTTAAAGGTACCTATCTCACTGGTTCTCTCTTAGAAAAAGCGAAATCCTCACAAAATGCTCTTTGTTTTTTTAATGATGGCAATATCGTGTCTATTGGTTATTTATATTCCCAATGGAAAAAAGGTATCACAGTCACTACTTCTCAATCCCCTTAATTTTAGGTAGAGTTTCAGCAAGGAGTAAATCATGCTTATTGTTGTTTCCCCTGCGAAGAAATTAGATTTTGAAGTGCCCGCCCCGACGAAAAAATTTACTCAGCTAAAAGAGCTTGATAAATCAGAAGCCCTCATTAAAGAGCTTCGAAAGTGCGACGCAAAAAAGATCTCTTCACTGATGAAGCTAAGTGAAGACCTCACTGAGCTAAATATTCAAAGATATAAGAACTTCAAAACTCCTTTTAATTTAAAAAACGCTAAGCAGGCGATGTTTGCCTTCAAAGGTGACACCTATGTAGGTCTCGACGCAGAGACCATGAATGAGAGCGATATAGACTACGCTCAGAATCATCTGCGCATTCTCTCTGGTCTCTATGGACTGGTATCCCCTCTTGATTTAGTTCAACCCTACCGCCTAGAGATGGGCACAAGATTTCCATGCCTTGGCAGTAAGAATCTCTATGAATTTTGGGGAGAATCCATTACCGAAAAACTTGGAACACTTCTTAAAAATGAGAAAACCTTAGTTAACTTGGCCAGTAAGGAATACTTTAGTGCCATTCAATTTAAAAAGTTAAATGCTGACGTTATAACTCCGGCCTTTATGGAAAAAAAGGGCAATGACTTTAAGATGGTCAGCTTCTATGCCAAGAAGGCCCGTGGTATGATGTCTCGCTATATTATCAATAAACGCATTGAAGACCCCAAAGATCTCATTAAGTTCGACGTAGATGGATACAAGTACAATTTGGCCCTCTCTAAACCAAATGAACCGGTGTTTACTCGTAGCTAATCCAAGAACTCTCACTCTCCTTTCTCGCGATTTTTTGCCTTTTCTCTTTTGTGCGATTGGGTGCGGGGCCTGTTTTGTTCTTCAAAAATACCAAGACATGCCAAGCTTTCTCGCGTCTGCCCTTGTGGGATTCATTGGAAGCTTTGTACCAAGCTCAACATTCTATGATTCAAAACGCTTAGTCGCGAGTGTCTACTGTGGAAGTTTCGCGTCGATGTGTTCTCTAAGCTACTTTTCTTCCCTTATAGATGTATTCCTTCTTTCTTTCATAACAGGTAGCTACTTCCTCCTTCTTGGCAATTACTTTAGAGGCTTTGGTGGAAAGCTGGGAAGCATTGGGTTTATCTCCTCGCTCTCCTTTATTCTTCTAAAGGCCATTTTGTGAATCAGATCATTTGCCTAACATTCTCTTGGGTTACTTTTCTTCTCATAAAAAAGTCAGACATGACACCTACTCGTGTGTCGTCTCTTCTCACTCTCATAGGTATAAGTTGTCTCTATGGAATAAATCGCTTTTATGAATTAGATACGGCCTATTTTTCTTCCCTTATCTTTGGGGCAACCTTTGTCGGTATGTGCTCCCACAAAGTAATTAAAGACTATCAAGTCATCATAAGCTCCCTAATCTACTCGATGATTTATGTTTATCTTGCACCTCAATCCTTCGGTATAGGAGGAGCGCTAGGCCTTAGTGCCTTTGCCTCACTTTTATTTGTCTTGCTCATTTCTCAACTCTTTAAGGCATCGACTACTTTTAAATAAGGACAACTTCTTACTCTTTTTCGAGGCAATATTCTTGCTGAGGGAAAAATTGCCCATTTCCGTAAATAACTGAAATTACTGAGAGTCACTTTAAGGAAAGTTAACAAATAGTGAACAAAGAAACTATTATTGTTAAGAAAAACAATTTATTGATAGAATGTCTTTTAACCTTTTGGGAGGGTCATTATGAATGTGATTTCAAAAGACCTTGAATATATCTTTATTTTTCTGACCGTCCTTATTTTGCCCAAGATCCTCCTGCGCTTTAAGATACCCACTGGAATTACAGCTCTCTTTATTGGAGTCATTTTTTCTTTCTTTGACCCAAACCTTCAATCAAGTGAACTTATTCGATTTCTTTCACAAATAGGCATTACGTCCCTATTTCTCTTTGCGGGATTTGAGGTTGATTTAAAAGAGCTTAAAAGTGAGCGCTCCTATTTAACCAAATACCTAGCAAAATTCACCGTGGCCCTTGTCTTTATGGCCGGTGCCATAATATTCATCGCCGGCCCTGATATAAAATCGGGAGTTTTATTAACTCTTGGTCTAATGACCCCTTCAGCAGGTTTTATTATTTCTTCACTAAGTGGAAAGAACTTACCTGAGGATCAAGAGTATTGGATTAAGTCAAAGGCCATCAGTAAAGAAATTCTCGCCATTGTCTACTTCTTCTTAGTTCTACAAATTGGTGAAAGCAATAATCTAATCCTTTCACTGGTCTTTGTTGGTTTTATGATATTCATCTTTCCAAAAATCTTTCTTCTCTTTTTTAAATTTATCTCCCCTCTCGCTCCACATTCAGAAATTCCTTTTCTCATTGCGATTGCTCTTGCAAGTGGTGTTGTAGCTAAGGAGATCGGTCTTTATTACTTGATCGGTGCCTTTATCATAGGACTCACGGCCTCCATGCTAAAAGATGAAATCATTCCTAAAGAGCAAGAAGAGGAGGCCTTCTTTAATGGCCTATCCCAATTTTTCGTTCTCTTTCTTCCGTTCTACTTTTTCCAAACGGGTCTAAGTATCGACCTCTCATTATTCACCTTAAAGTCTTTCTTTATTGCTATCGTTTTTTTCGCTCTCATTACACCTGTGCGGATTTTTCTCATTAAAGAGGAACTCAAGCAAAGGAGCAAAGAGAAGAATTTTTTAAAAAATATCTCTGTTTCTCTATTACCTACGCTAATTTTTGGTTTAGTCATATCTAAGATTCTCACTGAGAGGAGTGTACTTGATCCCGCTTATATTGGAGGTCTCGTGATTTACACCATTCTCTCAAGCTTGGTTCCAGTCTTTATGAATAACAGTCTTATTAAGAAGGAGAATCCAAATGCAGTGGATTAATTATCATCACATAATCTACTTTAAGGCCATTGCAGAGAGTGAGAGTATATCTAAGGCGTCTGAGCTCCTAAAAGTAGGACAACCAGCACTCTCTATTCAGCTAAAAACACTGGAAGAAAGTATTGGAGTAAAGCTCTTTGACAGATCCGGTAGGAACCTGACCCTAACAAGGGAAGGGCACATGGCACTGGAGTATGCTAAAAAAATAGATGGCCTTGGCAAAGAAATGTTTCAGGTCTTACAAAATGAAACCCCTTTAAAACAATTGTCACTCCGCCTAGGGGCACTGGATTCTGTTCCAAAGTCCCTCATTTGCAGCCTGACTGACTTTGCTTATGAAAATACCGGCTGTCAATTTTCAATTAACGAAGGCGATTTAGAGTATCTTATGGCCCTTATAGAGGAGAGAAAAATTGATTTTGCTATCCTGGATTTTCCTTTAAAGTTATCTCAATCATCTGATCTAGAGTGCCACAAGATTTTTCGTGATCAAATTTGTGCTTTCTCATCCAAAAAATTTCAAAATATTCAAAAAGGCTTTCCGAAATCACTTGAAGGACAACCTTGTATTTTCCCTACCCACCATTCCAAACTTAGAGAGGACCTAGAGGCCTTCTTTTTTAGAAAAAAATTAACTCCAAGACTATTAGGAGAGACCCAAGATACTTCGGTTCAAAAATTACTTGCTTGTAAAGGTGACGGTATTGTCTTTCTTCCTGAATTTTCGACGAAAGAACTTGTTAAGGAAAGAAAACTCATAAACTTAGGCACACTCCCAAGAGTATTCTCGGAGTATTTCCTCATTAGTAAAAAGAGAAAATTAAATCATTTCCCTGTGGATTTACTTCAAAAATTTGAGGGATAAATAAGTGATGCCCACAATGAGGAGGGCATCACTCTTAAATTAAGAAACTTTAGAAAAATCCTCTTCCTCGAGAGTATTAGAACGTGTCCATGGAATGGCGATCAGTCTTCTTTCATTGATGGGATCTCCTGTCCTTTGACAGTAACCAAAGGTCCCCTCTTTGATTCTAATAAGCGCTAAATTGATTTCACTTAAGATAACCTGCTTTCTCTGTCGAATAAGATAGGATATCTCATTTGACGAAGGGGTCCGATTTAAAACTTCCTCATGCTCACTTTTAAGTTTTAATAGCTTTTCTCTACAATCATTAATTAAACTCTTTTTCATAAGACCTCCAAATAATGAGAAAGACCAACGTTTCTTTTCTTGTCCTCTCCAGTTTTTCTAAGAATCTTTTTCATCAGCCTTCTCATCAAATTTTCCGTTGAACTTGAGACAGATGTAACAAAATAATTTTTATCATTTGATTTAGCGTTTAAACTGCCATAAAGATTGCCATCTTTTGATACTTTGACCTTTAGCTCAACTTTTCTAATCCAAGGTCTTTTTCTTTTAAATCTGACCTTTTGATTTTCCCAGAGAGATCTTAGAGTATCCTCTTTATGCATATATCCTCCTAAAGCAAAAATTGAGTGATTAAGTAGGCAACCAATGGTACGAATGATAGGGTTGCTAATAAAAATTCATTCACTAAAACCTCCAGTTTCTATTTTGAATACATTTACAAGATAGCAGCGACTAAGATTTTAATAAAATGCATAAAATCGAGGCCATACATTGAATTTATCAATGAAAGAATAGTAGAACAGTCCGTTATTATCCAAAATCTAATTCAATTTATTTAAAGGTCTTAGGCACTATTCTTTGCCTTAAAAGAATGTTGAAAATTATGAAACTATAGGTTTAAAATCAACAAACCACTTTTTCATTAACTTTTGGGACGCCATGAACCTATTTAAATACAAAGAAGATAGACTTCCAATCTTCATCATAAGTACTTTCTTCGTCATCGATCTCATTTATTACTTTAACGTCGATAATCTCTTTTATTTAACTTTGTGGTGTCTTTTAGGAATTGTGATTAAAGGCATCACGGCCGCGTGGAATCATAATCATCAGCACTGCAATACTTTTAAATATCCCTTTCTTAATAGGCTTATTGAAATCGTTTATGGCATGCACACTGGAGTTTGTGGTTATACTTGGGTCCTTCATCACAATATTGGTCATCACTCAAATTATCTTGATCAATCTAAAGATGAATCTCATTGGAAAAATTCAAAGGGTGAGCGAATGATCAGACTTCGCTACTCTTTTGAAATCTTCATCACGAGTTATTATCGATGTTTTATTGTTGGGCTAAAGCATCCAAGGATTCTTAAAAAGTTTTTAGGAATGGTTTCTATTACGTTGGCGATAATGGTCACCCTCACCTACTACAGACCCATCCCGGCACTCATCATCCTGTGGATTCCAGCAGTACTATCTCTTCTCATTACGGCCGATTCAACCTATTGGCACCACAGTGGTCTTGATACCAGTGATCCAATGGCGGCCTCTCGAAATTCTCTAAGTTCAATTTGTTTTAATAAGTTAACCGGAAATTTTGGCTACCACACCGCCCACCACTATAAGGGAGGTCTTCACTGGACAAAGCTTCCCGCCCTTCATGAGAAAATTAAACACAAAATTCCAAAAGAGTGCTACTTACCGCCAACACCTTTTTTTGCGACATTAGATTACTTGATAAGAGGCTATCGCTCTCTTTTGTCTCTTCCTGAGGCCAATCTTGCTCACGAATTAGACTAGATCGGCCGTCGTCATATTTGACGGTCGCTGAAAGAATTACAAATCTATCCTAAGAAAGGCCTTAATCATCTAATATCCCTCTAGTATAAAAACGGACAAGAGAGAGAAGATGCTAAAGACTATGGCCCTCATTTTACTAGCGACGACTAGTGCTAGTGGAAACTCTGTCTTTGATCACATTTCTGCAAATAAACTTCAAATTTCCAGTTCCCGTTGCCAAAATACCTCCTATTTGGACAATAAAGACCATTTTGAGAGCGTTATAAACTCGGTAAAAGAAAGAGATCAATTGAAGACCGCTTCCATTGGAGGACTTCTCGTTGAAGAAGAGTCAGTCAAGTTAACGGCCGCCTACCGCTATCTGACAAGTCACTTAGATTATAAGCTTAGACCCGCAAAAGATATCGACTACTGGCACCTCTTTAAGGATGGCCAGTGTAAAGACGTCGTCTGTGCGGCCAAAGAAGTTTTTGGACCCGAGACAGGTTCCTTTTATATGGGCCTTCTTCTTGAGACAGGCCTTAATCTGTCCGCTCTTGGCTACTCGTTATTAAAACCGCCTATTTTTCAAGGAGAAACCGAAGCAAGCGCTAATACGATCGCTGATTTTAATGGCCTTTATAGAGTAAGGGCCTGGCAAGAAGAAGAATTACAGGGCTATCTAGAGGGTATTTATTCTCTTCCATCCTCACTTTATCCCCTTCCACCTACGAGGTTGGCCCAATCCACTCATGAACATAGAAGAGGCCCGCAGGTCCACTCTAACGCGACAATAATCATGTATCCAGCGATGCTAGAGCTTGAAAAGGAATATCAAAAATACACAATGGTTCATGAAATCGGCCACGTCATTGCTAGTCACTTTGGTCTAGACACTAACCCGTTATGGTTTGAGATTTCTTGGCAAATTGATAGAGAAAGAAACCAGGTTCTTAGAAAGAATGAAACAAGCTTTGTGAGTGCTTATGCCCGACAAGACATCTTTGAGGATTTCGCGGAGTCCTTTGCGGCCTTTCGCTTTAATCCCAAATCTTTACTGGCCCATTCTCCAGAAAAGTTTAATTTTATTAAAGAAAGAGTTTTCAAAGGTCAGGACTATCTTTCAGAAAGTGAATGCCCACAGTAAAGTAACAAAATAAAGGGACTAAAATAAACCCATGGCCCGAGCTTGCTCCATGAGCTTTTCTCTCTCTTCCTCAGACATGTTTGCGACCTGTTCTTGAAGCTTGCGCATTTCCTCAGGTCCCATGTCGCTCATCATCTGCTGAGCTTTTTCAAACCCCGCAGGCCCAAGATTGGGGAGAGCGCTTTTAAAAATGATTTTATCTAGTGTTTTTTCGTGGTCAATACCTTGAACTTTTAGATCTTCTAGGATGGTGTTGAGATTTTCGCCCTTGCTATCTGCAACTTCGTACATCTTTTCCAGAGGAAGAGAGACTTTCTTCGCGGGGAAACCATTACTTTTAATATTACTCAAAATTTGTTCTTTTAGACTCATAGTTTGCATTCTCTCGAATCAGATAAAAAAAGTCAAAATATAGGATAAAGAAATGATTAAATTAAACTTGTTACCACATCAATTAAATCGTCTTTTGAAAACGGTTTTTTAAGGGCCTTAGAAGCACCTCGCTCTAAGGCGAGATCCATTAAGAAATTCGCCGACATATTATTACTTTGAGATGGTCCACCGCTAGAGCAGATAATGATTTTTGTATCGGCATAGAAGCCTGCTAGATGCTGAATAAATTCGACACCATTCATCTCTGGCATAATGACGTCACTAATAATTAAATCAAAGGGAGCTTGATCCCTTAAGACCTCAAGACCTTTAATGGCACAATCAACACAGACAGATTCGACTCCAAGGTCCAATAAATAAAGCACCATGAGGTTTCTAATATCCTCATCATCATCAACGATGAGGATGCGCTTTTTCAAATCTGTCATACTAATAGGATAAGGCCTATTACAATTTGCGCCTAGAAAATTCATATGCACTGCCTAGAAAAGGAGGCACCTTTTTATATGAATTTGGGGATCTCTCTGACCTAAGTCCCTAGATTTGGTAGGGGATCACTTTATACTCTAGGGAAAATATCAACATCAATCTAAGATAATTTCACCATGTTGAAGTTACTGCTCCCCATTCTTGCTGCTTTGATTTTATGTTCATGTGAAAATAAAACAAACTGGTCCATGCCCTCCTTGCTCGGTGCAAATCTAAGCCCCGAGGAAAAGGCCCACCCCCAAATTGATGGTGTTCTTAGAAATGCCCAAAGCTTCAATTTAACGGGTGTCTCAAGAGAGATCAACCTTCTCACCAATGGCCCTACTCAAGTAAATTGCAATCGAGGAGACCCACGTCCAGCCAATGACACCCACACAGTAGAGAATCTTGGCTCTCCCTTTGAAGCAATGACTTCAGAGAGTCAAGAGCGCTCACCTCTTCGTCTATGGGCCACTCATTACTACACCCCTGTCTACAATACTGAGACAGGTGGCGTCCCCTTAAAGAGAAGAAATGAAAGGTCTATCCAATATGAAGGACAAACAGTCAGTCTGAGTCATCGGCGTTGGTGCATGGCCGCGATGGAAGGAAGTGTTTCTATCAGAATGGTAGATGGCGTGACCAAAACCTACAACTACTCGGGTGTTGGCAATATGCAGACAGATTGCACGTCGTATTTTCGTGGTCAGCACCGAGCGACCGGAAGAGTAAAGTTCTCTGAAGTGACAAGTGCCTGGGGGCTTGGGGTCAGAAATTATTCTCTTATTCCCTATCGAACCATAGCCGTTGACCCTAATGTGATTCCATACGGCAGTGTGGTTTTTATAGCCGATGCTGTTGGTAAAGAAGTCACACTCGCCGATGGCACAAGCTTTATTCATGATGGTTACTTTTTCGCCGGAGACACCGGTGGAGCCATTCGCAACAACCACATTGATGTCTTTACTGGTAACAATTCCCATAATGACCTCCCCTTTATTCGCTCCACTTCCTCGGCGGTCTTTAATGCTGAAATCGTAAACGATCCTGTTTTGAAAGAGCGTCTAGAAAGACTTCATCGCCATGAGTACTGAAGAAATTAATTTTTTAAGTTGAAATGAAAAGAAAAGAATATTCAGTCCCTGCCAAAAATGGCACTCAATAAACTTCAGTAAATACATAAATGACTAAAATTGTTTGAAAAACTCAAAATATTTAGATTTTAACCGATAAGATCATAATATGTTGAATATGGAAAAATTAATCATTGCTTGTTCTTTCCTTCTCATACAAAACCTTGGTTTTGCATGTGATCAAGCTCCTACGGATATTAATCGAAATGATCAAAACCTAGGTCCTAGTAGAGATCAAGATTCGATTGGCTATTGTTATGCCTTTTCTGCCGCAGATCTTTACGAGCAGTGGTTAAAAAAAAATAATTATATACCTGCAGATCAACATATTTCAGGAGTTGCTTTAGGTCTAGCTGATCATGCACAAGCATGGGATGAGAGGACAAGACAATTTAATAATCTCGGTATTTTAAGAAATACAAATCTGAGAGAGTTAACCAATAATCGCGACCAAAGACAATTAGAACTCGATACCCTAAATGAACAATTTGTGAACCAGGTTCGCCAATCGATGAATAATCTTCCTGAATATCCTTTATTCACTGATAGACTTGCCTATTATAGGACTTTGCCCCAAGACCATCAAGAGAAAGCAAATTTAAGGACAGAGCTTGAAGCAACCCTTGCGTCGATGGAGCAATCAGTGCTTGAAAATAACCCTAATCTAGCTTTAGAACAACAAAGGCTTATACAATTGAGAGCGGATATTGAGCATCAATGGGGTATAATTACAGGTTTCGTGGATTTTACACATACGGATATATTGCAATCTGACACAGAGTTAAGAGTTCAAGGTGGAAAAAGTGAAGAACTCTTAGCTGAACATTGGAATTCAATTTGCTACGAATCAGAAGTTAGTAGCTCAGACATTCATGTAAAAAATCTTTACGAAAATTATCGAGAACTATACTCCGGTAGTTCGGCCACTCCAGATGATTTAAGTGGTGCAATTGGTTTCCTAAACAGCCTAAGTCATGAAGACAGAAATCAATGTGCCAATTTTATGATGGCAACGACCCTTTTTCCAGGACTTCCCTTTCAAGATTTAACAAGTTTTACAAATTGGGTCGGACAGGGAAACCTTCAAGGGTCCATGATTCAACAATTTCTCAATGAGTCCTGTACAAGAAAGTCACCACCAGTACAACCTGAGATCAATATAACCAAAATAACAGGTAATATTACTTTCCCTATAAGAGACAATGAAAATGTTTTACAGGCGATCGATAATGCCATTACATCTGGGAAAGTAGCATCTATAGGCTATAACTCGAGTATCCTCTTCGGAGATTTATCCCCCGAAACGTTTGGTCCCCATGAAAGTGTTATTGTAGGAAAAGCAAATCTTTGTGGCGAAGAGGCCTATATACTTCGTAATACTTATGGAGAAGAATTTTGTGATTATGCAAGAAGTGAATTTAATAGTAACGAGAGTAATCAATTTCAGGGTGCGCTCTCCCTAACTTACCAATGTGATGATCAAGGAAACTTTATCATCCCCAAAAATCTTTTAAAAGATGGACTCTACAGTGCGACGACTATTTCTAATTAGCCTAATATTCTCATTTAAGATCCAAGCAAACTGCATAAAGTCCGGTACCTTGAAATTTGTTAAAGAAAAATCAGAGATTTTAAAGAGTGCAGACTATTGTTTTAATCTCGATAAAATCCCGCTCCTTGACATGAAGTGCGCTGAGACAAAAAAGTGCCTAGCGATAGAGAAATACTCTACGATGACAATCCCTCTGGTTCGCTCGGCGATGGGAAATCCTCTGCACAGTAAGTGCTTTCTCCTTGGTGGAGAGCCGCATATTGTTGAAGTCAAAAAACAAAAAGGCTGGAAAAGAACGAGTCTATGCTTTTTCTCTGATGGATCTTTTATCTCTGTATTTAATAGATTGAAATATAATCCTCAGTAGAACTTCAACAAATATTCAAGATCTTAAACGCTTAATGCCAAATTATTGGGGCAATTTTTCTGAACCCAACTTATGCATAAACACTTAATAGTCCGTGAAATTTGCATTTTTTAACAATATTTGAATAGATATGGCCCTTACTAACCTCATAATAGGTAAAAGCTTTAAAGTTGAAGTTCAAAGGAGTGGTAGATGAAAGTGAATCTGTTGAAAAAGCTGTTCAAGTTGTCAAATCTTTGCCTCATCCTTTTAATGAGTAGAGTAATCTCACCAACAACAAACGCTATGCAACTCTATCAAAGCCAAGGGGAATACCAACCTAAACTTGACCGTATCGGTGAAAAGTATATGGGGACTCCCATCCAAGGGAATACAGAGGCCATAAATGCTTGGGAAACCGTCTTAAGACCTACGAATTCAGGAAGAGGAATTGGTTATACACTCGGGAATGACACTGACATCATCAGAGCTGTCGCACCGGAATCAGAACTTCTTTTAGGCTGTAATCTTCACCTTGCCGGTCAAACTGGTGATTCGTTTGAGAGAAGACGAGGAGATTATAGTATAACGAATGAGGCCCAAAGAGTGGCACTGGTTCAACAGATTATGGAAGAGGGACCCGACCGTCATGCTACGACAACCCTCGATCTACCAGGTGGCAGCTTTGAGGTATTCAACGATGCTCTCACACTTCCTGATGGAACCTATGTGAACTTTACCTTTGCTGAGGCGAGAGAAGTCGCTCAGAGGTGGGGTTGTCGACTGCCTAACGTGGCCCAAGCAGAAGCGATTAGAAGACACGCTGAGGCCCAGGACGCGGTATTTACGGCAAGACCTCATTCTCCAAATGATGCCCCTCAAACCTATTCCAATATGACCACTATGATGAATGATCCCGAAATGATTAGACGAGCAGAAGTTGGTCGCACGAGACTCATTAATGGTCATTTCAAATGGTATATTGATGACGGCAGTAATAGGTTTCGTTTTTATGGCTTTCGCTACCCGTCTTCATGCTCTCGAACAGGTTATTGCCAAAATGGAGGTAGTGGCAATCACGGTGATCATCACATCGATTACTCTCAATCTGTAAGGCTTATTTGTCCTAGTGGGACAAGAACCTAATTCTCATAGAAAACAAGGCAAACGACTCCTCTGTCTAAAGAGGAGTCAATTTCTTATGAAGGTAAGAACTTTTTACAACAACCAATCAATATGAATCTTTAAATTGTATCATTAAGTTCATGAAAATATTAAACTTCCTCCTCCTGACACTCTTCCTAAATAATGGCCACGCTAACGTCTTTGATAGTGATGATCGTCAAATTTTTATTCCTACTTCAAAACCATGGCTCGCCGTTGGTAAATTACAAATAAAAATGGGTCCTAATCAATTTGGAAGTTGTACGGGTACATTAATTGGTAAAGACAAAGTCATAACGGCAGCACACTGTTTAATTAAAGACACTACGACAGGTGAAAAAATTAATCCTGAAGATGTTACTTTCCATGTTGGGTTTAATAGAAACGTCTCCCTCGCTTCTAGCCAGGGGGCGACCATTGAAGTTGGCAGCCAATTTCCGACAAGAGAATTTCATAAAGATTGGGCCATTATCACCTTAAAGAATAGACTTGGTGATGAGTTTGGTTGGCTAGTACCAATGACCCTAAGCCCAAATCAGCTGCCTTTTCCAGTCAGTCATCTTGGATATTCTTATGATTTTAATCAATCCCTAACAGGTCACTTTCAAAATCTTTGCTACATCCAAGATATTGTTGAAATTGGATATAGCGGAAACTACAAAAAGTTCTACCATGACTGCGATATGCATGGTGGAGCAAGTGGAGGTCCCATCATCGGTTGGATAAATCAAACCCCATATATCATTGCCATCAATGTTGCCGAGAGTGTTGACCCGAATACGCGAAGACCATATGTTGACGGTGTAAAGTACACTAAAGAAACCGCCAATATTGCAAGTGGAGTGTTTGCACCGATTAACGAAATATTTAAAAGAAGTATTTTAGAAACTAATTTTTCAAGAATCTCAGATTTATTAGAGCAATAAAAAAGGCCCCAATAGGGGCCAGAAATAACTTTTTATTTAGATGTCGTAAGACTCATTGTAGTAGCGGGCTTCATCATAATCATTTTCATCTTCATGGTCCGCGTGGTCTTCTTCTTCAAGGATAAGTTCCCCTAAGTAATTAGGATCAACATGTTCATTAGTAACCATTGAAGGATCATCAAAATTAATAAAAGAGGAAACACAACCACCCCAATGGCGACGAGTTCCAACATCAACGTGAAAGCGTCCACGACAATAAAAACCTGCTCCTCCACGCTCTTTCATTCGTGCTAGGTAGCGACCAACACTTTTTGTGGACACACCTGGCACACGAAAATCAGCGGCCTTACATTTAATATGCATCGAACTTTTTGCGCCTCCCCTTCTGGCATTATCTTCAGGTGAGCGGTATCCCGAAACAATATGGACGGGTTTTCCGAAATGGCGAGAGATTTTTAAGAGAATTTTATTAAGCTTGCCTGGAAAGCAACTAGTTTTGTCGCCAGTCTTGGTTTCAACAGTGGCCTTGCCACTTTTTAAGATGACTTTACTAAAGGCGGGCGTTTGGAAAAAGCATCCTAATAATAGGATGACAACTAATCGTTGGGTCACAGTGGGTCTCCTCGTTCTTTGGGTTTATTGGGTAGGAAACTTATAGCAAGGTCAGAATTCTTATCAACTTTTTTGAAATATTTACTCAGAAGAGAAATTTAGAAATATCCTAATATTTACAGTATAATAGACTACAATTCACGCCTTACAAACGCGAGTAAATCCCTTATGAATAAAATTATCCTGGTTACTCCCATTGCTAATGAAGAAAGAACGATTGAGTCATTTTTATCGAAATGTAATGAAATCTATTCAACTCTTAATATGGATATAAGGCATTTACTAATTATGGATGATTTCTCCAAGGATGAAACCGACTCAGTCATCAAAAATTTCATCAAAGACAAATCAAACTTTGAATTAATTCACTATAAAAATTCAAGTGGAGTTGTCAGTTGCTATATACATGGTCATAAGAAGGCCCTCCATTATGGAGCAGACTATATTATTGAAATTGATAGTGGTTTTTCTCATCCACCTGAAGAAATTCCTAAAATAATAGAGGCCTTAGATCAAGGATACCAATGTGTTTTCATGAGCCGGCTAATGAATGGAGCTGGCTTCTCTGGAGTTCCTTTTTGGAGACAATTTATTTCTTTTGGTGCTAATTTATTAACAAATCAATTTTTCTCTACAACCTTTACGGATGCTGTTGGTGGTTTTAAGGCGTTTAAAAAGGAAGCCCTTATCCCTCTACTCGATTTTAATGAATATGTAATAGGTTCGGGTTGGCAAATTCAGATGAAGATTTTAGCTAATCAGAATCTTTGGATTGAGCTTCCCTATATATACAAAAGAAGTCAATCAACCTTTAAATTTTCATGGATACTAAATACACTAGAAGGTATGTTGATTTTAAGAAGGTATCTAAGAAAACTTTAAGAGTTCAATAACTTCTAATTCATCTTCCTGAGTGCCGATGAGATTGCCTTCATTTGCAAAGTGAAGGGTAATATTCTTCTTCCTACACAAGGACAGAAAGTCATTTAGAATTTTACTATCTTTTGGCAAAGATTGAATACTGAAGAACACAAGATTTAGATCTTCTACACAATCAACCAGATTCATTAAGATTGGTAGATGAAAAAGTGAGTCCAGTTCATTATGTTCAAACGAAACTACAAGGTTCTTGGCCGTACAATATTCTCGAATCATCAAGCGCTGAAGATGAATGGGAATATGGTAGACCCAACCTTCATTATTATTGGTATAGCTAACACAATTCAATTTTGACTCTCTTTTCTTAATCGAAAGTAACCACCTGGAGTTTTTCGATAAAAATCAGTTCCACGTATCAATATACGAAAATCCATACTCACTCTTGTTAAATTAGTTTCATTCGCCACATTTCCATGAAGATGCTCTTGTGAAAAGATCACTGCTTCACCCATCGTTATATTGGCGGGCCGACAAATTGTAAGAGACAATTCTTGAATTTCATTGTAGTTCAATTGCTCTTCTTTGATTTTCTTAATGACTTTTCTAGAGCTCTCTAAATCAGCAATATACATGCTAGAGCTATTCATAGCATCGTTAAAGGGAACCCACATGGTTCTCTCCCCTAGTCCGTGCCCTTGTAACTGGCCGGTGTGGAAGGGTAATTTCATCGTAGGATCATCAGGTCTAAATATGCGTATATTTTGAAACTTTTGAATCGCAAATTCGTTGCCACCTAGCCTCGGTAAGAAAACCTCATCTAAAAGAGAGTTCATCATATTTTGAAAATCTTTATCCTGCGTTTTTTCAATTAAGAATTTGGTCAAATTTGAATTTTCACTCTTAGGAACATATTTATGGATATTTTTAAGATCATCAACTTCAGGAAATTTTTGTTTAATATATTTAAAAACCCATTTATCAAAGGCATATTCTTCACTATTATATTTAATTTTAACATTGTCGAATAAGTCGTAATTTAATTCGTTAAGATTACTTGTCATTTGAAATTCCAACAACTTTATAAATTTTCAATTTACGCCAGCCTCTTACTAATGAAAATTGGTAGTTATCAATAAATTCACTTCTTAATTTTTCAATTTTCTTTTTATCTTTGTCTACAACAACAAAAAGAAAATCATTCTTATTATTATTTTGAAGTTTTACCATTAATTCATCAAATATTATAACCTCTAAATTATAATGGGCTTTAAGTTTTTTAGTATAAAAATCAAACATTTCAGGGTAAGGAGTAGGATACGGACTTAAATAGTAAATTTTTTCTTTGATATTTTCTCTTTCCTCATAGAGAAAACTTGTTGCTTCTCTCCACTCAGGCTTTTTGTAGGATTTAAAAAAGTTTCCTGACCAGTAATGATGAGAAAATGCTAATAAAGTAACCATATAGCAAAATGCGATAACTTTCCTATGCTTTTCTTTTACAGAGGCCAATGCCAGCCCAATGGATAAAGAAACAAATGGAGTACTAAAATAGCCAAACCTACCGTTAAATTGGTTTAGAGGCAAAATAAAATAAAGAAGAGCTGGGGTAATGGCCAGCAAAATGATTAGTAAAACGGTATGACCATAGAATTCCTGCCAGCAACGCAGGATATTAATAAAAAGAGAAAATATAAAAAACAAAGATAATATATGTATGAATATAGAATAGACGCTCTCACTTCCGAGCCAAAAGTTAAAGGTATTAAAAAAGAAATAACTTAGAGCTTCATAGTGATAACTCCAACTACCATAATCCCAGAATTGAGTCTTAGTTAATTGAGTATTAAAAACATAGGGTAAGAAGAAAGCACAAGCACTCAATAAAGCGAGAACATGATAAAGAGAAACTTTTCTTAATCTAAATATGTCAAAAGTAAAAAGGATCACGAAATACAAATAAAGAAGGTAATGAGCTTGCAAGGCCAGCAAATATATCATGAAGGCAATCGTATTTTTTTTCTTAATAAAATGCCAATAAAAAAATTGAATAAGTAGAAAAGCACCAAAAGCATAAGGTCTAATTTCAGCACTGTAGCGAAAAACAGTTCCTAAACATAGAAAACTGACAGCACCTATGGCAGCATAAAGTGATGTACTTTTGTTTCTCAAAATTAAAAAAATCGTAAATGCTGATAAATAATTAAAAAGAAAACTTATGACTCTAAGTTTAGCCTCCGTAACGTCTCCAATAATGATCGTCCAAGATTTTAGTAGTAATGAAAACAACGGTGGGTGAAGATGATCAACTTTGTAGTTAAATATGCTAAGCCAATCTAAATTGGTGATAAAAAGACTACCAAGCTCATCATACCAGAATGATTCAAAACCGAGATTAGTAAACCTTACAATAGTTACGCCGATCAAAATAAAGGCACAAAGAGCGAGTAGAGAGCGATCAAATATTAATTTCACCGCTTTCCTCCAGGGCCTTCTTTATAGACGATCTCCATATTGTACTACTCCCACTCTGCAACTCGACCGAGGAACCTGACTTTTTTATTTTTATCAAACACTACTTAAGCAGAATCTGAGTAATTAAAATCAATTAGGTCCTTACCATTTTACTATAATAACTCTCCTTTAGTATTCGTAGTAAGGATTCCCTAATTCTATAGTTTGATCAATGAGATTCCCTTTAATTTGAATTTCTACTTGCACTATAGATTTTTAATCTGCGCCAACCTTGCACCAAATTGAATTCATATTGACTAAAGAACTTTTTCTTAAGTATTTCTATGCTTTCATTTTCCTTATCTACGATAACAAAAAGAAAATCCTTTTCTTTATTATCAAAATTCTTCTCTAAATCTTCAAATAAAATGATTTCTAAGCTATAGTAATTCTTGATCTTGTCAATATAGTAATCAAAAGTTTCAGGTTCCATAATAGGGTAAGGACTAATGTAATATAGTTTTCTTTTTAAAATATCCTTTTTTTCAAAGAGATAATTTGTCGACTCTCTCCATTCAGGTTTTTTTTTGTATTTAAAATAGTTTCCTGACCAGTAGTAATGAGAAAAGGCCAATAAAGTAAGCAAGTAACAAAAGGTAATTCCTTTTCTAAAGTCTTCTTTAGTTCTGCCAGCGGCAAGCCCAATAGAGATAGCAATAAAAGGGTTACTAAAATAGTAAAATCTCTCTAAAACAAGATTAAGGGGCAATATGGCAAAAAGAAGAACAGGTGTTAGTGATAATAGCACCACAAGAATATCATCGCTTAACTTCTGACGCCAACTCATAGCATTTACAATAATTGAACCAATGAAAGCGAAGGATAACAAATAGATAAATATAGAATAGACGTTTTCGTTTTCATGCCAAAAATTAAAAGTATTCAAAAAGAAATAAGAGATTGCACCAAAATGATAACTCCAATGACTATAGTCCCAATAAGGTCCCTGTCCTAATTCACTTCTGAGCACATAGAGCAAGAAAAATCCACAAGCACACAATAAAGAAGAAATATGAAAAAGAGATAGTTTTCTTAATCTAAAAATATCAAAAGTTAATATGATAAAAAAATACAAATAAAGCAGGTATTGGGTCTGTAAGGCCATTAAATAAAAAACAAAAGCCAGTAGCTTTTTATCTTTAATAAAATACCAATAAAAAAATTGAATGAGTAGAAAGGCACCAAGAGCGTATGGCCTAATTTCAGCACTGTAGCGAAAGACACTGCCTAAACACAGAAAACTAACAGCACCTAAAGCAGCATAGAGCTTATTACATTTGTTTTTTAGGATTAAAAAAATTGTTAACGCTGACAAATTATTAAAAAGAAAGCTTAATGCCCTTAGCTTAGCCTCTGTTATCTCACCAATAATTATCGTCCAAGCTTTTAGTAGTAAAGAAAATAACTGTGGGTGAAAGAAATCATATTTGTTTTCAATGATACTTAGCCAATTAAGTTTAGATAGAAAAAGACTACCACGCTCATCATGCCACAACGATTCAAAACCGAGATTAATCCCCCTTGAAAATGTAACTAAAATGAAGATACTAACGCAAAGAAAGAAAGAGGAGCGATTAAGAGTTAATCTCATCGGCTTCCTCCATGGCCCTTTGTATACATATATCCATGTTGTAGTATTCCCACTCTGCAAAGCGCCCTAGGAGCCTAATGTTCTTACTCTTTACAAATTTCTTTATTTTTTCAACAGAACCCCTGGTGTTCTCATCATAGACGACATAGGCGTAATCAGAGTAATGTAAATCGATTAGTTCATAAAGATCATCATCTTTTTGCTTTAAAAGGTCTTCTTTAGAAATAGAACCAAGGCACTCTGTGATTCTATAATTAGACTTTTTTTCTCTCAAAAAGTTTCCAATATAAGCATGCCGATGAAAAAAATGGTCACTTTCAGGATGGTAACTCCAGGTAATATCATTAGACTTGGCCTTCCAAAAACATGTCGTAATTTTATTATATTTAAGCTTTTTTATTTCTTCACAGATACTCGCGTCGCAATCAATTAATTGATTAATGAGGTTAAGTGGTCCGGTGTAAATGACCTCATCGAAGTATTCATCGTTCAAGTAGTGCTTTCCATCAATATTTTCGATTTTTTTAATTTTCGTGTTTAACTCAATATTTAGACTATTAGATAAAGCTTTAATTAAAGCGCCCTCTCCCTTATTGGGATAATAGAAAGTCGAATGGACCATATCCTTTTCCTTAAAGCCTAAGAAGGATTTTAGGAAATTTTTGAGATTTCTTTCAGGTAATTTACCCGGCAACCAATCGGTGCTCATCTCTTTTGGTTCTAACCCCCATATCTTCTTGTTATAAGGTAAGAAGTACGTTTCTGTTAAAATATTTCCAAAGGAAGATCGAAGCCAAGAATCAAAGTTTTGGTGATTTTTTTTGCCTTTTGCAAATAAGTAACTAAAAAGAGCACTTATTCCAAAAAGAGGCCAATGGAATATCATTTCACGAAAGGCGTTTTCGATGGGGTACGAAATCAACTTGCCCTTTAAGTGAATTTTAGCATCACGAGTTACTTCATTCCATTCACTTTTAGGTAAGATTTCCTTAAAGACAAAATCGAGAACATCCTTATTCTTACTATTAAAACAATGTCCACCAGTGAGATGAAAGGGAACACCATCAATTGTCTTAACCTTTGAAATGCCACCAATCTCACTCTGAGATTCGAAAATTTTGACATCGTGATCTTTGGTTAATCGACCTAGTGCCAAACCAGATATGCCAGCACCAATAATTGCAATCTTCTTTTTCTTCATCTGCATTATTTTACTTTGATTATTACATAAATGCGATTTTTGACTCTTGGAGGATAACGATATTAATAATTCAAAGTGCCACCTCATCTCTATTACAGAGCACTGAAAAGTAAGACTAGTAAGGTCAACTATCTGAAGCAGAAATAAAAACCCCTTCATTTATTAATTTGTTAATATTGTTCTAATCATCTCTTTATACTCTTAACTTTTATTGGGTTACTCTATGCGAAATAAGCAATTCATTACTATTTTATTGATTACGATCCTTTTCTCATTCACAATAAACTCAAAACAAATTCAAAAGGTATCGAATCTTGGAGTCCAAATGAATATTACCTCTATTAGCTTCTCTGGCAGCAATCCTTCGATGGGGCCTTACAATCAGATGAGTAGTAATACCTTGAATATGACAACATACCCCGATGAGCTAAAGGCTCTCTTAGATGATACCTTTGTTAATGGTGTCATGAGTCTTAGAAAATATTTGAAACTATTAAAAGAGAAAAACCATGATGAAATTCTTAAAGTTGAAAGCGCCTATGACCCAGGCAGCCTGAATTCAGGTCAAAGGATCATTGATCTAAACTTTTCATTTTCTGATGGTACGCACCTTTCACTAGAGGATCTGCGTACTTTTTCTCTACAAGGAAAAGGCTACCAATCCTTTAAATCCTTAATTCGTGAAAAAGGATCAAAGTATGAGGAACCTGATGAAAGTAAGTTAGATCGCCCCGAATTAACTTCCCCTGCTGGATTAGAACGAGAAGAAAATAAAGAGATAGCTGTTCCTCCCCCCTCTGATGTTAAAGACGATATTTAATCACTACCTCAAAACAGCAAACGTGATAACAACAACTTAGGAGACAAGCAAGTCAGATGACCTATCAGTAAAGATCAAATTAAGACCTTTGTCCGATGTAAATTTCACCTAATACCTCTAAATTATCCTTAGCAATAAGGATGGTTTTAATGAATTTCTATTTTTCTCTAATCGTTTGTGTATTTTTACCTTTTAATTTATTTGCCGAATCTCTTCCCCATTATGTTGAAAAGGCCATTCAAAGCTCAGGTCTAAAACAGCAATATGTTAATCAATTGAGAGAGATTTCTTTTAGAAAAAAGAATATAGGCCAATTGGAAAACCCCACAATTGGGTTTGAGTACGGCCGCGTTAAAAATACTGGAATAACCGGAAGCCTCGTCGGTGCGACAATTGAACAAAACCTTCCCATAAACGGACGGCTTGGACTAAGAGAACGTGGTGAGGACGAAGCTGCCCTGCAAACTTCATTTGAAAATCAATGGAGCTTAAATGAATATAAAGCGCAGCTTATACAAACCTTTTTGGCGTTATGGATACAAAGGGAAGAGATCTCTCACGCAAAGCACAGAATTGAAGACCTCGCAGTCCTTAGAAGCTACCTTACCTCCCGAAAGTTCTCTTCTCCTCAACAAAAAACTAACGCTTATTTAATAAAGAAAAAAATTGAAGAGATGGAGTATATACTTTTTGAAAATGCACACTTGAAAAAGAAACTTGAAGAGACGCTATCTGCACTTACAGAAACGACAATCGATAACTTTGACCTGAGGCTTAAGAGTCCAAAAGTTTTAAAGGAGGTTTTTTCAAGGATAACTGTCACCTCCTCTTCTATTAAAAACTTTAGAGACTCTGTTTTAAAGAAGAATAATTACTCTCTAGAAGAATATAAAAGAAAATGGATTCCCGACCTAAGGGTTGGTTACTCTTATCAAAAAGAAAATGTTCCTGGGGGAAATTTAGGTCACGCTATCGGCATCAATTTTGATATACCTCTTTTTGACACTGGAAAAAATAAGAGTGACGAGCTTCGGGCAAAGAGAAGAGTTCTAGAAGCAAGCTGGAGCCTCAAAGACCTCCAGAGACAATCAAGTCTAAGCGCTCTAAAAGAAAAATTTAGCTACTACTTAAAATTATCTGGTGGCTCCCTAAAAGAGAAAGAGAGAATCCACCAAAAAGAGCTGAAGAAGATAAAAGATTACTTTCTAAAAGGGCTAATCAATGCTCAGGCGTATCTTGATACAGAGGAAATTAGTCATGACCTTCACTATCGTCAAGTCAATGCTATCCGTGAAATTGTAAATGTATTTGTCGAATCCTCTCTTGAGACAGGGAAAGACTTTGACCTTAAAGAGGTTCTTCTATGAAATATTTTTTTAAAACAATTCTTAATCAAAAAATTTGGATCCTTGCCTTTTTTGCTCTCGTGACAAGTATTTTCTTAATCACATTGAAAGACATTAAATTAGCGGCATTCCCTGATATTACGAATGTTCAGGTTGTCGTTAATACAAAAACGGGTGCCTTCTCAACTGAGCAAATTGAAAAAATTGTAACATATCCAATTGAGATGGAGGTTAGTGGATTACCAGGAGTACAAGAGATTCGCTCTCTTTCTAAATTTGGCCTCTCTCAGGTTACAATCATCTTTGAAGAGGGTGTGAACCCCTATTTTGCTCGACAGGTTGTTAGTGAAAAGCTTCAAAGTGCCAGTGGAAACCTTCCTCAGGGAGTAAATCCCGAACTCTCCCCCATGACCACAGGTCTCGGTGAGGTCTTTATGTATGTGCTCACTTACGAAGGGGATAAGAACTTTAAAAGCGAGATAGAGAAGCTTCAATACTTAAAAGTCATTCAAGAATATCAAATTAGACCAATCTTAAAGAAAGTAAAAGGAGTAGCTGAAGTAGACACTAACGGAGGCTTTAATTCCGAAATCCATATTAACTACCTTCCAAAGAAATTAAATGAATTTGGGGTCTCTGTTATGGATTTAGTGGAGGCCGTAGAGAAGGCCGGTGTCTTTCATGGTGGTGGCTATATCCAAAAGGGTGAAAACCAAGTAACCGTGCGCTCTTTTACCCCATTAAATGAACCAAATGATTTAAAAAATTTCCTTATAAAAATTCTCCCCAACGGAAGACGCATTTATGTAAAGGACGTTGCTGACGTACGAGTGGACTTTGGCCTTCGGGTGGGAAGTGCCACATACAATGGAGAAGAGACTGTTCTTGGTACTGTTCTAATGAGAGTGGGAGAAAACTCAAGAGAGGTCGCTAATGAAAGTGCTAGGGCGTTAGAGAAGATCAATTTTCCTACAGGTGTAAAGTTAACCCCTGTTTATAATAGAACCTTTCTTGTCGATGAAACAATTAAGACCATCAGGAATAACCTTTTTGAGGGAGCTATTTTAGTCATTGTTGTTCTCTTTCTTGTCCTAGGTCACATTAAGTCAGCAATTCTTGTCTCCTTATCCATTCCTTTTTCAATGATTTTCGCTCTCTTAGGAATGAATATTAATGACATACCTGTCAACCTTATGAGCTTAGGGGCGATCGACTTTGGCCTCCTCGTTGATGGCCCTGTCGTCTTGGTAGAAAATTATTTAAGAAGGGTATCACTGGAAAATGAATCAAATTCCAAACTAGAGGGAAAGAGAAGGATCGAGCTTATCATCGACTCTTGTGCAGAAGTCGCCCCTCCTGTGATTTATGGACTCTTGATCATCATGCTGGTTTACATACCAATTTTAGGCCTAAGTGGCGTTGAAGGAAAAATGTTTGAACCAATGGCCCTAACGGTATTAATGGCCTTAGGAGCAAGCTTATTAGTGGCCCTCTTTGTAGTCCCTATCCTCATTTATTATTTTATCTTTCCATTGGTAGGAATTCATGAAGAGCCTATTTTCTTTAGAATTCTTCATAAAGGTTATATCTTTGCTCTTCCCAAAGTTCTCGCTTTCAAAATACCCGTTATCCTTTTTGCGCTTACTCTTAGTGGTATTGGTCTTTTTCTCTTTTTAAACCTTGGGTCTGACTTTGCCCCACAACTTGATGAAAGAGACCTTGTTATTGGTTTAGTAAGGGATTCAAGGCAGAGCATTGAAGTCTCCACGAAAAGACAAGTTGAGGCCGAAAAAATCATTAAAAAAGTACCTGAGGTAGACCTTGTCTTTTCTAGACTTGGAACACCCGAGAGTGCTACCGATCCCATGGGACCAAACTTTGCCGACACTTTTGTTATCCTTAAAAAAGATCAGAGTGAGTGGAGGAAAGTCGCTGGAAAAACTATCTCAAAGGAGCAAGTTTTTAATGAGATAAAAGTGGAGCTAGAAAAAGGCCAACCTCAACAAGACATCAGTGCCACTCAGCCCATAGAGATGAGATTCAATGAGATTTTAGAAGGTTCAAGGGCCGACGTGACTTTTAGAGTTTTGGGACCAGACTTAGAGAAATTAGTTGAATACGCTGAAATCGCTCATAATACTCTTAAAGAGATTGATGGGGTTGAATCCGTAGAATTTGATGCTTTAACTGGTCTTACGAAGAGTGAAGTTTTAGATATCCAGGTAGACCAAAAGAAGGCCAGTGAAACGGGAATTCCCGTACACCTCATTGATGAACAACTCGAAACTGCTCTTGCAGGTAAAGAGCTCGGTTACCTCTTAAAGGGAGACCAAAAATTACCCGTAATCCTTCATCTCGATGAATCGTTAAGAAATAGTATCGATCAAATGAAAAAAATCCCACTAACCCATCCCGAGGGGGGGAGCCTTCCCGCTGATGAGGTCGCAGATTTTAAACTAACCGAGAAAGTTACCACAATTGCGAGAAGTTTCGGACGACGTTACTCAGCAGTAAGCGTCTATCTAGCTGGAAGAGATGTTGCGAGCTTTGTTGAAGAAGCAAAGAAGAAGATTGAAGGAGCTCTATCACTAGAACCTGGTTATGAGATTGAGTGGGGTGGACAGTTTAAGAACCTAGAGAGGGCACAAAAAACCTTAAGTTTAATTATCCCCATTACCCTACTCTTTATTTTTCTACTCATTTATAAAATGACAAATTCAGTGGTACAAACACTGATCATTTTCTCTGTCATTCCAGCAGGAGGCGCAGGCGGTGCGATCCTTCTCTTTTTAAGAGATATTAATTTTAGTGTCTCTGCAGCTGTTGGCTTTATTGCGTTATCAGGTATTGTTGTTCTTAACTCCTTGGTGCTTGTGAGCTTTGTGAACCAAAAAATCGAAGAAGGACAAGTTATAGACCATGCCATCCTTTCGGGATCAATAGCTCGTCTAAGACCTGTTGGAATGACGGCATTAGTTGCAGCTCTTGGTTTTATCCCTATGGCCTTTAATACTGGACTTGGTGCTGAGGTCCAAAGACCATTGGCGACGGTTGTAATTGGGGGATTAATGACGGCCACTCCAGCAACCTTATTTCTTACCCCGTCATTATTGGCCATGTTTTTAAAGCGGATAAGAGCTTAAGTATTTGGGTAAAGAAGATCTTCTAAAAAGTAAGCTATAAGCTCTGACTTATTTTTTAAACCAGACTTCATAAGAATGGACGAGCCTTGGCTTCTGGCCGTCCTCTCGCTAATAGCACGAGCATTTGCGATCTCACTATAGCCTAGACCTTTTATAAGCATGATCCCGACCTCTTTTTCAGAAGGAGTAAGGGCCCATCGATTAAACTCCTCATCGATAGCGTCGCTTAGCCCTTTTTTATAACTTTGAATCTGTTGCAAATAGTGAACATTTTTAAGTTTTAAGTCATGAACCTCTGATCGAAGGCTCTTCGCCTTTTCCTTATTTACAGTGGCATGATAGATAAAAAAAGCTGAACCAGAGAAAGATATAAAGATCAGAATAAACTCACCAACCAGATGAACCGTTGCAAGCTGATCATTTTTATCCATGTAAACATCAACGACCGAAAGACAGCCTACGAAGATAAGAAACAACGAGGAAAGAAGAAAGACTTTATCACTTTTTAAAATTTTCTGCATATCTGTGTTGTGACTTTTTATTTGGTGCCCGGGACTGGACTTGAACCAGCACGTCTCGCGACACACGCCCCTCAAGCGTGCGTGTCTACCATTTCACCACCCGGGCAGAGAAAGATTCTGTACTAACTTTTTTAAGGCCAACCCCTCGATATGTCTAGTCAAACTTTCTACACGTCAGGGGCTTTTCTTTATTTTTTAGGGACGAATTGTTCGACCTCATCAAGATAGAACTTGATGCGCTTATTGACTTCATGCAGGAGGTTAATTCTGGTTTGAAACTCCATGGCCTTTGAAAATTCTTCGGCCAAAATATCTTCAGGTAGTAGTCTTTGAGTGGTGACAGCAGGAAGGCTTTCAAGCGCCTTCGTTACAGGAATAGTCACATTTTCATAAAGACCCTCATCAAGTTCTCGGGAGATCTCCTCAAACTCATTTAAGAGACTCTCAAGTGGGTCATCTGTTGCCTGGATGTCAGGACTAGGCCTTTGTCGCCCTCCCGTTGGGAAGCGAACAATATTTTCAAGCTGTGAATTTCTGTCCTTCATGGTGCTTCTATGTCCTTGTAATCGGGGGGTCGTTATCCGAAGTTCTATCTGCAAAGATATTGCCATCTTTAGGATTAAGAAAACATGTAAAAACAGTAGCTTAAGCAGTCACTCAGAAGATTGGTCCCACTTTGCGCTGGCGGCCGTCTAAATCCTATACAGAGCTCATTGAGAGGAATTTACCTAGGGTCAAACCCTCGACGACTTTTGATACAATTTTACCATGACGACCAAGAAAAGCTGTTTACGCTGCAAACACTATTTTTCAACATTTGACCCCCAAAAACCAAGAGGGTGTCGCCTCTACGGGTTCCGTTCTCATCGCTTTCCCAATCTTATAGTAAGAGAAGAATCTGGAAAGGATTGCGCGGGTTTTGAAGAGAAGAATAAACAAAAAGAGGCAAAGGGCCTCAATGATCCTAGTTATTGGTGAGGAGAAACTCCTGAGTCCACAATAGATGGCAGGTCAAGCTCTCGCTCAAAGTAAGTCTTTCCGCGCTCTTTAATCATTCCCCCACCTAAGCAGACAGTATTCCCCCCTACTTCATGATAGAAAACAACGCTTTGGCGAATAGTGATGGCCCTTTGAGGTTGATCAAAAACCACATGGGCTACGCCATTATTTAAACTCATTAAAGTGCACTCTTGATCCGGTTGGCGGTAGCGTATTTTGGCCTTTAGCCGCATGGGAAGCTCTAGCTTTTCAATAAAATCAGTGTGAACAAAGGATAACTCATTCGCCCACAACTCATCTGCGTATAAGGCCGGGTGGCGCTCCCCCCTTTCAACAATGACAACATTTCGTTCAATGTCTTTATCAACGACAAACCAAGGTTCACCTTGGCCACCAAGGCGCAATCCCTTTCTCTGACCTATCGTATAGTAGGCGGCACCATCGTGCTCACCAACGACTTCACCACTGAGGGTTTCAAAAGAACCCGTTTTGAGTTGAATATATTGGGAAAGAAAGTTTTTAAAATTTCTTTCACCAATGAAGCAGATTCCCGTGGAATCTTTCTTGGCCTTTGTGGCCAGATTATACTTTTCAGCAATCTCTCGCACCTTTGACTTCTCTAAATGCCCGAGGGGAAAGAGCACTTTCTTGAGAATTGACTCTTGCATAGTATAGAGAAAATAGGTTTGATCTTTTCGTGGGTCATCCCCTTTTACAAGTAACGAGCGCCCATTATTTTCTAAGTGCTGACAGTAGTGCCCCGTTGCCAGGTAATCGGCACCAAGCTCCATGGCCTTTTCAAAGAAGACTTTAAATTTTATTTCTCGATTACAAAGGATATCTGGGTTTGGAGTGTATCCGGCCTCATATTCAGACAAGAAATACTTAAAGACATTGTCGCGATACTCTTCAACGAACTCTACGCTATAGTATGGTATATCTAAGCTCTCACAGACCTTAATAACATCTTCGTAGTCCTTAGAAGCTTGGCAGACCCCAAATTCATCGATCTCTTCCCAATTCTTCATAAAAAGACCAATCACGCGATATCCCTGCTCTTTTAAAAGAGCAGCTGCTACGGAGGAGTCTACCCCTCCACTCATACCGACAATGACCGTTTTTCCTTCCATGGCCCAATTTATCATATTTGAACTTGTTGGCAAAAGAGTGAAGAAATCCTTTCAGAGTGACGGCCTTTTTCCCTAGAAATCGTAGGCAAAGGCCAAAATGGCGCCCGCGATGAAGCGATAGGACTGATGCAGTGTCTTTGAATTAAGGGTCTCAGCAAAGTCATTAGGGGTGTGATTCCTTGTAAGGTTGGGATCGTCTTGCCAATTTTGGCTAAAGGTCACCCCAGGCCAGGAGGGCTCCCAAAAACTAACATTTCCCTCCAAATTTTGATCATTTGCAATCACTTTGAAGCGCATACTCTTTTCAATCTTTTTTCCCTTATTTAAAAGTTTTACTGCAAGAGAGTTATGGGTTTCATAGTAGGGAGTCCCAGGTCTTTTAATATAAATTCTCATATTGCCGTGACGCTCTTCTTTATCCTGGGCCTTTGAATCATGGCCCAACATTTCGAGATTAATAAATCCTAAAAGATTTTTATCTATTACTTCTTTTCTATATTTTGTGACAAAGGCCTTACTCCCTAATGATCCAAACTCTTCCCAATCAAGAAAAACAATCCTAACAGTGATAGGGATATCCATGTGAGAAAATAGCTTTAATAAAGCAAGTCCAATGGCGACTCCAGAAGCATTATCATCTGCTCCTGGCATTGAACTACTGGCCTTTAAGCGCTCCTTTTCATAGACAACCGTATCGTAATGGGCCGTAATAACCAGCAGGTCATCTGGTCTGAGGCTCCCCTTTTTTTCCCAAATAATATTACGTCCTTCGACATCCTTCTTTTCCTTAATAAAGTCGACAATTGATGACGTAAATCGGCGGCCCTGTTCATAGGTTTCTGAAGTTTTACTAAATTTATTTTCTATTTTTTCTTTAAAGGACGTTTCATAAAAACTTACGGCACTTTCAACATCAGGTTGAAATTTATCAAGGTACATTAATCCCTTTTTTTCACTATCAAGCTTTCTAATGGCCTCTTCGATAAATCCTCTCGCCAATTCATGACCGCTAGTTCCAATGAGCCTTGTCCCTTTGGCCGAATTGATAAATTCTCTAAGGATACCAAAGAGATCGTCTTTCTTAATCAATGAAACATTTTGAATTAGGTGAAAGATATTTTTAGAAGGATTTTTTAAAGACGCTAAAGAGAAGTCACTAAAATAGCTTTTCTCTTCTTTATTAGCAAAGGCTGGGAAAGAGAAAAGAAGACTAAAACTTAAAACTATAAATATCGACTTTTTCTCTTTGTTCATCTAGCTCTAATTCCTCTCGTTTTTTAGGAAAAGTTCTCAACTCTTTAAAGTCGATATAACCACACGTTCTCACCTCACCAGCACCAATGACTCTCCCCATGGCACCAGATCTATTATAAAAAGCAATATACTCTCCCTGATAGATTAACCCCTCATGCATTTCTTTTAATTTAAGTTCAGCGTAACGATTATTAAATGGGAATAAAGTCGCGGGGATTTTCTCCCCCCTCTCACTGGTTTTAATATAAACATCTATTGGCTGACTTAAGTCGACTCCTTGAGCATATTTCACATGCATTAAAACAATGGTGTCATATTGTAAATCTTCTTGATAACCGGCATAGACAATCCCAGCAGAATACCTGTGACCAATAACGATATAATCTCTATCAATGGGAGTTCCTGTTTTCGTCTTTAGATTATTGGCGCCAAGCCCATAGAGATGAATGCCATTGTGATCCCCAAGGATGGTCTCATTTTTAAAATCTATAATATTTCCAGTCTTATACATCTTAGGAGGAGTTCGTTCGCTAACAAACTCTCCGATTAATGGTCTATTCATTAAAGGACTTTTTTCTTCTGCACTTTTTTCCCAATATTCGAGGTTTAGAGATTGTGAAATTTTTTTAACCTCTGAAGTTCTCATATCTGAGAGTGGCAGAATAATCTTCTCTAATGTTTCCGGATCTAAACTCGATAATAAATAACTCTGATCGTTTTCAAGATCATTACTGACAAAGACATTGATTGAATTCAAACTTTTATTCTTAACGACTTTTGCATAGTGCCCGGTCGCGATATAGTCCGCATTGAGGGCCTCTGCCTTATTTTTAAGAATTTCAAAGATTAGACGACTTGCTGTAACTTTTGGTGAAAAGCTTCTTCCCCCAACACGACAACCGACGACTTTATCAGTGATGTAATGTTGATAAGCATCTGCTGCTTGCACGGCATAGAAAGGAATTCCCAAACTCTCTGCAAGTTTTTTTACACGCTCAAGCCCAGGCAATAAGAAAATACCCTGAAAAGGCGTGCTTTCAATTAACTCACCTTTGTCATTATATCGCTTAGGAATATTTTCATAATCCTCGCTGAAGAAGTTAATACCGACAGCATAAACGTCATGGCCTTGCTTTTTTAATAAATAAGCACCAACGACTGAGTCTAGGCTTCCAGAGAACCCCATCAAAATCTTCTTCTTTTGCTTCTCCTCCAAGAGAATCTCCCTTTTTAACCATTATATCGAGTT
This sequence comes from Bacteriovoracaceae bacterium, assembly GCA_021737405.1. Lineage (GTDB taxonomy): Bacteria > Bdellovibrionota > Bacteriovoracia > Bacteriovoracales > Bacteriovoracaceae. Next base: position 127,710 of record JAIPEG010000003.1, read on the forward strand.
GTCTCAAAATTTTCAGTACCTTATAAACGGCATCTTTTGCCCTGCGCAATATTTCTCACAACACTCTATAAAATGAACGCTCAGGTACCGACAAGGGAAGTATGGATTTGAAAGGGTTTGGTCCCAGACCAGACATTATATTCTTTGATAAGTTAGACGTTAAAGCTAATAGCGGCATGTCTGCCCTTAAGAACTTCTTATCTTTTTTAAAGATGCAAAAGGCATCCCAGCCCCTTAGGTTCTCCTTTACAGACAGTGAAGGATCCTTATTGCCAGCATTGAGCCTTAAAGAAAATATCTCTCTTGACTCTATTCCCTCAACAGTGAGTTCAACCAAGAAATTTACCTTGGAAGACTATTTGGGAAGAAAGGGAAATCCCTTTCTCATAGAGCTTTATGAAAAAATTGAACTAGTAAGTGACCTTCCCTACCAAGTTGACTCTCAGACGAGAAAGACGGCGGCCTTAGTGAAAGGACTCCTTCAAAAGGCGGATTTTCTTTTTCTAGATTGTCCTGAAAGATACTTAGATAAGGCAGGGCTTAAAATTTTTACAAAGGCCTTAATTCATAGCCTAAAAGAAAATAAACAAACGCTATTGTTAATGACAGATAAGCCCTCCTATTGGACACCTTATATAACGAAGACTGTCCATCAAAGCCGCTGTGCAAAAACAGGCCAACTTCTCCTTGAGTGCATTGACCAAGTTCAGAGTCCTCAATCTCTAGGTGATAATGAAGCCGAGCAACTTGGAATCCTTGTTTTCAAGCACTCACAATCTGCCTTAAAGCTACCAGTTGACTCAAAAGAAGAATCTGCTGAAAAAGATCCTAAAAAAGCCGCATAACCCCAACACAATAATATTCAATAGTTGACAATAAATAACGGCGAAACCGATAATTGTCTTACAACATCTTATTTAGACATGACCCTAAAATTAAGGACAACCTTCCATGGCGAAGAATAAAGACCAAAAACTAAACTTCATCGATGTTTTTGCAGGAGCAGGTGGACTCTCTTGCGGCATGGAAATGGCGGGCATGAACTGCTTGCTTGGTGTCGATTACGATAAATACGCAATGGAAACATTTGCGAAGAACCACAAAAATGCTGAGGTCTATTGTGGTGATATCAGAAAACTGACGAAGAGAAAGCTAGATGAGCTTCTTAAAGAAAAGCCAGTTCACGCAGTTGTTGGCGGTCCACCATGCCAGGGTTTTTCAACTGTTGGTCTAGGAGATCCTAAGGACGAAAGAAATGCGCTATTTTTGGAGTTTGTTCGTATCGTTCGTTTAACCCGACCTTATTTTGTTGTGATGGAAAACGTCACGGGTCTAGTGGCCAAGAAGAATGAACCTGTCCTTAAGAATATCTTCGCTCGCTTTCACCGCTTGGGTTACAACCTCGACGTTCAAGTGATGAGTGCTCATAACTATGGCGTTCCTGAAAAACGTAGAAGAACCATCATTATTGGAACTCGCATTAATGACTTCCCTGTTTATCCTGAGTTTACTCATGGTGACCCACAAGAAAAGGCCCGCAAGGCAACGGTTACCGTAGGCGACATCATTTTCGACCTAAAAACAAAGTCTGGAAATATGCTTAATCATGATATTGATACTGCGGCCGTAAAGAATAAATTAGATGGCCAACGACTTGCTCGAATTCCTGAGGGAAAAGGCATTCGCTACGAAAGAGATGAACTGGCCTATCTTCCAAAGGGCCTTCAGCTTGGAGTTAACTGGAAAGAGATTCCCGAAAACCGTTTCCGCCAATCTAAATACCAAAGACTTGATCGAAGTAGCCCATCGCCTACGATCATGACTCATCGTCATAGCTATTTTCATCCAACAGAAAATAGATACCTAACGGCAAGAGAGGCTGCTCGAATTCAAAGCTTTCCAAATAACTTTGAATTTGCTGGTCCTTTATCGGCCCAGTGGCGCCAAATTGGAAATGCTGTGCCTCCTCTTCTTGGAAAGGCCATCGGTAAGGCACTAACAAAGCTTCATAAAGAGGCCCTACCTGAAGACCTAGACTTTAAAAAACGCCTGAAGCCCAATGATAATAAGATTCAATTGCAACGGGGCAAAGCTTTTGTTTACCGCGAAAAGCCTCAGCCTCAGGCAAATTAGTAATGCGGGGTACGTTCTTCGTCTCTGGTGTAGAAATCGTTCTTGATGTTCTTGGTGAGACTTGGCAACAAGGCCAGGACATCTCTGTAACCGGTGAACTTAAGCCCCATGGGGAAAATATTGATTTGACCGGATGGTCTTTGAAACTGGTTTTAGCAGATCTTAGAAAAGTTAAAAAGAGAGACCCAAAGGCCTTTAAGCTTCTTCAAGAATTATCTTGGTCAGACTTAAAACTTGATTCTGCGAAAGAATTTGAGCACCAATTCATTCAATCAATTGATACCTCAATTTCTGACGGTACTTATACGTTGGCCCTTCTTGCTGGACCTGATACTGATCTATATAGCAATGGGCTCCTTAATCTCACGATTACGCCATGGAAACCCATAGAACTTATTTTAGAATTATTTGAAAACTTTCAGCGTTTTAAAGTAAAATCACTTAAGAATAAAGCGACTAAATTAGAAGCTAAATTAACTCCTCCAGCAACTAGGGAGCTCGGGGCGGTTGAAGGGCTCGACCTTCTCATTGAACCAATTGAAAATGGTCTAGGCCTTAACTTTACTTTCAATATTAAGAAACTCAGTTACGGCACAGCGGGAGTTGAGGCGAAGAAACACAAGATTGTGTTAAAGAAAGAGTTTATTGGCAAAGATCTTTTCTCCTTTGGAGATGCTCTCAACCAAGACACCATATTAAAGGCCTTTGAAGAGATCATTGAACAAGTCAAAACCAGATCACTCATGTAAAGAGAATTAAATGATTATCATAAGAAAATATAAAAGGTTGGATTGGTGGGACTTCCTTGATCTTATGAATGAAGAATTTTCAAAAATGCCTCCAAAGCAAGTTTACTTTGATTTTCAAGATGAGATCCGCATGCGCCTCATTGAGTCAGTATCAGAGGGAGCGAGCTTTAAATACTCGACCCAAGCAAAGAAAGTTCACGCTGCATTTTCCGAAAGACTCAAGCAAGAGCCGGCTTTTGCCACTGCGGAAGACTACCAAGAATTTACGACCTTAACCGAGCAGATCTAATGGAAACACCTAAGAAGAAAAGAACATTTGACCTCAATATGCTTAAAGAGCATGCTGAAAAACTCGGGGGAAAGTGTCTTTCTGAAAAATATGTCAATTCAACTTTTAACCTACTCTTTGTTTGCAAAGAAGGTCACAAATTTAGACTTACCCCTTTAGAGGTCATGGGTAAGAAAAGTGGAGTTGGGAAATGGTGCCCAAAGTGTTTTAGCTAATTAAAAGATACTTTTTATAAAATCCGCTAAAATTTCATAACCTTTTGGTGTCAGATGGTAGTCATGGGGATATCTTACCTCTTCCTTTTTTGTTTTAATTTCTGCTATCAATGATTCCGGTGGTGAAATAAAATCTATGTTTTTTTCTCTAAGATGCCTTTTAAATTCTTCAGTTGAGACAGTGTCAGAATCAAAAGGTGAAAATATTATGTAGAATTTTCCCTTTGGAAAAGATTTTAAATATTCTTCTTTCATTTTTTTAAAGATAAGGGTCGTCAAAAGTAGTTTCTTTGAACTAAATGGATCTGAAAAATTAAAATTATCAAAAAACGACAAATTATTTAACAAATTAAAAAAATGATAATGATAAAGATTTTCGTATTTGCCAGCATTAACTAACTTACCTTCATCAAGAGAGTATGCGGGAAACTTCCCTAAAGACCACCTGACAACGTCTCTCTCTCCAAATGCTCTTGAAACGTGATACATATAAAAATGATAGATAAATATCCCTTCTTTTTGTTTAACATATTTTTTTACATGAAAGTCCTCAAAGGTTCTTAAAATATGATTTGGACCAAATCCCAGGCCAGATAAATTATAAATACCTTTATCTCTAAAGCGTTTGGCCAATTGACTTGCGAGAGTCTCATTGTCATTTACGCCTTGGCTAAAAACATTGGAACCCCCAGCAACAATCACATGACCATTCTTTACGCCCTCAGATTGAATTACTTTTCGTTGATTGAACTCATCAATAGAATAGTCCTTTTCATAAATAACTTCCTCTCCAAACTTTACAATATGGTTAATAATCGCGTTTGCCGGAAACCCTCCCCCCATAACTTCTCGATAGAGAGGAAAGGTCTCCTTTCCAGGAAACTCATTAAAGATAAACTTCTCACTCCTTATCTTTTGAATATTAGATGGAGTATTATTGGAATTATAGATGATTACTCCACTGGTGATTAATAGCATTGTGTTAAAAATAATATAAAATATTATATCGAGAAAATTAGGAATGAACGTCAAGCTAAACTTTAAACTTTTAATGGGTCTTTGCATACAAGTGGTATATCAACAATAAAACAAGTATTCACGTGATTTTTATCTATTTGTAAATCTCCTCCATGGGAAAGAAGAATTTTTCGACAAAGACTCAATCCAAGTCCAGTCCCCTTTCCTTTGCCTTTAGTGGTGTAAAAAGATTGAAAGATACTTTCTTGAATTTTCTCTGGTATCCCAACGCCTGAATCTTCAAAACGGATACGAAGGCGTTTGTCATATAAATGAGTCGATATCTTAATCCATCTCTCGTTAAGGTCTGTTATCGCATCAATACTATTGGTCATGAGGTTTATGAAAACTTGATACAGTTGAGTTTGATTTCCAAGCACAATAGGTCCAGGACCCTCAGGAAGAATAACTTCGACTTTGGCAGTCTTAATTTTTGATTCTATGAGAAGTGCCGCTTCTGCAATTGTCTCATGAACATAGGCCTCGGTATGAGGATCATGGTGACCTTGTCTCACGAAGGTTTTGACTCCCTCGATAATTTTACTCATCTTATCACAAGTCTCATTGATGCTCTTGGCAGCACTTAGCACTTTCTCTGTCTGGTTTTTTTCATGGTATTTTTGAATCATTAAAGACTTATTTTTTACGAGAGTAAGAGGATTGTTAATCTCATGAACAATCCCTGCGACCATTTCACCAAGAGAAGAGAGCCTCTCCATAAGACCTACGGTTTGTTGAAGACGAGCGAGTTCAGTGACATCAAGACCAATAATAACGGCCTCTTTATTGTCATTAAATTTGGTGCCTACTAAGAAGAACTTCTTTTCTTCTCCTTCTATATTGGCATTTAAATTTGCTTCGTGACTCACCTCATTTTTTGTAAATAGATCTTCACTAAATTTTTTAAAATACTCTTGACGGGTTTGAGTGCCAACCTTTTTTCCAATAAAGTCTTCAGGTGGTACTTCACAAAGATCGGATAATGTTTTATTAACCCCAGCATAAGTAAGGTCAGACTTAATCCAACTAATCGTGCAAGGTGTCCAGTCGACCATGAGTTTGAATTTTTCTAATTCTCTCTCAAGATAATCTCTTTCTTCTTCTTGCTCATGTAAATATTCACGAAAACGCAACAGTACGGAAGGATCGCTTCCCCCATCCTCAAGTTCTTTAAGAAGGTCGACTAATTTTTTATTTAATTTCATGGATTAAGTATCGGAAATAACATTGGATTTATTGAGAATTATAGAAATAAGTTTAACTACTCTACGGCCTCTTGGGCCTGGTGAAGGTTAAAGAAATGACCTTTCTTTTCTTCTAATTCGCTTTTACTTCCCTCTTCGACCAATTGGCCCTTTTCAAAGACAAAAATCCGATCACAATGATCAAGTGTTGAGAGCCTGTGAGCAATCATAAGACAGGTGCGACCAACCATTACTCGGTCCACGGCCTGATGAATGATTTTTTCAAACCAAGGATCAATATTAGCGGTCGCTTCATCTAAAATTAAAATCGTAGGGTTTTTTATCAACACTCTAGTAAGTGCTAAAAGCTGTCTTTCACCAACTGAAAGGTTGGCCCCCCCATCAAAAATTTCAGAATCCAAAGTCCAAGAGCCTAAGCGCATTACCCGAGCGAGCCCCGTCACCTCACAGGCATAGAGAACCTTATCATCAGGCACACTCTCATCTGTGCATAAATTTTGCCTAAAGCTTCCACGAAAAAGAATCGCATCCTGACTGACAAAACCAATTTGCTGGCGAAGAAAGCTTCTTTGGTAGCTTCGCAACGAATGCCCATCTAAAAGAATATCGCCCTTTTGATATTCATAGAGTCTAGAAAGAAGACTGACTGTTGTGGTTTTCCCACAACCTGTTGTTCCGACCAGACCAATTTTTTCACCTTTTCGAATTTTAAAGTCTATGCCTTTTAAAACGTAATTCTTTGAATCATACGCCATCCATACGTCATTAAATTCAATTGAGCCCTCCATGCCTTTTGGTGCAAGTTTTCCATCCTCACCTAAGACGGTATCTTCCTCGGCATGGGCCAAGAAAGACGCCACTCGCTCTGCAGAGGTAAAGGCCTGTTGAACCATATGAATTTCACGAGCAAGAGTCATAATGGGATTAAAGAAGCGCTCACAGTACCTAACAAAAGTTACAAAGAGACCAACAGTCATGGCCCCTGTTAAAATATTATTTCCCCCATACCAAACCAGACCGATTAACGGGGCACTACAAAGTAGAGCAACAAGGGGTCTGGTCCATGCATAGAGATTATTGGCGTTTAGATGACTCGTGCGATATTCATCAACATAGGAGTCATATTCTTCTTTAGACCAATTTTCTAAACCATAAATACGAATAACCTCGATACCACTTAAAAATTCACTCAGCTTTGAATTGAGGGCACTGTTGGTTCGAGATAAGTTTCGATTAACTTTACGAACATAATCTCTTGTAACATAAACAAAGAAGATGGCCGGAAAAACACTTATAACCAAAATGCCCCCGAGCCTAAAGTCTGTAACAAGCATGGCCATCATGGCCATTAGAGCCATAAAAGCGGAATTGAGAACCCTTCCCATACTGGAGGTAAAGAACTCTTCGATCCCCTCCACATCATGGGTCACTCTCGTCACAATCCGCCCTTGAGGTTGTCGATCATAAAAGCCAATCGGCAAATTTTGAAGATGATTAAAAAGTGCTTCTCTTATAGAAAGAATGGTTTGAGAGCTGTAATCAGTCAGCAACTTTCGTCCTTGCCACATACAACCTAAAGATAAAACTTCAAAAACAATCACTAGCCCTGAGTAATTAAAAGAAGTCGAGAGGGACTTTTTGAGAAGTCCATTTTCAACTAATAAACCCATCATCCGGGCAGAGATAAGAGATGTAAGTGAACTGACAACCATTAAAGAGAGACCGAAGATAATCCCACTTTTATAAGGCCTCGCAAAATGCAAAAGCTTTTTGAAAGATGCCATATCAGAGAGCTTAAACTTGCGAATCCCCTCTTCTGACTGTTCATCTGCATGAAGAAATGTTTTTTTCTTTTTAACCTGGCTCATGACTCTAGCTCCAGAATCTGATGACAATACTTTAATGTCGATGGCCTATGAGCAACCCAAACAAGAGTTTCACTTTTTAATTGTTGATTTAAATTCTTTAAAATCCTCTCTTCTGTGACGGTATCAACAGCACTTAGGCAGTCATCAAAGAAGTAGAGTTGACACTCTCGGGCCAAAGCACGTGCTAAAGTAAGGCGTTGTTTTTGACCACCACTTAAATTTATTCCCCACTCACCTAGAGGGGTGCCAAGTCCCTCTGGAAATTGGCGCACATCATCGGCAAGACAGGACATTTCTAAGAAGTGCCATACTTGCTCGTCATCGAGATCTCTATCAAGTCTGATATTTTCACGAATAGTATCGGCAAAGAGAAAGGGTTTTTGGGGGACATAGCCTATAAGAGTGCGTAGGAATTCATGAGAGTAATCATTAAAGGGTCTACCCATAAAGGATACGTCACCCTCGAATTGTCTTTCGATTCCACTAAGTATGCGTACTAGGGTAGATTTACCACTACCGATGGGTCCAGTAATACCGAGGCGCTTACCAGCAGAAATATTAAAGCTTAGGTCTTCAATAACATTTTCTTCGCCATCAAAATATTTGAAAGACAATGACTCAACATCTAGGACTGTTTGAGTATCGAGGAGTTCATCTCCTTCAAGCCCTAAGTGGGGGTCCTGTTCGTGAAGATAGATTTCACTTAATCGCTCTAGTGACGTAAATGACTTCTTCCATTCAGAGATAATGAAACCCAACTCTGCTAAAGGATCTTGCAGAAGAAAGATAAGACCTTGCATGGCCACAAAATCCCCAACAGAAATATCTCCTTTAAGAACATAGGGGATACCGACAAAAAAGAGGACGGCATAACTTAAAACATAGCCCCCTCCCATCGTTGGAATATAGCGAAGGGAAGTAAAGACGGCCTCTAATCTTTTTTGGCGATAGGATTCTGCTGAGGCCATCATTTTTTTAGACCAAAACTCTCCTGTCTGAGTGATCCTTTGCAAACGAATAGTCGAAACAACTTGAGAAGTTAGGTCATTAAAGTCCCCTAACGTTTCTTGGGCCGTACGATAGCGGGTCATCTCTAAGTGAGAGAGTTTCTTTACAAAAAAGGGCAAAATCATAAGAACGCAAAGGGAAATAAGCGTAAGTGGCGCGTGAATTGAAATCATCGTTCCAAGGGTAAAGAGCCCCAAAAAAAGCATGTCAAAAATCGCCACCAAGGTGAAACCATAAATGAAGCGTCCCCTGGCCACATCAGAGGTATTGGCATTCATTAAAATGCCCTTAGTAAAATGACGAACTAAATCAACACTTTTAAAGAAGCGAACATTATCCCATATATTAACCTTCAATTCACTTGAGGCCACATGAGTCTGGCGAGCCATGGTTATGCGCCAACCGACCCTTGAAAAGAAGAGGACGCATCTTGCTATAACGAGAAAGACAAATAATCTTAAAAAGGTATCGTACTCACTAGCGCCATAGAAAAATTTAGGAAGAGGATCTTTTGTAAAGAAATCAAGAACCCAACCAAGAAGCCTTGTGACCAAAACTTGAAGCATGGCCGTGGATAGGACAAAGAAGACCCCCCATGAGTAAATGACCCAATTACTTTTTAAGAACTTAAGCCAATGACGCCTAGCTTCCTTAAGGTGGTCATGAACTTCTGGATTTTCGGGCATAGATACACTTACTGACATGGAAGGAGTTTAGTCTGTCCCCTACTTTTTGAGAAGGTCTAGGTTGTTATATCTAAGATAAGATAAACAAATGTATCAGATCATTTGGTGCCAAGAAGGCCTAATTGTCTTTGAAAATAGTCTGGAAAGTGAGATTTAAGAGAGTCGAGGTCATTTGAGAGAACTTTATTCCCAATAAGATTTATTTCAGGATCAAAGTTATTAAAAGACTGGCTGACTATTTGGCCTTTCTTTATCCCTAATTTCAACTCCATTTCAAGGTACTTCCAACAAATCTCATGGTGAGGAGTCTCTCCCCAACGCCATTGCCAAGACTTAAGAGTCTCCTCTTCTCTTTTCATAGATTCAAACTGAGAAGAGTCGGGAGTGCTAAAAATTAACTCATTAAAACCAAAGTGACTCATCCATGCTCTTTTCCAATCTTCAAAATTTAACTGGTGACCATGTTCATTAATATTTGTCACTGGGGAAGGAAAGGAGGCGATGCCTTTGCCAGTTACTTCCCAATCTTTTGTGACTCCCAAAGTTCCTTTTAAACTTTTTAAAGAAGACTCAACCAAGAGAGTTCCGTGATGAAGATTCATATTAGCTGTTTGTTTAAAAGCCGAGCCAGAAACCTTTAATTTTTCTTCAGCATTGCCTTTATAGAATAAATCAAAGCGTTCATTTTGATGGACTTCAACACCCAGCTTTTTTAAAACGGTTTGAATAAGCAAAAGGTTAGCGGACCGACCTAACTCTCGCCCTTTCCTAATAATACAGAAATTCCAGTTACCAAGATCATGGTAAACGGTGCCGCCACCACTTCGGCGACGAACATAAGTGATATCTTTGAATTGAGGTGCATGAAAATTAATTTCCCGCCATGGTACTTGAAAGCGACCAGATACAATGCAAGGACGATTACGGTAGAGGAAGAGGTGGGAAATTTGTGGCCTCTTCCCTTTAAGGATCTCTGCTTCCCATGATAAATTAAAGAAAGGATCAGTCTGATCAGAAAATGATAAAGACCAATCTTTGTCAGAAAAAATCTTAATGCTCATGTTAAAAGGCAACTCCTAAACTCGCCGCCAAAGGAACTAGATTTTTAAGAGGCCCCAAGGAGAGGTATTCTATCCCAACATTCAGAGATATCGGATCCCATTGCCAGTGATAACCAATTCCTAAGAGCGTACCAACCTTTGTTTCTCCGGGAACAATAACATCTTGACCATCTACTTGAATACTTTTTACGAGGTCGTTCTCCTTTTGTTTATTAGCGTGAACTGAAAAACGAATAACAGGTCCCGTGCTTAAGGCACTCTTTTCTTCACCCAAGTAAGCATTAACCTGAAGAGCTAAATGATCAAGATCCGGTATCAAACCAAGCTTATCAGTGCCGGCCACTTTTCCTTGAAACTTCCCATAAAAAAGTCCCAAGCTTATTTGACGATAGACTTCTCTTTCAAATCCCACCTGTGAAAGAACCCCTAGGTAGCGACCAGAAATACTCCATTTCTTGTCAGGGCTACCATCATAATTTCGAAGTTTCAGTTCTAAGGCAACTGGTTCTGAAAGAGTTTCGGTGTTTTCTACTGGAACTAAGACCTCACGAGTTGCTTCATCTATTTGAGGTTCTTCGCCTTTTTGAACGACCTGATCTTCATTAGCAAATACGGCCTTAACTTCAGCAATTGAGTCTTGCCCATAGCTGAGGAGAGAGAATAAAAAGAAAGCACAAATGGAAAAATGTTTCATTGATCTACGCTCACTTTTAAGTTGAGAAGTTTGGCCTTGGCGCCTAGAACGACAGTCGGCAAAGGATTTGTTCCTAATTTAAGGCCTGGAAAAACATAGGCCTTATTAAAATCAAAAGTAATATCTTTAAAAATCGTTGTAGTGTCGACTTCTATTGAAATTCCCGCCATATCAATAATCATCGGAGGTGCTGGATGATCATTTCGCTCTAAGTAATCATCAATCCCTTGAATGATATCAGGATGGACTTGGTTTAAGGCTTTTACTACTGATTCAATGACATTTAAGATTTTAACCGGGGTCTTGATAAAGTCCCGAACTTCTCTTTTTTCAGAAGTATTATCGATTTCATTGAAATAGAGAACACTTCCCTCAACGGCAACAATCCTTTTAATTTCTCTAAGGCTACTATTAGGATCTTCAGAACGCTCATCTATTGGGATAATTATCCCACGTTGGGGCGTTTTACTAAAGAATTGACTAAAATATTTCCCCTCTCTTTTTCCAAAGCGGATTTTCTCTAGCTGCTCAACAATCGCAATCACTTGTTCACTAACCTCATCACCAGATAATTTTTCAAATGCCCTAATTAAAATCATGATGTCTTTGTACGCTAGCTCATACTCACCAATTTCTGCTAAATAGCGCAAAACATACATTGAAAGAGAGAGTCCATCAGCTACAGAGAATTCTTCACTCGATGCTTTGGCAACGGCCAGAATATTTTCAGCAACGACACGCATCTGATCACCACTAAGACCGACCTCTCCTAAAATAGTGGTCTTGGCCTCATCTGAATGACCAATGGGAGCGATAGGCTGTCTTTCAAATTCATTTTCCTCTTCCTCTAGTCCGTAACTTATTTCTGCGCTTTCTTGTGCCTGAGTCGTCTTAATTCCCCTACCTGGTGGCCAGCCTGACTCTAAAAACAGGAGTCCTAACAGCACAAGGTATAGAAAATAGCGCAAAGGTTTCGTGCCTCTTTTCTTTTTTAATCGAAGAGCAGGATTGGCCGTCTTTTGCTTCCCAAGGGGCGCTTTAACAACGGTAACCTTTCTAGAAAAATTTGGTCTTTTAACGGCCACTTTTTTCACTCCATTTCGTTACGAGTTGATAAACACCTTCACAATACAAAGCATCGGGATAGTACGTATAATTCCAGTCTGTAATACCTTTTTTAAGAATTTTACTATTTCTAACCATAAAATTATTTTTGTAAACTTCCATTAGCGGATTAATAAACCGTGTTTCGATCTCATGAATTTTTCCTTCCATAGGACCGACAAAGGAGACCTGATTTCGAAGTCCAAGTTTTTCAATCCTCGCGACAAAAGCTTCCATTTGCTCTCTTAAAACGGCCGCTGCAGAAAGGAAGTACATAATCTCAACACCAGATCCTGTCAGTTGACGGTTATTAAAAACACCTGAGCTTACACCAAAGCGGGTGCCAAGATTTTGATTAATTTGATCAACAACACTCGTATCAGGTCTAATTATATTCGTTACACCTTCATAATTTCTCATCACTCTATTAAGACGATGAAAGAGGCTTAGCTTTGTATAGTCTGAGTTGAAGATGGATCGATCAAAAAGTTCAATCAACAATACATGGTTATTAAAGATCTCTTTATCTCCTGTAATGAAAGGCTGAAACAGTTCTTTGGCCTTAACCATAACTCTTAGAAGCTCACCCTTATCAACAGCGGCCAAGTTACCTGAAGTGCTAAAGTGCATATCAATGCTATTTTGTGATTTATTTACTAATAGTCCCACAGGGGTGTCGGAGAAGAGAGTATTATTAAGGAGACGAACATCAAAGGCCACTCCCATGATATGGGGATTTAGCTGAATGAGAATCTCTTCATCATGGGCCAAAACCTTAGCATAGCGATTTAATTTCACGCCACCCAAGGTAGTGTTACCATTTTTAGATGGATCCTGATCATTAAGATAATTGTGAAGAAAATTTAAGACAACTTTTTTAACCTTTTTAGTAAGACCACCCTCAAAATTAATGTCAGAAGCTATCAGGTTAATCATTTTATCTAATGTCGAAGTATCTCCTGAAAAGCGTATACCAGCTTGTGCAAGATCAAGCTTTAGAACCTCATCACCAAAGAACACTTCATTTTTAGAGAGTTTCACTCTCGACTTGTACTTATCAAGTTTTTCAACTGAGATTTTTAATCTTGCCTTAACAAGGACATCTTTTTGGGTAACTTTCCAATCGCTAGATGAAAAGAGCTGTCCTAGAATTCCCTTTTTTGATTTTTCATAGAGTGAGGCCGTCAAATTCATTTCTATTTGACCTTCTTCCACGGCATTTAGATTTAAATCTTTTATGACATAATGGCTTTGTTCGACATTTTCACGAATTGAGGTATTAACGCCTTTTATTTGCTCTTTCGAAGCATCCGTAAAAAGTTTATTTAGAAACAACTCGAAATTTTTAAGATCCGTTTTGACAATCATATCAGAAGAGGAGCTTTCACGAGTTTCATCGATCCCTACAAAATCTTGAGAGTCCTTTGCCTCACGTCTTTCAAAAATTTGATCAACATATTTCTTAGAGCGCTCACCATCTCCAACCCCGACTTCAATATAAGTTTGGTTAAGTAATGAATCATAAAGAGATTCAATATTCCACACCTGAACACTATTTTCACTCGCAAGGATTGTTTCCGTGACAATTTTAGGATCAAGTTTGAACTGAATCATCTCTGAGGCATCATCGTAAGAAATGATGTCTTGAAATAGGTAACGTAAGTTATTCGCGGCCACAATAGAGCCCGCTTGATTAAAAGGATTCTTTTCAATATCAATTTCAGCAAGCTTGGCCAAGGCCGAAATATCACCTTCTAAAATACGACCCATTTCCCTTTGATAAACCTGACTTTGTTCATTTATTTTTGATAACGTGTGTTTAAATGGCTCATCTCTTCCTTGTGGAGAATCCCCTTTAGTACTGATAGCACTTGGGTCTTCAAAGGCCATTGTTGTCAAAGCTTCAACAATCGCCATTTTTGTCCAGGTCGCCATTAAGTGACCGTGTCCTGAGCTTTTAGAAAGACTCGTTTTCTCACTATTACTTAAGAGGCTAAAGTTTACGACATCTATTCCTAACACACCTTTATCAAAAGCATGTAATCGTAAAGATACCTCAAAAGGCATACCTGAACCCCAAATGTCTTCTGCTGCTCTCCAAGGCGAGGCCGACCAATTGATGCCTTCTCCTTCTAGGCCCATCTCCATAAAGACATTTATGTCCATATTCATCACTCCCCTTAAAATAACACCAGGGATATGCGGGGCAATAATGACTTCTAGTTCTGGAAACATTTGTTCATTTTCAAAATTAAAATCTCTAGCAAAGCGCACTCCCTGGCTTAATGACTCCTGAGACAATCTCTTTGTTAAAAAAGGCAATTTATTATTAGAAGCGCCACTACTTTTAAGAAGCGCTATGGTTTGGGCCCGCCTTTTGAGCTCTGTTAATTCATTAACAATAAATGCACTTACTTCTTCTTTAAGTAGATCATAGGCCTGCATTGGGTCTGCTTTAAACAATGGATTTTTTAGATCTAATCCACTTCTAACGCGAGATTCGACATCACTCTTTAATGATTTATAATTATTCTCTTGACGAATTTCCCACAAAGGAAAATTTAACTGCTCTTTAACAAGGTCCATAAACTCATTAAGCTCACCATTTAGAAGAGAAGTATTTCCATATTTTTCATAAAGGGACTCTCTGGCCTCTGCCAATGTTTCCTCTTCACTTTCTCCACGCTCTTTGATGGCCTTAAACCAAGCATCTCCAGGTTTCCCCAGCCCTGCTTCAATTTGAAGAGCAACCTGACCAGTTCCTTTTAAGAGTACGGGTGAAATATTCCATAACTGAAAGTCAGCTAATTCAACATAAGACTTAATCGCTGCAATTTTTTCGAGATCAAGTTTAAAAGAGACACTATGACTTTTAAAACGCAATCCTTTTGACGTGATTAAATCATGGATTTTTTCACTTAAAGAATTTGCCTCTTGAGACTTATCGGGCCCTACGTTTAGTACCCAATCCATAAAAGAAGAATTTGAAAGAAGGCCCACAAGATATTGATTAACCCTATTAAAGGCATTCAAATAATTTTGCCCATCAATTTTAAATTCGACAATTTCCAGGGAAAAATAACGTGTGAGGGCCAACTTTGATGCTGTTGGAAATTTAACACTAATATTAAATTCGTGCTCCACCGGAAACTCTCCGCCTCCGGCAATTTTATTCAAATCAAAAACAACATCAGCTGGCATTAAGGCCGTGCCCGAAATGATCAATAGGTTTTGCATGGGATCCATGTCAAAACGCTTAATCTCTTTAACAAAACCGTTTGGGTTTTCAGGACTCTTTTCTAGGGCCTTCTTTAATTCAATCCTTAAAAGCTCTATGGGTAGATTAATTTTAACAATACCCTCTTCAAGCGCTGCTCTTTCTTCCCTAAGAACATTATAGGGCTGGGCCTCATTTATCGTTTTGGTGTAAACCGGTTGTACGGCCATCAAAAAGATAAACAATAATTGGTAAAAAAAGCCTAACCCTTGGAAGAGTCTCATCGATTTACTCCAATAAATTCAATAATTTAGATAAAAATCACTCTATTCTTATGAATTATTGTTGCAATCCTTGGGCCATGGATTTGCTGTGGACTTCAACTGGAATTCTATAGTTTTTATTTTCTATGTCACGTTGCTACAATATATCGCTAGGCTGCTCTCTGAGACCCTTCCACTTAACTGTTAAAGAGTTAATAGGTAATGCTCAGAGCACCACCATTTATTATCTACAAAGGTTTTCACATCACGTTGACCAATCAATTTAAAACCGTTGTGAAGTAAAATACTTTTCATCTTTTTATTAAATTCGAAAATTCCTGCCTCGATGTGAGTACATTTCTGCTCTTTAGCTAATCTTAAAACTTCTTTGGCAACAGCGAGGCCAAACCCTTTTCCACGAAATTCATCAGCACCAATAGCGATACTAGGCCATGCAACTCGCCCCTCTTTGTGGAGACAAACAGGGTGGTTAATATAAAACTGCCCATAACCAATATATTTGCCTATAAATCTCAACATAAAGGCCATTCTTTCAAAATCTTCACTTGGCCCAAATTGCTTCACAAAGTCTTCTGTAGTGAATTTAACTTCTAATTTCTCTTCTTTTTGTATAATCCAATTTTTAACCATCTCTGGATTTGAGTACCAACTGACATAAGTCTCTGCCTGCTTTTTATCAGTAGGATCAACTTTTTCAAATATAAGATTTTCTTTCATGAAGCTATCCCTATTTCTAGTCTCTTCAAATGCTAGTTTAATCGTACACTTTAGTCTACTTAAGGAGGGTTTTTGAAGCCGCTTCAACGGAGAAGGAATCAGTGTAAAAATGCAGGCCTCTTTGACCCAATTCAATTGCCTCTTTAGGGTGAGTCAAGGCATGAACCACACAGTCAGCATAGGCATTTAAATCTTCAAAGGCCGTGGCATAGAGAAAGTTATGCCAAGGAATTGATTCCACCGTAAAGTAACTGGTTGTGGTAACAATGGCCTTCCCGTGAAGAAGAGCGGCCATAATAGTGCCCCTTCTCGTCGTAACACCATCTAGAAAAGGACATAAGACAAGGTCAGCCCTCTTTAACCAAGAAGAAACGCCTTCTTCACTTAAAAAACCTAAGGCAAAGACATCTTGGTCCAGTCTACTTAATAAAAGATCGGGTATAACCTTTCTAGAAAGTCCTAATAAATAAAGAGACACATTTTCTTTTCCAAGTTCTTCTTGGGCCTTATTTAAGGCGATAAGGAGATGATCAAAAGAGTTCGTAGGGTGAGCCCCTCCAAAATAAATTAACTTATGTTTCTTTAAAGGAATATCAGCATTCAATCCCTCATCACTTTTAAGATGATTTTTAATATTTGAATAAACGGGCAAGGTTGAAAATTTTCTCTTCAAAAATGGGAGATAACCCGCCCACTTAAGTTCATTACCCTCATGAGAAAAATATAATTTGCGTGACCAAAGTGCGATCAAACAAAATTGAAAGAAATGAGGAACCCCAATAAAAAGCCCTTTTAAAGAGGGAGAAAGTGGATAATGAGATTCATGAACGATTACCTTGGTGTTTAAAGAGCGCAAGTGAAAGAGAAGAAAAGGCACAAAAAAGGCTAGGCCATAAAAGTCTTTTGAAAAGGCCAGAGGCGTCCACTGAAAAAGAACAAGATCAGCTTTTAACTCTCCTATTAAATCACGAATATTAAAGACATGAGACCAACCCCAATCAGGTTGTTTAAAAACGGTAAAATCAAAAAGACCCTCTGGGACATCACTTGAAGTTAGAACAAAAACTTCATGGCCCAAGTCATGAAAGTGTTGCGCCAGCTCATAGCTATGATCACTGACGCCACCAGGTCTTGGCTTAAAATGGGGAGAAACTAAACATATTCGCATTTATTTAATTTTAAGGGATATTCTTGATAATTAAAACAAAGGATTCATCATTTTGAGAGTGCTCTATCAAGGTCTAATAAGGCCACAGGAATACTTTCCTTCTCCCAGGCAAGGGAAAATTCTTCTTTTAAGATGTTATTAATATCTTCCTCTTGGGCCAGACCGGACTCCCTTTGTAGGAGAACCTCATGATTGGCACTACAACTCTTGCCACTTAATTCATTTTTTAATTTTGGATTAAAGCCCAAGCACCCATAAGGTTTTACCGTCTTTGGAAGCGGACAACCAAGGGCGGATTGAGTGAAGAAGGGACAAGTGTAAGTCTTTCGCATGAGCTGGCTACCACCAGTGCTAGGTCTATTTAATAATCTAAAATCATCAATACACCTTTTAAGACTGTCTCTTAACTCTTGAGTCCAAAGGCCACTAGATTGCAAATAATCGTACAAATCCCACGTCTCAGCAATTGTCATCTGCATACTATTGCTCATGAAGGTACAGCAAGTTCCGGGACAATTTTTGCAGTTAACCTCCCTTTCATCTAATTGCTCCATTGCTTTTAGTAAGGGAAGACGTCTCTCATTTAGAGAATCTTGAAGCTTGATCTTTAATTCTTCTATTTTAGGATTAATTTTCATTAAAAATCTTTTGCTCCTATATAACTATCTATTTTTACACATATTACGCGTAGTGTAAAAAATACTTTAGAAGCTCTGGCCTAAGGGCAACGTGATATGTTGTGCGCCTATGATTAAGTTAACTCTTAAAAGAAGATTTACCAATATCTTCCTGCTAAAGCTAGGACTATGCTTGGGTCTTCTCACATTACTTTCCTGTGGTGGAAACTCTGGCCTAGAAATTGGTCAAGCACCAAGTGGTAACAATAGCGCGACGACTGTTATTCCAGATGAGTTTCAAATTGGGGCCCAGTGGAGTGCAAGACCCTTAAATAAGAAAATTGTTTTAGAAGAGAATAATTTTGTGGTGGCAAAGCTTGCTTCCAATACAGTCATGGTAACGACGGCCGCCAATATTAAAGGCACGGGTTTTTATCTTGGTTTTCACAATGGTCAGCATCTTGTTGCTACAAATGCCCATGTGTTAACAAATATACTGGGTTGTAATATATCTTCCGTCACTCTCTATTTTAGTGTTTTCAACATGGCCTATAGTTGCAAGCAAATCATCTCAACATGGCATGATATTGATTTGACCATCATGGCCCTTGAAACAAATAGTGTCAGTGATGCCTTTTTAAATCAGTTGAACCCCTTAAATTTCGCCTTTAACAAAGATATCACGAGAGACAAACTCCTTTTGACCGCAGGGTTTGGTGTATACAAGAACCCAAGAGGAGAACTTACACTAAAGGCAGATGAGGACTGTAGAGTGTTGTCTGAAACGAACTCCTTTAATCGCCTCAAAAATCCAAATCAAAGAATCATTAAGAAAGTTCCAAGCTTTGCCTTAGGTTGTGATATTTCTTCTGGAGATAGCGGAAGTCCCGTAATCGATCGTGTGACAGGAGATGTACTTGGTATTGTTTGGAGCACTCACACACCTAAACCTTATAAGATAAGAACGCACTCTTACATGCAAGAGTTAAGAGCTCAAGCCAATCCAGACGTTTGGAAGGATTTAGCTTATGCTGTTCCTTCCTCTGAGATTAGGGCCCGGTTATTACGCTGGACAGAGACAGTCAAAGTAAGTCGAGCTGCCCGTGATGACCGTAGGACAATACTAAGTTTACTCGGACTCGCGCCTTAACAATTAAAACTTATCATTTACTGAACGTTAAACTCTGCCTCAGCTCCGGAGACATCTTCCACAAGGGCATCTTCATCAAACTCGGGATTTTCTTCAAGCTTTAGTTGATCACTAATAGTGTGGCCTTGATCGAGAGATTTGCCCGTCAGATCGTGCTTTCTTTTTCGTTTTACAACTCTTGTCTTCCTTAAGTTCTTCTTCGGGTTCTCAATTGAAGTCTCTACTTGAGCATCATTTGCCTTAAGGCCAGTATTAGTCACTTCTTCTTCCCAAGAAAAACTTTGCTCTTTCACCTTTTCAAGTTGTTCTGGCTTTAAATACTTGGCCCGAACCATTTTTTTGAGAATACTATCAACCGTTTTACTGGCAAAATCAGTCATTTTCTTCTCTCGAAACGATTCACCATATCTCTTAGGACTTGGTAAAAGCATCGCCAAAAAAGCACCTTCTCTTGGGCTCAAGTCCTTTGGTCTCTTTTTAAAATAATACTGGGAAGCCGCTTTTATGCCATAAATACCTGGACCAAATTCAGCGATATTCAAATAGGTTTCTAGAATCTTCTCTTTAGAAACATTTCTTTCCATATAAGTGGAATAGAATAATTCTTTTAACTTTCTTGTTAAGCTCTTCTCAGAAGTGAGATAGATGTTCTTTACGACTTGCTGAGAAATCGTTGAAGCGCCTCTTGTGCGCTCTCCTTCAATCGCCTCTTCTGCGGCCTCTTTTATCTGACCCAAATCATAACCACTATGATTGTAAAAGGCCCAATCCTCACTAACAACAATGGCATGTGCGGCGGTATAGTTCATATCTTTCAAAGTCACCCAACTCTTAGGTTTATTTGAAACAAACTGATATTCGGCACTTTGATCTGCTCCAACAGTAACTAAAATATGACCCTTCTCGAGGTCTTGAATTTCCTGTCTTGGAAAGACTCCGTAGAAATAAATTAAAGCAATGACGATAAAAAAATTAAAGACAAAGCTAAAAATGAGTAACTTCTTCTTTAAACTTTTTGGGGTCTTCGTCTCTTCTAATTTTTGAGAATTCTCATCCATAAATTATGCTCCTTGAGTCTTAATCATTATAAGAGCATGAAGGAAGTGGGACTAGAGGCGGCACGCTTATCACTCTTGAAGTTAAGAAGAATTAAAGAGTCAGGCAGCAACTGCAGCGCATCAATCTCAAAGAAAGATAATAAGAGTTAGATCAAGTTCATAAGCTGGCGAATGCTTAAAACCTGTCTTAATTAATCATATATGTTTGCTTGAAAAAGGTGAGATTTATAAGTAAATTTTTTATTATTGGTTTTGGGGAGACTAACAAGTATGCGTAAAGATTTATCATTACTAGGTGCGGCCACTGACTTGGGCCAATCCATTGAAGGCACTGAACTTGCGCCTTCCTGGCTTAGGCTAAAAGGCGTAAAGAAAGTTCTTTCAAAGAAATTCTACCATATTTTAGACCTTGGAGACGTAGGCCCTATCACTCCAGAGCATCCCACAATTAGAGGCCACGATCTTCATACCATTTCTCTTTATAATAAACGTCTAAAAGACATTATAAAAAATGAACTTGATCAAGAGAGGTTTGTTATCACTCTTGGCGGTGACCACTCTGTGGCCATTGGCTCATTAAGTGCTTCTCTTGAACATAATCCTGACACAAAAGTTGTCTGGGTCGATGCTCACGCTGATCTCAATACACCAATGACTTCTCCATCTGGTAATTTACATGGCATGCCTTTGGCCTTTTTCTATGACCTTTTAAGGCCTGGTGAGACCAAAGATTTATTTTCTTGGGTTCCTCGTCTTAAAAGAGAAAATCTTGTTTATATAGGCCTTCGCGATGTTGATGCAGGAGAGAGACGGTTCATTAGCGAGCTTGGGATTACTTACTTTGATGCTTCGACCGTAAAAGAATTAGGGATCAATAGTGTTCTTGAGCAAACCCTTGCCCAGTTATGCCCAACGGGCGTTGAGGACGTTCACTTAAGCTTTGATGTAGACGGAATAGACCCCAGATTTTTTCCAGCAACCGGAACCCCTGTTCCAGGTGGACTTGACCTCACGGATGGTCAAATCATCATCAATACTCTAGCTAAAAAGTCGAATTTGATTTCCTTTGATTTAGTGGAGGTCAATCCACTCTTAGGTCAAAATAAGGCAGACTTAGACATGACCGCGGCTTCTACGCTGGCCCTTTTAGAGGCCATTCCTAATTGGGATTCCCATGATACAACAGTGGATCCTATTATTTTTGAAAAACCTGAATACTAGTTATTTTCCTGAGTCTTTATATAGAGTCTAGAAAGACCCATCGTTCCCTCAGAACAAAGTGCATAGAGTTGAAGAATTAATTGAGTTTGATCAGGGAAAGCTTCTTCTTCTTGATCAATCACCTCTAAATGCTTCGTCAGTGGAAAACACGTTTGCTTTAAAGCACTAAAGGCCAAACGTTCCGTAAAACTTAGCTTTTTGATCAGGGTTTTGTTTTCCATAAAAGTTTTTACCAATTCAGTATTTTGTTGCCATGGAATAAGGGCAAGGCGCTCAGGTTTCGTTAATTCTCTGGCCTCTGATCGAACTGTGATAAAGGCAAAAAATAGACCTAATAAAATGAATGCTAGTTTCATAGTGTTCCTTGGGTTTACACAGGGCTATTGTCAGAAAAGTCTCACCAATCGACAAGGATTATTTTAAGGAGAATTAAAGAACGCTTTGACTTCTTTTAGAATTTCTAGATGATTCTCAAAAACATCGCGATAACCACCAAGCTCATAATTGCCGCGAATAAGAAGGGTTTTAATATCAACCTGGGCCAACACATCACTTACCTTATCACCAATCATTAACGAATTTCTTAGATCGAGGTTTTGTTCTTTGGCCGCAATCAAGGCCATTCCAGGCATAGGCTTTCTTGTGTAACTGGCTTTTTTAAAATGAGCAAGTTCACTTTCAGGATGAAATGGGCTGTAGTACCAAGCATCTATTTTGGCACCTTTCTTCTCAAGCTCATGATCCATCCACTTATGAAGTTTAATAACATCATCTTCTTGGTAATATCCTCTTCCAATACCTGATTGATTGGTAAGAACGATCACTTTTATTCTCAATTGATTGGCAAACTTAATGAGCTCTTCAATATGAGGGACAAATTCAACATCTTCATATCGATAGATGTAGCCACCATCTTTATTAATGACGCCATCTCTATCTAAAAGAAGTGCCGGACAAGTACCAATTGAAGTTAGGGGAAGATAGCTTAGATCGTCACCTTCAACTCCTGATTGATTCCAATAGAGTTCGATACCAGAGAGCTCATCTAAAAGATCATCATATTGAGCCGCCTGCGCACGCTCTCTTTTAAGGGCACGGCTTAGCCAAAAACTAAAATCTTCCTCAAGGGGAGCCACGTTTATGCGCAAAACTCCACTCGGAAAAGGTCCATCCCAATCTAACCTGAAATTAGACCAAACATCCTGCCAAGCAGTTTCTAAACTCTCTTGGCCATATTGGACAGATTTAGCGCGCCAATCGTTAAAATCATTCATCTTAAGAGTCACCCCTTATTCTCTTTTAGAGAACAGTTTACCTTAAGTGCACTAACAGTAAACTTGTTCATGGGTTTTACTCTTATTTGTAATTTATTAAGGCCTAGGCCTAATTCAAAACTACTAATTTTTTCTTTTAAAGGAGAAAATGTTAAATCACTCAACGATTCATTAAATTCATCCCAAGAATAGATCTTAAGAGAATCAAATTCGTAGCGCTCCTTGCCTTCTTTATGAAAACAGGTCACCTGCACCAAGTTCTTAAGACCCATTCCCACTAATGAGCCTAAACATCGACCAAATTGAACTTCATCCTCTTCATAAAATATCTGAAAAGATCGATGAAGTTCGCTAATTACTCGATGATAGTGAAGAAAAAGATATTCACGGGCCTCATCAGGAAGCTCACCAGGGAGTTCCGTTAGTTGCCAAGATGATGAAAATTGACGGCATCCAAGGTCCGATAAATCGAGTGGTATATCTGCCCATGCATAAAGAGACTCGGCCATTTCTTGAAAACTGCGATCGAGTATTTGATTAAGAGATTCTTGAAGCTCAGGGGCCTTAGAAAAGCTAGAAAAGTATTTCGTTAAGAAAGAGCGAATACCACCAGACTTGGTGTTAACAAAAGCACCCCTTTTACAGAGCTTTAAACTAAGTGGAAGATCCTCTCCATCTGCCTGAAGCCAAATATCTGCTTCTTTAAAATCCTCTTGACCACTCACTGCACCAGACTTTCCTGTGACTAGGACATTTTTAATCAGTTTGCCCTTAAAAAGAGAGCTAGCAATGAGAGTTTCGGACACCTTTTGGGACAGGCCGGGTAACCGAGCATAAAGATCAGGATCACTGCTTTGCAGCCAAGACTGATAAAACTGTAAATCACTCATGGCCTTTCCATTAGCGACCTCACTAAAAGAGCGCAGAAACTCGCCCTCACACTTAAAGTGGCGGCTAAGGAACTGTGCTACCAGATATTCAAAGAGATTTCCTTTGATTTCATTGAGCAGGGCCTCAGATTGGGATGCCCCTTTTAGATTTTGCCAAACTTTCATGCACCACTCGGTATGTATTTTAGTAAGGTTTCCTTGGCAAAGCATAACTCAATGTTTTAGACTAATTCAAATCGAAAGAGAGTGAGGACAATGCAGAATTTTCCTTCTGTTTTTGAGTCCATCAAAGACCTAAACAAAAGTCATATTGATGGTCTTCTAAGCCTGGCCGGCAAATTTAAAGGCTATGCCCATGACTGGCAAGGCCTTCCTATTCCTTTTATCAAGCGTCCTGTTATTGCCACGAGTTTTCTCGAAAACTCAACTCGCACAAAGCACTCATTTGCAATTGCCATTAAAAATTTAGGTGCCACTTATCTTGACTTTAATGCTGATACATCAAGTCTTAAAAAAGGTGAAAGTCTTGAAGAAACCCTAAGAACTCTTCATAGCCAAGGCGTCGACCTATGCATTATCAGAACAAATGTCAGTAACGAACTAGGTCAATTTAAAGATCACGCCCCCATAAAGATTATCAATGGTGGAGATGGCACTCATCAGCATCCGACCCAGGCCCTTCTTGATCTCTTCACGATGATACAAATCAAGATGGAGATTGAAGGCAAAACCATTGCCATTATTGGAGACACTGCCCACTCTCGCGTGGGCCACAGTCTTTTGGACCTCTTGCCTCAGTATGGGGCGAAAATCATACTTTGTGGACCTTCGGAATGCTTGCCTTCAGAAAAGGAAATGGCTGACTACCCTAACGTCACCCTCTCCACTGATATTGATGAAACGATTAAGAAGTCTGATCTACTCTATCTTTTAAGAATTCAAAAAGAGCGTCACAGTGGAAAGGACGTCAGCTACTATAATTCTTATCCAGAAAATTATGGGATCTCAGTCGAGCGCCTCAGAAAGCATAATAAAGTTATTCCAGTCTTTCATCCAGGACCAGCAAATGTCGGTGTTGAAATTAGCAGAGACCTAATGGATAGCCCTTTTTATTTTGGCTACGAACAGGTTCATAACAGTATTTTTATGAGAATGGCGATCATGCAAGCCGTTCTCCAAAACGCAGATAAAAAGTTAGGGATTCAATTTGCAGGAAGAACGATTCACGACCTTATTTAATTTCTTTAATCTATCCCTTAAAAGACTGCTTTTTTTTGTTTTTTCCTATTTCATTTTTTCAGACTTAAATTTCAAATTAGATAACATTATGGGAGCTCTTTTATGAGTCAACGCTTTAATCAAGAAATCCATGCAACCCCTTGCTACCTCCATTTTGAAGATGGCACTTCCTTTAAGGGCTGGACCAATTTTGAAAAAGATCACCCTGCCCTTCAAAAGGGGATCTGGGGCGAGTCAGCTTTTACAACGGGAATGAGTGGCTACCAGGAGACCATGACTGATCCCTCTTTCCTTGGTCAGCATATTATCTTCTCGACTAGTCATGTGGGAAATTATGAGTCTGACATAAGGGCAAACCAATCGTTTAAGAGTCACGCAACCGCCTTTATCGCGCGCCACTTTTCTCCAAATAAATTCTTAGAAAATATTCATCAAGAAAAGATTATTCCTCTCATGCATGGTCTCGATACACGGGCCCTGGTTAAGTTTTTAACGGCCAAAAAGTGTTCTCATAAATCAGTCATCACAGCGAGTGAGAAGGCTCCAACGAATGACGAATTTGAAAACGCCACTTTAACTTGTAATGACCTTGATAAAGTTTCGATCCCAAAGCCTCAGATTTTAAGACCAGGTGAAAATCCTATTGTTCTCATCGACTATGGTTGTAAAGAATCTATCGTTAAGTACTTATTGGATATGAACTTTCCTTTAGTAAGAATGCCCCATCATTCAAAAACCGCAGATATTATGAGTTTTTCTCCCCGCATGGTTTTTCTATCAAACGGACCCGGAGACCCACGTTCGTATATTGATCAAATAAAAGTCGTTAATGAACTTCTTTCTAAAAATATTCCCCTTAGAGGAATTTGCCTAGGTCACCAACTCTTAACAATTGCTCTAGGAGCAGAGACGGAAAAGATGCCCTTTGGCCAAAGGGGTATGAATCACCCTATTTTAGAACATGAGACTGGGGAGATTCTTATTACCAGTCAAAACCACGGTTATGCTTCTAATGAAGAGTCTCTTAAGAGAGTTGCTACGGACAATCCTTCTGGAAGAGAAGTTTTTATTAGCCATAGCTCCCTCTTTGATCAAACGGTTGCAGGTCTTGCCACAACAGATCACTTTATCCGTTCAGTGCAATACCATCCTGAATCGAACCCAGGACCCGCTGATGCTTTTAAGTTTTTTACAGAGATTGAAAATTATTTAAAAAATGGCCCAGAAGAAACTGTAGACGTAAAGAAACTCTCTCCTTTACTAGATATTAAAGGTGGCATCAAAAAAGATATCCCTTACAAGAAAATCCTTCTCATCGGTTCAGGCCCAATTAAAATTGGTCAAGCCTCAGAGTTTGACTACTCTGGAACGCAGGCCTGTAAATCTCTAAAAGAAATTGGCATCGATGTCGTCCTACTCAATTCCAATCCGGCCACCATCATGACGGACTCAGACATGGCCTTTAGGACTTATATTGAGCCCATTACAAAAGACACCATCAAGAAAATTATTAAAAAAGAAAATGTAGATGCAGTCCTTTCAACAATGGGCGGTCAAACGGCCCTAAATATGTGTATCGAACTTGAAGAAGATGGCTGGCTTAGCCAGCAGAATGTAGAACTTCTTGGAGCTCGCGTAGACACCATCAAAAAAACAGAAGACCGTGATCTCTTCAGCCAAGAACTTGCGGGTCTTGGCTACCAAACAGGAAAACGCTATCACGCTAAGAATCGAGAAGAGGCCATCCTTATGGCCAAAACCAAAGTTGAATTTCCCCTGATTATTAGACGAGATTTTGCCCTTGGAGGAAAAGGCGCTGCTCTCGTTCACAATGAAGAAGAATTAAAAGAAGTTTTCTCTACGACAGATGTAAAGTTTCCCATCACCATGGAGAAGTCACTTTTAGGCTGGAAAGAAGTCGAACTTGAAGTCATGGTCGATAAAGAAAAAAATGGTGTCATTATCTGCTCCATCGAAAACGTCGATCCCTGTGGTATTCATACTGGAGACTCCATAACGGTGGCTCCCGCTCAAACCATAAGCGATCGATGTTATCAACAAATGAGAACCATCTCTCTTACGGTCGCAAAGCACATGGGCGTGGTTGCCGGTGGGGCGAACGTTCAATTTGCGGTAAACCCTGAAAATGAAGATGATATCGTCGTTATTGAAATGAACCCAAGAGTCTCGCGCTCTTCGGCCCTTGCTTCAAAAGCGACGGGGTATCCTATTGCAAAAATATCGGCATTGCTTGCG
This sequence comes from Bacteriovoracaceae bacterium, assembly GCA_021737405.1. GTDB lineage: Bacteria > Bdellovibrionota > Bacteriovoracia > Bacteriovoracales > Bacteriovoracaceae. The sequence goes on from JAIPEG010000003.1 coordinate 154,830, forward strand.
GTTGGATATACATTAAAAGAAATTTTAAACGATATCACAAAGGCCTCTCCCGTGGCCTTTGAACCCACACTCGATTATGTCGCCATAAAAATTCCGATATTTCCTTTTAATAAATTTCCAACTAGCTCTCAGGTCCTCGGCCCTCAAATGCGATCTGTTGGAGAAGTCCTTGCTCTTGGTGGCTCCTTTAATGAAGCCTTTTTAAAAGCGCTTCGCTCTTTAGAAATGGGTCTTGAAATACCAAGTCTCACCCAACTAAAAACGGTTCCGATTGATATGGATTTAGATTATATCAAAGGCCGCATGAATGAATCTCGAAGCCTTAGCCTACTCACCTGCTTAGAGGGTATTCGCTTAGGAATGAGTGTTGAAGAAATTAGTGATGTGACAAAAATCACACCTTGGTTTCTAGAGCAAGTTGAGGAGATCAAAGACTTTGAAGAGAGAATTCAGAAAAATCCTGATCAACTCTTCTATAAAGAGAATATGACTGCTGCCAAGCGCTTTGGTCTTAGTGATAAGTACCTCGCCTTTTTAACAGATAAAGGACAAAAAGAGATATTGGCCTTTAGGTTTGATCACAATATCTTTCCCGTATACAAAGCTGTGGATACTTGCTCTGGAGAATTTAATGCAGAGACACCTTATTTTTACTCTACTTATAATAAGGAGAATGAGGCCCTCCCGTGGCCAAAAGATCAAGAGACTGTGGCCATTATGGGATCTGGTCCTAATCGTATTGGCCAGGGAATTGAATTTGACTACTCCTGCGTAAAAGCGTGTCAAAGATTAAAAGAAAAAAATATTAAGGCGATCATGATCAATTCAAACCCTGAGACAGTGTCAACGGATTATGATTCATCAGATCGCTTATACCTCTCCCCACTTTTCAGTGAAGACCTCTTTGATATTTTTCTTAATGAAAATCCAGGTGGTATCATTGCCAGCTTCTCCGGGCAGACGGGAATTGGTGTGCGCGAGCACATTGAAAAGACTTTTCGTGCAGACTTTAAACAGTTTAACTTTCTAGGTCCTTCACTAGATGTTTTAGAGCAAACTGAAGATAGAAAACTCTTTAACCGAGTGACAAAGAAAGTTGATCTCTCTCACACAAAGTCTATGGAAGTTCAGGGTTATAAGAACCTCGTTGATGCCATGACAGAAATCGGCTTCCCCGTCATTATTCGCCCAAGCTATGTCATTGGTGGTGAATCAATGTACATTTTCTACGGTCATGATGATATCAATGAGCTACCAGAGTCTTATAAGACCCAATTAAAAACTTCAAACGCCCTCTTCCAAGTAGAAAACTATCTAGAAGATGCCCTTGAATATGACGTTGATCTTATAAGAGACAAGGAAAACAATACTGTCTTTACCGTTTGTGAACATATTGAGCACGCCGGAGTTCACAGTGGAGACTCTGGCATGATCTCCCCTCCAGTTGTGCTCACTTCAAAGCTCTATGACAAAATGAAGGCCATTTCAGAAGACTTGGCCCAAGAGCTTGATGTTATTGGCCCTATTAATTTTCAATACGCCGTTAAAGATGGTGAGATCTTTTGTATCGAGGCCAACCCTCGCGGTTCAAGAACTCTCCCCTTTCTTTCTAAAGCCTATGACATCAGCTTACCCCAAATAGCGACAGACGCCATGCTTGGTGAAATCACCACCCCATGGCACAGACAGTCCGGTGACTTCTTTGCGGTAAAACAATCTACTTTTCCCTTTGATCGCTTTTTAAAGGACAACATTATTTTAGGTCCTAAGATGCGCTCAACAGGAGAGACGATGGGTCTCGATCGAGACAAAGAAAAGGCGCTCCTAAAATCTTATCTTGGCAATTATCCCCGTCTTGATGAAAAAGGCAAAATTCTTATTTCCTTGGCCGATAAGAATAAGGAAATCCTTTTGCCTTACCTAAAAACCCTAAATCAACTTGGCCTGTCATTCGTCGCAACTCCAGGAACTGCTGAATATATCCTGCGCCAGGGTATTCCCTGTGAAACAGTTGCCAAGCTCATGGACGGCAAAGAAGAGAATATCGTAGAGGCCTTGAAGGACGATGAGATACGCATGGTTTTTAATACTCCTAAGAATACGGGGGAATCAAAATCAGATGGGGAAATCATTAGAAACAATGCCATTGCTTACGGCATTCCCTGTTTTACTCGTAAGGAAAACATTAAGGCCGTTATGGAGGCCATCATTGGAACGAAGGCCTATGGCAATGGGGAGCTCATACCTCTTAGTCTACAAGAGGCCCATCAGGAAGGAGGACTCTTTTGACTAGCACGGTTTTAAACTCAGCTCGGACAATGGTGGCCCTCGATAATATGGATCTCTCCACCATGCATGCCTTTTTGGAGTCCCTTCCTAAGGAATGCCCTTGGGTCAAAGTTGGATTAGAGCAATACTTGGCCCACGGAAAGACGCTTATCAACACCATTCACGACAAATATGAAAAACGTATTTTCTTAGATCTAAAACTTCACGATATTCCAAATACGGTTGCCAAGTCTTTGGGCTCTCTAAGTGACCTTCCTGTCGAATTTATTACGGTTCATCTTGGGGGCGGAAAAGCGATGCTTGAAGCCGTTCAAAAAACTCGAAATGAGAAGATGGATCATGTGAAAATTCTAGGAGTAAGCTTTCTCACTTCTCTTGATAAACTTGATTTAAAAGAAGTTTTTGGCATTACAAATACAGATGAAGCTTTTAAAAGACTCTTTAATTTAGCCCTTATAACTGGCACTCAAGGAGTCGTCTGCTCCCCCTTTGAGTTACCCCTTATTAAAGAGAGTGAAAAAGAGAGGAATAAAGTTTTAACAAAAGTCTGTCCAGGAATTCGCTTTAATGATGAAATCACCGGAGGCGGTCTTGGTGATCAGAAGAGGGTTCTTAATCCTCATGAGGCCTTTGGATTGGGTGCTGATTTTCTTGTCATGGGTAGATCCTTGACGCAAGCGAATGACATTCAAGCCCGTATTAACGAGCTAAATGCTAGATCGTCCTTAAAATGACCTTCTAGCTTTGCATGTCTCGAATGGTCTTTTGCCACTTTTGAACTTTCTTTTTGAGTTTGAGAACTTGTGTTGGTGAAATCATTTTAAGAAATTCACTCATGAACTTCGCCGTTTGCTGGCGCCACTCATCATAAGTTTTTAGTTCACTCCATGAAAGAAAAAACTCAGAGAGTGCCTTCTCTCGCTTTTCTTTCTCACTTAGTGGGATTTCTTCAAATATGGCCATAAATAATTTCATGCGCTGAACCCCTCGAGCAAAACGAACCATGGGAGTTGTGACTGGCACACTCTCTTTAATAAGCTCTAGCTGCTCAGGTGAAAGCTCACCAAACCAATCTTCTAGATTTTCTCTCCATGTTTCATGAAGTTCCCTCGTCACTTGTTCAAGAGAATATTTTGTTTCTTCTTTAACCTCATCCAGCTTTCTCGTAATAAGAGTGCGGGTACGATCAACTTGTTCTTCCCCAAGTTCTGCCAAAAGAGGAGTCACTCTCACACTTAACGGTAACAGTGAGTCTAGGTAAAGTTGACGAGTGGTTAGAAGGAATTGGTAAACTTCTTCTTGGGAAACCTCACGATTTTTGAGAGTCTCAATTCTCTTTGCCACGCCATCAATGGTCGCTTGATACCTCGGTAACATCGTTGATTTGTGCCAGATCATATAATCATCTAAAGATTCTTCAAGACGATCAACTTGGGGAGAATAAAACTTAACCACAGAGAGGATTCTTCTCTTTATCAACCAATCAGCGTAGCGATAGCCAATGCCCATGAGCGTACAACTTGAGAACATCAACAACATTGAAACGAGGGCAATTAATTTGGTCGGTCTTTTCATAAGTTGATTGTAGCTTACAATTCCCAATAAGACTCTTCGAGAGAATCCTCTTTTTCAGGCAATCCTTTAGATAGCCGTGGAGAATTTTGGTTAAGAACCTCAAAGCTTGCTCTATTGGCGTACTTCGCCACCTGGTGCAAGGAGGAATAGGTTAGAAATTCTGTTTGATGCTTCGGGCTATTTGGAACCATAAGCTTGTGGTAGCTATTTGAAGAAATATCATGAAGGACCGCACTTAAAGCTGCGTCACCTGCTCCATTTGTATTTTCAATTTTCCCAGGGCCACCCAAGAATGGATTAATGTGAGTAAAAATTTTCTTAGGGTTTACACAAGCACTCTTTGGCATCGCCCTAGAATATTCATACAAGTTATAATTTGGAATAGACTTGGTATGAAGATTATCTTTTGTTTTCCTTAAAGATTCCTGGTCACAATATCCACCTAAATAAAGGCCAGATTTTCCGACCGTAAGTAAAACCATATCAGCGTAATCAAGACATTTCTCTAATGCCAGGAGAGGGTCTGACTCTCCCATGAGAAAACTCACTTCATCCTCGTTACCGGCCACAATACTAATATCATTTTTCAAAAAATGTAATAAGAAATCACGATTGTCTTTAATGATTCCCGCTGTCCCCAAAGATAGGACGACAGGCACATCAGAATCTTTGGCGATTTTTATGGCCTTCATTGTTGCTTGAAAAATAGGGCTTTCGTGGTCTCTTAAAAGATAAGTAGAGATCAACAAAGAGCTTGCACCAGAGACTACCTCTTCAGGAATATAGTCAGGAGACAACTCATTCATGATGCCCTTTCCAATGACAAAAGTTCTCTCTTTATCCGGAGTAATCAAGCACATCGCACGGGCCATAGGACCGTCACATGGTTTTAGATAACTTAAATCGACATGAGAGTTTGTGGTGCAAATATATTTATAAGCATAATCACCCACTTGAATGCTGCGATTAATCGCTCCTAAAGCTACGCAGTCATCATCAGATAAAACGGCATAGTTATGAAGAGTATTGCCAGTAGATCCTCCAGCAAATTCACCAACAATTTTGTCAGAATCTTTTAGCTCTTGGTAAATACTTTCAACCAATTCCGAGTCGGCAATTTGCGACTCCCCTTTGATCAGATGATAGCGTTCCAAATAATCTAGTCCCACATGGGCCTCAATATCCACAATAAGCTGATCAATTCCTACTGTATAAATACGATTACTTCCTGCAAGGTCTCTTTCAAGAGGAATACGTGACTCCTCACTAACGGGGAAATAGTGCTTGGACTTTCTTTTACCTGGAAATTTCATGAGTGGGTTTTACGATGTGCGTAAGGTTCAGTCAAGTCTCTAATCTATTATGAGTGACTTAGACTCTCCAGCGGCCTCACCTTCATCCTTGGCCTTTTGAAGGTAGAACTTAATCTTCTCTTCTTCTGAGTCAAATTTCTCAACCTCATCTAAGATAGTGACGTCTTCAAGTAATTTTCTCTTCGACTCTTCTTCTTCTTTTATCTTTCGATTTAGTTTAGCACTTTCAGTTTCCCTCAACTTCTCTAAAATCGTAGAGAAACTAGAGCCGTAGCGTTCAAAACCATAGTTATAAAGAGGGTCCAAATAAACCTTGTCGTTCTTCCCTCTTTCTAAAAAGCGAATCATTTGATTTAAAAAATTCTCTGAGTCCTTTTGATGAGAAAAGGCTGAATAGAGATAAACCAGACCTCCTGGTGTTAACTTTTCCCTATATTTTAACGTTTGAAAGGAGTTATAAAGAGGAATCGAACTATCTAACTCACTCTTTTTATAACTGAGGTTATCAAATAATCTCTGGCGATATTTTTCGCCCATTAAATCTTCTAACTTTGTTCTAATTTCAATTGTGTAAATATCATTCCCAACTAATTTATAAATTACTTCCCGATGGTATTGTATTGGTTTTCCAATACTATCCCCACCATCGGCTAACTCAATAATCCCTAAGTTTTTTTTATCCCAGTAACTAATATTTAATAGTTTGCGCGGGAGAATCCTCTCTCTTACCGTTAAAATAAAGAGGTCATAAACCATTGAGGTTAATGGGACATCGTTATGAGTTATCCACTTAGATATTGGAGGAGTCTCTAAAAACGATGACTGTAAAATATCCTTTTCAAATATATCTCTCCAAACGGCCTCTGCGCCTTTTTCTAAAATCATTTTCTCAAAGAGTGGGAGTTGAAAAATTTTATGGTGATAGAGTTCTAACTTAAAGGCTTTTTCTCTCCTAATGACCACTCTATTGATAACTTCATAGCTATAGTTCATTACATCAAAACCAAAAAGATAGCGCCCGGCCTCTTTTTGAATAAAAGGAGCAATGAGAAAGGTTGGGTGGCGAACGGGAAAAGGAATGATGAAGTCATTAAAGTGAAGATTTTCCCAAAATCTGTCGTCATCAATAGTCAGTCCCATCATTCTAACAAGTTGATAATCTTGACCTGAATAAAATTTATCCGGAAGCTTAGTTAGTTTTAAAAAGGGACTATGAATACCTTCATGAATAGCTTCCTGATAAAAATGATAAGGTACTCGAACAGAGACAAAGTATCCTCCCGTAACAAGAATCAGAAACATAAGAGGAAGGATAATTTTCATAATCATGTTTTCGGACATTTAGGAGGAAAATTTTAAATATATGTTCTCTTTATAGGGCAAACTCTCATTTTTTTTTAAAAGGGGTCGAAAAGAGAAGTGCATATATTGTCCAAAGGATAGGCCATGTTATTCAAAAGTCGTGAAACTAAATATATCGTTACACTCTGTCTTCTCATGATAGTGAGCTGTGATGCCCCCAGGACTGAAAGGCGAGTTGCTGCTGGTTCCGTAGATATGAACCTCTTTGGAAATCCTTACGGAACAACCTCCGGAACAACGACAAGTGGCACCACAACAGGGACTTCTACAACTGGTGGCGGAGAGACTGGAGACATTACTGTTCCAAATGAAGTTAGTCAGTGTAGTTGGTCAACTAATGGAACCTCAGGGTTTCAAAGCTCAGCTGTCCACTTAAGTCCTAATGAAGACAACGCTTCCGAAGGAGCTTACACCCTATGCCAATCAACCATTAACCCACTTGACGTCTATATTCAGATGAAAAACCCCATTGCGTCTGAACAAGTTTGCCTTATTCCAACTTATCATTCATCAACAAACTCAGTTTATATCGGAGAGCCTCGCTGCCTCTATGTTCGAAGCAACACAACTCTCTATAAAGTGAGTCTCATTAAAAATAGAAGTGGTTTTTCAACTTATCCTGTTACAGGTGTCATGATCATGAGAGATAAGGCCTATGAGTATGGAGCCCCTTTTTATCAGGTCATCCTTTCACCAGACGCTTATATCTTTTGTAGTCAATGGTTGGCCCAATATGGTGACCCAAGCTATTGCATCCCTTTCAAGTCTGGCGGTCACTACGTCTACCATCAGTTCTAAAGAGTATTCATAAGAAAAAGTCGAATTTTATACTGTGCTAATTTTTGAGATTACCACTGATAAGCTCACCTCTGCGATAAGTTCGATAGAGCTCACCATCAACAGAGGGAAAACTGACGATAGGAACGAGAGCATCGGTATTTTCCTGAAAGCCCTCTTCTATGCGCAGACAAACGATAAAATAATAAAAGCTAACCCCTTCACGGTCGTGGGCCTTTATATAAGTAAATATAGTATCCCCTTCTTCATCTTTGCTACTGTAGATCTCATCGGGCTCCATCATTGTAGGCTCAAAATATTGCTCATAGAGACTAAAACTTTCGATGGGAATATCAGCAGGGCTTCTATCTTCGATGAGACCTGCTAAATAAGCAGACTTCTTTCCTTCGACTTCCATTAAAGTCTGCTCGTCAATTTCAATATGCTTTTTCTTATCTTTTACATCAGAGCTTGAATGAAACTGCTTAACATCCTCAATCTTCTTTCCCCATCGATAATTATCAATCATGCCATCCTCTTTTGAGGCAGAAGCTGAGATAATAAAGGACGGTTGATTGTCATAAGTCAGGCATAAGCACATCATAGAGAAGTCACCGTACTTATCATCATTAATTTCAACAATAAAAGAGTAATAGTGTTCACCACCATCAGCGATGAAGAGATAAACCTCATCGGGTCTTCTTAGAAGTTGATCCATAAAAACAGGATGACCAACGGCTTCGAGAATTTCTTCATCTAATAGACTGTGCTGAGAGCGCCATTTTTTTTCTAGCTCTTCAAAATGATTAACAAGAGGCTCAAAGAACTTCTCAATACAAGTCTCTGAACAAAAACCATTTTGGCCGTCATTTTCAACAAATAATAATTCATCTAACTTTTTAGAAAGTTTCTTACATTCACTACAAAAATAAGCTTCTTCAAAAAAACTCACATTTAATCCTTAGTCAAAAGACTATCCTAAATGTTAAAGCTCAATCCGGCAAAGATTCCATTGCCGTAAGCCCCTTCTAAATTCCATAGTCTTGCTTGAGTTAAATTACTATCTTTAAGTCTCTTGGTTCGAAACTTTGCCCCCAAAGTGAGGTCAACAAGTGGAGTTATTTTTAATTGTAACTGCGGTTTTACTGTACTAAAGCTAACTTTTTCTTGAAGCCTTAAAGCAGCCCCAGAGTCATCACTGCTCTCAATACTATAAGTAGAACCTTCTATTAAAAAACGAATATCTGGACTTACGACCCAACCAAGTGAGGCGCTAAGTTTTGAAATATTTCCAATGGCCATTTCATTCGCCACACCACTACCAGTTAAACGAACCTCGTAACCTAATCCTAAAGCAACATTATAGAAACGTTTGGCGGTAGAAATTCCGACTAACTGATCCGTTCTTTCTGTGGCAAAATCAGAATTACTCTGACCAAGGCTTATACCACCGTATAGATCAATTGTGGCCAAATCACTAGGTTTACCAAATTGAAGCCAATTAAAACCAAGAATAATTTGTGGATTACCTTTTTGAAAACTTGTTCGCTCTGTAACTAAGCTAGAAGAGCTACTCTTTGTTTGAAAATAACTCACGGCCATAAAAACATTATAGCGAGTCTGAAAATGACCTTCAAAACCCATGGTCTCGACTTTTCCACTTTGACCATCAAGCTCAATATCCTGAGTTCCATAGGAAAGACCTGTATTGAAACCCATTGGCTCTGAAGTATTACTACTTTGCTTTGGTTTTGTTACAGAACGACTTACAGGGGCTTTAGTAGCGACAGAAGAAGCTCCACTCTTTTGAGGACTAAATGCCTCTGCTTCCGTGTAATCAACCAGAGCATGAGTCAAAGGAGAGCAAAGTAAAATAAGGGCTATGAGAAAGTTTTTATTTGCAGGCATGGATTCCTTCCTTAAATTAAGTTTTCTTCCTGAAAATCATTGATCCTTAATATGTAAGGACACTCCGTTATTGTATCCTTCTCAAACAATATTTTCCAATCTAACGGTAAAATCAACTAAAGCGTTTCGATAAGGTATGTAAACTATTGATAATCCAAAGGATAAAGGTCGGAAAAACCTACCCTGTACCCCAGCCTCAATATCCACAGTAAGATTTTAAGGGGTGTTATATACCAGCAATCAGGAGGATCAGTTGGAGTTCTTTCACCGTAATGACCGAGCAATAAAATCACTTGTTACTTTAGCGGCCCAAGGCTTCTATCCCCTCTTTGAAGAAAATTGGATGGAGCAGCTTTGGCAAGAAAAACCAAAAAACTTAACAGGTAATGAAAAGGCCAAGGCCAAAACTCTTTTTAAAAGACTCTGCGAACACAGGTCCCTTGAAAGGCAAAGAACAGTGTTTTGGTCCATGTGTGAGAATGATCGAAAAATTTTCATGAGGGCCTTTTTAAAAATGGTTGAAAATAGAATCCTAGATCAAGTTCCGGAGCTGCAATGAGTTTAACGAAATCTTTTGTCATCCTCTTCTTTCTTGCCGTTATGGTATTTGCAGAAGCTAAAGCTGAATATCGCGTCTATCAATTTAGTGTAAAAGCACGCAATCCTTTTTCAATGGATCAGAAAACCCATGTGGTGACCTCGACTCTCGACCCGCAAAGCTATGTTGCCTATCATGGTGGAGAGACAACGTTAAAAATTGATCTTGTAAGAAGCTGGATGTGTTTTGGAGACACTTCCAATAAACAAGTATGTAAACCTCCGATCGCAAGAGCAGGGGCATCAAAGGCAATTAATTGAAGGTTGAGGCCACCAAAAGCCAAATTGACCAAAATAAGAGTGAGCTAAATAAACTTATACGCTCGCAAAGAGGCGAAATCGCTGCTCGCCAACAAGAATTAAAAAATATCGACAAAATTTACCAAAAGAAGACTGAGGATAAGAGATATCAAGGTGAAGTTCAGTTAATGGACCTTCAAGAGAGAAATATCAACCGTCTTAAAGAGGCCTCATCTGGTAAAGAAGAAAAACTCGAAGAAATAAAAAAGCAAGTTCTTGATACCCAAGAGCGTCTCATTAACGAAGAGGCTCAATTAAAAAAAGGCCACAGTGCTAAACTAAACTCTTTAAATGTTAATCACTCTGAAAAAGCACGAGATATAATCGATCGCTCTCAAGAAGAAATAAAAGACCTAAACTTTGACATCAATAACAAAGTCAAAAGTATTCAAAATGATACAAGTCAATCTTTAGAAAAAATTCGTCAAAAGAGTAAACTCACCATTGATAAAGTAGCCCACGAAAATGGCCTAAAAGTAACCGAAGCTCAAAACGGTCAATCAAATGCACTAAAAATTTCAGAAGCGCGTTTTCAAGCCTCTCTTCGCCAAGGAGAGATGGATCATAAATCTACCTTAACTCAACAACAATTAGATAATCAAAATGATATCCTGACAAAAGAGCGTATCCATAAGGACCGAGCTGAAGCCACAAAAATGCACTACAATGAGCTCATTAAAGGTGAAAAAGAAGCCTTTGAATCTAAATATAAGACGATGATCACGGAACATGAAACAGTGCTCAATCGTCTTAAAGAAAAATTTAGTCAACAACTTAAGCAAACCATAGAAAGTAAGGCAACAGCTCAAAAGGCCCTAGATGATAGGCAGAGCGACGACTTTTATCATCTTAAAACTCTTGAGCCTCGAATAAGAGAGGATGAGTCTAATTACTATGTAGAAATTGAAGCACCCGCCCATGAAAAGGAAAACTTCAATTTAACTGCCGATAAGCGTACGGTTCGCCTCTCCTTTAATCGTCGTTCAGAAAAGCGCTTAGATGAAGAAGGTGGTGGAGTTCAGACAACTCGAAAGTCCGAGACACTTACTAAGGAATTTAAACTTAAAGACATCGTCGATGATAAAGATTTAAAAGTTGCTTATAAAGATGGAGTCCTTTCCTATCTCCTGCCAAAAGCGTAGAATAATCTCATGAAGCGCCCTACTCTCGTCCATTTCTTGGCCATTATGACGGAAGAAAACCTTAACGTTAAGGCCTCAATTACTATGAAGGAGAATTTTATTTCCTCTCATGCTCCTCAAGGTTTTGCCAGAGAAGTCGCCCAAGGAATTGTAAGAGAGATTGAAAAAGAATTGCCAACTCCGCGCTTTCCCATTCAAGCCTACAAGTTACTAAGTGGCAGTGCTTTTCAAATTAAGTTGGTCGGAATTGATCAAGAGCAAAATGAAGTGTTTAAAAAGAATTTTGATTCGGACACTTTTGGAAACTTAACTTTTAAGATTCCTCTCTCAAAAGAGAAGAATAAAATAAAGGCATTGCAAGTTTACGAGATTGGTAAAGAACCTGGTTTAGAGCTACATCTTGGTACCTTTATTCCTCTTGTGATTACTAATCCAAAGAAGATAATCGTCTGTGACTTTGATAAAACTTTGGTCGACACAAAATATTCAACCACAAGTGACGTCTATAACTCACTAACAAAACCTCTTGAATTCTTTCCCACTGTAACAAAAAGTGTCGACCTTTTAAAACGTTACATAGCAGAAGGCTATCACCCGTTTATTCTTTCTGCGTCCCCTCACTTTTATGAAGAGGCGATGAGAGACTGGCTTTATAAGAATCAAATCTTTACGGCGGGTATTTTTCTAAAAGACTATCGTCAACTCTTCAGCCTCTTTGAGTTAGACCTCACCCCTAAAGACTTAAAAGTACAAGGCCTCTACAAACTCAACCATCTCTTAGACATTTTGCTTTTGACAGGAATTCCTGATGAATTAGCATTGATGGGGGATAATTTTGAATCAGACCCCATTATCTATCTTTCCTTAACTGCGCTTCTAAAGGAAACCCAAGATCCGTGGCAACTATGGAACTTCTTAAGGAAGCTAGATGCCTTTCAGATGAATAAGAAGCAAAACTCCATTTTACTCAATAAGATCTATCATATCTCAAACCTTCTCTCAGCTTGGAAGGATAAAGGTCATAGTGACACTAAAGTTAAAATTTATATCCGAAAAAAGGTTGCTGAAGATAAGATTGTAGTTCCCGAGAATTTGACTCCGTTACTAAATCATATGGAACTTTACGAAGGACTTGCTCCTAGTGAGGCAATAGAGCAGGCTAAAATTCTTCAAGAATCACCTAAGAATTAAAAACCCATTAACCCATAAGAAGGTTTGGAGCAAAGAGCACGATAAAGCCTATGGAAAAGATAAGGCCCATACGATGAAATCTCTTGAGGCCATCTGCTCCTGCACGTCCGGATAAACCTTTGGTTAGTGGGAGCTTTAAAAAGTCAAAACCGACAATCTCAAGGTAAACTCTAAAGGCCGCGAGGCACATTAATCCAATCAAGACTTCTTGGTTAGGATTCATTAAAATAGAGATCATAGACATCCTTATTACTGGGTAATCCTGATTTAAATGCTAGAGAATCATGACAAAAAACACTGACTTCCCTATTCACTGTCTTATCGGAGACACTCTCGAGAACTTCTATCAACTAGGACTTCAAGATAAAGGTAGGCATTCTTTACTGTTAAACCACGCAACAGGTTTATTTCGCACTCGCTGGACCGGTCTTAATAAGGGGATGCAACAAGTTTTAAAAGCAATTTTAACCCCAGCAATCGAGCTTCATCCTCGTTTTAAAAAACGCCTAGAAGCCTACTCAGAAGGTCTCGGAGCAAGGCCCTCAGAGGTAGCGATGGGTCTTCTCGTGCCAGAGATGATGTCCTTTATGGAAAAATGGATTCCAGGAGTGCCTCACACTCTTTTGGGCTGTAGTTCATATTTCATTTGGGATGAATCTAGGGATGCCTTAGTCCATGGAAGAACCCTCGACTTTCCCTTTCATGGAAGCTTCGATCTCCATGAAAGAGGATTACAAACAACACTTGATGACGGCCCCGTTACTTTTAGCTTCTCTTCTGCAGGTTTTCCCTACCCCTCTATAACGGCCATGACAAAAGAGGGCGTAACCCTCTCACTTCATCAAAAGTTTGGTAAAACTTTTAATTATCAAGGAACACCGATCTTTGATATTGCTTTTGAACTTCTCCAAAACTGTGGCTCTCGAGAAGAGACCATTCGATTTCTAAAAAAGCAAACCTCCATCACCTCATGGGCTTTTTATATGGGATTCTCCGGAGGCCAAGTTCTTTCAAGTGAAATCGATGGAGATAAGTTTGACTATAGTGTTCATCAAGCCGTTCCTGAGAAGTGCCTTTATTTTTGTAATGTTCGAGAAAATAAAAACTTGATATCCCATGATATTCTTCCCTATGGCTTTCAAGCCTTTAATGAAATGCGTATTAAAATGAGGGAAAAGAAAATGCGATCCCTGGGGTTCAAAAAGAACACCGCCTGGACCGCTGAAAAGCTCATACGCTTCATGGGCTTTGCTGATGAGCAGGAAAATACTCATTCTAGAGATTGGTTAGCGGACCCTATGACTCCCTCAACTCTTCAAAATATTTGTCTTATACCAGACAAGGAAGAGGCCCTTTTAATATCTGGTCTTGCACCCAAATTTTTTAAAGGGGAGGTTTTAAAAATTACAGATGCCTTTGGCACTCCAAAATCTTCCTTACAAAAATTCAAAGGCAAGACAAATACAAACAATTATCAATTAGGGCTCTATCATTATATGCAGGCACAGGTCGCTCAAGATAAGGGTGAATATCATGAGTCCTACCACAATATTCAAATGGCGATAGAATATTTTGGGGATAACCCCTACGCCACAATCGCTCGCTTCTTTTTTAATGTTTTTCAATATATGCACGAAACTCATCGAAAATCATTATCTCAGTTATTAACAGATTTCAAATCCCTAGAAGAGTGCTTGCCTCCCTATTTGCAAGACCACAATACCCTTTTCATTGCTCGACTAGAGAAAATACTCAAAGGAAATACCACAGTAGGCATTGAAGAGATAAAGCACACGGCCTTACAGCGAATTTACGATTTTGAAAAAAAGATGCCTCGTCTACTCTTTCACTCTTTAACTAGAGAACTGATGGCTCCAAGATTAGAGCTTCTTGATGTTATTTATCCCCACGTCAAAGCTGGGGAATGATCACAGGTTATTTACATAATTTTCAATTGAGCGAAAGTTAGAATTTACACAACTGACATAACTATAGCTTAGGGCCTCACGATCAAAGTTAGAACAGTATTGAAGATACAAAGCACCATTGGCCTGTCCCTCCGCCACTCTAAAGTTTGATTGCATACAGCTTAAAAAGAAGTAACTAACCTCATCCCCTATATTATTACAATAAGAGTAGAAGCCACCCATTTCTCTGGCCAATGATTGAAAGTTTGAATTTGAGCAACTTGAAAATGAAAGGCTGACACCTTGTCCATAATGGGAACAGTAGCCTAGGTAGACCTTATTAAAACGACTATCTTTTGCAAAAAGAGTTGTTGATAAGAAAATGGCCAAACAGTAAGTAAGCACTATTACTTTATTCATACAGATCGTTCTCCAAATCGTTGTAAAGTCTTTGCCCTAAGTAATAGAACTTTGGTGACTTTGGCAAGAAATGCCAAAAATGATTGACAGAAAAAAGTACAGTCATGCTTTTAACCAATACTTAATTACTTAGTAACCTATTGATATTATACTAATTTTCTAAAGGTTCTCAAAAATACACCAGTAAAATCAAAGAGAAACAAAGACCTCTCTTATAATTGACAACAAGAGTCAAGTTTTTCATTTTTTTGCCGATAAGCTCAAAGAATCGTGCAACTTTTTGTTTGATGATTAAGGACAGTTAGGAATGATCTTTTTAAATTCTAATCGTTTTAATTTTGGGAGAAAAGAGTGAGTCTAAAGCAATTCATTCTTTTCACCACTCTCTTAATCGGACCCACTGGGGCCCAAGACAGAAACTCATTTGATGGATTAATCATTAATGAAAACGCAATCCTTGGACTTTGCGGCGAGATGAACTTTGTTCGTCAAAGAAGAGATTGTTTAAACCCAAATGTAACAGATCTCAAACACTGCCTTAAACTCGATAGTTCAGACCCACTATTTAAAGTAAATGATCGCGCCATGTACAATTGTGTCAACAGTTCTAGTACAGGTGGAGCAGAGGTCATTCGGTCATTACTTGAAAACTCTGAAATGAAACAGAGTTGCTTGGCCGAAGATGTCAGATTCTTCTATGAACAACTGATTGAATCTTCTGAATTTAGAGAGCTTTCAAGAGAATATGAAAATAACTTAGGTTCTCCCTTGGTCCTCAATTTTGCTATTGATACAAGGGATTCAATCTCTAGTCTCCAGCTAGACTTAAGTGAACTCAATATACCAGGTATAAAAAAAGAGCCCATTAATCTAAGTATTTCGGCCTTCAGCCAAAAGGCGCCCTGTCAAAGGATAAGTCGAGAAGCTATTTTCAATCGAGTAGCAGAAGAACTCGCAAGACTAACGATGGTAAGCTCCCAAAGAGATTTAAACCTTCTTGAGCAGGACGATTTTCAAAAACCGGGTGACCAGGTCTTTGATGCAGGACGATTTTCAAATCAAGAAGATAGCGACTTATCTGATCAACCAGAGATTCCACCAAAAGAAACCAGTGCTTCTATCCGTTAGGCTTAGGTTTCGCTGTACTTTTTACATTTAGAAATTCATTTAATGATTTAAGAACACTCTCAAGTGAGTTAAATTGTTTTTTTAAGTTAGCAATTTCATCATCTTGAGATTTAATTTTTTCC
Organism: Bacteriovoracaceae bacterium; assembly: GCA_021737405.1. Classification (GTDB taxonomy): domain Bacteria; phylum Bdellovibrionota; class Bacteriovoracia; order Bacteriovoracales; family Bacteriovoracaceae. The sequence continues at coordinate 170,861 of JAIPEG010000003.1, forward strand.
TTTAACTTTTCAATCTCTTCTCCGCTTCCAAGGGATTTCTTTGTGTCAAGAATTCCAGCGGCCTTAAAGCGGTCGATCTCACTTTTTAGATCCTTAATTTTCCCATTCATGACTTCAAGCTTCTTATTTAAAGAAGATTGGAATTCACTATCCTTTTTATCAAGACCACTTTTAAACTTACCCATCTCTTTATTAAAATTCTCTAGATGTTTTTCGATAAAATTGATTCTCTGATATTTTGAAAGGCTTTTTTCCTGAGTAGTTTCGTATGAGAAGTCCTGCCCATAAGAGTTGCTCAGTAAAATAAAGAAAATAGTTGTTAATTTGTTCATTGAACTATTTTAACAAGGCATTGTTCTAAACACAATTAAGGCTAGGCTGGATAATTAAAAAGGGTTATTCTTTTACCTAATGAAACCTTATCTGCTCTTTCTCCTTACGATCCTCTCAGCGATCACCCAATCTCTGGGCCAAACAACACCTAAAAGTAGTGAATTAAAAGAACAGTGGGACTGGAAGCAGGATCAAAAAGGGTCTCAACGTATTTGGCAAGAACAAGAAGATCTCGCCTTTCATTCTTTAAAGAAATGGCAAACGAATGCTGTGCTCATTATCAAAAACGATGAGATTGTTTATGAGAAGTATGCAAATGACTTTACTCAAACTAGACCTCACCGTCTTTGGTCAATCTCTAAGTCTTTTTCAAGTGCTTTGATTGGAAAGAGACTCTCTGAGAAACAATGGCCTATCCACAAGTTGGCATCGGATATCATGGAAGAACTTAACCAGCCTATAAAACGAGATATCACTTTTCGAGACCTCCTGCAGATGAGCAGTGGTTTGGCATGGAACGAATTCTATGAAGCAAATCCATTTAGCAGCCATGTTGTCGATATGCTTTACATCGAAAACTTTAAAGACATGGGCCTTTTCACTGCAAAAAGGAAATCTAGAGCAAGACCAGGTAATATCTTTAACTACTCTAGTGGAGAGACAAACCTCTTGATGAGGCTATTAAAGCTTACCTTTGAAGGCCAAGAATTATATGATGATTATCCTTGGAATACATTATTTGACCCCATTGGGATTACGTCAGCAACTTGGGAGCAAGACCAAAGTGGTAGTTTTGTAGGCTCTTCCTATCTTTTCATGACAGCACGCGACCTTGCTCGCTTTGGTAGACTCTACTTACTTCAAGGTAAGTGGCAAGACGGCATTGAGATTATCCCAAAAGATTTTGTTATGGACTCTCTTAAAATAGCACCTGCTGTTTGTCAGACACTTAAAAAGAAATCAAGAGGAACTTTAACCTATGGCCATCATTGGTGGCTTAATAAAAAATGTCCAAATGATTTGGAGAACTACATCCCCGGAGTCGATGAAGATCTCTTTATGGCCCTCGGCCATCATGGACAAATCCTTGCGGTTTTTCCTAAGCAAAATGCTATTGCCGTTAGGTTTGGCGCTGATAAATTAGAGAAATTTGACCGAAATACGTGGATTCAATTGGTTTATAAGGCACTGGGAGAATAATGAAAAAAGGAATTCTCTTTTTGATATTATTGTTTACCTCAAGTTGTCAAAGACCCTTTTTAAAAGTGGTATCTAGCTCCTTTGCAAAAGAGTTCTGTTCCTGTCACTTTGTCGTTGGCCAGAGTAAAGATTATTGCGAAAAATATGCAAAGCAGATTATCCCCGTTTCTAAATATCAAATTGATGGAGAGAAGAAAGTCATTACAGCTAATGGATTAGGCCACAGTACATCTGTTCTTTATAGAAATACAAGATTAGGCTGTCGAATCGTCAACGATTAGAGAATATTATGTCTTGCCCTAAGGCAAATTTCAGCGATAGATGGCAACAATGGATTTTAATTGGCGTGATCCAAATTTTGCCATAAGTTCAAACTCATCCCGCCTAACGGGTACGTTTATATTATCCATCGCAGACTGATCACGATCAACTTCAGGATCATGAAAGTAGATGAAGTCATTTTCCATGGCCGTTAGAACAATCCAATGCGGCGCCTTCGTTTCAGTCAGTCTATAAGCACTAATGAGAAGAACGGGAATACCTCCACTAGCAAAAATATCTTTTATTGTCGCCCAATCATATTCATCTTTGAAAACTTTTATTTTCTCTTTCTTAATTTTCTTTTCAAAAGACTTTTGAACAAGCTCTATAATTTCTTTTTTATGAGGAGATCGAACACCTTCTACAAATAGAGAAGCCGAAGTATTTAAATAGAGCTCAACTTCAAATCCCCTATTATGTGCAGCAAGTGCCAGTCCGTGGGGGCCACAGCCTCCATGACCACTGGTCATAAAAATGGTCGTCGCCTCCCTCCATAGATCAATCTCATGCTCTCGACTAAGGACAATTTTACGATTGAGGGCCTTCATTCCCATCATCAGACTAGAAGGCCCACAGGTGAAGTCGGTCGTTTGTTGATAATAAGGAACCTTGGGACCCTTAATAACTTTACCTTCAAGTTTCCTTATTTTCTTTTCATAACACTCAGCATCTTCATGATCCTCATAGTAATCTTCTTTATGAGCAAAACGCCTATAACCACAAGACTCGTAAAGGGAAATGGCAGGGACATTTGAGGATTTCACTTCTAAGCGAAGGTAGGTACAGCCTCTTTCATTGGCGAGTGCCTCTAAGCGACCTAAAAGCTTGCGACCAAGGCCTTTTCCACTATATTTTTTATCTATTGCCAGGGAGTAAAGTCGCGCCAGAGCTGTTCCCCGATGAAAGAGAATCACTCCGTAACCAGCGAGGACTCCCTCATACTCTAGGACAAGTATCTCACCGTGAGATAAGTCCATAAAATATTTAAAGTTTCTCTCACTTAATTGATCACTATCAAAAGATTGACTCTCAAGAGCAACCAGATCAGGAATGTCAGAATTTTTTCCTGCACGAAACTTCATTTTTTTCCTCTTATTTTAGTGACCAAAAAGAAGACTCATAATAACATCAAATCCATATATTGGCCTAAAAACTTTAGTCAAATTGGGCCTAAAGGAAACGAATGAAAGAGCTTATTGTACTCGTAGATAATATCGAAGACTGGCAAGCTTACTACCCAACAGAGCACCTAATGCTCGCAAAAGATTACCTCTTTGACCTTAACCTCGGTAGTGCGACCAAAAGACCTATTCGCGTCATCAACTTATGTAAAAGTTATAAATACCTCTCTGTTGGCTATTACTCCTCTTTACTAGCAGAATCTCGGGCTCATAGAGTAATTCCAACCATCAAGACCCTTAATGACCTAAGTAAGAAGAAACTCTATCTTTACGACCTTGATGAACTTCAAAAGGTTGCAGAAGAAGCAGCTGAACGCTTCACAAAAAATATTAATGGCGTCAAGGCCATAGCCTTTCGTTGTTACTTTGGTCACAGCAAGGAAGAACTTTTCAAAAGTCTTGCTCGGCAAATTTATGATCAGTTCCCTTGCCCCATCCTTGAAGTCAAACTTAACTTAAAGGAACTTTGGAAAATTGAATCCATCACACCTATTTCTTTCACAGAATTGAATGAAGCTGAAGAGGAGATGTTTGGCAAGTCGCTAGAACTATATTCTACTAGGATGTGGAGATTACCAAATCCTAAAAAGACCTATGTTTTTGACTTGGCCATATTGGTAAATCCAGAAGAAGAGCTTCCTCCATCTGATGAATCAGCCCTAAAGAACTTTGAGAGAGTTTGCTCTGAGATGGGAATTTACTGTGAGAGAATCACAAAAAAATGCATATCTCGCCTAAATGAGTTTGATGGTCTTTTTATTCGTGAAACCACGACTATTAAAAACCACACTTATGCCTTTAGCCACCGAGCTCAACAAGAAGGACTCGTCGTTATTGATGACCCCGAAAGTATTTTAAAATGTACAAATAAAGTTTTTATGTACAACCTTATGGAGAGGCACAAGGTCCCTCAACTCCCCTCTCGTTTTGTTTCTGAAAGTAAGGACGCTACCCTTAATTACTTAGAAGAGAGCTTTCAATACCCCATGATTTTAAAAATTCCTGATGGTAGTTTTAGTATCGGTGTCACAAAAGTAAAAACCAGAGAAGAGCTAAAAAGTGTACTTAATGATTTTCTGAAAAAGTCCGCCCTGGTTCTTGTTCAAAAATTTCTGCCAACCGATTTTGATTGGAGAATAGGTGTGCTTAGAGGGCAACCCCTTTATGCATGTAAATACTTTATGAGCAAAGGCCACTGGCAAATTTATGATCACAATAAATTGGGGGAGGACATTTCTGGAGACTCTGAAACACTTCCTTTAGATCAAGTTCCAAAGTTTATCATCGACACAGCTACAAAAATCTCTGGCCTAGTTGGAAATGGTCTTTATGGAGTCGACATAAAAGAGCATGATGGCGAAGCCTATGTTGTCGAAGTAAATGATAACCCAAGTATTGATCACAATGTTGAAGACCTTGTCTTAGGAGATGAGCTTTACCGTAAAATTGCGAAAGCATTTATAGAGAAGGTAAACTCTACACCCTAAATAGACTAAAGGATATCCAACCGCTTCAATTTATACTTGATCCCATCTGTGATCATTTTTTTGATTTTGTTTTTCAAGGCCTCTTCTTTCAGGTAATCCTTTTTTTCAAACTCAGGGTTATTGTTAGTGCTTGAACGCAAGGGAATAGGCTTTTCTGGAAAAGTCACTTGGGGATGGTTAAAAGGAGCATTAGGCCCAAAGAAAGGCTTTAAGTTTAGCGCCATACCAAGAAAGTATCACAGGCTCATTCTTCTATTGAAAATCAGGAGGTTAGACGAAATCTAGGAGGTGAATTCTTGACGTTTTAGCCTCAAAGATATGCTAGTTCCAGAGTTATCTACGCCCTCATCAAAAGGTACAGAAGTGATAGAAATACTTCCCCCAAAAAGTTCCACATAACTTTTCATGAGTGGCATACCAAATCCTGTTCCTTCCTCTCCCTGAGTACCTAAGCGTGAAGTTCTTTTATCTGAATCAAAGATGACATTTAAAATCGATTTATCCATCCCCATACCATGGTCTTTAACTTCAAGGATTACCCATGACTCATCTTCAGTGTAGCAATTTATTTCAATGGAGGTTTCTGGAAAAGAAAATTTTATAGCGTTACTGATAAGATTATTAAAAACGTGGTTACTGAAGGCCACTTCATCGGCCCAAAAAGATAAATCCTCGCTTTCCAGGTTTATATTTAGCTTTAATCTTTTTGCACTAAAACGATCTTTAAATATGACTTCTGCTCTATTGATGACATTTTGAAACAATACTTCCCTTGGATGGACTTCAATTTTCCCACCCTTCAAGGCCTCATTCATGCGAACATGTTCAATAACTTCTTGCTGAAAGATACCGGCCTTTTCAAGACGGTCAAGACTTGCCTTCGCCTTCGTTTTATCCCACTCTCCTTCACTTAGTTTCTTTAAGCGAGAAACACTTGCCTGAATAAGGACGAGAGAATTAGAAAGGTCATGAGAGAGTACACGAATAAGCTTCTTCCTCTCCTCATTTGCGCGAGTGAGTTTTATTCTCCCCTCTTTCAGACGGATATTTCCTTTTTCCTTTTCTAGGGCATCTTGAAACTGAAGATATAGGCCAAGCAAGGAGAAGGAAATTGTGGTTATTGAATAAAAAAGAAGCGAATACCGTTCAACATCACTTAATGCGGATAACCAACTATTTTCTAATAATAAACCAATAAAAACAGTCGCAACCATTGGCATCACAAACTTTACTTCGGTCACTCCAATCATAGGATAAATGATAAAGATAAAAGCAATCCCGATAAAGTGGGCCATAGGATAATCTGAGCTTCCCGTAATATAAATGAGTACCCCAATCATCAAAGAGAGTGTAAAGCTCGTTAGCCTAATATGATGATGGAAATACCAACTGGTGTTTCGAAGTAAATAAATCGAGGCACCGAAACAAAAGACAAACAATCTCAAAATGAGAAAGAGAAGCGCATGTGGCTCCCCTAAAATGAAATCAAAGATGGCCCACAATAGAAAGGCAAAACAACCAAGAAAACCCACAAAAGAATTGCGTTTAAAGTGGGTTTGGTAGACTGACTCAATCAGATTCCGATCTTGATCGTTCATGCTTTCCTAAAAAGATTAATAACCAGTAACTTGAAGAGATGGATCACCAAAGAGATGGTACCAGAGAAGGTTCTCTCGAGAAGCCTCTACATCTTCATAATTTTCAATCAAGTAGCGCTGCCCTTTCATGATTAGCTCATATAAACTTTGGGTTCTCTGATTTGCCAATTCATTGCCAATTGCAACGGCCATGATCGCCGGAGGGTCCCAACTAATGTCAACAGAACCTCCAAAGTAGGCCACTGTTCCAACAGCTTTTCCAAGGTACTGACTATTCATGAAGCGCTCACCAAGTCTACCTTCATAACTAAAGCGACCATTTTGGCAAGCAACGTCAATCATGACAGGCTTCACAGATCCAGGTCTAAGTCCTGCAATATCACTTGAGCTGTATTCATCTTTTGAAATTGAAGGCCAACTAGTGCCCGAGCCATGTCCAATATAATTAAACCACCGTGCTCCCTGATTAAAAGCCTTATTAATATTCTTAACTGTTGAAGAAGAATTTTCTTGAAAGAAGTAACTAGATGAGAAGCCCAGAGAGTTTTCTAGTGGTCCTAGCATCCTTTGCATATATACCACATCTGTTGGATCCCAGCCTTCATTACTCGCAATACCTATCGCTTTTTTGGCACCCGAATTATCAGTCCAACTTTGGTCTCGATACTCTCTCATTTTTTCTATTTGAAGAGCGACTTCACTATTAGTAGCAGCAACAATCCTGCCATAGAAGACGTCAGGGAAAACGTCCTGTGGTCCACCCATTGTAAAATAAGGGTAATCACTTGGCGTTTGTGGATCTGATGAGGTGGCAACAGACAGTGGTGGAAGGATTCCTTCATGCCCCATAAGAACGGCATATTGAAATTGAGAATTCTTGTACTCTTTGTGAATAAAGTTTTTTAATTCATTTGCATTGGTCGCCACATCTTCATAGTAGAAAAGGCTTATTTGAAAGCCAGATTCCTCTTTAAAACTTTTAAAGGCCTGAGCACCACTGGCAAGTGACCTCGGGGCCACGACCAACATTGTGTTACTCCTTGAAGAAACTGAACTTGCCCTTACCCCCAATGGATTCTTAACAACAACTTGGAGGTCTTCATAAACAGTCATCCCACCTAATTTTTGAAGAACCGGACGAACAACAACCTGAGTAATCCTCTCCCCTTGAAAGTCTCCTAAATCAACCAGCTCCACTAATCGATCTTCATCTTGGTTATAAGAAGTAGCATCAAGTGAATATAAATTTTGATAAGCACTCAGACTCTTTTCACAGCGACAAGGTTTTAAAGGTGCGGGTAAACTTTTTAAACCCTTAAAGTAGTGCTTCTTCAAAAAGGTGACGTCTACCTTGAGGTCCTTTGGCGCCCCTTTTACTAAAAAGGACTTATAAGGAAGTTGTGGTTTGCCTGGAGTTTGAGCATTTTTAAGACCTTCAATACTCACGCTCACGAAGTCCCCTCTTAAGGGAGAGGCGAGTTTTTTCTCAACTTCAAATTTGGAAAACGTAGCTGAAAAATTAAAAGTATTTGAATCTTCAGAAAAAAGTTCTAAGCGCTGCTTAACGTTATTTCCAGCTCCTAAATAATAAGTTTTTGCAAAAGTGGGGTTTAAAAATACAAAAATTCCCAAAAATACAGATAGTGTCCTGTAATTGCTCATACTCTAGTCCTTATTGATGCGTATGAAGGACCTTTCGGCTACAAGTCATTTCTGAAATAACGCTTAAGGCCTAAATATTTTACTTAGGCAAATAATGCGTCGATAAAGAAGAGAGATTAAGAAAACTAAACTGACAATTTCAGTCTATTTAGATATAGATTTGCCTACGAATAAACATTTCCCCATTCAAAACCATAGGAAAAAAGCCTTATGCCTTCCCTGCTTAATACTTCCACTTTTCTTTTAAGTTTCCTCCTCCTAAGTATGGTGGGCTGTCAAAATGATGCCCCTCTTGGGACCAAAGATAACCCTGTTAAACTCTATTTTACTCCCTCAGTTGATGCTGACACTATCTCTACTAACTCCCGTGAGTTTATTGATTTCCTCGAAAAAGAAACGGGTCTTATTTTTAAGACAGGAATTCCCACTAATTATGTCGCCGTTGTAGAGGCCTTCGGTTCTAAGAGAGCTGATATAGGCGTGATGAATTCTTTTGGCTATTTAATGGCGAATGATAAGTATGGCGCGTCTGCCAAGTTGAGAGTGCTCAGATATGGCCATGATTACTATCAAGGACAAATCCTGGCCCATGTTGATTCTGGTATTAATAGTGTTTCCGACTTGGCTGGAAAAAAAATGGCGTTTGTGGATCCCTCATCAACATCAGGATATATGTTTCCTCTGAAGATGATGAAAGAAGCGAATATTGAGCCTGGGAATACAACATTTGCCAATAAGCACGACAACGTCATAATCATGATTTATCAAGGACAAGTTGATGCTGGTGCCACTTACTACTCGGCGCCAAGTGAAGACGGAAAAATTCGTGATGCTCGCGCAAGAGTTAAAACCCAATTTCCAGATGTAGAAGAAAAAATCAAAATTGTCGCCATTACTGATAAAATCCCAAATGACCCTTTTGTTTTCAGAAAAGATCTTTCAAAAGAAATTACTGATAAATTTATTGCGGCCGTTAAGAAATTCATTAGCACTGAGCAAGGAAAAGATATCTTTAAAAGAATCTATTCTGTAGAAGGCGTTGTCGATACTACAGATGCTGATTATGAAAGCCTAAGAACGATGGTTAAGGCCATTAACTTAGATACATCGACTCTGGTTAAGTAAGAATTTTAAACAAAAAAAAGGTCCCTACTGGGACCTTTTTTATGCCGAAAATCCTTTTCAGCTCATACTAGTAAGACAACAATGCTTCTTCTGCCAGACAAGTACGAATCGCTGTTTTAAGATTTTCATTTTCAGAAATGACTGTTGCCGCATTTGAGCCGCCTCTTGTTGAGCAACCGCCATTTGTATGAATTGCTATAATTTTTTGATCACTCTCACGAATAATCGTTGAACCACTATTTCCACCCATTGTATCCGCTACATGGTACATGGCACTCCCTCTAAAGCTGACGATCTCACCTGTGTGAGTTTGTTGAGCAAGGTTCCTCTCGGGGTCACTTTGATCTAGTCCGTAACCTGTAATTCTAACAACTGTTCCCGTTTGAGGCTTTGAGAAATCAACTTCATAAGTCCCCTGAACATCACCTGCAAACAAACCAGTTACAGGATTTGCCATAACTCTCACAACGGCCCAATCATCACCGATTCTGTTATAAACATATTCCGAATTTGCCTTATCAATAGGATAAATATCTTCTTCTGCAGGGTGTTGAATTCTTCCACCAACACTTGCAGGAGTGTTAAACTCAGCAAAGCCAAAAGTTCCACTGCAATGTCCTGCTGAAATGGCACAGGTCTTACTGATCATTGTCACTGTACAACCACCACCATCTGTTCTTTTACCTAGCAATCTACCAATACTTGGAAGAGAAGACGGCACTCTGTCATCGACTCCACAGATTGATTTTTCATTTGCTATTGCGCTAGATGTCATTACTGGTGTCAATAAAATTGCCATTAATAGACTGCCGGTGCCCACTTTCATACTTCCTCCTTGAAGTTTTAAAAAAAAAGAATTCTTAATTAGCTTAAGGCCTACAATTTCACTCTGGCGACTGACATTAACTTACCCATAAAGCATTTTTTTTTGCCAAAATAATGACAGAGGGCCTCTGCCCCCACTTTAGCTCATAAGCCCTCCAGAAAGAGAGATGAGAGAATCGTGGACAATTAAAACCGACTCTTTTACTATGCTGATCACAACTAAATGTAAGAAATTGTTGATAAGCAAAGAAGTTGAGATCTTCCAAAAGTAATAATGGGAGGCACTCATTTTCTTTAAACTACAAGTTCAGGAACAAATTTATGACCCAAAAAATTCTGGAAGTGGAAAAGCTTAATAAAGTTTACCCAAACGGTACCCATGCTCTTAGGGGCGTGAGCTTTGATGTTAATAGAGGAGAATTCCTTGTCGTCATTGGCCTCTCGGGTTCAGGGAAGTCTACCCTTCTTCGCTGTGTAAACAGATTACATGAGCCAACAACTGGAAAGATCCTTTTTGAAGGCAATGATATTACCAACATTAAAGGCAAGCCTCTTAGAAGTTTACGCTCTCGCATTGGTATGATCTTTCAGCACTTTAATCTCATTCCAAGAAAAACGGTCCTAACAAATGTTCTCACCGGAACTCTGGCGAGAAATGGCATAGCAAAATCTATTTTTGGAATTTTTCCTGAAGAAGATAAAAAGAAAGCGATGGACCTCATCGAGCTTGTCGGTCTTACAGGCAAAGAAAATCGCCGCGCCGACAATCTCTCTGGTGGTCAACAGCAAAGAGTTGCCATTGCCCGCGCCCTTATGCAAAACCCAAGTATTTTACTAGCAGATGAACCTGTCGCGTCTCTAGATCCAGCGACGAGTCACTCTGTCATGCAGTACCTTAAAAAGGTAAACGAAGAACTTGGTGTGACTATTATTTGTAACCTCCACTTTCTCTCTCTCGTGCGCCAATATGCGACCAGGGTTATCGCTCTTAAGGACGGAAACTTAATCTATGAAGGCAGTCCATCTGAGATAGATGAGAATTGGTTTCAAACAATCTACGGCGAAGATGCTGTAGAAGTGACGATTGATTAATTTTTAAAGAGAAAAGGGCCCATATGAAAGCAACACAAGAAACACTTCTTCTTAATTCAGAGCCAAAAGGTCTTGGTCAAATGAAAAAAGTCATGACAGCTTATGCGATTGATTTAGTTCACTGGGCCTATATCTCCTTGGTGAGTTATAAAATCATTTATCAAAAAATTATTCTCGATTTAAGAGGACCAGAATTTTCATGGAATGAGCCCGTCTATGCTCTGGCCATTGGCGCACTTCTCGCCCTCACCCTCTTTTTCACTAAGTTCTCTGTTGGACGCGCCGTAAAAGGATTATATGACCTTGATGAAAACCAAGGCGTTCTTCGAGAGCCATTTACCCTTTTGGGCTATTTCACGGTTTTCCTTACGTTTGTAGCAGGACTTTTTATTTCACAAGTTTCTTTAAGAGAGTTCTTATCTGAAGCAGGTCTTCTTGGAGCAAAGAGAATTTTTACCGCTCTTTTAAATCCTAACTTTGGCATCATTGAGCCAGCGATTTTTGCAGCGATTGAAACCATTTACATGGCCTTTATTGCCACCGTTATTGCTCTGCCCTTTGCCTTTCTCTTTGGCTTCTTTGCCGCGAGAAATTTAATGATGGCATCCCCTGCTCTTTTCTTTCTCTATAATCTCACGCGCTTCATGCTAAATATGACTCGCTCAATTGAACCTCTGGTTTGGGCGATTATTTTCTCTGTTTGGGTTGGTATTGGACCTTTTGCTGGTATGCTTGCTCTTTGCCTTCATTCAGTTTCCTCTCTTGCAAAACTTTATTCCGAGCAAATTGAAAATATCTCTGATGGCCCCATTGAAGCGATGACGGCCACAGGTGCTCACCCTATCCAAATTATTTGGTTTGGTGTTGTCCCTCAAATTATTCTACCTTACCTCTCCTTTACCATTTACCGTTGGGACATCAATGTTCGTATGGCCACCGTGATTGGCCTTGTCGGAGGTGGTGGTATTGGAACCATGCTTATGCAATATCAGGGTCTTGCCAAGTGGAATGAAGTTGGTCTTTTGGCCATAACCATTGCCGTTATTGTCTGGGTAATGGACTATTCTTCATCTAAAATTAGAGAATCTATCAAGTAGATCTTACCTTAGTAAATACAATGCTTTAAGGCCTCTGTTGAGGCCTTTTTTCTTTTGTTTTTATTTAAGACCCACCTAAAAAAGTCCGATAAATTCATTATGAAAAAGTGTTTAATTATTACTCCTGTCTTTTTGTTTTTATTAAGCATCCAATTGTTTGCTCAGGACAATGTCGAACGGGAGAGAATGAATAATTTATTAAGAGCTCCACTGGGCAATATAAGTCAGTCTGTATGGAGAAATGCACTTGTCTCTTACCTTTCCCAATGCGTTGGGGAATGCCCTTGTGCCCTGGTGGTTTCTGAAGGAATTCAAGGCGACATCAATTCTGCCAACATGTGGATTGGCACTTTTAAAGACGGTCAACCAACTGAACTGTGGTCTGGCCTGGCCTCAAGGCTCGCTTCCGGTGACCAAAACCGAGAAAATGTCAGTATGCCTACAGATCGGTGTAAAAGAAGAAATGGAGTCGCCGAAGTCAGGGGTAATCAAGCCTGTATTCCCCAAAGAAGCTGCCGAGATGTTTCCGTTTATCGCAGTCTCGCTGATGAACTTGGTCTGCCCGAAAATGTTGCTCTCACCTCCTTTTATTTCAGTACACCTATGCAAAATGAGATGTACAAATTTCACGACTTTTATCCATGTACCTCAACTCCATGCCCAGCAACACTTGGTTGCCTTGGATTAGAAAGACATGCCATGAAAGCGCTTTGCCTCAATCATATGGGTTCAAATGGATCTAATGGTATTGAAGCACCTGAAAGAGCTGGTGGTGTTTGGCTCTATTTTCATAACACGGGAAGGCCAAATCAGAACCCAGGCGATGAAGACAGTGCCTTTGCTGGTTACAGATCTTTAGCACAAAACGGAAAATGCTCAAATGTTTCAACTGCAAACCTCTCTTCTGGTGAGCTCATGTCACCTTCAAGTATCTTGGCAAGTGGAGGGGGCAGAACAACCTCGGGTAGAAGCCCTTCATCATCAAATGGTGGTGGTCTGTTGCAAGGCTTTAATCAACTCGCAGGGCTAGGACAACAGCAAGGTCAGGAGCGAGGAGAAGAGCAAGCGCTGAGTCCTCAACAGGAACAATTTCAAAGGGCCATTCGAAGAGAATGTAATCAAACAACTGCTGAAGCTTGTCCAAATGTTAGTGAATCAATCATTAATGAATATTGTGAAGATGTAAGAAGATTCACTCGAAATGCTTGCGAGTTTGAGAGAAAAGACTAGATGAACGTAAAAAATCTCTTTCAACATTCCCTTTTTTTATCACTTATTCTCATGACTACATCACATGCCCTTCAACTTGGATCGGAAAGGTTTGAAGCTTTTACCCAAGGAACAGCTGACTATGGTCTCCTCGTTGGAATGGGTCACAACCCAGAGATAAATAGCAATATGTTTTTTACCGACCAGGACTTTGTCAGCGGTATCGCCTCTCATCCTTTTCCCAATGGATCAGGAGAGAAATACTTTGTTGCCAATATGATGAACTTCCAAGGAAATTACGTCATGGCAGGCGCAAAATCGGACCCAAGAAGTAGTGCATTTATCATGAATTCTATGGACCGCTTACTTACTGACCCCCAGGCCGAGATAGAATTAGCTGAAGGTCTAACAGCAAGCAGACTCTCCGTGGCCCAAGCAGGAGAAAATGCTGCTCGATATATTGAACCCGAGATCATCACACCAGAAGTAGGCTTCTATCAGACGGCCGACAATCAACAATCCTTTGAATCTGCCTATGAGAATGTCTTATTAGGTCAAGCTGAAGAGGCATTGTTTCGAAGTGATGAGAGTGACTCCATTACCTACTTTCAAGAGCAAGTTGCTAACTACAAAAATAGTGATGACAAACAAAATGAGGCCCGAAGCTACCAAAGAGATGGCCTCATGCGATCAAAGCAAACGGCCGAGACCTTCAGAGATTTCTTCCAATTGAAGGCCTCTATAAGTGATCAAAATCTTCAATTGATGCCGACACAAGAGAGTATTTTAAACACTTGTAAATCAAACACTCCTTCCGGAGAAGATCTTCAACAGATTTACAACTCTTCCATGCCACAAGATGAGATTGCTTTTTATAACTTCCCTCCTCCTGAATACAGCTTTAATTTTTGTGAACAGTATCTTCATAACGAAAGCAGTTTCCTGATAAGAAATAGACCAGTCCGAACTCAACTTAAAACATTAGTAGAAGACTCTACAAAAATGGCCAAAGGTCTTGATGAGATATCAAGAGAGTTGAGTAATAGAGAATTGTCCCTTGAAGACATTGCGAGTGTCTTATCAAATAATGAGGCCTGGAAAACATTGGCCGAAAGGGCGAAGGCCTATAAGGAATGTGAAAAGACCAAATGCTTGGACGCTGCTGAAAAAGCGCTTGGTAGTATGGTTAATTTTCCGGGAGCAGAAAATCATTATGGCGCTGATAAAAGAGAATTAAGAAAACTCATCAGTATGATTAAACAAACGGGAAAAATTTCAGGTCAAGAATCAGCTCTCTTAAATAAGTTTAAGGAAAACAGCAATTCTCAGGCGACCTTAAAAGACGGCAAGAAAATCGTCACTTCCAAGAGTGGAACAAGTAAAGATTCTGCCCTTGAATCAGGAGAAAAAGGTACTCGAGAAGAAGGAAATGAAAGGGACCTGGCGTCTCTTAAAATTGGGCCTGAATCTATCTACAAAGGAAAGCGCTTCCCTCGTGGTGGTGGCTATTTTCGTGGTGAAGATGGAGTTTTACGAGGGCCAAGTGGAAAGCCAGTGCAAGGATATGCCGCTCCTCATAGCAACGATCTCTTTGAAATCATTAGTCGCCGCTATCATCTAAAAATGCTCTCTCAATAGTTCATTCAAAGGCCAATATCTCCTGGCCACATAGAAGGTATTCCTCATTCGAATACTTCTTTCTTAAAAAATCACCTATAAAAGAAACCAGGGAAGAGTTGGGTTTCTTTTCCATTTCCTGAGATAACCTCAGGCTATCAAATAAATGATTTTATTTCATTTTTAGAAACCCTCTAGAGTCTTTATAAATAAGACATCACTAACCCTTTGGAGGAATTATGAAATTAAAAAAATGGACTTCCCTTATCAGTTTTTTGGCCCTTGTTTGGAGTGCCCTCACCTTTGCTCAATTAGACCGTAATAGCGCGGCCTACAACCTAGAAGCAGGCCTGGCCCTTAAAGGTTATGACCCTGTCTCTTACTTTGCAGAAGGTGGTTCTCTTCCTCAAAAAGGAAAAAGTAGTCTTTCTTTAGAGCACAAAGGTGTCACCTACTTCTTTGCCAACAATGACAATAGAGAAGTGTTTAAGACAATGCCAGAGAGATATGAGCCAACTTATGGCGGGTTTTGTGCTTGGGCAATGGCCAATGGTTCGGCGATTGACATTATTCCAGACATCTTCACCATCAATGGAAACCGCTTGCATCTGTTCTTTTCAAAACGTGCAAAACGAAACTTTGACAGAGATGTGGCCAAGTACGAAAGCATGGCAGATTCAAACTGGAAAAGTCTCTCCGGTGAATCACCAAGACTTTAAAAAAATAAACAAATGAGGTGGAAAGTGTCCCTTTTAAATAAGAAGTTGTGTTTAAAGTTATTCTTAGGCCTAACTCTCGTCATTTCCATAGGTGGCTGTGGAAACTATGAAGAGTTTAAAGAGGACCCTTCCACCTTATTTTCAAGAGTGGCCCCTGCACAGGGGCTAACCTTCTCTGAAATAAAGTCTCAAGTATTAACCCCAAAGTGCATTCGCTGCCACCCGGGTTATGAAGACTACCAAACGGTGATTAATAGTATTGACTCCATCACTGCTCAGGTTAGAAGTGATCGCATGCCAAAAGATGGACCGATGGCGGCTGAGCTAAAGGGATTACTCTTTAGCTGGATTGCGGCGGGCTCTCCCCAAGGAGATGTCATTCCCGTAAAACCCTCTCCTCGTGATGAGCTAGCGCCCAATTACGAGAGTATTGCTAAGAATATTTTAGGAAAAAAATGTGTTGTCTGCCATAACCCTCAGGGGCAGGTTCCTTTTCTCGATTTTTCGACAAGAGAGTCCATTTGGAAGAAACGAAAATTACTCTTTAACTTTGATAAACCAGAGAACTCTTACTTAATAGAGGTTATTCAAGACCCCGTGGAACCAATGCCACCAATGAATAGCCCCTTTGAGCAGCTGAACCAAGAAGAAATAGATGTCTTAAAAGAATGGATAGGCTTGGGCCTCCCATAACAATCGTAGGAGAAGAACATGAAGAAACAAATCATCGTAATGACCACAAGTATAATGCTCACTCTCTCTTCTACATGGGGAGCAAATTATAAAGTCAATCAAGGAGAAGTTGAATTCACCGCCAAGGGTTTCCCTACTTTCATTACTATAAGTGGCAAAAGCCAGAATGTATCTGGAGAGCTCGGACTTTCGAAAAAGAGAGCTAAAGGTAAATTTAAGCTTCCTTTAAATACACTAAAAACCGGCATGGATTTAAGGGACGAGCATATGACCCAAAAATACCTTGAAGTTAGTAAATACCCAGAGGCTACACTCACTCTTAATGAGTTTGACCTTGAAGAATCTGGCGAGGTTCAAGGTCTTTTAAAACTTCATAATGTAGAAAGACCAATTCAAATCACTTATGAGAGCGAATTAACAGACTCAGGCATCACAGTAAAAACTGAATTTTCTCTTCAACTAAGTGACTATGGTATCGACATTCCTTCTTTTCAAGGAATTACTGTGGCAAAAGAAATCAAACTAAAAGTGGCCTTTAAAACAGGAGGGGCCGATGGGAACTAAGAGAGGTCTGTTCTTTACCCTAACAATCTTTGCCTTTGTTTTAATAACACCAACGCCTGCTTATGTTGAAAATGTTACGAATGGATACCCAAATTGCATGGCCTGTCATATTAATCCAACAGGTGGTGGTATCTTAACGGACTATGGTCGCTCCTTATCAAGTGAACTCATGGCAACCATCAAAACAAAGAACTTTCAAGACCCCTTCTTTGGACTGGTAAAGAATAACAATCGAATCAAGTGGGGTGGGCATATAAGAACCATTCAGACGCGTTTTGAAAATAACCAAATTAAAAGAGGCTCTAGTTTTATCATGCAAAAGAATGTGGAAGCAGCGGCCTATGTAAGAGATTTTGTCTTTGTGGGAACAGTTGGCACAAAAGAAGGACCAAGTGAGAGAAACCCTGAAAAAGGAGACTTTATTTCGGAGCGCCACTTCGCTCTTTACCAAGCTGATAATACTGTCAGGATTAAAATTGGAAAATTTCGCCAAAATTATGGTCTAAACGATCCCAATCACACTCGCTTTACCAAAAGAGACCTAGGATTTGGAAGTTACTCCGAGACTTACCAGCTGGAAGTCTTTAAGATCCTAGAAAATGGAGAGGCCTTGCTCTCAACAAGTCTTGGAAGACTTGATTTACCAAGAGACCGACAAGAAAAAAATGTCATGGGCCAATGGACTCACTACCTAGATGGTAAAAGTCGCCTGACGACTAATATTCTTTTAGGAGAGAGTGCCACAAACAGAAGGTCAATCGTTGGGATCAATGGAGTCCTACCTATTATCAATAAATCCAACGTCTTTCGCTTTCAACTTGATTACCAAGTAAGTGAGCAGATAACGACAGGACCAAGAACAGCGAAAACAAAGGGGATATATGGCAACTTCCTAGTAGGCCGAAAACTCATTGATGGCCTCTTCCCCTACTTTATCTATGAACATAAGCAGACAAATATAGAGCAAAGCCGCCTAAGCATGACAACGTCACCAGGCATTGGTTTGCAGTTCTTTCCTATTGCCCACTTTGAGCTGCAAATTGAACACCAGTACCGAACGAATCTCACTCAAAGTGACAATCCAGAGCACAGAACCTTTGCGGCCCTTCATGTCTATTTGTAGCTTAATGTGTCTTTAGGAGAAGACCATTATTTTCGAGACGAGGAAATCTTTTATGATGGAAACAACATTGACGAACGATCTATTGCTAGGCCTTTAGCACAAAACTAAAAGCTCCTTTTAAGTTGATCACAACTTGTTAGGCCAAGAAAGTGTTTTATGACTTCGCCATCTCTAAATACAAACATCTGGGGACTAAGTCCCCTCTCTATTTTAAAGTTGCTTAAAACTTCTTGATTGGCCTGGTAAACTCTCGCACCAAATACCTTTTTCAAATTTAGTTTTTGGGCCTCTCGCCAAAGACTCAATTTCACACCGCCAAAGCCCATCGCGATCAAAGAAAGACTATTGCCCAAACAATTAAATTCAGAAACCTGTTGCTTACACGCTGGACACTCTGGTTTAAAGAAGAAGAAAATACCTGAGCCCTTCGAAAGTTCTTTTATATTTTGTGTTGAGTTACCACTCAGCTCTGCCACGCTCTGGGCTTCTATAGAAAAAGAATAAAGCGATAATCCAATAAGAGTAAGAGAGAGTATGTGGACTTTAATTGCTGAGGTCATACTTTAGAGGAATATTAAGTGTTACTTTCTTCCCCATAGTCAAAGGCAGTGGTTTAAATTTAGAAATTTCCTCGACTAGAGAAAGGGCTGCCTTATTTAGACTTGAAAACGGAGAAGGACGTTTGATATGGATACCGTGAAAGTTTCCATTTTGATCTATTTCAAGACAAATCTCAACCGAGCCTGCCTGTTTAAGCATAAGGGCCATTTTTGGATAATATTTTTTAGCTTCGATATGCTTTCTAAGCTCTAAAAAATACTTATTCAAGAGTTCATCTCCCTTTACTTTAGAAACACCTTCTTGAACAACTGTGCTCTTTTTAATTGGTTGCTGTTGGAATTTTTTCTTTATTGTAGAAGTAACTTTATTTACGATTTTTTCTTTCTTTATAATATCTATTTTTTTCTCAAGCTCCCTAACTTCTGATTCATTGAGCTTAATGGTTACATGAATGACCTCACTGCTAGATTCAACTCTAGGCCTAAAAGAGTAATCCTTTTTTAGAACAGAGATATCTGAAAAAAACAAAAGGCCAAAGTGAATGAATAAACTAATAAAAAAAAATTTCATAGATCTTGCACTTTTAAGAGGTACGGATTAAAACATACACTAAATGCAAGTCAGTTGCAACAACAACCAGGAGAAACTGATGAATTTTCGTTACCCATTGGCCTTATTTTGCACCTTAATTCTCAACACTTGTGCTCAAGAACCCTCTCCCGTAGTTGCTGCACAGTCAGGCTTTACTGGTATTGCCGATCTAAATCCCGCCGGCCCTATGACAAAGAATGCTGTGGTATATAAAGGATCAGACTTCTTCGGCCAGTCATGCGGCTTGGCCGTCTCTCTTATTGAGGAAAATGGAGAACACCTTTATCTTACGAAGGTTAACTATAAACTCCACGGCGAGACCCTTCCGGACGTAGAGTCTACAATCTATCGATTTGACCTTGCGTCAAATTCATATAGTGACGCTGAAACAGGCAATGGAAACATTACTTTAGGTGCTGCCATCTTGAATGATGGATCAATAGCAGACCTTAATCTTTTAAGTGTCTATGAGTCCCAAGGAAGACTAGTTTATTCCCTAAGAGTAGAAACTACAGCTTCTTCTGCTTCAAGTTTTGATGAGGCCCTTGAAAAAGTTGTCGATGACCCTCAAGAGCTGGCCGCCTACGCTTCGACTTTAGATCAAATTAGTCGCATTGTTTTTAAAATTAATCATGCTGGCCACTACGATGCCACGGGCTGCCTAAACCTAAAACTTGATTCTGTCTCTAAAACTGACTTTAATGTAGGACATCACGACGATCATGATCATGATCATGACTAAGAAGTTTTTGGCATTCCTTCTCTTCATGCTCCAAGGACTAGCTTGGGCAGAGTATTCAACAGGTGAGATCCTGGTAAAGGGAGGCAGCGAAGCTGTCTCCCCTGTGCTCAAATCTAAATCATTTAAAACCGAAACCGTCTCCCCCGATAAATTTGATGATCCTTTTAGGCAAAGCTTAGCTGACCTTGTGAAAGATCAGGTCGGCGTTGATACTCAGGTCTACTGTGCAAATTGTGGTGCCAAGAGATTAACAATTAATGGATTGAAGGGAGAGCACACTTCTATTCTCATAGATGGAATTCCTCTGCACTCGGCCGTGAGTAGCTTCTATGGCGTTGATAGTGTCCCTCTCCTGGGTCTTAGTAGTGTGGAAGTCATGAGAGGAGCAGGGGCAGCACTCTCAAACCCCGAATCCATTGGTGGAACATTAAATCTCATTACCGTCGACCCCCTTAACTTCACCTCAAAGATTAGAACTTCTTTTGGTGTGAATGATATTGGAAACAGGCAGTCTCAAAATTATAATGTTCTCACTGGAAAAACCGCTCATTCGAAGAAGTGGGGCTTTGTTGTAGGCGGCTCATTCACAAGGAATGAGACATGGGATGAAGATCAAAACAAGGTTGCCGAACTTCCTCAACGCGTTGGAAAGAGCATGCTAGCGAAAGCGAGACTACTTTTAGGTGAAAAACTTGATGTGAATTTGCGGTTAGGCTATGCCGATATTGAAATTCTTGGTGGCTTTCATAATCCGAAAAGGCCAACGAGAGTTCGCCCTTTGGCCGCCTCTCAATCTGATTTCAATGGCGGAGATACTTTTGGTGCTTATATTGGTGATCCCGCAAAGATAACCGATTGGGTAAACCTTGATCGATTGGAAAGTGCACTTTCAGTTAGCACCCATTTAGGTGACTCAACACTGCTCGAATGGAAAACAGCTCATGCAAGACAAGAGCAAAAATCAATTTACCAACATGGTTTTGACTACGCTCATATCAATAACCTCTTTCTGACAGATATCAATATTCAACATTTTTTAAATGGATCTACTAGTGTAAAGGGAGGCATTTTTGTAAAGGATGAAAGACTTCGCTCTGCTTCTTCGACACTCTTTGAGCGTTACGCTGCCTCAGATCCCAATGACATAAAAAAAGATAATTTTGATTATAGTTCAAAGGCTTTTTATACAGAACTCTCTTTTATCAAAAATAAATTTGAATTTAACTTTTCTCTTAGGGCCGATCATATCGATATCAACTGGCTAGAATTAACAAATGAAATCAAAGAATGGGTCCTTGCTCCTCGGGTAAATCTTGTTCACAATATTAGTGATCACCTTACTCAACGATTTTCATATGGACTTGGCTATAGAGCGCCCTTGACTTTTTTTGAATCGGGTCATGGTAATGAAGAAAATGGTTATGAAGTGGCCATTACCCAATTGGAAAAAGCGCACTCTTTTGTCTACTCACTCAGTTACAACACACCAAGGGGCTACGCGACAGCTGGTGTTCACTACACTCATCTCATGAATATGGCCTATGGCCTTGAGCAATTCAATCAGCCTATCAGATATAAAAACAGTGTCGAAGATTACGACGTCCTAGTAAGTGACCTTTTAATCGGCCATAAAGTAAGCGAGGATTGGCTTTTAGAAGCTTCTCTTGAATTTTTTAATTATCAAGGAGGTTACAAAAGACGTCTACCAACTGCGGCCATTGAAAAAAGGCTCTCTTTGATCTCTACTCTAAATCTTGGAAAATGGAGCCACCGTTTTTCAGGCCAATATATTCCCTCTCGTAATCTCTCTAACTATGGACGCTATTACGATCATTATAGAGTTAGAAATCAAGGGCTAGAACCAATACTAGACACTAACCTCCCTAGAAAACTCCAAGAAGCACCAGGCTTCTTTTTATTTGACACAAACGTTAGCTATTCTTTCAACGAAACCTTGAAATTGAATTTTTCCATTCAAAACTTACTCGACTATACTCAAGCAGGAGAGGGAGACTCACCCGCAACTTGGCATTGGCACTTTAATCATGCTCACTATGATGGCCTTCATACCTGGGGTCCAAATTCTGGCCGACAGTTTGCTTTAGGGGTTGAATACATCTTTTAAAATAGTATACATGTTTAATTTTTTCTCCCTTCTTCTCTTAGGTCCAGCTCGTACATATTATAAAACCCTGGCGTAGTACCTATGCTTTAGCAATATATCCCATAGCGAAGAGATATATTTCGAGTAAACCTAATCAAATAGTGGAATATATTTTTATCCTTCTAGCCTCCTTTTATTCAAGACATTTCTTCCCTCTTGTAAGCTTTAAAAAAAAATCTAGAGGGGACACTCATTGACTAGTTGACTATTTTGATTGCTTTAAAAGTTTTTGACAAAAATCTCCAATTGTTTTGGTCTAACTTAGAAGTACAAATTTTTAAAAAATAAATAGTGATTGCCGATAAGTACTGTTCAACCAATCAAAGGCAAAACAAAATGGGTATTAAGAAAAAAATTGAGCAAGAATTCTTAAAAGTTGACTTAAAAGAGTACAAAGAAAGATTTAGAAATAATTTAGGTGAGCTTCTTAACCCACCAGAATTACCTATTCGACCAGATATTGAAGACGCTATAAATGCCATTGAAACGATCGTCATGGATCTAGCAGGGCCTTGGATTGAAAAACAAGCAAACAAACTAGTTATAAGTATATTTTCATCAAAAGAGAAAAACGCTTTTGCTCTTGCGAACTCGGAATTAACAAAAAGTCCTCCTGTTTTTGATGAACGCCCTTACATGCTTAGGGAAATTTGGGGGGCGCAAAAAAATAATCAGCCAGTATTCGAAATTGGTGTAACCGTAGGACTCTTGCAAGGAAATTTTACCACTGATGAACTCGCATTTGTTTTAGCACATGAACTTTCTCATCTTATGGAAGGCCATGTTCACCATGAAAATGATTACGATTACCGCTCAAACTTCTATTCTTCTCAAGTTGAAGAACTCGCAGCAGACACTGCTGCCATTCAATTAATGATGGGTAAATATAATCCAAAGGCGGCTTACACTGCCTTAAATAAAATACTATCTGAAAATGAGGATGAAGAGAAGGAATCAGTGAACCCTCTCAATGAAGACCCATTATGTAGTCAAGATATCCTAGACGGATTAAAAAATGGAATAAGTTCTCATCATCACCCAGGAGTTCGTTTAGGTTCAATCCAAACATATTTAAAATATTTACAATTTCAAGGTGAATGGAAAAGTATTGAAAATGAAGTAGGTACCAAAATCCCAAGTTTCCCCTACGATGAAAAATCACCAAAGGAAGAAACTAAGATTGTAAAAAAACTAATAACCAATTTTTTTGAAAATTTGGAGGAATTATTCTTTGAAGGCGAAATTTTTCAACCCGAAGCATTTTCTCACTTTGCTGGAAGAGATGATTATTTTTTAGTTATAGAGACTATAGAGGCAGACGCCTATCATTACTGTTGTCAATTTGTGGAAAAACTTAGTCATATAAACCGGACAAAAACAGAAAAATTCTTATCCTTTTTGTTGTTTCTGACCTGGTGCCACCGTTACCATTCTGATTCAGAAATAACTAGCGATCAGAGCAACATACTATCATCTTTTCTTAATGAAACAACAGAAGGACTGACTGTCGAAGACTTTGAACAGAGTCAAGACTTTATAGATTGCTTACAAAAATATCACAGAAGATTTTTAGACTATTGCTTTTCAAAATCCTCTGAATGTTTCTTTAAAGATTCCACAAAGCATTTAGATTCTTGGCGAAATTTTCTAGAGGTTTTTATCACCACTTCTCAAAAAGAGATTAAGACTAGTTCTACTATAGAGACATTAACTCACTATTACCAAACTTACAGAGCATTTGAAACGTCCTTTACCTTCTCTTCATTAATTCGAGAAGTTTACACAGATTTAGATAAAAATATTGATACTAACCAGTTCACTAAAGATTTTTTCTCTCTTATACCAGGAGAATCCCATCAGCATTTCACTCAGATTCTTTCACACTTTAGACCTTATGCTTTACAAAAGAATAGGGAAGAAAATGATGAAGGCATTTACGAACCCCTACCATCTCAGGTTAGTATATACAATTCACTTATCGCTCAGTTTTCCTCCTGGCCAGGAAATGTATTAGGACCAGGGAGTACTATCGAAATCATTGAATGTTTAAATTTTT
Source organism: Bacteriovoracaceae bacterium (assembly GCA_021737405.1). GTDB lineage: Bacteria > Bdellovibrionota > Bacteriovoracia > Bacteriovoracales > Bacteriovoracaceae. Next base: position 194,821 of record JAIPEG010000003.1, read on the forward strand.
ATTCTGGATTTTTAGAATCACTAAATGATTGTACAAGAGAGGGAGACCTTGAATATCCGACTTTGGGTCTCTTACATTTTCAAAACTGTTTTTTCCATTCTAGTTACATAACAAAAGGTGAACATGATAGTACAGGATATTCTTATAATTATCTTTTCAAACAATATATAAATCATTCCTCAAAGCAATCACTAATAAGTTCCGAGAATCTTCACCAATTGAGTCTATTTCTAGCGTTGTACGATCCAAGTGAAAATATGTTTATAAATCTATCTAAAGAATCGGAAATTAAATGGAGACCTTTTTTAACGAAAACAACTCTTGAGGATATGAAAAGATTTCTTGAAGATCTTCCAAGTTGCCTCGATAATTTGGAGGCAATTGATGACTATGGTCAACTCACTCTAAAATTGAATTATTTTGTAAATAGTTTTCAATTACTTTCAGCATGGACTCATGCAAATGAATCCAAAGAACTATTCACTAATGCAGCATATCTGAAAAAGATGATCTTTTCTCTTAGAGAAATTGTAGCTTTAAAAGAAAGACGGGAAGAGCACCCAAATCACAACGGATGGGAAGAGAGTATAATTTTAAGCCGATATTCTCAAGAAACCTTCTCAGAAGCTTTAATTACACTCATTGACAGTGTCGACTATAAAGACTGGTTTCAAGTATATATGTTGTTTTGTGAATTTGGTTTTAGTAAGTCTCATTTTTCTGAGGATCAATATATTAAAACCTCAAAGTACTTGTTTGAAGTTCTCAAAAATGAATTTTCAAGAGACGAACTTATCGTTGCCCTAACAGACAAAAAGCTTAGAAATTTGTTACACTCTCATGAATTTTGTGAACTTCTACTCACATACATTAAAGAGAAATGCCCAATAGAGGATCGTGATTTTCTAAAGAGCACTTTTAGAAAAATAAATAATGATCTCCATCTTGATGTTCAATTTACTGAAGTCTTCCTTGACCTCAGAAATCAGGTTGTTCAATACTACCAAATACAGCCAAATGAATTGGAGTCCGTTTTCCCTCCAGACAGAAGATCCCTTACCGAAAAATTAATTGGTTTTTCAATGAAGACTCGCTACTTCAGTGCAATATGTTCTGTATTTCGAAGTCGTGAGTTTACTGAACAATTTGAGTTAATGTCTTATTTAATGGGACGCATTGATGTAATCCCTGAATTTATTAAAGAGGTCCATAACGATGTTTTAACAGAAACAGACGGTCGCTATGGACTACTTGGTCCCCTGCTAAACTTCAAGGCCGAGTTGAATCATCGATCAACTGTAGAGAGGGCGTATATTTTAAATTGCTTAATTACAGGTTACGGCGGCATGGCACAAGATGAAGAAGGTCAAAGAATCCTCATCGATGATATAAAAGAATCCTTTCCTGATGAACAAAAAGAACTTGTTGAAAATATGGCACAGGCCCTTATCGAAACAGATGGTCATGATTGTTCACTCTTTCTCTCTTATATATTCGCTCAACCTCCTAAAGGTAATCTTATTTCGAAAACACAAGTCTTTGGAGCAATCTTAGAATCATTTGGTGTTCCTGGCCAAAAACTGGCTCAATACTTGGCCTTTACAAATAGCTTTAAAGAGTATTACGAGAGCTTCAAGGACTTTCAGGATTCAGTAAACCCTGTTAATCATTTTGAAGTACTATCCTTGATTAAAGCAAGATTTTCTAATAGTTGGCCTGATCATTTAAAGATCATTAAAACAATCGGCAGCGGAACTGTAAACCTAGCTGTTTTAATAAAAAACACCCAAACAAATGAAAATCAAGTATTATCTATCGCCAGAAAAGGAATCCAGGACAAGACCCTTATGGATTTTGACCGTTTTAAATCATTCATTGATCATTTGGATCGAATCAGTCATGGGAAAAAAGAATTCCGCTTTATTAAAGGTTTAGTCGACGTCATAAAAGAGTCCGTTGAACTAGAGTTTGATAAAGTAAATTCAGCAAAAATGCAAGAAATGGCATTAGAGCACTACTCAAGTCGTGACCACAAAGTTGAGACGGTTCCAGTCTATGAAAATTTTGATCACGCCTTATTAATGGGTCACGCTTTTGGTGAAACAGCAAAAGTTATACTTGAACAAGACTTGGATAAGTATGTTTTGGCCATGACTCATTTATTTGAAGCAGAATGGAATGTTTTAAGTCATCTCCTGTCAGAATCTGAAGTAGAGTCTTCATCATTTGCAAACCCGGACATGCACGATGGCCAAGTCATTGTAAATGATAACCAAGTATTTGTTATAGACTTTGGTCAGGCCGTAGAGGTTACTAAAGAGGATTGTCTTGAGGGTTTTGCAATTGCTAAAATAATCAGTGGTCTCTTCTCTCCTGAAAAGGCACATGGTATTCTATCCAATGAAACAAACCTTAATGCCAATAAGATAACGATTTCAGATCTTACTGAAGTACTGGCCTTTGATGATAAAATGGAGCGTTTTGTAAATCTCCTATCCATTACTGGTGAGAGAGATGAAAAGATTGCACTCGGACCTATTCACTGGGTATTGGCGGTCAATAGATTGTATCAATTAAGTGAAAAGATTGATGTCTCCTTTGAGGCAAAAATTACTAAATTATATCTAGCTCAAAACTCTCTTTTAGAGAATTTATCAACTTTTTTTAATAAAGCATCTTAAACAAATAGGAGAAGCGATGAAAAAAACAGTTTTAACATTAATGATCATTAGTTCACTATCAGGCTTTGCAGCAGACCGTACTAAAGATAAAAAATCCGCGACTATTGCAAAAGAGGCACTCAAATATATCCATGAAAATGCCCCAGATGCAAAAGTCGCAAAGAAAGTTCATGAAGCGCTGCTAAAAATGTGTACTAAGAAACCACCTATGGGTTGCTGGTTCCGTGGCGGCTCTTCAATAACTTTTCAACAACTTGATAAAGATGGCCAAGAGGAAGGTAAAATATATGATCTCAAAAAATGGGTAAGAGATAATATTTAATCAATTCAAATGAATAATTATCGACTCATGCAGGTTTTATTTGCATGAGTCTCTTTTAATTTTTAAGGCTTTTATATTTGCCTAATAACCAAGGGCTGCCAACTTCTTATACATATCAGATAAACCTACTACTTGATATCTTGGTCCACCAACGATGATCTTACCTTCTTTATAAGTAAAAAAAGGCTCTTTAGCTTTTTCAATTTTAATCGACTTTATCTCTTTACAAATCTTAGGTCGCTTCTTATCTTCTACAAAGTAGCGAATGGTTTGAAGGACTTCTAGATAGTTCTGACGAACATGTTCCATCTCATTTATATCTTCATACGCTTTCCAATCAACAATGAGTTCAGGTTCCGTTGCGCAAAGTCCCTTGTAAATAGTAAAGTAATTTTTAAGGCCTTTCAACATTTCAGTCTTGGCATCTTCACCCTTAGCAACGTCATTACTAGATACTGGTGCGAGGAAAAAGGTAAAAAGAGACATTAGTATTATTGTTTTTCTCAAAATAATTCTCCCAATAAAAGTTTATACAATATTTTATCCTTTCTAATTTTATCGAATTTTACTCTGTAAGAGACTACTAAAGCTCTTACCTGGAGAATTCGCAATAGTGATCATAATCTTCCCAGACTGGGCCTTAACCCGCCATACAGAATCTGTAACTGCTGTAATTTGTACTTCCTTATATTTTTTTAATTTTTGCTTAAAGGATGAGCTTTTACAATTTGAGAAAATCTCCTCAAGAACTGTATCTAATTTTTTCTTTAACCTATCAAATTGATTAAATTTTGACTGGATTTCCAAGTTTTCTAATTCGCTATAAGTAATATTGAACTTTAATTTCGTATCACAATTCTTATGAGCTGACCGTTGTGCTTTGGTTATGCTCCTCTCAATTCTTGATTTATCCTTTTCTATACCTGCTTCTAATTCAGGACTGGAAAAAACTTGCTGACCCAATAAAAGAGAAAAAGCCCCAATAAAAAAAAGATTCTTATGCATATTACGTCCTTATCTCAAAAAGTTAATTATATGCTACAAATTATACTCATAATTCCTTTTGGGTAAAGATTCTTACTTTTGTAACTAGATCAAGAATGAAAAACTAAAAGACTCGGACTTAAAAATTAAAGTATTCTTATCCTACAAAAGCTTTTTCCCAAACCAATTGAGGAGAAACTTTTCCTTAACAATGAGTTCTAAAGCTCCACGAACATGTCCCTTGTCTAAAATGAAGGTTTTTGGGTGAACTCCTTCGGCCTTTATTTTCTTCCAAAGAATCCACTGATTTCGAGTAGGGACGATCTTATCTTTATCGGAAATAACCATCGCTACATTTTCAACTTTTGGGTTATTAATAATGAGGTTGGGGTCTAAAAAAAGAAAACCCCTAAGATAAGTCTCGTATCTACTGAGGCTTCTTATTCCTAGGGCCTCCATAAGACAGTTTCTAAAATCGATCAGATCTTCACGTTGAGTATCCTTGAGAAGGCTTGGAGTGTCTCCTCCTGCGACTGCCATAAAGAGGGCCTGGAAACGATGATCTAGCCCATAGAGAATCGCAGAGTGAATGCCTCCGAGGCTAGCTCCAACGAGTCCCATTTTATTCGTCCTAAGTGCCGGCAATTCTTTTTTCAAACCCTTAATGGCAAAAAAGGTCCCAGCGAGATCCCTTCTTATCTTTCTCTCAATCTTAGAGGCACTCTCCTCATCAAAAGAAATCTCTTCAGCGCGGTTAATCGGAACGAGTACGGGATGACCCTCTTTTGCTAGTCGATGGGCAAGACGCCTCTCAAGTATCGTCACTCCATCAATATTGGGAGATAGAACGACCAGTGACTTTAGGCTTAATCGAATAGGTTTATAGAAGAGAAAATTAAATGAGAGTTCTTCTTGAGTATAGCTTTCAACAATGGCGAGATCTCCCTTATTTACTCTATAATACCGCTTTTCTTTTATGACCTCACCCAAATCAAAAGACTTTGCTTCAAAGTCTTTAATGAGTTCTTTAATATTTTTAAAAGCGAAAACATTAAGTGGTGAAATTAAGATAAAAATGATTACTAGGTGCTTCATAATCCCCTCTGATGAGAGAGTTTACACTTCTCTCATCAGAGAAAATCTAAGATTATAAAAGAAATTCTATGTCTTATATCAGGTCGTCTTTAGAATTTATAATGTTAACGTTCATCTTTTAAACTCTTTAATCGAATTTGCAGAGAACACGCCCCCCCTTAGTATTTAAGTCAAATCTCTAAGGGGATGCAAATGAGTTTGGGAATAATGGAGAATAGGTTTATTAGGTGATTTTTTTGTATTTGTTCATTAGAGATATCATAATAAATACGACGACATAATATGTATGTTTTTTATATTTTAGTGTGAGTCATTAAAGCCCACTCTTCATCGCTCATGTCCACGAATTCTAGTTCAACTTCATCTCCTTTGGCACTAATTAATTTTTCGGGCCAAATTCGTCGAAAAGCATAAGTAAAAAGTTCAACTAGTTCATTATCGGTTAAAGGGAAGTCTTGGCTCGCGAATGACTGTATCCTGCCACTTGGGTTGGCGATTAGGGCGTCGATAGAAATGTATAGCCAACCTAGGTCACCATTTTTTTCTGCAGCTAATTGCATGTTGCGAATATCTCCCTTAAAATTTCCTAAGTCAGACATGGGGTTTTCAGTATTGACAGCTCGACCCATTGTTAATTTTTGGAGATAAAACTTAATTAATTCACGATTCATCTTCATTATATAATTCCATAAGGTTTGGTTACTTTGTCTTATATCAGGTCGTCTTTAAATAGAGTGTCCACACTTAATATTTTGAATGAAATTAAGTGGGTTCTATTTAGGAAATTTAATCATGTCTCTTAGCAGAAGTATTCTTGGCGCGTATAAGTTCAAGTTTTCGATGATGCTTACTATCATCTTCAAACCTTTTTCTCTCTTCATCACTATAAGGGACATCATAAATATCGATTAATTTTAACATTCTCTCGATGTTCACCCCTGTGTCCTGAAGAGTTAAAAAACCCGAATGTTCACTATTAATCACTCGACCATAACGAGACATAAATGGTCTTAAGGATCGTATGATTTGCTTACTCACCAACTTATTTTTAAGCTTATAGTTAACCAATTTATAATCATAATTTTTGGGGATACTTTTAAATTCATCTACTGATAACAATTCTGTAGGTTCATAGCGAACATCTCTTGTACTATAAATGACGAGACCATCTTCAAAGGGGATGCGAGTAAAACCATGGCGATAAAGAGTTAAACTAAACAGGTTATCTATCTTCTGAGAATCGCCCTCAAATTTAATAGGCTTAAACTTCGTATCCTTTATATCTTCAAGGAGATAATGATTCTTTTTAGTTATTTCAGAAATTTTTTCAATACAATTCACGAGAGAATTACAGTCAAGTGTCGCTGAATGAGCAGAAAAAAGAAAGAGTGATCCTAAAATTAAAAATTTCAAATAAACCTCCAGGTTAATTGAAAATTATTCTAACTGACCGAAACAGATCTTCAAAGACAAATGCTCTAACCTTACTCTCTCTTTCCTCAAATTTTACCTGATGTTCACAATTCATAAGCGCTGTCTAGAAAGTAACCAGTAAAGTGGCTCTAACCCATTGAAATAACTTCATTTATTTGGTCTATAAAATGCATAAAAACCCAATAGCCATGGTATTACTTAAAAAAGGTCAAAGATTAGGCCTTACACTTCTATTCATATTCTTCTTCGCAGCTCCTATTGGATCTCAGGAAGAAGCACCTCTGGCCAATAAGGTAGAAGAGGTCATCGTCATCGATGAGGATCGTCTCACTCTCCCTCGCCTTAATGAATCAAGTTTTTACCAAAGAATTGACCGCAAAACCCAAAAAATTCTCAAAGATATGGGTGGCAGTTTTACTGCTGAGGAGAGGTCCTCTCTTGAAAAGGCGCGACGAGCAGTTCTTAAATTTTTAAAAGAGCAAAACCCCTATCACCATGTCAAAGAACTTTTTGTTAAACACGGACTAGGTGTTGGTATTACTGCCGGGATAACAGAGTTCACAACCATCATCGTCTTACCTGCTATCTTTACGGCCATTGATTTGCCGCAACTTGCTGTGGTGTCAGCAGCAACTCCGAGCTTCTTAGCATCAGTACCAGCGTTTCTCGGTATAAAATCCATGAGGATGAAGAGAAAGCTTGCAGGAAAACTAGGAATCACGAATATTGGACATCTCGATAAATTAAGAAATAGTATTTTGGGGTATTCAAGTAAGAATCGTCTCTTATCAGTGATCATTGCAAGAAGTAAGAGAGAGCTTGAAATCAATGTTATAAAGAGACCCTTTTCAAGATTTAGAAGTTCTCCCATGGGCAATATTGTCGACCTCTCTGAATTAAAAGATATTGTCTCTCAACAAGAAGGAGCTCAGGTCCTTGAGCTCATAAAGGCGGCCTCTCATGAAGATGATGCCCTATTCTCCTACCTTCTTCTCAAGCAAATCCAGAGGAGACCAGAGAGTTTTAATCATTTTAATGAGCTTATTAAAAAACGTGTGACAGAACTTCCCGTCACCGAACACCAATTGACCCAAATTCTTATCACTCATGAAAAGAGAGAAATCATCAAAACGAGAATGATAAAAGTAAGAGAATTAAAGGCCTCTCTTTTAAGTAAATTAGAATCGATTGAGGATAAGTTAGTGATAAAGGAGTGGAGTAATTCAATTAATGTTGACCTTCAAAATCTCGACTTTGATATCCAGCGTTTTGAATATAACCTCTTAGCGCAAATCCACGCTAAAGGAGACATCACTCAATTTGATCTAACATCATCTCATACAAAGGTCGTTGAGAGAATGAAGGAGATACGCCTCCATCTTGAAAAAATAGAATCATGGATAGAAGGAGAGGAAAGTCTTGAGATAAAAAAGGTCATCTACAAACTTAAAGAATTTAATCGTTTGTGGATTCCTTTAGAAATAAGATTAACCCCGCGTGGTGATTGTTATGGCTGGATGAAGTCCGTCCTCAACCATTCGGGGCTCTTATAATTAGAGTCTTGTGTAGTAGTCTTGCCAGAGCTTTTCAGACTCATTTTCAGCAGTACAGCGACAACCAAAGTTTAGGCCACAACCCCACTCTTTTCGAAGTCTTTTCTCTAAAGTCTTGAGGGTGTATTTAGGAACTAAACGTTGATCAGCATAGGCCGTCATAATGGTTTTGATGAGCTTTTCCGTCATAAAGAAAAGACCTTCCTCTCCAATAAGCTCTCTTTCAGAGAAGAAGTAATTAACCCCAGCAAGTTGATTAACAGGTAGATCCGTATTCCAAAAAGTGGCATCAGTCTCAACATCACGAATATAAATAAAACTATTTACCAGGCCTAATTTCTCAGTAAGTTCCTTGTAAACAATCGCATCTTTTGAAGAGTTATCACCAAAAAGGTAAATCGTATCTGTCGGTTTCGCGGCCTTTAAAATAGCTCCTATCGTATTTGTTTTGTACTCGTATGTGTCACCATCACCTGGTCTTCTAAGAATCGCCTGGCCTTTAGGAAACTTATTTTTATTAATCCATTTATCTTGCTGAAATAGAGCGTCCGGGGCTGCTGAGACATAGTAAAATTCAACTTCCTCACCAAGCTTTTCATAACCACTTTCTAATTCATTAAAAAGGTCTCTCATCTCTGGATAAATTCTCTTTTTAAAGAAGTGATACGCCTGACCGATGCCACCATTAGCACTATTGGCCTTCTTAATCGTGTCATCAATATCACTGATAACAAAAACCTTTGCTTCAATAAGTTGAGTCGCAAAAATAAGAACAAACAACAAAATATTAGCTAATTTCATAAGAAAACCTCCGGGGTATCATTTCTTTTACCTTAGTCATGCGCAGAGGGTCAACCGCACAGCATAATTGCTTTTCATTTTAAGTATTTCTTTATCCCTAAAGCTTGTCTTAGGGAAGAATGCGTACTAAGTTGCTGATTATGGGCCTTATTTTTCAAACACCAGTTGAACTAAACGAACTCGACGACAGAATTCAGGTCATCGATGGCAAGCTTATCCTTAGAACTTATGGGCTTCCCATGATTTTCTGGGGTTACCTGCTCGCAATACTCGGAGTTATGTTTTTCATGATTTTGGCGATTAAAGGTCCACTCATGACTATTTTAAGGGGAGATGATTTCATCAATATGATTTTAGGAATCTGTGTCCTCTTTCTCTTTATCTTTGGCCCTCTTACCCTAATGGCCTTTTACTTTTATGAAAAAGAGATTTCAAAAAAGGGAGAAGCCCTTTTGGTGAGACACAAGGTATTCTTCATTCCCTTTAGAACTCATACAGCTTCCCTTAAAGATCAAGAAATTGTTCTAGAGCACTTCTTAGATTCCCCTAATAAGGCCGCCCTTGAACCAAAGGCCGGTATGAAGGGCTTTGAAAATAGGGGTTACTTTAAGCTGATTGCTAAAAGTAAGACCGGAAAAAATATTTTGATTGATCGAAATGGCAGGCGTGGAGAAATGAAAAAGCTAAAGACCTTACTAGAGAGTTATTAAGAGTCTTTTGTTTCTTTTTTATCTTCCGTCTTTAATTCTTCTGTCTTTATTAGAGACTCTTCTTTCGCAGCTTCGTTTTCCTCAAAGTCCGTTCTAAAAGTTTTTGGCCGTCTATTGCCACCACTACCGCCGGCCTTAGAAGGGTCTTTCTCTCTTTCCCAGTGTTTTTGCCAAGAATTACGTTTTTCTTCTTTCTCTTTACCAAGATCTTGGCGCTCTTTCTTAATGGCAATAACTTCATCACGCGTACGCTTGCGTACATTTCCCTTTGGTGGGTTAAATTTCTTCGTTTTTAATTTTTCAGCATCATTACTTTTATCATGAGCAGAGATATCAACAGAGACGGGTCCTAAGACTTTTGTCTGGCAACTTAATCTCTCTTTAGTGATATGAAAAACATTTCCAATAAGTTGAGTTTCTTCAAAGCTAGGAGAATTTAAATCATCTTCACCTTGAGTAATTTTGATAAGACAATCTGAGCAACTCGCGTGCCCACCACAACCAGATTTTATATAAATACCAGCTTCTCGGCAGGCCTCTAATAGGTTTTGATCTTCTCTCACCATGAGAGTTTGGCCATTACTAAATGTTACTAAGTGCTCTTTCATGAACTAGATATGCCTTTTTAACTTATTTTCAATTGTTTCAAGAACCGTCTTCTTAAAAGGTCTCAACATTAAAGACAGGTCACACTTTACCTGGGCCTCTGTATCATTGAAGGCCAATTCCAAGGTAAAACCCTTTCCCGTTGCTTTAATAAGGTGGCTCGACTCTATATAAGAAATCTCAGCCTTAATCTTCCACTTCTCTATATACTCAGGGGTTATTAAAGAACAAGCCACTTTGTAGGCTTCTTCTTTATTTGTAAGTTTTGCATAGGGTACGCGTATATCCACAAAATACTCCTTAAAAGGCTACTTGGTTCCTGTTGAACCAAATCCCCCTGTACCACGCTCCGTTTGAGAGAGATCCCCCTCTACTTTGTATGTTGCTTGAATAACAGGGGCAAGAACTAACTGGGCCATTCTCTCGCCGTGATTTACGGTAAATGGGTCCTTACCAAAGTTTCCAATGATTATTTTCACCTCTCCTCGATAATCGCTGTCAATAGTACCAGGACTATTCACAACCAAAAGATCAGTCTTGAGGCTTAGGCCTGAGCGAGGTCGTACCTGAAGCTCAAAGCCTTTCGGGATTTCAAGGGCCAAGCCTGTTGGGACCAAGACCCTCTCACCTGGGGCAATAATCAAACCTTGAGAGCGAACCTCCTTAGATAAGGAGGCCCTAATATCTGCACCGGCCGCCTCTGTCGTCTCGTAAGACGGCAATGGTAGGTCAGTATCAAAATGCTCTAGAGTAAGGACTTTAATCGTTTCCACTCTTAGTAATCCTTTATTTTTTTTGTAGCGGCTGAACAGCTTTTATAGAAAGTTTTAAACGACCCATACGATCAACTTCAATAACTTTCACTTTAACAGTGTCACCTTCAGCAAGGTACTCAGCAACATCATTCACTCTATCTTCTGAGATTTCAGAAACGTGAACCAGTCCACTAACTCCAGGAACGATATCTACGAATGCGCCGTACTCTTTAAGAGTAACAACTTTTGCATCATACTCTGTCCCAACGGCAGGACCATTGATTTGAAGTTGAATGTAACTGATACAATCTTTAAGAGCTTGAGTATCTGTCCCCAGAACCTTAACAGTACCGTCTTCTTCCACTTCCATGGTAACGCCATAGTCTTCTTGAGTTTGCTTGATGTTCTTTCCACCAGGTCCAATAAGAGCACCAATTTTGTCTGTTGGAATCTTAGTCGTTTCAATTCTTGGAACACCCTCTTTAAACTCAGGTCGTTGAGTAGAAATCGTTTTGGCCATTTCACCAAGAATATGAAGACGACCTTCACGCGCTTGATCCATTGCTTTTTCAACAATTTCACGAGTAAGACCCGTTATTTTGATGTCCATCTGAATAGCTGTTACACCTTCAGTCGTACCAGCAACTTTAAAGTCCATATCACCAAGGTGATCTTCGTCACCAAGAATATCAGTAAGAATTTTAAAGCGCTCACCTTCAGTAATAAGTCCCATCGCAATACCTGCAACTGGAGCCTTAAGAGGAACACCTGCATCCATAAGGGCCATAGAGGCTGAACAAACCGAACCCATTGAAGAAGAACCATTTGATTCTAAAACTTCACAGACAACTCTTGTCGTGTAAGGAAAATCAGCTGGCATAACGGCTTTTACACCACGCTCAGCAAGGTTTCCGTGACCAAGTTCACGACGACCAACTCCTCTTACACCACGAGCTTCACCAACAGAATAAGGAGGAAAGTTATAATGAAGATAGAAATTATCGTAGCTAATACCAACAATACGATCATTCATTTGTTCACCAGCTCCACCACCAATGGTAACGGCCGCTAATACTTGGGTTTCACCTCTTGTGAAAAGAGAAGAACCATGGGGAGTTCCAAGAACTGAAGTTTCTGTTTCAATATCACGAACTTCATTTAGTTTACGTCCACCGATACGTTTCTCTTCATTAAGGATATCCCCTCTCATCATGTTATAAAGAAGTTCATCAACACCTTTGTAGGCTTCTTTACCAAAAGAGTCCTTATCAGTTAGACCAAATGCACTTGGATTTTCGGCCATGGCTGTTTTTACTTTTAACTCAATAGCTTTAACAGCATGTTGTCTTTCAAGCTTATCAACGATTGAAACAGCAGCACGGGCTTCGCCTGCATAGTCCGCTGTAATTTTCTCAACCATTGTTTCATTAGCAGCAGCAGAGATAAACTCTCTCTTAGGCTTACCAGCCTCTTCGCGTACTTTTTCCATCAAGCTTACATAGTCACGGATATTATCGTGAGCAAACCAAATGGCTTCTAGTACATCTTTTTCTGGTGCAATTTCGGCTTCACCTTCAACCATAAGAATAGCGTCTTTTGAAGCAGCAACACAGATTTCCATGTCAGAATGTTCCCACTGCTCGTAGCTTGGGTTTAATACAAACTTACCGTCAATGCGACCAACCTTACAGGTACCAATTGGACCCGCAAAAGGAATATCAGAGATTGTTAAGGCAGCTGAAGCACCAAGAGAAGCTAATACTTCAGGGTCTCCACCTGTGCCGTATGACATAACCGTACAAGAAACGACTGTGTCGAACATGTATCCACTAGGGAATAATGGTCTTAGAGGACGATCGATTAAACGAGCGTTAAGTGTTTCTGGATCTGTTGGACGACCTTCACGTTTTCTAAAGCCACCAAGAAACTTTCCAGCAGCATAAAACTTCTCAGTATATTCTACCAATAAAGGGAAGAAATCCTGTCCATCTTTCATTTGTGTTGCAGAACAAACCGTTACAAGAACTTGAGTTCCTTCTGAGCTTACGAGAACTGAACCATCCGCTTGCTTTGCCATGCGACCTGTTTCAATTGTTACTTCTTTGCCACCAAAATTTAGCGACCATACTTTTTTGTTTTCGTTCATCACGAAATCTCCTTAAGTGGTAATGCCATAAAGGTTCGAACCTATTTAAAAGGCACCACCGAGTTAATTAATATCTGATAGGTAGGAAATCTGAGCCTGGGTCGTAACAAAAACTTTCCCCTAGACCTATAAGGTGAGAGCTTCCAGGACGGATTCAAAGAATATTTCAAAATTTAAAAAGAATTGACCTTTTAAACCTTCAAATATCCCTTGATTCCTATCAGCTCCTTACCTATCTTACGAAAATCATTATAAATTTAAATCTTTGCCTTGTTAATAGCTAAAAAGGCAAAAAAAAAGGAGGCTTTAGCCCCCTTTTGCTTTTATTTTCTAAGACCGAGGTCCTGAATTACTGCCTTGTACTTATCTCCACCAGTATCTTTTAAGTACCTTAGGAGTGAACGACGACGACCAATAAGTTTTAGAAGACCACGATTTGAGTGATAGTCATGCTTATTCGCTGCAAAATGCTCTTTAAGACCATTGATTCTTGCTGTCATAATCGCTACTTGAACAGCTGTACAACCGGCATCTTTCTCGCCAGCGCCATACTTTGCCCCAAATGTTTTTACGATTTCTGCTTTCTTTTCTGTTGCAATCATTTTTACTCCTTAACATACCCTCACCGTAGTTTTAACCACACGCGGGGCGAAATTATCTATAGAATTCGGCAATTTACCGAATATACTCACCCATGTAAACCTTTAAATTCTTCAGTAACCTTTCTTCAATTTGACGCACACGTTCACGACTAATCCCATAATCATCAGCAATCGTCTGAAGACTGGGGGGAACTTCACTAAGTAACCGTTTTTTAAAGATATCTTTGTCTCGTTCTTTGAGATTATCAACAAAATCCTTAAGGTGGACTTGGAGAAGCTCAAGAGACTGGCTCTCCTCAACCAACTCATCCGGACCTGGACTGCCGTCTTCTAAGAACTGGGCAAAAGTGCCACTAGACTCATCACCAATCGGGGTATCGATACTAATTTCCCCGCCACTCTGGGGATCAAGCCGTTTATCCATGGTAATAACGGCTTTTTCACTAACCCCTAAACTCTCAGATATGGCCTTGGCATCGGGCTTAATTCCTTCTGATTCAAGACGACTCTTCTCTTTCATAAGATTAAAGAAGAGCTTTTTCTGATCATTAGTCGTGCCTATTTTAACAAGACGAAAGTTATCTAAGATAAACTTTAGAATATAAGAGCGAATCCACCAGCTTGCATAATAGGATAGCTTGGCACCCTTTCCCCCATCATACTTTGAGACGGCCTTCATTAAACCAATATTCCCCTCTTGAATGAGGTCCATTGTATTTTGCCAAGCCGTCTTATATTCCATCGCTATTTTAACGACTAAGCGTAAATTGCCGACAACTAACTTTTTCGCGACTTCGACATCACCAGTTTCTTCAAGTGCCTTTGTTAAGGCCTTCTCTTGATCCTCTGATAAAAGGGGGTAGCGGCTAATTTCCCGCATATAAGCGGTTAAAGGGTCCTTACTCTTCTTGGAGTCAAAGGGGACTAAGTCACTCCCTACTTCCAAGGGAATGAGAGCTTGGTTAATCTTCTCTATTTGCGCCTCAAGCTCTTCAAAGGATTGAGTTGCCTCAACATCTATCACCAAATCCTCAATGTCTTGAAGATCCTGTGATATCTCCTCTTTTGGAAGGGGGCCTAAAACTTCACCTTCTAAAGAATTTGGTTTTTTCTTTGCCATAAGACTCGACTCGACTTTTGCTAAATTCAAATTGGGGGGACAATAACACGATGAAGGCTATACTCAAAGCCGCAGAGACCTTAACTTTTGTAGATCACTGACCACATCACCTTGATTCTTTTTAATGATATAGCGGTCACGCATATGGCGAAGAGCGAAAATTCCATAGTTTAGATAAACTGGAATATCCACAAGTCCCGTTATGTCCTTTAAGAAGAAGTCTCCTCTATAAGTGGCCAATTGATCAAGAATTTCCACTATAATGAGGTCGTCAATTTTAGAAGTAATTGGCACAACTGGGTACCCCGTTATCAGGGAAGCGATTTGATCCTCTACCATCTTTCGAAAAGGTATCTTTATCCTCTCTGCCTTTAAAAGATCTTCCTTTTGATCAAGATTCTTCCATTCATCCCTTGCCCACTTTAAAAATTTCTTTGAAAAACTTAGTTTCATCTTGGTTCTAAGTTTTCCAACGATACTGATAACCCTGTCGAACTCTCCTTGATTAATATCTAGCTCAACAGAAAATTCCGGTTTAAAAACTTTAAAGTACATAGTTGATGGTACAACTTGAACTTTTAAAGGTTCCTCATAGGCCAATGCCTTTTCATATGTTTCTTTTTGACCATTGGCCCAAAAGTCCCATGCCTGATCCATTGAACTCCGAGTTAATTCAACTAGGTCTGAGAACTTTGGTGATTGAATCAGAAAATCGGGAACACCTGTTATCAATGCGATTAATTGACCCGTTAATAAATTTTGCTCATCAAAAGTAATAGACTTAATCTTCTTAGCAATTTGTGGCACCTGAAACTTTATTAAATAATCAGCATCCCTAAACTCAGAGCAATAAAGTCTACTAAAATCACTGCCAATACTCGTGCTCCCTACACTTCGGGGAGTTTGACGCAGAAAATCCTCTAAGTTACTTTTTCGGCAGATCAAATTTTGACAACTAATCCTGACCGATTTATTTGAGTCTTCAATTGTAGGCTGATTTAAATCATCGGCCCAAGAAAGAGCTTTGCCCTCTAACTCGCGAATGACCATTGAAGATATGACAGGACTTCTAAGTAGCGGGACAAGTAATCCATAATTTTCAGGATCATTTCCCCATGAACAGGCACTTTTAAAAAGCTCTAGGGTCCAGGCAAACTCATTCCTTCGGGAGGAAACTCTTGATTCCTGACGGGCGAGTTTTTGTGGAAAGTAAGGGTTCCCTTTAATTGACGGCAATATAATATTTGTCTGTTGATCAAAACGTTTCATCATATTTAGCTTTAACTGCTTTAATGAAACGGTCGTAATATTCTGGCTACATGAATTAGTTATAAGCCCATTAACAAGATTACTATAGTTATCCCTATCGAATTCAAAATATTTGGCATACAGGGGTAAGTAGTGGGCGGTAATATCCATGACCAAGTACTGCAGAGTTGCTAAAAACCCTCGTTTTGCCTGAAGCTTATCACTGGTAATCGCATAATTGATTTGAGGATTAGATTTACAAAGATTTTCTAAGTTAAAACCCTCTTCAATGGTTCCTCTGAAGAGTCCTAATTTAATTCTCGCACGAAAATAGTCCTGTTTAGAAAGATTAGAATTCATTTGATACCCTAAAGGCATTTTTAAAACACTAGACTGTTGAACGCTTTCATCATAGCGAAGAAAAAGACTTTCTATAGGGTTTGAAACTTCTGTGTATACCTCTGGGGCGTAGTTCCCAAGAAGAACATTCTCTAGTGGCGTGAGAGCAAAGGAATTGCTCAAGGCGAAAAAAATAGTCACGAGAAATTGAATCCCTAATAGTGGAAAAATTTTCCTATCCTTTACCTGCATAATATCTCCAACTTTAATCTTTTCGGCACAACTCACCGAAAAAGCATGTATGAACGCACAAAAGAAATTCTATGGAAAATTCTTCCTGATCAATTTAGTTCTTTTACTCTCAAGTGGGTCAAACGCCACACCAAGTGATCTTGTTCCTAAGAAGTTTGATAAAGATTGGTCCTATTACAATGACCAAGAAGTAGATGCTTATAAACTTAAAAGAGAGTACGAAGAAAAGAGTGCTACCATTTTTGCCCTTCAACAAGCAAAGAAAGGCATTATTAATGGAGACTTAGAGTTAGCAAAATTCTTTCTCTCTAAAATTAGCTCAAAGAAATCAAAATTGGGTCTTGTTAAAAACCGCTATGAATCGATTATTTATTTTATTGAAGGTAAGTACAAAGATTCCCTCAGAATGATATCTTCAAATGAGTATAATGAAATAAAAAATTATCGTGAAATATGCCTTTTAAGAATCCTTAACCTTGTGGCCCTAGACCAGGTAAAACCCTTGTTAGAGGAAGTTGGAAGTTGCCAAAACCTCACTATTCAATATAGCACCTCCAATCAGTTCTGGCTTACACAGCTGACAAGAATTAAAAGTAAGGACGAAGACCTTTTAAAAGGCAACCTTATGGCGAACCTTAGAAATGCCCTATCCTCTGTGGAGTTTTCTGAAATATGGATGAAGATGGCCCTCTTTTTAAATAAGGAACACATCATACTCAATTACGTTGGCACTTTTCCTCCTGCAACCTACCGGTCTAAGAAAGTAAGGGAGCTTATTGGATTTGCTTATTACAGACTTGGAAAAATAGAAAAAGCACTTGAATTTATCGAAGATATTGAAACTCCGAATACAGATAATATCAGAGGAAATATTAATCTTTTGGCCGGCAAGTATGAACTCGCCTTTGGTCATTTTAAACTCGCCTTGCAAAAGAAAGAAAATTCCCAAAATGCTTTACAGCGATCCATCCCAATCGCCTATATTTTAGGGCTTTGGGATGATGGTCTAAAAATGCTTAAGAGAATTATTGGAAATAATTTAAATCAAAGAAGAAAGGTCTCCTTAGAAACACTTTTTTTAATTAGAAAAAGTGATTTTAAGGCCGCGGCAGAAAACCTTCTCTATCTTGAATCTCTCTATAATAAAAAACTACCAAGACAGGTCAATCTAATGGACTCCTATGTTGCTTTAAGAACGGGAGAGAATGAGCGTCTAGAAAAAGCCTCTGGTCAGGCCTGTGTTCATTATGACGGGTTAAATTGTTGGCTCAACCTACAAATTTTACACTGGGAAAATATCGGTCTGACCATAAACAGAGACGATGAAACGCTTGTTTTAAATAATTTTGATATTGAAAGTTTAAAGATGCCTTTAAAAGTTGATCCTCTCAAAGAGAGTATCTTTGTCGATCAAAGAGATATTGAAGAACTAGATAATGAACAAGTAAGAATTAATCCCAATAAAATTAAAAGTAAGTAGCAAGACCGAGATGTAGGCCATTGGAGTTGCGAGTAACGTCTGCTTGATAGACTTGAGATGTTCCTCCTACTGAATATGACTCATAAGCACCTTTAAATCCAAAAGAGAGAATATATTTCTTACTTAGCCAATATTTCAATTTTATAGAATAATCCATATTAAAACCTAGACCATTAAGCTTATGATCGCCAGTCGTTTGGGCCAAGTTAGTACCAAGAAGTAATCCAGTATTAATAAAAAATCTACCAGACCTTAATAAGGTGCCCTCAAAGCCTGCTTTAAATTTAGGGATTGTTACCCTGATAAAAGATGTCGAAACTGTTGTTCCTAAAACATGATGTAAGAAATACTGCTGATCTAATGCTGTTATAAGAACAGTATTCCATCTAGGACTTAATGAGTACTTGACGCCAACTAAGAGAGAGGTCAAATCACTCCCTGTTTGAGAGATTGAAGCCCCCCTTTGAGATTGAGGGATCGTTAAACTTCTAAAAGTGAAACTCGTCGTTGGTTGCCATTTTGAACCCGAAGCATAATCTAAAGCGAGAGTTAAATCCTTTGATTCTTCACTTTCATAGGCCCTGTTACTGCCTAAATAAGTGTCACTATTTTGATTTATCTTTTGAGAATAAGGCTCCAAATTTAAACTAAAAATATTCTTTGATATTAGCTCGCGATTACTTAATGCTCTAAAAGAGCCTTCCATCGTTTCAGATGCCCCTTTTCCAATCACAACATCTTGAGACAAGGATTTATTAAGCCTGTTTTTATTTTCTAATACCGCTGCCACAAATTCTGCTGGTGCTGAGTCTTTAATCTTCTGAGCGACAAAACCATCTTTGGCGTCCAGCTCAATTCCGACAGGTGGTACATAAGTTCCAGTCTCAATATCTATAGCACCATCATTTTGAGCATAGTATACCTTATTTTTTTGATCGAAGAGAGCGTCCGCAGAGGGCGCCACATATAGACCAGTCTTTCGATCAAAAAACCCTCCAGACTTGGCCGCGTAGATTTTTTTCTCAGGATCATAAATGCCTTCTGCAGGAGCATTCTGGTCAACTGGGATCAGCGTTATTTTAGCCTTAGAAGAATCAAGCTCAGCAGGCTTTGCCTTACTACGATCTGTTTCAACAAATTCGTTATTGGCATAGAGAGCATTTAACTGTACGGGTGATATTTTCACGGGTTGGCTTACAGAATCAATTTTTTGAACGGTTTGAGAAAATTGGCCTCTTTTAATAAGTACTGGATTTTCTTTTAATAACGATTCTAATTCCTTTTCGTTAATTTCTTTTAATGCAGGCTCTTCTTCTAAAATAATTTTATTATCAAAGTTTCTAACGATTCTCTTTGCCTTCTTTAAGTCTGTCTTAGAAGTATCCTGACTATCTGATGTTTTCACCATGGCCACTTCACCCGTATAGGTAAGAAGACTGGTAATTTTGTTTTCAGGATTATAAATGGTTTCAAACTCAGTCCCTCTAACCCCAACTGCCGTGTTTCTGGTTCTTACGAAGAATTTCTTATTTCCTTCATCATTTTGTTTGATGTGATAGCGGGTTTGGCCTTTTAAAAGGTTAATGATGCCATTACCCTCTTTACTCATCTTAGTAACAACCGCCTTAGAGTTGGGACCAATATTAAGGGTCGAGCCATCCTCAAAAACCAGTTTAATAAAGCTTTTATCATGGGTAACGATAGAGGTGTCCTCTCTGACCTTTTCATTTACCTTGATCGATCTTGCTATTTTTTCACCAGGAGCAAGTTGGGTTACTTTTCCCCTAGTCTTTGCAACCTCTGCAACTAAGCGTCGCGACTTTGCACTTGTATTAAAGCAAGTGGCAAAAATTAATATAAAA
This sequence comes from Bacteriovoracaceae bacterium, assembly GCA_021737405.1. Classification (GTDB taxonomy): domain Bacteria; phylum Bdellovibrionota; class Bacteriovoracia; order Bacteriovoracales; family Bacteriovoracaceae. Next base: position 214,811 of record JAIPEG010000003.1, read on the forward strand.
ACTAGAGTCTTGTAGAGGCCACACCATTTCATAAGATAACTTTTGTTTAAGGGATAGATAATATTGTGTCTTATGCGGTCGTGGTGGTCAATGAAAGATGGAAAACATCAATTCTGACAAAATGGATCAGAAAAAGGTCTTATTAGATCATTAGCTAGAATAAGTTATTTTAAGGGCCTCATCTCTTTACCGTCGTGAACAAAAGTGACCTCTTTTCCTTCTTGAATCGTTGTCAAATTAACAGGTCTACTCCAGATTCCTGCTATATTTCGCAAGGTATCCGTGGCAAAACCCACATCTAGGTCGACGCCTTGGTGACGATGAACAAGATGAAGCTCTCCTCTATTGGCAAAGTTACCCGATTCTACTTCAATCACTGGTTGACCGAAGTTCGTTAAGCTTAAAAGAAGCTTTTGTTTGATGGCCTCAAAATCTCGAGTTTCAATCTCCATGCGCGATGTTCTTGGATTATATTTATAAGTAAACAACTGCATCCGCTCGCAAAACTCTCTCGTAAAAAATTCGTCAATGAAAGTAATGTCATTATGAGAGCGTCTGACTTCAAAAATCTTCTCTTTCCCAAGACCTGCACCAGTATTCCAATTTTCTCTTTTATACATGTCTGTGCAATCATTAAACTCTTTTCCAAACATGCCTCTATCCCAGCGATACTCAATATCACGAAATAGCTCAATTCCAATTTTATAAGGATTAATTTGCTGACGACTCATCGCCATGACGCCCGCATGCTTATCTGCAAACTCAATGATCTCACTGGATTTTAAGGCATTTTTTGTCATGATGGTTGAGTGCCAATAACTGGCCCAACCTTCATTCATAATTTTCGTCATTCTTTGAGGCAAGAAGTAATAAGCTTCTTCTCTCAGTATCCCTAATATATCGGCTTGCCACTCCTTCAAAGGGGCATGCTCAATCAGGTACATCATAATATCTCTTGGAGAGATATAATCGCGCTTTGGCCTAATCGCTGGGCCTTCCTCTCTTTCAGGAGTCTCTTCTTCTGAATCGGGATTAAAAAGCTTAGAGCGCATAAAACTTTTCAGATGACGGGAACGACCATCATCCTCATCATCGTGAAAGAATTGATTCTTAAATTCGTCTTCTTTATTATTTCTAGAATGTTTAACTTCTGCTGTTTCAAAGAGAACATTGATATCAAGTAAATTCTCAAGTGAAAGGACACGATCGATGAATTCTTCGACCTTGTCTTGACCATACCTTTCCATGTAGCGACGTATTTTTGTGCCATGATTGGCCATGACATCCATCATGGAACGGTCAGTTGATTTAAACCAGGCATTATTTTTGAAAAAATCAGCGTGCCCATAAACATGGGCCATAACGATTTTCTGATCGACAAGATGATTGGCCTTTAAAAGATAAGCGTAACAAGGGTCGGTGTTAATAACCATCTCATAAATCTTTTGAAGGCCATAGGCATAAGACTTTGAGAGTTGGTCATACTCCATTCCAAAGCGCCAATGAGGATATCGAGAAGGAAAACCCCCTTGGGCCGCGAGAATGTTAATAGTATCGTAGTCTACAACTTCGAAGACAACAGGATAAAAATCTAATCCATAATCCAGAGCATATTGATGAATTTCTTCTTTAAGACGGAGAATCTCTCCTGTAATGGGTGCTGATCTTGTTGTCATTTCCCCTTCCCTAGAAAGTCTTTAATAGAATCCAAAATTGCTTCTTTATTTTTGATTTTTGAAAGGATGACTCTATCGTCGTCTTCTTTATAGTGACCTGATAAATCTTTATAAAATTGTCCTGAACCGTAGCGACTTTCGACCTGACCATAACAAAAGACATTGGAGGCAGGTAGAATGTCATTTTCAAGAATTTCTAAACATAGTTTAGTGTCATCAGTTGACCAGTTATCACCATCACTAAAATGAAAGGGATAAATATTCCACTCGGAAGGATTGTAATCCTTCTCAATAATCTCACGACATAATTTAAAAGCAGAAGAAATAAGGGTACCACCACTTTCTCTCGTTCTAAAAAAAGTCGTCTCATCAACTTCTTTGGCAGTTGCATCGTGAATGATATAACGAATCTCAATGTCTTTATACTGAGACTTAAGCCATAGGTTAATCCAAAAAGACTCTGTACGAACAATTTCCTTTTGTTCATCTCCCATCGAACCAGAGACATCCATCATGTAAATCACAACTGCTGAGTTTTCAAATTCTACCTTTTGAGTAGAACTTCTGTAGCGCATATCGGATTTAATAGGAACGATAATGGGGTTTTCTGGATCATAGGTTCCAGTCGCCACTTGTCTTTTAAGAGCTTCTTTATAAGAGCGCTTAAAATGTTTCAGGGAATCAGGACCAACAGTTCCAATTGAAGAATATTTATCAGTAGTCGACTGCATGGTCTTCTTGCCCTTAGGCTCAATATTTGGGAGTTCAAGTTGTTCTCCTAAAATACTCGCAAGTTCCTCAAGACTTAGCTCTACCTCTAATTCTTTATTCCCCTCACCTTCTCCTGCTTCACCTTCTCCAGGTTGCCCTTCACCTTCTTGGCCATCGACGGGATCACCTTGTTGCCCATCTCCTTGACCTGTTCCACCTTGGCTTTGATCACCAAATTTAAAGCGGGGAGTTTCAATAGAAGGCATCGGTATTTTGTAAGAGCCATCCCCTTTTGGGAGTGGCATCTCACCGTTAGATACATACTTTCGTAAATTGTCGCGGATTTTACCCTTAACAATATTACGAAAGCGAGAATGGTCTCTTTTTATAGGATGATCCATAAAGGAACTTCTCCTCTCAAATGATTAAGACTTGGCCGAGTCACCTTTTGCAAAGATTGAAGCAACAAAATTAAGAGCATCTGTCGCACAAATTTCGCAATAGCCATGATTTTTCATGAGTCTCGACTTAACAACATCAATCTTCTCTTGGGTTTCTTTATCAACAACCTTTGAGATGATGGTCTTAAGCTTAATAGTGTCTTTTTGGTCTTCAAAAAGCTTAAGCTCAAGAGCGCGATGCAGTCTTTCATTCATTTTATAATCAAACTGCTTACCTTCAATGGCCAAGGCACCAATGTAATTCATTATCTCTCTTCTAAAGTCATCTTTACGAGATTCTGGAATATCGATTTTTTCCTCAACGCTTCTCATGAAACGCTCATCCGCATCTTCAAGGCGATTAGAGTATTTATTTCTAATCTTTTCTCTTTGTGTATAGGCCTTTACGTTATCAATGTAGTTAGAACAAAGTGTCTGAATAGCATTTTCATCGACACTTATGGCCTTTTGAACATCATTTTTAACAATGTCTTCGTACTCTTGTCTCGCGATGGCTAAAAGCTCACGATAATTATCAAGTTGTTCTGAAGAATTGATTAAAGAGTGATGCTTTAAGCCCGCTTCAAGTTCATTAAAAACCATAAAAGGATTCAAACATCCCGCTGTCGAATTCTTAACAAGAGCATTTGAAAGCTTATCTTGAATATAACGAGGTGAAATACCTTCTAAACCTTCACGAACGGCTTCTTTTCTCAACTCTTTTACGTTGTCTTCATTATAACCAGGAAGTGTCTTCCCATTATAAAGTTTTAACTTTTGAAGTTTAGTAAGATCCGACTTCTTTGGCTCTTCGATACGAGTGAGTACAGACCAAAGGGCTGCCATATCAATTGTGTGGGGAGCAACATGCATATGAGGGATTTTTTCTGTATTAAAATCTCTCTTATAAATCTTCACTTCATTATCAAGACGAGTGATATAAGGAATATCAATTTTTACCGTCCTATCTCTTAGTGCTTCCATAAACTCATTATTTTGAAGCTTTCTAAATTCAGGCTCGTTAGTATGGCCTAAGATCACTTCATCAATATCAGTTTGGGCAAACTTCTTTGGTTTAATGGATTGCTCTTGAGATGCTCCAAGGAGATCGTAAAGAAAGGCCACGTCCAACTTAAGCATTTCGATAAATTCAACAATACCACGATTGGCAATATTAAATTCGCCATCAAAGTTAAAAGCTCGTGGATCTGAATCAGAACCATAAAGAGCAATCTTACGATAGTTGATATCTCCTGTTAGCTCAGTCGAGTCTTGGTTTTTCTCATCTTTTGGCTGAAAAGTACCAATACCAATTCTATCTTTTTCACTTAAAAGTAGTCTCTTCACTTTTACGTGATTCATGACCTTAGTCCAATCTCCATCATACTTTGCCATATAAGCCGTATAGATATAACGATCAGCTGGATTTAAAGAACCTTTAATATTAATTTTATAAGTTCCCTCAGGCCGTGACTTATTTAGCTTGGCCATGAACTCTGCACGAACTTCAACCGGTATTAATTTAAGAGGATCTTCATGCATTGGTGAAGGAAAAGATCTTTGACCACCAAGAAGCTCTGGTGCCTCTTCATCCACCCACTCAAAAGTGTACATCGCACCATCATCCGTACGGCTGTAGTGCTCAAGTCCTTTCTTGACTAATCTTGAAATAGAGGACTTCGCCGATCCTACAGGACCGTGAAGGAGAAGAACCCTTTTTTCCGTTCCATAACCAGCAGAAGCAGACTTAAAAAAGTTCGCAAACTTCATAAGGTGAACATCAATTCCAAAAACAGCATCTTTGCCATTTTCAATAGGATCATCAAAGAAGTGGTAACGAGTAATTTCTTTTTTATACTCTGTGTATTGAGAAGTTCCATAGGACATGACCATGTCATGGATCCTTTGAAAGGCATTACGAGCAATTCGGGGGTCTTCAGCAACCTTATCAACATACTCTTGAAAAGAGCCTGTCCAATGTAGGTGCGAAAAATCCTCCGCTCGGTAGTTTTCTTTTATAAATTCACTAATGTTTACTGTGCCCATTCTCTCCCCCATCCGTGGTTCTATGGCCATTTGGTAAAATGATTTCATTTAAGACAAAAGAAAAATCCCTTTATCCTTTTCTTTATTGTAGCAAACCGAGGGCCAATATCTAAAGGATTTAATTGTATATTTAACAAACACTTATCTAAAAAATGGTGGTGTCATTTCGTCACCTTTTAAGTCACTTTCTCTGTTTGACAGGGACCTGACAAAAGATAAACTAATTGAAAGAGTTTTTTGGTTTTAAATAACTTAAGGCTGACAAAAAAGGACGGTCAATGGGACTTGTTGCTTCTGGCATCACCGACATTGGAATGAAAAGAAAAACCAATCAAGATGCGATTTATCTTAATCCAGATAAGCACCTTTTTGTGGTTGCCGATGGAATGGGTGGCCACAACGATGGAGATATTGCTTCACAAATGGCCGTTGATCTTGTTCCAAAATATGTCATCGACCATTTCCAGGATGACCCCGCTAAAACCCAAAAAGCTGCCGTGCTCTATGCCAATAAGGCCATTAAAGCTCATGGTGAACAAAATGAAGAGCTCGTTGGCATGGGAACAACCCTCGTTAGCCAACTTTTTCGTGGTCCCTATCTCTACACAGCTAATGTTGGAGATTCCCGAGCTTACCTTTTTAACAATAAGAAGATTTATCAACTCACAAGTGACCACTCATTAGTCCAAGAAAAACTTAATCTCGGTTTCTATACGCGGGACCAAGCAAGTGATGACCCGCAAAAAAATGTTCTCGTTCGAACAGTGGGATTTGAGGACGAGGTTGAGGTTGATGTCTTTACTTATAAAGTTCATCGTAACGATATTTTTCTAAGCTGCTCAGATGGATTGCACGGTAAGGTTAGTGACCCCGACCTCCTTTATATCATCAATCACTTCATTCCAGACCCCTCCAAGGCGACCCAAGAAACTCTTGATAAGGCCTGTAAATACATGGTTGAAATCGCTAACAAAAATGGTGGTCAGGATAATATCTCGGTCGTCCTTGTTGTGGCGCAATAGACAGACTCCCTAAAAATCATTTTGTTGGTAAGTGTCATCTTCTTCAAAGCAAAGAAGGCTTTGTAAAATTAGTAGCCCATTGGGCATAAGTTGTTTAAAATTAGTGCCCATGGATCGTTATTTTACCATTATGGTTGTCCCAGAAAGAGAGAAAGGTGTTAAATCCTTTCGAATTCCTCGTGTTGTCTTTCACGCGGCCCTCTTCTTTATAGTGATCTTTGTCGTTCTATTGGGCATTTTGACTTATGACTATTGGAAAATCTTACGACAAGTTTATGAAAATAAGCACCTTACGATCGAGAACCGGCAATTAAAAGAGCAAGTCCAGCTCTTCCAAATGAAACTTAACACTTTAACAGAAGACTTAGAGCGTATTCATACCTTTGAAAAAAAGTTGCGCATCATTACAGGGATTGAAGAAGCTGACCTTACTCAAAGCATAAAAGGCTTGAGCACCGAGGATGAATACCCCCTTAATGAAACGGATGAGCAAGATCCAGAGATTCCTAAAAAAGAAGAAGAAAAGAAGAAAGATAAGCAAACCAAAATCTTTGAAAATCTTGATCAATTAAAGACCTTTACTGAAGCGCCTGAGTACCAAAATCTCCAAGACCTCTATGAAAAAAAAATCGCAACAATTTTTGGTCTTCAAACAAGCTACTCCTACACCAAAGAATGGGGTGAACTAACAAAACAATCTTTTAGCTTGGCCTCAGATTTTGCAGAATTTGATTATAAATTCTCTACGGTCAAAGGATTTGTTCAGAATTTAGAAGTTAATATACATAAGTTGGATCAGTTTCTTTTAGATAAGGATTCTTTTTTGCGCTCTACCCCTACTCTTTTGCCAACCAAGGGTTGGTTAACAAGTTATTATGGGCCGCGCATCAGTCCTACCTCTAAAAGACTGAGGATGCATGAAGGTGTTGATATTGGAGCCCGTTCAGGAACGCCCATTGTGGCGGCCGCTGATGGTCGAATTACCTTTGCCGGAAAAAAACCTGGTTTTGGTAACTTTGTACAAATTGATCATGGTTATGGTGTAGAAACTTTCTATGCCCATGCCAAGGGACTCTTCACAAAAAAAGGTCAAGTCGTAAAAAGAGGAGACCTTATTGCTTCTATCGGTAACACCGGTGCCTCCACAGGTCCACACTTACACTATGAAATTAGAGTAAATGGGACCCCAGTTGATCCCTTATATTTTGTATTAGATTAAATTTTTTCCCCAAGTTTATTTGGGAGGAGTAAAAAATGAACCCATTGCGCGCCATTTTTGGTTCGAAGAACGATCGTGACATCAAAAAAATGAAGCCTCTCGTAAAGCAAATTGGCTCTTATGAAGAACAGATAAAAAAGTTATCTGATGAGGAACTAAAAGCACAAACTCCAAAGTTTCGTAAAATGCTAAGTGAAGGGGCAACTCTTTCAGACATTCTTCCAGAAGCCTACGCTACCGTAAGGGAAGCTTCGGTAAGAGTTCTTGGTATGCGCCCTTATGATGTACAGCTCGTTGGTGGCATTGCCCTTTTTGAAGGAAATATTGCCGAGATGAAAACTGGTGAAGGTAAAACCCTTACAGCGGCCCTTCCCATGTATCTTCATGGTCTAACTCAAAAAGGTGCCCACCTGGTCACAGTGAACGATTACCTTGCCCGTCGAGATGCAGAAGAAATGGTGGGTCCTCTTTACGAATGGCTCGGCTTAACTGTTGGGGTCATCATTGCTGACATGGATGAAGAAGATAGGAAAAAAGCTTACCAAGCAGACATTACTTACGGAACCAATAATGAATTCGCTTTTGATTATCTAAGAGACAACATGAAGTTTGATCTTGAGGACTACGTTCAGCGCGGCCACAACTATTGTATCGTCGATGAAGTTGACTCCATTCTTATCGATGAAGCCCGTACTCCCCTTTTGATCTCTGGTCCTAGTGAAGGAAAAACAGATCTTTACTACACGGCAAACGAAGTGATGCCAAAGCTTGTAAAGGAAGAGGATTATACGGTTGATGAAAAATCAAGAACGGCCACTTACACTGAAACGGGACTTGAAAAGATTCAGAAAATTTTAAAGATTGATGATCTTTTTAATCTTCAGCACAACGACCTTCTTCACCATCTTAATCAGGCTCTTAAGGCCCATCATCTTTTTAAGAAGGACATTGACTATGTAATCAAAGAAGAAAAAGTTATCATTGTTGATGAGTTTACTGGCCGACTCAAAGACGGATCTCGTTGGAGTGATGGACTCCATCAAGCAGTAGAAGCAAAAGAAAATGTTCCTATCAAATCAGAAAACCAAACTTTAGCTTCTGTTACTTTTCAAAATTATTTCCGTCTCTACGACAAGCTTGCCGGAATGACTGGTACTGCTGAAACTGAAGCAGAAGAATTTAGAAAGATTTATAAACTCGATGTTCTCGTCGTTCCCACAAATGTACCAATTGCTAGAATTGATGAGCCCGATGTTATCTATAAATCTAAAGAAGCAAAAACCAAGGCCGTCATAAAACTCGTGAGAGAGCTCAATGCAAAAGGACAGCCGATTCTTATTGGAACGAACTCAATTGATAGCTCCGAGCACTTTCATAAGTCCCTTACCCAAGCGGGAATAAAGCACGAAATGCTAAACGCTAAAAATCACGAAAGAGAAGCACAAATCATTGTAAAAGCTGGTGAGATTGGCTCGGTTACGATTGCTACAAACATGGCAGGTCGAGGGACCGATATTAAAATCAATGATGAAGTGAAAGCTTTAGGTGGCCTTTATATTGTCGGAACTGAAAGAAATGAAGCCCGTCGTATTGATAATCAACTTCGAGGCCGTTCTGGTCGACAAGGTGACCCAGGACATTCTAAGTTCTTCCTAAGCCTTGAAGACGATTTAATGAGAATCTTTGGTTCAGACCGTATTAAAGGCATGATGAATACTTTGGGTATGGAAGAAGACGAGCCCATTGAACACAAAATGATTTCAAATGCCATTGCCAAGTCTCAAAAGAAAGTTGAGGCCCATAACTTTGAAATAAGAAAACACCTTCTTCAATATGATGATGTCATGGGTGAGCAAAGAAGCGTTATCTATCGCCTTAGGCGCGATATATTGGCGGATCTTGCCAATGAGGAGCTCCTTCAAAACTTTATAGAAGATGTTAGTGAGTCCCTCATTGATGTTTACCGACCTGACAAAAAAGTTCCACTTGATTCTTGGAGCTGGGAAGATATGCAAACGGGCTTTCAAAATACCTTCCATACAGAGTTAAAAGTTACCCATGATGGCTGTATCAAAGAGGGCGATGGTGAGCCAGAAGTCTACTTTGCCAAAAAGGCAAAAGAGATTTTAGAAAAAAAATTTAGTCAGTATGATCCTGAGCAAGTTAAGCTTGCTCTAAGAGAAGTCCTACTCTCTACCTTTGACCAGCACTGGAAAGATCATCTTCAATCGATGGATCACATAAAAGAGGGCATCAACCTTAGGGCCTACGCTCAGAAGGACCCCCTTACAGAGTATAAGAGAGAGGCCTTTAATCTCTTTGAGGATATGCGAGGTGCTGTAAAGAAAGCTGTAGTGAACGCCATTTTTAGCGTCAAGCTCTACACTCAAGAAGAGATTGAACAGCTACAAAAGCGTCACCAAGAAGAACTTGAAAGACAACTTGCCGCCCATAAAGCTGCTCAAGAAATGGCAGAAGAAGCGAGAAGCCAACCAATCCAAAGGTCGACTAATAAGGTCGGAAGAAATGATGCTTGCCCTTGTGGCAGCGGAAAAAAATTCAAACACTGTCACGGGGCATAAGCTTGCCCCAAGTGGGCACTAAGGTGTTATACTTAAAAGGGTATGAGCACAGAAAATGATGACCAAAATGACGGTGAATGGGATGACCCCTCTGATCTTACGAGACTAGAGGACTTGTCTGAATTTCTCCACCAAGATGACCCCGATGTTGAGGCACGCCTAAAGGCCGCAGACGACGATATTGTTGATACCCCACCAAATCTTCCTGGTGAAGACCTCTTAGGTCTTGATGACTTAGATGGTGATCCTGACAATCTTGTTGAAGGGTCCGATAATGATTTCTCCAGTGAAGATGTCACTAACCCTGATATGAACTTTACTGGTGAGCTTGAATCAACTCCACTAGAAAATGAAGATGAAACAGAACCTGATTCCTATGAATTTAACAGTGAAGATTCCGAGGACGACCAATTCGTAAGTACAGAGGAAGAGACGAGCTTTGGATCAAGTGATGACCTCTTCAATGCAACAAATGATGACCAAGAAGATAATGATCCTCTCGACACACAGTCTTTCGATGAAGATGAAGAAGACTCTTCAGCAAGTTTTTTAGAAGAAGAAACTGAAGAAGATTACACGGGAGAGAGTTTCTCAATAGAAGAAGATAGTAATGAACTTGGACAAAACTTTACTGAGGAAAATGAAGAAGAAGAACTCACTGATTCCTACAGTAACTCTCCTCAGGACTTTGCCCTCCCCGACCCAAAAGAGTTAGAGGACCCTCCTTTTATAACAGCAGCGACTCAACCAGAGAGTTCTACTAATTACGCTCCTCGCGAAAATTTTCAAGACTTACGCGATTTTGGAAATGCCATCACTTATGGAGTTGTGACCACAGGAGGAAATCCTCCTTATAGTTTGATTTTACGCCAAATTAAATTTGAAGAAGACGCGGAAGATATAAAAATTGTTTTACGAGAGCATGGCCTATTAAGTGACGATAATGAAGAGACGATTGATCAGGGTCTGGATCAAGGAAGTTTATTAATTTCTCAAATTAGTGAATACTCCGCGATTTATTTGGCGCATAAACTCAGGCGTTTTGATGTTGAGATGAGAATTGGTCTAAGTGACCAACTCCACCCTTCAAAATCCTATTCTCGAGAAGGAAGAGGTCTCGTTAGTAAATTTAATCTTCATCAAAATAAATCGGAGTCTCTTACAACCATCAACTCAGAAGTCGACATTGAAGACATAAAGATCACGACCACTCCTACTGTTGATGGGTATAACATTCATCGCTATATTGAGGTGATCACAAGTCACTCCATCGTAGAAGAAGATGAACTTAAAAGACTTCATGACCTCAATCAAAACAGTGAACCTACTGACGATGAGGGTGACCTTCGAGACATAATGGAACAATTCCCAAAAGAAGAATCAGCCTTTGATCAGTATGATTTGGGAATCAACGAAGTTTATAAAGAGTTAGTTGTCGAGCTTCGAAATGAAGCCTTTAAGCTTGAGGCCAATGCGGTGGTTGGAGTCAATTTTACGATTACCCCTCTAATGTTTCGAACAGGAAATACGTCTTCTACTCAATATAAAATCACCTGCTCTGGTAACGCCGTTTGGGTAGTGGATCAACAATAATTGATGAAGAACTTTTCTGAAAAATCTCAATTAAAGAATCTCCCTCCGCACCTTCCAGTGATGATCATTGGTGGTGGGATTGCAGGAGCAGGAGTCTTTAGGGACTTATCCCTTCACAATATTCCCTGTGCACTAATCGACATTAAGGACTTCACTTCACAGACAAGTCAATCAAGTTCAAAAATGCTCCATGGTGGAATTCGCTATTTAGAAAACCTCGATTTTGCCCTAGTCTGGGAAGCACTTCATGAGAAAAATCTCTGGTTAAAGCTAACCCCTCACCTTGCCTACCCAGAAAAATTCTATCTCCCCGTTTATAAAAGTAGCCTAAGACCACTTTGGATGGTTCGTATGGGTCTACTCCTATATGATGCACTCTCAAGTTTTCAAAATCTCCCCCATGAAGTTGCCTCTGTTGAAAAGACACTCGATCGATTTCCAACTTTAAAGAAAGTTGGTTTGACAGGCTCGGGCGTTTATTCCGATGCTGTCGTAGATGATGCAAAACTTACCCTTGAGTGCATCTATGATGGAATGGTTAGTAAAAACTCCTATGCCTGTAATCATACTTCTCTGGTAAATTGCATTAAAAAAGGTAGTGGCTACCTTGTTACTTTAAAAGATGAGTTGACTGGAGAACAAAGAGATATCGCTTGTGATCATCTCATCTTCACAACAGGACCCTTTACAGATAATTTACTTAAGAGACTTGATCTCTTTCCCTGGATTCCAAAGCTCATGCTGAGTCGTGGCTCTCATTTATGGTTTAAAAATGACATGCTAAAAGCGAAGGGCCCTATGGTCCTCACTCCCAAGGATGGTAGAGTCATTTTTGTGATTCCACAAAAAGATAAAACTCTTGTTGGAACCACTGAAGTGCCCGGGGACGCTAGTTTTGATCAAATGCCCTCTGATGCAGAAGTTAATTATCTCTTAGATAACCTTAAAGACTTTTTTCCTCAATCAGATATCTCTGAAGATCATATTCTCGGAAAATTTGCAGGTGTTAGACCTTTAGTAAAGGAAGACCCTAATGCCACCCTTGGAAAAGTCGCAAGAGATCACAAAGTCTACCAACCTGAAGAAAACATATTTATTCTACTTGGGGGCAAATACACAACATTTAGAATTATGGCCCAAGATGTTGTCAGACCTCTTCTTCATAAAATGAAGATGGCCTATAGGGATGATCTTACTCTCAGGCCCTTAAGAAGAGAGAGTCATGTCTTACCATGGAAGGATTTCTCTCTAACAAAAGAGCTCATTGAAAAGATTTTAGTAGATGAATTTCCTAAAACTGAAGAAGATCTCATTTACCGAAGACTTGGCTTTAATAGTGAAAAGGAGTACAACCAGATGAAAAAACAAATTGATAATCTAAACCTAAACTTACCTTGGTCATGAAAACACTAATCATTGTATATCTTTCTCTCCTTTCAACACTCACTTTTTCTCAAGGACAGATATTAAAAGTTATTGGGGACGTAAAAGTTGCCGGAAAAGTGGTTAAAACGGGAGCCTTTTTTAGAGAGTCCCAAACCTTAACAACGGGATCAAAATCTTTGGCCCTCGTTCGTTTTTCAACAGGTAGTACCCTAAAGATCAATGAAAACTCTTCCCTACGCCTTCAACAAAGAAACCCCAAAAAGAGTATAACGACATTCAGACTCCTAAAAGGAAGTTCCTTCTTTAGTAAAGATCCAACGAAAATTGAAAAGATGAATGTGTTGGCCAAAAATGTTTCGATGGGAGTTAGAGGGACCGTATTCTTTGTCGCATTCGGACAAAAGGCCGAGGAAGATGTTTACATGTGTGTTCATAAAGGAAAAGTCCTTATCAAAGGTTCTGAACAAAAGAAGGCCACTGTCGTTAAGGCGGGTAAGGGAGTCGTGGTAGCGAAGGGGAAGAAATCAAGCACACCAATGACTCTTCCTGGGACTGAGTCTCTTAACTGGAACTTTGACCCTAACTCCACTGAACTCATCAATAAGGCAAAGATTGATGAGAACTATCAAGATCCGATTCAAAGAGATTATGACTAAAGAACTTCTACTGATCTTTATCACTCTCTCTTCTTTTGGGGCCAACGCTGCTTTATTTCCAAAAGATCAAAATTCGACAAACTCGTCTCTTAGTCTAAATGCCTTTATCAAACATACGGAGGATTGGACAACAAGTCTTCAAATTCGTCTTCAAGACAATGAAGACTTAAGTGATCAAAAGTCTATTCAACTTGGTGTTCGCTATAATTTAGCGCCACAATGGAAGACAGGGCTCTTCATTCGTAAAGACTATGGTCTACGACATAACGAGGATTGGGTCTGGAAGTCTAGAGGTAACTACTCATGGCTTGATACAAAAAAACGAGATGAAGACAGCATTATTCCCTTTATTCAGTACAAAGTTCGCTTAAGCTCTTTTAAAGGAATGGCCTACAAATTAAGAATTCACTATCGCCACAATACCTTTAATCAACAAGAAGATATTTTTTTTAGAACAGGTTTCATTAACATCCTTCCCGCCAATTTCATCATGATTAATCAAATCAACATGACAATGCCCACCAATTATTCTCAACGATTTATAACCTATTATGGATACTACTTCTCTTTAGCTTGGAGCATGAAACCAAATATTACGATCGGCCCCGAGTTTTCATTTAATCACCAATTTTGGAATGAATCGGTTGCCTTTAGAATGAGAGAAAATGATGTTTTTGAGGTTAAAAATCAAAACCTTCGCTCCGGAATTGTCCTTAACTCCTACTTTTAATTAAAAACGATAACTTAAACCAAGAAGTAAACGAGGGCCAGAGACGACCTTTGTGAAACTATCTGTATCATCAAACTGATAGCTCTCACTCCTTCTATAGAAGTCAATCATCGCCCGTGCCCCAAAGCCCTGGCGAGTGTAATACTTGATTCCGGTGGCAAGTGATAGAAAACTGGAACTTCCATCAAGTGTATTACTGGTTTGGGCACTATTATTACTTAAGACATCGATTGTATCTGTTACAGAACCCACTCCAAGAGAGACTCCCGCAAATCCAATTAAGCGATTATACGACAACGCTGGAGCTATATAGTGAAAGTGCGCCCCCACTCCATACTCAGTTACTGAAGTCGTTGTTTGCTGACCCTGGGCCGAAGTTATTGAATTTGAAGAGCTATGAAAGAGAGCAAAGAAGCTCACTTTTGAGAGAAAACTATTGGGGTTATTAAAGTATTTTTCAAGCCCTAAACTAAAATCGATATTAGCGTCTTGACCCACAAATGAGCCAGCGTCCCCTTCATCCACACTAGAAGAGAGTGAATTAAAATGAATCAAACCATAAGCTTCCAGCGTCTTATCAGGGGTCAACCCAGGTCCTTCAACAACGGGAAAGCCTGCCATATCAACAGTTCCAAGCGAGTCGAGTTCACGTTTTTCATCATCATTTAGACCGATTCCCCGAACTCTTGCTGGAGCAGTACCACGAGAATCACCTCTTAATGTCATGACTTCAGTTCCGGCCGTCATTGTGGCATTAGATTCGTCATATAAACTGCGACTAGGATCAGTTGTGGTATTTAAAGGTGACGTAATTTTTATGTTTACGACACTATCAGGAATCATTCTACTGTCATTAATAATGCGGTAAATACTCCAAATACTTCTTGTCGGAGAGGCCTTAACAACAGAACCTCTTGCGATAACACCAGTGGTGAGAAAAAATTTAGCGTGATCCCCAACAACAATCCCATCTTCAAGCCCTCTATTAAGGAGAACCGTCTTTTTTGTTCGAGAGACTTTTAAAAATCTGGTTGTGAGTTTCTCATCAAGCTCTAATGCATTCGTCGATTGAAAACAAATAATCAAAACAGAGAGTAGAGAAAAAGCTAGCTTCATTATTCTTCCCTTTTAAAAATAAACATTAAAACCGACACTAAAGCGAGTCTGATTACTACTAATCACCGGCTCTATGCTATCGACAATAATATCTGTAATGTTATATCTCATGGATTCATATTTAAGTTGAAAATTCACGCCATAACCAATTTTTAAACTGGCATCTTTTTCATCACCCGCTTTAAATCGATACTTCATTCCAAAGTGCATTGAAGGAAAAGCTGTTTGCTGAACAGTATAAACGGTTTCAAATTCCGCACTCTCTAGGGTTCCATTTCCTCTTTTAAGGCCGATGCCAACATAGGGCATATAGCTATGAAGTGAGTAAGGACCTCTTAAAAAGTACCAGTTTAAATATCCCTTTAGGGATCCCTCAGCGATTCTCCCATTAATACCCTCACCAATAGCGTAGTGAGAAATTCCCCTCTCTAACTCAAACTCGAGAGTAAAATTCTTTAGAAATTGAGACGTTCCAATTAAATGCCACTCATAGGAAAACGCCAAAGCATAATCAGTTCCTTGAAAATTTGCATCATCTGGGGTGGTATTAGTTGTGATATTAGAAATATATTTTAACGTAAATTCATGACCGGCCTTCTCTCCGAGGGCCCGCTTTTGTCTTTCGTACTCTTCTGCAATTCCCGATTCAATAAGATAAGCGCGAAGCTGCTTATCACTCATGTCCTGTGACCAACGAGGACCTTCACGACGAATTCTTGCAACTGCTGTAGGAGAAATTTTTCGACGTTTTTCATCCTCAATGGCCCCTCTTTCTCGAGAATTTAAAGAGTCCATACTTTCTTTAGCATTAGTTCCAGGGTCTCTCATTTGCGATTTATAGAGAGTCTTGAGTCCATATTTTAAATCATTAAACTTCCCAACAGAGTTTGTCGTTGTTGAGTCAAACCTATGATCTCTGGCCTTTTTTTCAATCTCCTCAATCAGCGCCTCATCACCACTATCATTAGGAACCATTCTCCCCTTTGCCACTTGGTCAAATTCATCATCAAATTCTTCTCCCATATCGATGTAAGGAGTTTTGCGGGTGAGTTCTATATTTTGATTTCTTAGAGTTTTTGTGGATTTAATATTGTCACCCTTGAAGAAGTCTTGTTCTTCAAAAATGAGATCTTCAGGAACACCCTTGTCTTCACTTACCTGATAATAATCCTGATCCTCTGCTCGCCCCTGCACCCTAAGAGTTCTTCTTGTCACAAAGGGACGCCTTGGGTCTTTGGATTGCCTGACAATAACTAAATCCTTATCTTTTTTAATATTTTGAAAATTTTTAATTTTTCGTAGAAACCAGTAGCTCACTGAGTTCTTAACTTTAATGGCCTCCCCCTCGCCCACATAAACAAACTGGGGATAATCGAGACCATTTTCTAAATTCTTTATATAAAGCTTTGCCCGATCTCCATTTCGAAGACCCTCAGCGTATCCTAAATTTAGAAGAACAGATTTTTTGGAAGAGCTAACCTCAAGTACAGCAACGCCCTCCATAGACTCGGACATACTCGAAAAGCTCAAGATCAACAAATAAGATATAATGAGAGACTTCATTCTTCCCACCTAGCCCCTCCATGGTCCGTGCGGGTTTGCTCATGGCAAAATCTAAAAAAATCAATACATTGAATATCTTAACACACAACAGCTTTGGTCAGGAGTGCAATAAAGATGGGAAAATATTCCTCTTCAACCCGGTGCGCATCGCACAAATCTTATCTAGACCATTGAATTATGCCAATTATTCACCTATAAATAGTGAAAATCATAAGACAAGAGGACAACGTGGCCAGAAAAAAACATGTTCAAATTTACCGATACAACTGCACGATGACAGATGAAGAATTCAAAACGACGGCAAAAGCCGAAAATCCAGATGATCTCATCTCAGTTTCTGCTTATTATGAGATGAATCCTGACAAAGATGACAGGCCAGAACATATTAAACAAGAGCTCGGAATCCTCGACAAAGAATAAGCACTCACCCAATACTTTTTCGTCGAAGAAAAAATGTCTTAACTATTAGTCGAAACCATAATCTTTAAAAATTAAGTAAGGAAAGTACTGTGGAAAAAAGAAATGTCATCATTGTTGGTTCTGGTCCTGCTGGCTACACTGCAGCTTTATACGCTTCACGCGCCAGTTTAAACCCACTCGTCATTGAAGGTCATGAGCCTGGCGGACAACTCACAACAACCACAGATGTTGAAAACTTTCCAGGTTTCCCAGAAGGTGTCATGGGTCCAGAGCTCATGAGTAAAATGAAAGCTCAAGCGGCTCGTTTTGGAACTGAGTACTTAAGTTCATTCGTTAAAGATGTTGATCTTTCTAAGCGCCCTTTTAAAGTGAGCTGTGAAAATGGAAATGAATATCTTGCAGAAACTCTTATTATCTCAACCGGTGCTTCAGCAAAGTACCTTGGACTCGCTAATGAGATGGAGTTAATTGGTAAAGGTGTAAGTGCCTGTGCAACCTGTGATGGTTTTTTCTATCGCGAGAAAGTCATTCATGTTGTTGGTGGTGGAGATACCGCAATGGAAGAGGCCACTTTTCTTACAAAATTTGCTTCAAAAGTTTATGTTCTTGTCAGAAAAGATAGCCTTAGAGCTTCAAAGGCCATGCAAGATCGTGCCTTTAAAAATGAAAAAATTGAATTCATTTGGAACACTGAAGTAGAAGAGATTCTCTTTGATGACTCTGGTGTTACAGGAGTTCGCGTAAAGAATAATCAAACTGGAGAAGTTACAGATAGAGCAACTGATGGCTTTTTCTTGGCCATCGGCCATAAGCCCAATACTGACTTCCTTCGCGGACAAATTAACTTAGATAATCAAGGCTATATTGTACCTACAAACGCCCCACACCCGGATACAAATATCCCAGGTGTTTTTGCTTGTGGGGATGTTCAAGACCACTACTATCGCCAGGCCATCAGCGCAGCAGGTTCAGGCTGTATGGCGGCCATTCGCGCAGAAAGGTTTATTGAAGAAGCTAATAATGGCTAGGAATTAGTCCTTTAAAATGGGTGGATAATCCTAGTATGGCCATTTTTAAACAATTAAAAATTATCGCTCCCATCATTCTTTCAAGGGCCCTTAAAAAGGGCTCTCCTCAACGAAAGCGAGTCAATGCCTTCTTGGTTAAACAAATGGGAGAAAACAAAGGTCTTTGGCTTAAAGTAGGCCAAATGCTTAGTCTTCATCCAGAGTCATGGGAAGGGCTAGAAGATCTTCCACAAAGCCAACAAATCCCTCCAATAGATAAGAGTGAAATTGAGCCCTACTTGAAGGATCTTTTTAAATATCACAATCTTGATTTGCAACTTGAATTCCCTACCATTAAACACCCAGGCCTTGCTGCCTCACTCTCTCAGGTTCACGAAGTTCAAAGTTCAGATGGATTAACCTGGATGCTTAAGGCAAAACTCCCCGGCATAAAAGATGTCATTGAAGATCAACTTAGCTTATTTGGCTTTTTACAAAAGACTGAAGGATTACAAGCTGAGAAAAGAAAGTTCTCTACAGAAGCTTATCAAAAATCGATGACAGAAAGTTTTGCTAAGGAACTTGATTATGAAAAGGAGCGCTTAAATCTTAAGATGATGCAAGGTCTGCAAGACAGGTTTCCTCTTTTTGAAGGCCCACACCTGCACCCTACGATTCAGGGGGACGATTTCATTGTCATGGAAAGGTTACAGGGTGACTCATGGACTTTTGTTCTGGAAAACTACTCATATGAACAAAAGCAAGAACTCGCTGAAGAGCTCTTTCGCCAAACACTTTATCAATATTTTTGTCGCGGCCACTGTCAGGGAGATTTTCACCCAGGGAACTTCTTTTTTAAAAGAACACCTGAAGGCATCAAAATTAGCTGGATCGATTTAGGACAATGCCTTCACCCTAGCACGACGGAGAGAAAAGCTCTTTTTCAGGCCATCGATTGTACAATGACGAGTCATAATTTCACCTTAGGTTCAGTCTTTTCCGCCTGGCATTTTGACCTTAATAAACTAGGACATATTGCGGAGAGGTTACCTCTTTTACTAACTAAACTCTTTGCCCCTTTTCTTTCTCCAAACTCTTTCAACGTAGCCGATTGGCATTTAAAAAAGGATATCGATGACATTCTCGGTGAGGATAGATGGTGGTTTAGAACAGCAGGTAGTCCTGATTTATTCTTAAGTATTCGCTGTTGGATTGGGCTTTTTTCAATGATTGAAATCTTGGGTGTCCCTATTTTTTATAAAGGTCTTTGGCTTGAACTAAGAAATGAAATGCTAGAATTCATTCCTGATATTCCTCTTCCAGAGGATAGTATTCACAATATTTCATTTGATGACATGGCAAAAAAACTTCATGTTCAAGTCTTTGAGGATACTCATGAAAAGGTTTCAGTAGAGCTTCCAGCAAGGGCCATAAATGATATCGAAGACTTCATTTCTCTAGAGGTACAAACCGAGATGAAGAGAGTAGGTATTAATTTAGAAGAGCTCATTAAAAATCAGCTTAAGAATGGTCTTTTTCCTGGAGTTGTCCTCGATTTTAAAGAAGGTCAAAAACACTACCTCGTTACCCTGAAATAGCGATGGATACACGCCTTAGGCATTTTTTGCCCCTACACAATCTACCAAATGCCCACATTTTTTCCACATTTACCAACTAACTTCATCAACTAAATCACAAGCTTTTGACAGAAAGTTTTCCCCTTGAAACAATGAATGTAACGAAAGCAAAGGAATGCTTTTGTTAGCGGCGAAAACTTCATCCTTACGGATAAATAGGAACGAGTTTAGAAAAGACTGCAGGACAAGACCAAGGAAGGTAACATGAATTTTAATTACAACACACTTCAAGTAACTCTTAACAAAGAGTCCCGCTCCATCTCCATTGCCCTCAACAGACCAGAAGAACAAAACGCTATTAATGTCGAAATGCTTTTTGAGTTAGAGAGTTTATTTGGATGGTTAACGAGCCACCTTGAAGTAAATGCCGTTGTCTTAACAGGAAATGGCGATATTTTCTGTAATGGTTTTGATCAAAACGAATTAAGAATCATGAGTGAAGAAAAGTTTCAAAAATATATCGTTCGTTTTCAAAAAATTGTAACCGGTATGCTCTCTCTTCCGCAGACTATCATTTGTGATCTAAAAGATGGTGCAAGAGGTATGGGAATTGAGCTGGCGCTAGGTGCTGATATCCGAATAGCTCGTTCAACATCTTCCGTAAATTTCAATACCTTAAAAACGGGCTGGGTCCCTTGCTGTGGTGGAATCAGTCTACTTAGCCAGTGGGTAGGTCATAGTGCTGCTCGCTATTGGACAATGACAAGCGCTCGTGTTGGTTCACAAGAAATGATCAATAAGGGCCTTATTGGAAAAACATACTCTACCAGTGAAGATGCTCTCTCCCCTCTTCTTAAAGAGATAGCCGCACAAGCTCCTGTCCCTCGAATCCAGGCAAAGAGAAGCTTTCTAGAAGGAATGATGGCCGAATTAAAAAGGGGTCTTGAGTATGAAACAGTCTTTGCCTTTGCCGCAATGAAAACAGAAGACTGGAAGAAAGATCCTACAAATGAGGAAGGTTTTAAATCTGCCAGGGACTTAGCTAAAGAATTAAAGAAGTCTCTACAACCAGAGCCTTCTTTATCCTAAAGTCATTTAAATTTTAAAGAGGGGTCTTATTTCTAGCGAGTCTAATTCTTTGGTAAGACCCTTAAAATCTCTCGTCATTCCCATAAGAAAACCACCTCCACCTGCTCCACATAGTTTAAGCAGATAGTCCTTACTCTCCAAACCTTGTTCCCATAGATCGATGTAGAGCTTTGGGATCATTGGTCTAAAATGTTCGAATTGAAAACGAGAGAGCAACAAGAAGTGTTCCCATAATGAAATTGAGTCGTGATTCAAAAAAGAGTCGATACAATGATTCGTAATAGGCGTAAGTTCCTTTTCACATAGGTAAGAGAATTCTTCGCTTTTACACTTTTCTAAAAATAAGTTTACGAGCGGCTCAGTTTTTCTACTTCTTCCAGTATTGAGAAGAAAAAGAGCACCTGTAGCATCAGGATTTTCATCAAATTGAATGGTCAATAGGCCTTCATCTCTTTTTTTAAGAATAGAACGATTTAAGAAACTAACCAAAGGATCAAACCCACTACTTGATCCATGAAAATGAGACTCCATCAAAGCAAAGCGCGCTTTCAAAGTCGATATATCAAGATCATTTTCTACGTATTTTTGTCCATAGCGATCATATAATGCGGCCACCAGAGCACCACTACTACCCACACCATAACCTTGGGGTATAGTGCTATCAAAGAATAGACCCTGACCAACATCAAAAGAAAATGAGCTCACATCAAAGTCAAACTTAAGATCTCCTCCTTCCTCACTTTTCTTTAAGAAGCGAGCAAGGGCACTTAGCTCAGGATCCCTTTGACCTTTATTTTGTTTTTCAAAGGCCAGTTTTCCCTCAAATAAAGGATAAGGAGTGGCCAGAGCATTAGAGTTTTGAATGACGGAATATTCTCCGAAAAGGAGTACTTTTGAGGCAAAGGAGCGATTCATAGGCCGTCCTCTTTATAAGGACCAGTTCCAATTTTATCGTCAATAATCGTAACGTTAGCACCAAGATCTTTTTTTAAGTCTTCTAAGAATTTTTGAACTTCTGCTCGAACGTCCTGTGGATATAAGAGGTGCAGATTAGGTCCAGCGTCGAGGGTAAAATAGATGGGAACCCCAGTTCTGTAGCGGTATTCTCTTACGAGTTGAATGGCCGTAATTGTTTGAGGCTCCATAAGAAGGTAACCCGGTCTTGAGGTCATCATCATGGCATGAAGACTTAAGGCCTCTTCCTCAACGAGATTGCCTAAGTTATCCCATGCCCCTTCTTTGAGCCAACCGATACTATAATTCCAATTGGTCAGAGCATGATGATAGCGGGCCTTCCCATAGAAATGTTCATCCATAAGACCGTGCCCAGCACGAGAGCTCACTTTTTTCTCCGCAGAATTTACCACGACAATGGAATCGTACATTGACTTAAAGATAGGATGACAGTCAACTGGCTCTGCCCAAAGGTCACTGCCAAAATTATCAGACTCGCCCCAGCTTGCAGCAAAGGGATATAGGGACCGACAGGCGCTTCCGCTACCCATTCTAGCAATAAAACTCGCTCTCTTTAAAAATTCTTCTTTAGAGTACTCTACACCTTTTTCAACTTGCTCTAACTCAATCAAATTAAGCGCCAAGGCCGCCATCGAAGAGGCGGAACTAGCAATACCTGCGCTATGAGGAAAGGTGTTTTCTGTTTTAAGGAGAAACTTATAATCATTTAAAAAGGGTAACTCACCACTAGCGTACTTAAAGAATTTTTCAATCTTTGGGATGAAGCTTGGCATTTGTTGGCCAGCAAAATAAAGGTCAATCCAGGGCGTATCTTCAGTGGTTTCCACGCTCTTTACGACACTTAAACTTACCCGAGTCTTTGCCGTACTTAATGTCAAACTGACTGAAGGATTCGCAGGTAATTGATGCCCAACTTTCTTACCCCAATATTTAACAAGGGCAATATTTGAAGGCGCCCACCAAGTAAATTTAAGACCATCAAGCTTTTTTTGAGTCATATTACTTGGTCACCTTAGTGAATACTTTTTTCTTGAGTTTGATTAGGAAGAACTGATGGAGTCTTAAGAATTAATTCATTAAAAGGAATGACAACATTTAGACCTCTTTCTTGAAAGTAGGACTTAATCCCATCTTCTCCCATCGGAGAGGTCACCATAACAAAGTCTCCCCCCCATGCTCCAAGAGATTTAACGTGACCGTCAAAATCCGCAAAGCGCTCTTCTTTAATAGAGGAGAGCCCTAACTGGGCGGAGAGAAGCTGCTCATGTGAGCTTAAAAGGTGGTTAAATTCTTCAATAGAATCAACCTCTAGCATTTCTCGCGTAATCGCAGAGACTTCACGCACGACATCTTTTGGATAAGGACTTTTTTGTTTGTAGTACTTAATAGCGTCACGAGAGTCTTTTTTAGAGCCAAGATAAACAAAGAAAAGCTCTTCATGAAAACTTGGATAGAAAGAGACAGGTCCCCACTTTGGACCATTTGAGTCTAGTTCATAAAGGATCGGTCCATCACTTTGAGCACAGGCGATATCATATCCACTACCACCATAAGTTTTAAATAATAATTCAAAGGGAGAAATATAGGCCCACTGAGCAATGTTATAAACCAAAGTAGAACTAGAGCCAAGGCCCCAATCGAGAGGAAAACCGAGGCGTGTTTCAACGTAAACATCCTGCCCTTCTCTTAAGAAGTGTTTATTTTGAACGCGAGCATGTCTTAAAATTCGTTGAAGAAGCTTAACTTCTTCCGAAGGATTTTCATCTAAAATATCAAAATGCCAAAATTCAAAATGAGCTTCTAGCCATAGGTTGCCATTAACATCAAATGATTTCCAAGTAAGTTTCGGATTAAAGCTTTGGGAATAGCGAACCCCCATAGATTGTCCAACAGTTGTTGGAAGGGCCAAACCTGTTGCTCCATCAAGAACGAAATACTCCCCAGTGAGAAGAAGCTTACCGTGACCATAGTAGTATTGATCAAATTTTTCTGAAGGGCTTGGTTTACTTTGGTCTTTATTCATAATTTTGAGGTAACTCTCCTGATCTTCATCATTAAAACAACCAGTCGCTAATTTAGTTTTAGTATCCTCAATCACTTTGATCACTTTCCCGCTGTAAAAAAATTATTGATAATTTCTTAGTTGGCCGATGAAGTCACTAACGGCCCTAAAAGAGATGCTTCTATCTTCAAAATGTTTCTTAGCCTTTTCACGCTCTTCTTCACTTGTCTCTAAGTGATTAAGAATATTCATGAGGTGCATTTTCATGTGACCCTTTTGAATACCTGTTGTCACTAACGATCTTAAGGCCGCAAAGTTTTGGGCCAAACCAATGGTCGCCACAACTTCCATCAGTTTAGAAGCACTCGGTCTACCGAGCAAATCCAATGAGAAGTTTGCCATAGGATGAAGGGCAGTAAGTCCACCAACAGTTCCGATAGATAATGGGATAGAAATTTCAAAACGAAAGATGCCATTTTCAATAGAACAAGTCGTTAAGCTTTTATAGCGCCCAGATCTTGCAGCGTATGTGTGAGCACAGGCCTCAACGGCACGAAAGTCATTTCCCGTTGCCAAAATAACGGAGTCAATTCCATTCATGATGCCTTTATTGTGGGTGGTTGCTCTATAGGTATCGATTTCCGCTATTCTTACACTTTGAAAAAACTTTTGAGCAAAGTGCAAAGGGTCCATCCCTAATGATTTCTCTTCTAATTTCTCAATTGGACACTCGACCCAAGCTTTTACTAAGCACTCAGGTGTGTAATTTGAAAGAATCGCCATGACGACTTCAAAGTTATCTTTTGCGGCCTTTCCAAGTTCAGCTTCAACAATGGCCTCTAACTCTTTACCGAGACCTTCAAGAACAGAATTTATAAAATTCGCTCCCATAGCATCACAGGTATCAAAGGTTGCCCAAAGCTGAAAATAGCCGGGCTCCCTATTCGTTAAGTCTTTTAACTCAAGAGACAGCATTCCTCCGCCTCTTTCTTCCATATTTGTCATCAAAGGTTTAACAGAAGCGATTAAGGATTCCTTAACTTTTTCAAATAGTTTTGGAAGATCACTCTCAAGACCTTTGGCCATAAGATGGACCTGACCGATTTTCGTCGTACTAACAACTTCTGTGCGAAAACCACCACGATCAAGCCAGAACTTTGCCGCCTTTGAGGCAGCCGCAACCACAGAAGATTCTTCAATCACCATGGGGACACAGAAAAGCTCATCATTAATTAAAACATTTGGTGCCACACCAAAAGGAAGTACGAAGTTTGTTAAAGTATTTTCGGAAAACTCATCAAGTGTTTTTTGAAGGTTAGGATTTTTATGCCAAAAACTTTTGATAAGATCTCTATCTTTTACTGATCCCGAAAAAAACTTCGAAATAATAAAGTCGATTTTCTCTTCTTTAGATAGCTTAGAAAAACCTGATACGGGTTTCTGTTCAGAAGTAGCGAGGCTTCCTCCTTCTCCAGTTGATTCAGAAATGAGCGGCATTTGCTTTTGCTCCTTTTTCCAGCTCATAAACCTATTCTCCCTTTAAGGGCCTAGGCCTAAGAAATGTATGCGCCATCTTTAAACTATCCAGTTCCTTTTGAACAAATTGGGCCAGTTCTTCGTAACTTCCTTGCGAGGCCTCTAAAAATGGCTTTGCCATGCCGTAGCATGCTGGTGCCTTGAGAGTCTCGGTTAGATAATAGCCCTGCAAAAAGGAGCGGATGCCACCGGAGACGATGAAAAGTTTATCCCCAGTTTTGACGCTCTTGTCATCAATAAAATTATTGACGATTCTTACCATTTCTAAGGCCGTATGGCCAACGTAACAAAGCTCATTTGGCTTATTTAAGTCGTTAGAATTATTAGTCTTTTTATCCCTTAAGGTTTCTAGCAAACTAAAGTTAGTGCCGCCGAAGGCCGCGAACTCAATAACGGTGATAGGTAAATCGAGTAGGGCCCTTAAACTCTTTGCCCCCATGCCCTGACCGACTTCTTTGATACCAAGGATTAACTGGGGCATTGCAATGGCCGTAATCTCGGTAAATTCTTTTATAATCTCTTGTGGAGAGCGAAACCAACGATCGCCCTCATCCTGAAACCACTCCTGTAAGGGGTTAACATGGATAAAGAGACCATCAACTTCAAGGCGCTTGCAAACTTCAAGTAAATGCTTTGCCTGATCTTTAAGAAGTTCTTGCTCAAGTTGGGCCACACCAAAATTAGCAAAGAGCACCCCATCTCCAATTAAAGGCCGAAGATTAAAATCATCAAAATACTCATCCCCTTGCAGTAAAGGGCGACAAGAGCCTAATCCAAGCCCTAATCCAAATTCACCAGCGGCCTTTGCTAAATTTTTATTGATGGGACCAGCAGCAGAAGTACCTCCCGTCATTGAACTAATCCATAGAGGGGCTTTGAGGGTTTTCTTACCCAATGTTAAGGGAGCAAAGCAAAAGTCATCTGTTGGAAAACCAGAGAGCATGGGCTCATAATCAAAGAGCTCATTTAGTGAAGCCTCTGAAGTCTGTGCCGACTTAGCAAAATCTAAGTGGTGCGACTTTCTCTGAGGACTAGTGTCCGAAGAGTTATGAGGATCTCTGGTGGATGACATACTGCTTCCTTTAATCTATTTTTAACACTCAACATTACTTAGGTCATGGTTAAACTATGAGACAACCCTTTGAAAAGAGTATTTGTCAGGCCTGCAGCTTTTATAAACCACTAATTTCACTTCGGAGCGACAACTAAGACGAACTCTCTTTTACCTAAATCCTTTAAATTCAATAAATTCTTTAGGGTTCCCCAATAGGACTCCTCTTCTTCCCGGTTTATATCCATCAAAAGAAAGTGGAGTCTATGACGACCATTTTCGGGACTCGCCTCCCCTAGCTCTTCTATTACCCTCTGAAGCCTATAAGGAGTGTCCATAAAAACCTGACAATGGTTTTTTAGATAGAGTGACTTAAAAAATTTCGCCCTTTCTTCTTTTTCCTTTGGAGGAAAGCCAAGAAATTCAAAAGGCCCTTCAGTAAATCCACTCAACGCCACGGCCGGTAAGAGAGAGTTGTCACAAGATAACATTTTGACCTTTATCCCAGCTTGCTGGCAGTCATAGATCAAACTTCGACCTGGATCGCAAAATCCTGGGGTACCGCCGTCACTCATGAGAAAGTAGTCTTTTCCCCCTGAGAGGCCCTTTAGAATTTTAGCATCAAGCTCTCCGCGAGAATGCTCATTATAGGGAGTAAATTCATCAATGGCCGCACGCGGAAGTCCCCATGCAAGCCAGCGCCTTCGCCCAGGCTTCTCATCTTCAATCAATAGGCCTGCCCCACTCTCAAACGCCACCTCAAGCTTCTCCTTGAGAGATCCACTAAGAGTTCCCTTCTCAGCAACTGGGGTCGGAATGAGAAAGAGCTGGCCTGGTTTTGGTCCCATAAGATTCCTTGAGCATCAATTGTTAAAATCACCTATAATATACATTAACGATGAAAGAAACATTTTTCCTCCAAGTTACCCCCGGTTTTGAAAAACTTGCTAAGCAAGAGTTTGCTCTCAAGTTTCCGGTACTATTTCCCGCGCAATCCATACCAGAGTCCATCATCGAACAGGGGGGTCTGAGCGTTGAACTCCCTTTAGCATCAGGCTTTCAGCTCAACTACTGGCTTAAAATACCCAACAGAATCCTTTTAAGATTCGCGCACTTTAAATGTAGAGATATCCCCAAATTATTTAATAAAGTCTCAAAGCTAAATTGGTCTCCATACTACGCTGGTCAAAACTTTGAATTTCATATTTCAAGTCATGAATCTCGTCTCTTTGATTCTCGAAAAATCGAAAAGAGTTTAAGAGATGCCCTCGAAAAAACAATTAAAAATCAAGAACCAAAAAAGAAGGCCCGCCAAAGAGTTGAAGTGACAAAAGACTGGCATCTCTTTTGTCGTTTTGAAGACGATTGGTGCACGATTAGCATCGATACCTCTGGCGAGAGATTAGGAAAAAGAGGTTATAAGCAAAGAAATGGTCTTGCTCCACTAAGAGAAAATCTCGCGGCAGGCCTGTATCTTCACACCCTCCTCTCTTCTCCTACTAAAGAGACTTTTGAGTTTGAAAAACATTTTAAAGAATATGGCACTCCTTCCCTTACTCTTGTTGATCCCTTTTGTGGTAGCGGTACCCTTTTGCTTGAGGCGGCTTTATTTTATGAGCCCAATCTCTTTAGAAACTTTGCTTTTGAATTTTTTCCCCTATGGGAATCAAAAAATACACCTATGAATAGTAAAGGACGCCCATCTGCAATAAATCTCGACCTGCCTCTCTTTTTAGTGGGAAGTGATATTAATGAAGATCGTATTTTGGACACCCAAGAAAACTTTAAAGAGTCCGGCCTTCACAGTGTCCCCCATTCCCTACGCTCTGGAGATATTCAATCAAGTGGATTTGGAAAAAAAATGGCCTTAGACATTTTTAGTAACCCACAAATTGTTGCCTGGTGCATGACAAACCCTCCTTATGGGAAAAGAATCAAACAACCAATGGATCAATTTCAATTACTAGAAACACTAAAGTCTTGGGGGCCTTGGCAAAGAATTGGTCTTTTACTTCCCCAAAATCAAAAGTGTAAAAGCCTTCCAGAGGGCATTACCTTATTGAGCACTCTTAATTTTGAAAATGGTGGAGAAAAGGTCAGCTACTTTCTCTATGAGAGAGAATTATCTAAGTAAACCATCGAACGAATGGATATGCCGCCAACCGGTGAGACGAAGACAATGTCTCCATCAGTTGCCTCTGTAATGCCATTTTTTAAGGCGTCTTGCATATATTCAACGGTAAGAACTTTTTCATTTCCCTCAGGACTCATTAAGCGCAAGCGATCACCTAATTTCAAACTATTATTTGGTGATTTTATTAAAAGCCCCAAATGCTTCTTCTTTTTAACATCAACAATTTCACCCAGGTAATCACCACTTCGGTCTTGGAGGCGTGAATTCTTTAGTTTTTTAAAGAGAACATCTGTTTTGTTAACCCTGAAAAATCCTTTGGTAACCGAGCGAACATATTGGCGTTTTAGTTCCTCAATGCTTTCTAGCGGATTTTTAAGACCTTTAAAAATTTGAGCGAATGTTACCTCTCCCGGCCCTTCAATAAAGTCTAATCTCCAAAAGAGATTTTTTTGCTTTAATAAAGAACTTTTTAATAGATCTGGTTCAAGAAAAAGTTCATCAAAAATGAACTTATCTTTTGTGTTTAACATAAAAGTGCCGTGCACATTCTCTCTGATAGGAAAGCCCTTATGAGGACTCTCCTCTGAAGTACCTAGCACATGGATTTCATCTTCATCCTGACCGTATAAGGGACTCACGAGGGCGCGAGGAGTATAAAAAAGCAGAATGGGTCCCCAACTAAGGATTTCACAGTCACAAGGCAGGGCCATGGCATACTCTAGCACCTTGGTGCCTGGAAGCTCTGGGCTTAATATAATTCGCTTTATTTTCTCGGGCCAAATATTATACCAGGATTTAAGTCCCAATAGATTATGGTTTCCTTGTTCACAAAGAAGGTGAATGTCTCCCTCATAATTGATTTCTTTAAGTGACTGGAGGGCACCAGGGTCTTGCACTCGAATTCCAGAAAAAAGTTCGTTTGTTAATAGACCTTGAGACTTTAGACTGTGAAAAACACTCTGAAAGATGTTTTCAGTCATTAAGACATCCCACTGCAAGTAGACCAAGACGTTTTTTTCTTTAAGCCTCGCGCACTCTTTTAAACACTCTTCCTTAGTAAAAGAGAAAAAACGACTAATTTCTTTAAATCCAATAATGACTTCTTTAGGGCCATCTATTAAATCAAGGGCAGAAAGGAAATCATCAACCATCTCCTGATTATAAAGAGCAATGGATAAGTTCACAGCTGCCCTCCAGGATAAACACGAATGATATTATAGGCCCTGGCCCCCTTAATTGCGGGTAGCCTTAAAAGCATTCCTGGACGAGATTTTTCAAATGACTCTCCACTTGCATCAATGATTGAATCAACTTTTGAAATGATCGCTTCGCCATTAAAGGGAAGATACTCAAGCGTGTCACCGACATGAAAAGGGCTTCTCACTTCTGCAAGGATATATTGATCTTCTTTAGCTTCTAAAATGATCGCCGCCATATTGGCCTCAGAAGAGACATGTTGGCGTTCATCAAATATTGAATCAAAACCGGCAGTATGCTCTAAACTCGCACTTGTGTAAGAGCGATGACTAACTTTTGAAAGTTCTTCTTCCCAGCGATAGAGATCATCACTCATAAAACTTCCCGAATTCTTATAAAAACTTAAGGCCTCTGAATAGACTTTTGAAATCGTCCCCGCATAGTGATGGGACTTCATGCGCCCCTCTACTTTTAAAGAGTCAATTCCGGCGTTTATAAATTCATCTAATTGGCGAATGCCCTGAAGATCTTTCGAGCTCATAAAATGAGCATACTTTTTTTCTTCATCATTCTTGGTTAACGAATATTCAAAGCGACAGCTATGGGCGCAACCACCGCGATTGGAATCCCTTCCCTGCGTATAATTTGAAATGACACAATTTCCTGAGTAGGCCATGCACATAGAACCATGGACAAACATTTCAAGTTCAATATCTACTTTCTCTTTAATTCTTTTGGCCTCATCGATAGAGACTTCCCGACCAAGAACAATACGACTAACACCAAGATCTTTCCACAGCTTTGCTGCAGCTGCATTTAAGCAGCTTGCCTGGGTTGATAAATGAATCACAAGATCAGAATGCTCTTTTATCGCTTCGATGACACCACGGTCACTAACAATGACGGCATCCACGTTACAATCTTCTAATAGGGAGAGGAACTCTGGTAGCCCCTCAAAATCTTGGTCGTGAAGAAAGCTGTTGAGAACGACATAAACTTGGGAGCCATGAAGGTGAGCAAAGCGAACCCCTTCTCTTAATTCAGAAGGAGTGAAGTTGTCAGCAGCAGAGCGCAGGCCAAACTTTTGGCCACCCAAATAAACGGCATCAGCTCCGTAGGACACGGCCACTTTTAATTTCTCTAAGGAACCAGCAGGTGCAAGGAGCTCGGGGACCCAGTGTGTCATTATTTTGCCTTTTATCCTTTTTCTTCTTTCCTAAGTTTTGGTTTTTACTAGCAGAAAAGTCCGATACAATAAAGGAAAGTGAAAAAGCTTATCTAAAATAATCTACCAATAATCGGGTAAGTTACTAAAAAAACGTAAGAGAGTCATGAAAAAGGTTAAAGTCATTATTCTTCTTCTCCTGATTGCCAGCTTTGGTTATGGGGTTTTTCGTATTTTGAGTAACCCTAATCAGTCCTACCCCTACCCATATACCATGGGAGAATTGAAATTAGATGAAATAACAAGTGCTTCAAAGGCGGATGTTCTCATCATTGGAGACAGTGCAGGAGTCTATATCGCGCCTTTTTTAGAGGACTTTAAAAGCCAGACTTCAAATGAACTTAAGAGGCCACTTAAAATTTTTAACTGGGCACGAAAAGGGGAAACTCTGGCCCATAGTTTAAAAAAAGTTCAATCTCTTCTTAAGATGCCTCTTCTCATTATTTACCACGCGGGTCTTGATGAGATGGATCATGCTCGTTTTCAATTAGAAGAAGTTCCAAAAATTTTAAAAAATATTTCCATAACAAAGAACGATAGTTTGATGAGCAGTATTCTCAGTGCTCCTATTATTGGGAGACTTCTTTTTTGGCCTCATAAAAGACCGCAGTTGAATTTCAATACCAATGATATACTCTCTCCCCTTCCCTCTGATCTTCCACCAAAGTACGCCTTAAAATCTTTAGAAGTAATATATGAAGTTTACAGTTGGGAAGCAAAAGAATTTTTCTCCTATCTCAAACTAAAAGATGCCAGTGTTTGGTTTATCCCTCAAGCCTATAACCTTAAAGTCCCACCCTCAAGAACATGCGAGAGTGCTAGTGACAGTGAGATAGATAGTTTACTTAAGCAAGCCTCTAATCTCATCGTCAAAGGCAAGACAAAAGAAGCCTTTAGTATCGTCAATTCAATTCTAACGAGCAATAAAACTCATGCTCGCGCTCTTTATACGATGGGTAATCTTTTTATGAAAAGAGGAGATTTCTCTTCTGCTAAAAGGGCCTATTATCAATCAATGATCTATGATTGTGGCTTAAGAAGGGCCAACCCTTTGCTCTTAAAGATCCTCATGGAGGAAGCTGAAAAAAAAGATTTTACCATTATAGACTTTAATAGAAGTGTAACGAACTTTCTTGGTAAGAATTTACTGTTTCAAGATCTTAGGCAACCGCAAAGTATTTATTACAAAAAATTAATAGAGCAACTTGTCGGTGAATTTCGACGGTTTATCAGAAGATAGGAATTTTTTTATGAGCAAGAAAAAAGTATCTGGACCTCTTACAAAAACGGTAAAAGCAGGAGAGATGATTTGCGTCGCTGGTGAAAAAAACTCTGATTTATTTATTATTCACTCAGGAAAACTCCTCGTTTTTGTTACTGATGGAACCAAGGTAACTCCTTTAGCTTACCTAGGAGAGGGTGAATACTTAGGAGAGCTTAGCTTCTTTGATAAAGAACCAAGAAGTGCTCATGTCATTAGTGTGGAAGAGAGTACCCTTATTCAAATTCCTGTTAGTGAAATCGATAAACAGTTTCCTGATTGGCTGGTTACTATTGCCCTCTCTATCACTAAAAAACTTCGCTACTCCTCTGATCTGATTCGACAAAAAGGCATCCGTCGACAAAATGTTGAATCTATTAAGCCTCTTACAATAGAGGAGCAAAGAAATACTTACCAATCTCTTCAGGCTTACCTTGAAGACAATCCTATTATTATGGATGATATTTCTTAACCAAATTTCCGACTAATTTATTCGGGGTCAAATTCTTCTTCATACTGGGTCAAATTGACCACGAAGTAATCATTAAAACCTTTATACGCCAATTTTCTTGGCACTAGTCATGCATTGATAAAAGGTGGATAGGCACTTAATTATGACCATGGAGGGTTATAGGAGTCCTCTAATGAAGCATTCGACAAGGAGGTTTGAGTGACTTCAATGAAGATAGCAGGTTTTTTACTTTTGAGTATGGTTTTAACTCTTGAGTATGATTTTGAGAAACGCGTTCCAAAAGACGATGAAGGACTAAGTCAGCGCATTTCTCAAGAAAGACCAGCTTAACTTGAAAGGGGTCGCCTAGGCGGCCCTTTTCTCGATATCGATGAAGAAGTAAATATTTATATAATTTGCTCTTTTTTAACATAACTCCACTCACCCGCTTTTAAGGAATCAATGGAATACTTTCCAACTTTAGAGCGAATAAGCCGTAAGCAGGGAAAACCAATCGCCGCACACATTCGTCTTACTTGGCGATTCTTTCCCTCAATTAAGCGCACTTCTAGCCAAGAGGTTGGAATACTCTTTCTTTCGCGAATAGGAGGATCTCTTGGGGGTAACTCAAAGTCATGAAGGACTTTCGCCTGGCAGGGTAAGCATTTATAACCTTGTATGATGGGACCAGATCGCAAACTCAAGAGATCGTCCTCACCTGGTTCTCCCTCCACTTGGACCCAATAAGTTTTTTCTTTATTTGATTTAGGATCACTCAACTTTTTAATAAAGGGACCATCATTTGTGAGAACAAGTAACCCCTCACTGTCTTTATCAAGTCGGCCGGCCGCATAGACGCCAGCGGGTAAATTGAAGTCTGCTAAGGTTCTTTGATCCTTCTCTCCAGTGAATTGAGATAAGACACCATAGGGCTTATAAAAGGCAACATATAGATTATTCATAAAAAAAAAGCCCCTCAAAGAGGGGCGAGCAATCTGTTAATTAAAGATCAAGTGGAAGTGAGACTGACAACATAATTTCAGAAAGGTCCGTTTTCTCGTTATAAGTAGAAAGCGCAGTACCACTTACTTCTAACTTATCATATTCAAGAGTACGGTATTCCAAATTTACTGAGACAAAAGGAAGTCCCGTAAAACCAGCACCTAAGGCGTAACCACTACCACTAGAATATTCATAGCGACTATCAATTAAATTAGAAGCAGTTTGTGGATCATCCCCTTCTAAACTGCTTGAAAGAAAATAGGTCCCCCAAACTCTTAAAAGAATGGGAAGATTGTATCCAACAAAAATACCCAACTGGCTTTTCTTAACGCCATCTTTATTTGTAGTAGAACCCCTTTCAGATTCTAAATCAAAGGTTTGCATGGAGTAATCGATGCCGCCCATAAATCCAAGCATGCCATAACCGAGGCGCCCTCCAATTGTTGGAGATGAATAAGAGTGCTCATATTTATTTGTACCAAAGGTTGTGTCTCCACTTCCGGCCAAGGAGAATCCAAGGTAAGGCTCAATTAAGACTCCGGCCTTTGTATTGCTAGAAAAAACAAATAGGCTTAGGAAAAATAAAATTAAAAAACTTTTAGTAAGACGCATGTGTTCCTCCTTGAACAACATAAGACTGTATCCCTTATCATTATAAGGACTTATGAAATTTAAGCAAAAGATTAAGGTTTGTGAATTAAAAATGATGAAGGCCTCCTAGAATGGGACCCTCTGTTTTCTCTTCGCCATTATCCCATTCAAAAAACCGAGTATTCTAGGCAGAAAAGTTTGCCCCTATAAAAAACTCTTATAGGGGCGCTTTAGATTTCTTAGATTAAGCCTGCAGACTTTACAGAATCTCGCTCTTCAACAAGTTCTTTATGAGTCACATCAAACTTCTCTTTACCAAAGTCATTGAGGTTTACACCCTCTACAACTTTAACTACTCCATTTTCAGTACGGCATGGGTAAGAGAAGATCAAACCTTCATCCACACCATATTGACCTTGAGAGGCCAAACACATTGAGTAGGTTTCACCAGCTACTGTGTCATGAGTCAAATTATAGATGCCATCGACAGCAGCGTTTGCCGCAGAAGCCGCTGAAGAAGCGCCTCTTGCTTCAATAATAGCAGCACCACGTTTTTGAACGGTAGAGATAAAGTCACCTTTTAACCAATCATGATCACTGATAACTTCTGTCGCCAATTTTCCACCAATTTTTGCATTGAAGAAATCAGGGTACTGAGTTGCTGAGTGATTGCCCCAAATCGTCATATTTGTAACTTCTGTTACATCGACACCTGCTTTTTGGGCCAATTGAGTTTTTGCTCTATTCTCATCAAGCATAGTCATCGCAAAGAAGTTACTCTTTGGAAGACGTGGTGCAGAATGCATCGTAATGAGACAGTTGGTGTTACAAGGGTTGCCGACAACAAAGACCTTCGCATCATCTGCGCCATGATCATTAATCGCCTTACCTTGTTTAGTAAAGATCCCACCATTGATATTAAGAAGATCTGATCTTTCCATTCCCTGCTTACGAGGAACAGCACCAACAAGAACTGACCAATTTGCACCTTTAAAGCCAACATTCAAGTCAGCCGTACAAGTTATTTTCTTTAATAAAGGAAAAGCACAATCATCAAGCTCCATCGCGACGCCATTTAGGGCCCCTAAAGCATGCTCAAGTTCAATTAACTGCAGCTCAACCTCAGTGTCTGCGCCAAACATTTGACCGGAAGCAATTCTAAAAAGAAGGGCGTATCCAATTTGACCCGCAGCTCCAGTGATCGCGACTTTTACTCTTTTGTTGGCCATTACTATCTCCTTGTGATTATTTTTTAAACGCTTGTATTAAACACGATAGACGAACTTTTGGGAAGTCGCAGGAAGTCTTTAAAATGGCCACGAGCTAACTTTTTAACTATCATTAAAAAATATATATTCAGGAGTATTGATTGAATCAACCAAATCGATCGGATAAAACAAATAATAACAGAAGCAGCTCTTCTAAAAAAAGCCGTCCTCAACGGAGCCCTAAAAGCGCTAATCCGGCCAAAAAAAGAAGAAATAATAGATCCCGTCGTACGAATGGGCCTAAGCTTAGTGGTTTTGAAAAAGTTGAACGTGCCTACATGACTTTTCTAGAAAAGCATCTTGAAGCCCGCAAGAAATACTTTGAACTCTACCATCGTGCTGATCCACGCCAACTGACAAAACTTGAAAAAGCTTTCTATAGAACTGGGGATGAGCTTAGAGAATACGAAGACTCTATCGGTCCTGAATTCAGAGAGGAGTTTGAAAAGAAATTCAATGGTCTAAAGCTCGACACAACCTATTCTGAAAATCATCAGCTCCCTGTGGAAGAGCCAGCTGTTTCAGCGCAGGATAATATCGAAGATCCGCACTTACTACCGACTCAGGTTGATCATGAATTTAAAGCTGATGAGGAAGAGAGTGTTGGTAGCATTGAAGACTACCAACAATATAAAGGTATCGACCCAAGTACTGAGTCTTAAATTAAGCTAAGCTTCCAAGTGGCTCACTTACATCCTCACGAGTCTGAGGAGAATTAACAGTGCCATCTCCAGAGCGCAAGAAGTTCTCAAGTGTCTTTTCTTGATCCTCAAGAATCGCCTTTTTTAAATCTCCATGAGGAATATTGAGAATTTCAGAAACTCTACTTAACATTTTTAAAGGCACGTTACAGAGCGCTCTCTCAACATTAGAAATAAATTGTCCATTTTTATATCCAAGTAACTGGCTGAGTTCAGATTGAGAGTATCCTTTTGGATGGCCCATTCTCTTTTCTCTGATTAATTTGGCAATACTTTCAAAACTTCTCATAATTAATCCTATTGTTTGTGAGTCCCGTCATTTTTAAAGAAAAACTTGTTCTTCAATTTATAAGGAGAACATGTTTTTCATCATAGATGAGATTTCTTAATAGCCCTAATAAAATAAGGTAAAATTATTTAAAAAAAACTTAACTTTCTTGCTATTTCAACAGCTTGCAATTAGTGATGTTTTTTTATTGAGCGACAAGCTTGTCTTCTTAAAAACTAAGCAAAAGGGTAAGAAATTGCTATAGTAAGTATCCATTTGCACTACACTAAAGGATTAGAAGTGTTTTCAAAAATTAAGATATTTCGCCGAATTCTGGCCATATTTACCATCTGTTTCTTGAGTTCAAATGAGCTAGCGGCTGAAGAAAGTAACCAAGAGAAAACAATCACTGTAAATTCGATCTCCCGCCTTGAGATCAACAGTTCTATAAACCCAGCAACCTACAGCTATTTATTGTCTGGATTTAAAGAGGCCTTCCAAAAGAAATCAGACCTCATTCTCATTGAGCTCAACACTCCCGGAGGCCTAGTCACAACAACCAAGGAAATCCTAACTCTCTTTGGAAACTCAGATCGGCCCGTTGTTGTTTGGATAAAACCTGAAGGGGCAAGCGCTACTTCAGCAGGAGCCATCATTGCCTCTGGTTCCCACCTACTTTACATGTCCGAAGGTACAAATATTGGCGCCGCAACTCCCATTCAAATGGGAAAGGATATTGAAAAAGAATCAGACATGAGAAAAAAGGCCATCAATGATTTAGTGGCCCTTGTTCAGAGTTTATCAGAGGCCCGCGGACGAAACCCCAAACTCTTTGGAGAGATGATTGAAAAGGCCGCCTCCTTTAAAGCTCAAGAGGCACTCCAAAAGAATTTAGTCGATGGCCTTGCAAACACTCAGAGTGAACTCTTTAAAAATCTTGAAGGAAGTAAGCTAAGGCTTAAAGGTCAAAATTATCTTCTCAAACTAAATAATCCCCAGGTAACCACCATTCCCATGGATATGGGTCAAAAGCTTTTAAATGTCCTTGCAGACCCATCCACCGCCTATGTTCTTTTTCTCATAGGTGCTGCTCTTCTCTATCTTGAGTTTCAAGCTGCAGGCGGCTTCATCGCAGGAAGTATAGGTGCCGTTTGTTTGATCCTAGCAGGTATTGGCTTTCAGGTGCTTCCGTTAAACTTTGGTGCTCTTGGTCTCATTATTGTGGCGTTCATTCTCTTTATTATGGAGGCCTTCATTACAAGTTATGGCATTCTCTCAATCGCAGGTCTTGCCAGTCTTGTTGCAGGGTCTTTATTTCTCTTTCGAACGGATGATGCCTACTTAAGCCTATCAACTTCTTTCATTTTGGCCGTTGTTTCTGCCATCGGAGCTTTTCTTGGCATCTGTTTATTTCTGATAATCAGAGAGAGAAAAAATGTTGGAAAGGAGAAGTTTAACGAAACTCTTGAGCGCCATGGAGTCATTGTTAAACTTCTAAGAGAGGAAGCTGGTCACCATATTTACCAAGTGAAAATTGGTGGTGAATTTTGGAATGCTCAAAGTGACGAGCCATTTAAAGTTGGAGATGAAATTAAAGTTATTGCAAAAGTTGAAGGAACCATGAATTTAGAAATTAGTGCTATATAAAAGGAGCCAAAATGTTTAATCCGATTTTTTTATTTGTTATTCTATTGATCATTCTCTTATTTAATACGGTTAAAATTTTAAGAGAATATGAAAGAGCTGTCGTTTTTAGGCTTGGTCGTTACACGGGCCTTAGAGGACCAGGTTTAATCTTACTTATTCCTGGAATTGAGAAAATGGTTCGCGTTGATTTACGAACAGTAACCATGGATATCCCCTCTCAAGACATTATCTCTCGAGACAACGTTACTCTTAAAGTAAATGGCGTCGTTTATTTCAGAGTGGATAACCCAGAAAAAGCCGTTATTGCTGTAGAAGAGTACTATTCTGCCACAGCACAAATTTCTCAAACGACTCTTAGAACCGTCATTGGTCAGTATGAATTAGATGAAATTCTTCAACATCGCGACAAGATTAATGCTTCTCTTCAAGAAATTCTTGATGAGCAAACAGAGCCTTGGGGTGTTAAGGTAAGTGCCGTTGAAGTAAAGGCGATCGATCTTCCTCTTGATATGCAAAAGGCCATGGCCCGACAGGCCCAAGCTGAAAGAGATAAAAGAGCGAAAGTTATTTCTGCCGAAGGTGAATTTGAGGCCTCTAAAAAGCTCGCGGAAGCTGCGGCAGTTTTGGATGCTCAACCAAGCGCCATCACCCTCCGCTATTTAGAAACGATGCAAACCATTTCAGTGGGTGAAGGAAAAACCACGACGTTCTTTCCACTTCCCATTCAATTGATGGAGAGCCTTTTTCACAAACAAAAATGATCACTCAAGACAACATAACCCTTATCCCTTTTAAGCATCATGGTCCTTGGAAGATTGAAGCCAAGATGCTTAGGGGTGGGTCACAGTGGGTTTTAGATTACAAAATCATTAAAACCACTGAGACTGATCAAGAAATTAATTGGCCTTCTCAAATGGATGGTAATCCTTTGAGAAGGACAGGCCTATGGAATGAAACATGCTTTGAAGCGTTTTTTCTCTTTGAAGACAATACTTATGAAGAGTGGAATTTTTCTCCTAATGGATCATGGAATTGTTTTGGCTTTGAAAGCTATCGGCTGCCTGATCCTCCCAAGGAGAAAGAAGTTGCGGCCATTCCAGAAATTAAAGAAGTCAGTAAAAACAACTTCCAAGTCACAATCCCTTCAAGAGACCTTGTTAAGGCCTTTAGCTTAACGACTGTGTTAAAAGTTAAAAAAGAGGAAGATCTGCAAACTTACTTTTTGGCCCACACGCATGCATTTGATAAAGCGGATTTTCATAATCAAAAACTCTTTTTGCCATTGAATAAAATCACACTATAATGGCTAAAAATCACATTGGTGTTATTTTATGAAGAAATTTTTAATGCTTTTTCACACGCTCTTTTTCTTAATCGGATGTTCTCATTTCTTAAAAAACAATCATGAAATCAATATCGTTCATTATAATATTTTCGAACTAGACTCGAAAAAACTTAGTGATCCTAATAATGAGCAGGTTCTTGCAGTTAAGGAGATTCTTAACGAACAAAAGATAAATATCTTATCGATTAATGAAATTCAGTTTGATCGCCCCCAAACCCCTCTTCCACATCTTATGACCTATGGACAAAATATGCTCCTTTTAACAAAGGGACTTACCAAAGATGATGACAAAGCAGACTGGAGTTTTAGCTTCTTTCAAGCAAATACTGGTAATAAGGCAAAGAAATTTAAGGGAAGCTATTTGGTCCCAAATGACTCTCGTGTAAAAAATGTGAGAAAGTATGCTGATCCTGTAAACTATGGCCTGTTTCCTGGTCAATATTCTACCGCTCTGGCCACTACCTATCCTGTCAAAAGAAAGGTTGTGATCAATGATCTTCCTTGGGTTAGTTTTAACCCCAAGGCCAATCTAAAAAAATACAGAGATGCTAGAGGCAAGAGACTGCCAAAGAACATGCCTTTATTTGACAAGAACTTCGTTGATACCGTGGTTGATATTCAAGGAAAAGAGGTGCACCTTATCACCTTGCACACAGTGCCTGCTTATCACTTTGGCAATAAGGCGAGTCCAAATTATCAAAGAAATGCTGACCAATTGAAATTTTTAGAATGGTACCTGACGGGTAAGACCACCAACATGGTAGAGCTTCCCGCAAATTATGAACCTCTTCCAGAAGGCTCCTATTATATTGCCATGGGTGACTGGAATACGGAGAGGGAGAATTCTAAAAACCCAGGTGCCCATGTATTAAATCGTTTTGCCTCAACTGGTCGCCTTTTTCCAAAAGAGGGCATAACTCATGAAAGTCGTGGCTTTGGAAATCATCGCCTCAAGATGCTTCTTGATTATCTTTTTTACTCACCAAATCTAGAGTTAAAAGAAGCAAAAATCCTGCGTCCTGAAGAGAAAAGACTTTTTCTTGGTTGTGGACCAAATGCTTTGGCGCAAAAAAATGAAGAAGGCCGAGTTGCAGTTCCTTTTCAAGAAAAAGGTAAGACATGCCATGTCACGATTGACTCAAAGTTTTATCGCCAAAAAATGGCCTCAGATCATTTCCCCATTGCTGCAACGCTAAGATTTAAGAACTAAATTAAATCAATACTTATTGACGGTTAGCACCGTGGCGTTTCTAATAGCATTTCGTATATTTTATTTTTGTAATATTTGAAATACTGGCGAAATCCACGGACGAAAATGCCTACAGCAAATGCAGGAATTATTGAGGACCAACTTCTAGACGAAATACCCGTCTTCGAAAACTTCCTTCATAAAATTGGCTTCAAAAGAAATGAAGGGGCCATCTATGGCCTATTGGTTCTTAGTGAGCGTCCACTTACCAGCGAAGAAATTGAAAGAGTACTAGGGCTTTCCCAAAGTGCTGTTAGCCAAGGACTAAAATGCCTCACTTTATATGGCGCCGTAGAAACAAGAGAAACAAGAGATCCCCTTAGAAGAGTCAAAGAGCACTCTGCTAAAGAAGATAGCTTGGCCATAGTGGCCAGTGTCTTTAGAAAGAGAGAGCAAGAGACGATTGAAGAATTTAAGAAGATGGCCAAGAGAATCCAGGCCTATTCAAATCAGGAAGCGGAAGGACCACGCAAACGTCGCATCAATTCCATTGTCTCGACCTGCGAAATAGCAGAATCCGTCATGAACTTTGTCATCTCTTTAGCAGGTGTTGGCCAAGGAGCAATTTATGATGAAGTGGTTCAAAACCTACCAAAAGTTTTAGAAATGCTTACTCAAAGCACCGACGGCCTTAACCAAATGGGAAATTTGGCCTTAGGCTTAACCGGTAACCTCACCAAAAGAGGCAGCCAATTTATCCACAAAAAACTTAAAGACAACCTCCTGCGCATGGCAGGTGATTCCTCTGGAGAAGATCATTATGAATAAAATGATTCAAGGAAGTACCAAAAATTTAACTGACGATCAAAGAATCGTTATCACAGGTGTCGGCCTAACGGCACCCAATGGAAACACGCTCTCTGAGTTTCGCCGCAATATGCTTGAAGGAGTCAGTGGACTAGACTTCATGGAAGTTCGTCACATGGGTCAGCTAGCAGCAGGAAATTGTAGTTTTGATGAACAAAAATACCAAAATAGAAAAATGAGAAAACGCGGCACTCGTGCAGGCGCTATTGGTATCTATTGTGCCAATGAGGCCATCATTGATAGTGGTATCGATATTCAAGAAGAAGACCGCGACAATATTGGCATCTACGTTGGTATTACAGAGCATGGAAATGTTGAAACAGAAAATGAAATCCATGAACTGTATCAAAATGATCTTAACACTGATTATTGGTCCCATCACCATAACCCAAGAACTGTAGCGAACGCTCCAGCGGGTGAAGTCTCCCTGAATCTTGGAATTACGGGACCAGCTTACACCGTAGGTGCGGCCTGCGCTGCTGGAAATCTTGGCCTCATTCACGGGGCTCAAATGATTCGAGCGGGCGAAGTCGAGTGGTGTTTGGCCGGTGGAATTAGTGAGTCAACTCATACATTTGGAATCTTTGCCGCCTTTAAAGCTCAAGGCGCCCTTGGAAGTCACACAGATCCGACTCTTGCCACCCGACCGTTAGATAAGAATAGAAATGGCATTGCTGTCAGTGAAGGAGGTTGCCTTTACGTTCTTGAAACTCTCACCCGTGCAAAAGCGCGCGGTGCTAGGATTTATGGAGAAATTGCAGGATACCATGTAAACAGTGACGCCACAGATTTTGTCCTTCCTAATACTGAACGTCAGGTTGAGTGTATGAACAGGGCCATTAAGAGAGCAGGTCTCACCGTTGAAGATATTGATATTGTTTCTATGCACGCCACAGGAACTTCCCAAGGAGACATTCAAGAATGTAAGGCCGTAAGAGAAGTTTTTAGTAGTAGCGATAATACTCTCATCAATGCCAGTAAAGGTTTCATAGGCCATTGCATGGGAGCGGCAGGAGCACTTGAGCTTGCAGGAAACCTCCCCTCTTTTGAAGACAGCATGGTTCATGGCTGTAGAAATGTAGAAGAGTTGGACCCAGAGTGTGAAATAAAAGGTCTCGTTTTAAAAGGACCAGTAAATAAAGAAGTTAAGACAATATTAAACAATAGCTTTGGAATGTTAGGCATTAACTCTGCTCTAATTATATCCAAAATGGAAAAGGAGTAAAAAATGGAAGCAGTTGAAGTAAGAAAAGTCGTATTGGACATTATTGAAGACATCGCCCTTGATGAAGATGTGTCAAATCTAAATGATGACATTGCTTTGAGAGAGCAACTTGACCTTGATAGCATGGACTTTCTTGATATCGTTATGGAGCTTAAGAAACGCCATAAGGTAGAAGTTCCACAAGAAGATTACCCAAGATTGGCAACGATGAGTAGCTGTGTAGAATACCTCACGCCAAAAATGCAATAGTCTAAATGGGTCTTTTTAAAGAAGAATTAAAAATTACTCCTCCAATGGGTCGTCACTTCGACCCATTGGATAATACCTATGATGCCATCATTATAGGCGCAGGTATGTCAGGTATGGCCGCAGCTATTCGCTTGGCCATGTACGATAAGAGAGTTCTTCTTCTAGAAAGGCACAATATTAGCGGGGGCTTAAACTCCTATTATAATCGTAAAAAGAGAGGCCTTGATGTTGGCCTTCACGCTCTTACGAACTTTGCAGCCAAGGGAGAGAGAAGAAGACCTCTCACTAAACTTCTAAAACAGCTAAGAATCCCTTATGAAAAACTAGAGCTTACCCCACAGTTTGAAAGTCTCGTGAGCTTTCCCGATGTTAGTCTACGATTCAGCAACAATATTGAACTCCTGAAAGCGGAAATTGCCCAAAATTTCCCTAAAGAAGTCGATAACTTTGAGAGACTTTTAAAACACATCTTAGGATTTAATGAAGTCGCTCTTGATAATGAATTTATGATGGCCAAAGATGTCGTCGATTCCTTTATTAGTGACCATTCTTTAAGAGAGATGATTTTTTGTCCCCTTCTGATCTACGGATCAGCTTGGGAAAATGACATGGATTTCTCTCAATTTGTGATTATGTTTAAGTCCATTTACCTAGAAGGATTTGGTCGTAGTCGCGGCGGTGTAAGACGAGTCTTAGAACTTTTAAGAGAGCGATTAAAAGAAGTTGGAGCAGAGGTCTGTTATAGAAATGGGGTGAAAGAGATTCTCACTCATGGAGACCAATCAATAGGTGTCATCACAGATAGAGGCCAAGAAGTAATCGCCCCCCTTATTTTAAGTTGTGCTGGTTTCCCTGAAACACTTAGTTTAATTCCAAAGCATCAAAGTCATTCTTCTAAGAGTCCGTTGGTTGGAAAACTAAGCTTTACCGAAACTATTTTCACCTTGAACGATAGACCAAAGGATTTAGGTCTTGATAAGACCATTATTTTTCATAATGACGCTCAATCCTATTCCTACCAGAGACCTCAAGACTTCTACGATAAAAGAAGCGCCGTAATCTGCTTACCAAATAATTTTATCGATGATGACTACCAAGAGGGAGTCTATCGCCTAACGATGATGGCCAATTATGATCTCTGGCGAGCTATTCATGAAGATAAGAGTGCCTATAACGACAAAAAGAACTCGGTTCTAAAAGACTCAATAAGTATTATGAATTCTTATATGCCAAAACTAAAAAGTGAAGATATTACATTTCACGATGTCTTTACTCCAACAAGTGTAGAGCGCTACACCGGCCATTTTGGCGGCTGCGTTTACGGAAGTCCTGACAAAAGCCGAGATGGATCAACTCCCTATCGAGGCCTTTTTATTTGTGGGACCGACCAAGGGTTTCTAGGAATTGTC
Source organism: Bacteriovoracaceae bacterium (assembly GCA_021737405.1). Taxonomy (GTDB): domain Bacteria; phylum Bdellovibrionota; class Bacteriovoracia; order Bacteriovoracales; family Bacteriovoracaceae. The sequence continues at coordinate 259,237 of JAIPEG010000003.1, forward strand.
GGAAGTATGCTTAGTGGTATTTCAATGGCAAATCTCCACGGCCTTATGAATCAAACCCAAACAGCAAGCTCAACGGAGAGCATGACGACGAGTCCATTATGAAATATCTTAAGGCTGCCCTATTAGGACTCGACAAATACCTACCAGAGACAAGAATTTCCTCTGAAGAAATTGAAGAGCGCCTAAAACCAACTTATGAAATTTGTCGCTTACCAGAGGGTCGCCTCGAACTCATGACAGGCATAAAAGAGAGAGGCGTGTGGCCAAGAGGCACCAGGCCAAGTGAACTTGCTACGAAAGCGGCAGAAAATCTTTTTAAGAAGTCTCTTCATAAAAAAGAAGAAGTCGACTTACTTATCTTTGCTTCCGTTTGTCGTGATTTCTTAGAGCCTTCTTCTGCTTCCGTTGTTCACTCAAATCTAGGCCTTTCACCAAAGGCCATGATCTTTGATCTCTCTAATGCTTGCCTAGGTGTTATCAATGGAGTCGTGATGGCAAGTGAGCTCATCGAAAGAGGCTCAATTAACAAAGCTCTCATTGTCAGTGGTGAAAATAGTGGACCTCTTCTAGAAGAGACCATTAAGCAACTTAATCAAAAAGCAAAAGACGGTGAAATCAATCGAAAGAACATCAAAAAGTATATTGCCAATTTAACCATTGGTTCAGCTGCAACGGCCATTCTGATTGGTAGTCGAGAACACGACAAGCCTCTTGCAGAGATTACCCACGCAGTCGTTCGCACCGACAGTTCGGCCAATATTCTCTGCCAAGGAAATGGATCACCGGATTCCCTAATGATGGAAACCGACAGTGAACTACTGATGGAAAAAGGTGTGAAACTCGCCAAAGAGACATGGGATAACTTTAAAGAAGAAAGTAACTGGAGTGAGAGCGATTTAAGTTGGGTCCTAACTCACCAAGTGGGAAAGGCACATGAGGCCTTAACGCTAAAAGCATTAAATTGCGAAGAGGTCCCAACCTTTAGAACATACCCTACCTTAGGAAATACTGGCTCGAGCGCTCTGCCCGTAACGCTAGAGCAACTCCTTGAGGATAAGACTCAGGGGCTTAGGCCTGGCAATAAGATGGCCCTCATGGGAATTGGTTCAGGATTGACGAGCATTATTTTAGGACTAAATTGGAAAGGAAATGAATCATGATCGAAATACCTAGTGAATTAAAAAGTGAATACCCTTTCAAGTCCCATTACCTAACTCTAGAGGACAATAACCTACTTCACTATGTTGATGAGGGGCCAAAGGATAGTTCTCCGATCATCATGGTTCATGGTAATCCTACTTGGTCCTTTTTTTATCGAAATCTTATTAGAAAGTTCTCTCCAGAGAGAAGAGTCATTGCAATTGATCATATTGGCTGTGGCTTAAGCAGCAAACCACAATCTTACGATTACACTTTAGAAAATCATATTCAAAATATTAGTAAGCTCTTTAAAGAAGTTATTCTTCCCGACCTTGGAGACAAGAAGTTTGATCTTATCGTGCATGACTGGGGAGGTGCTATTGGTCTAGGCCTTGCCACGCGTTTTAGTGAGCACTTAAATAAGTCCGTCATTATGAATACCGCGGCCTATACAGATGAATTTATTCCAAAGAGAATTAATCTTTGTAAAATCCCTATTCTCGGAGAAAGACTCGTGCGCCATTTTAATGCCTTTGCTTGGCCCGCGACATTCATGGCAGTGGAAAAGCCTCTCTCCTCTATTATAAAAAGAGGTTATCTTCTTCCTTATAATAACTACAAAAACAGAATTGCTACCGCCCGTTTTGTTATGGATATTCCCATGGGACCGAAGCATCCGAGTTGGAAAACCTTGAAGGATATTGAAGAGGCGCTACCAAATCTTCCTGGAGAGAAACTCCTTCTCTGGGGTGAGAAGGACTTTTGCTTTAGTCCCCATTTCTATGAGAGGTGGAAGAAGTTTTATCCAAACGCTGAGACTTGTTTACTTCCAAAGGCCGGTCATTATTTATTAGAAGATGAACCGGAAATGACAACTGAGAAGATCACTGGATTTCTTCAATGAATGCCAATATAGCCAGTAGACTGCCACATCTCGCCAAAGAGTTTCCTGCAAGGATAGCAGTAAGTGCACCGATAAAAGGCAGACCCATTGATAAGAAAAAGTGGTTTATTTATGAAGAACTCACCTTTTCTGAGCTTGATGAGAGGTCCAATCTCTTTGCCCACCAGCTACAAGACTTAGGCCTTAAGAGAGGTCAAAAAGTCTTAATGTTCATAAGACCTGGTCTAGATTTTTCGGCGATGACTTTCGCCGTTTTTAGAGCAGGCCTCATCCCCGTCTTCATTGACCCTGGCATGGGAAGAAAAAATCTTTTAGAAGCAGTTGCCCACATTCGCCCCGATGGCCTTATTGCAGAACCTGAAGTTCATCTCATGCGTTTAATTTTCCCAAAGGCCTTTCGCTCAGTAAAATTTTTCATCACGACGAGAGGACCAACTTGGGGAGAGATGGCCTCACTTTCAAAGTGGCGTCAACTAGCAACGCCTAGTGACTCCTTAATGGAAGAGATGGCTCCAGAAGATACGGCGGCCGTCCTCTTTACTTCAGGGGGAACAGGTATTCCAAAGGGCGTAAGATACACCCATAAAATCTTTAATGCCCAAGTCGATCGCCTGAAAACCATGTTTAATCTCGATGAGTCTGAAGTTGATCTTCCAGGTTTTCCCCTCTTTAGCCTTTTTACAATAACAATGGGGATGAAGTCGGCCATTCCCGCCATGAATCCATCAAGGCCTTCAGAATGTAACCCTGAATGGCTTGTCAAAAATATCATGGATCATAAGGCAACATTTGTTGCTGGCTCCCCTGCCATTTGGAAAAGAGTTGCGGACTTTTGTGAATTAAACAGCATTACACTTCCAAGTGTGAAATATCTTGTCATGTTTGGAGCCCCTGTAAGTTTAGAACTGCATGAAAAATTTCAATCTATTTTAATCAACGGTGATACCTACACGCCCTATGGGGCCACGGAATGTTTACCTGTATCCAATATTAATGGCAAAAGTGTTCTTGAAGAATTTGCAGTAGATATGAATTTGGGAAAGGGTACTTGTGTTGGAAAACCAGCGCCAGGGACCATCATAAAAATAGCCCCCATTACAGAAGATCCTTTAGTTGAAGGGGAATTTGAATGGCTAAAAGTAGGAGCACTTGGCGAGATTTGTGTTCTCTCTGATACAGTGACTCCTGAGTATGTTGGTATGCCAGAGAAAACTCTCGAAGCAAAAATACCAATCATTGATGGCCGCCTTTGGCATCGAATGGGAGATCTTGGGTATTTAGACACTGAAGGTAGGCTTTGGTTTTGTGGAAGAAAAAGCCACAGAGTAACGATCAATAATGTTGTTTATCCAAGTGTTCCTCAGGAGAATCCCTTTTTAAAACTACCCCTGGTGCAAAAGTGTGCTTTCATAGGTCCACTCACAAATGGAGAAACTATAGCTAGTCTTATAATAGAGCCTAAAAGAAAACTCTCCTCCCATGAAAAGAATGATTTAGAGATAAAGCTCAGGGACTTGGCCAAAAGAAGCCTACCAGGAACCCCTATAAGAAGAGTACTCTTTCACTCAAAATTTCCAGTAGACGTCAGACACAATATTAAAATTGATCGATTAAAACTAAAAGAGATGGTTGAAAAAGGAACCATTAGATGAAAGTTTTTATCACAGGTGGCGGAGGCTTTCTAGGCCAACATATCGTCAGAAAACTCATTGAAAAGGGTCACACTGTTACAAGTTATAGCAGAGGAACTTATCCCGAACTTGAAACGCTTGGGGTGAAAGCGATCCAAGGGTCACTCGAAGATAAGGAGCACCTCCTTCGTGCATGCATGGGTCATGATGCTTTCTTTCATGTAGCATCAAAGGTTGCCATGTGGGGAAGAGTTGAAGATTTCACCAACACTAATGTAACGGGAACAAAGAATGCACTCGAGGCCGCACGAAAGAGCGGAATAAAGAGCTTTATTTATACGAGTACCCCAAGTGTTGTCTTTGGAGATAAGTCATTAAAAGGGGTAAATGAAGACACCCCCTATCCTCCCTTTACTTATAGTCGCTATGGTTCTTCAAAAGCACTTGCCGAAAAGATTGTCCTAGAAAATAATGATGAGTCTTTTAAAACCATTTCCCTAAGGCCACACTTGGTGTTTGGCCCCGGGGACAAAAATCTTATTCCCCGTCTTATTGATTCAGCAAAGAAGAAAAAGTTAAAAATTATTGGAGATGGCAAAAACCAGGTCGACGTCCTCTATGTTGAAAATGCCGCTGATGCTCACCTTATGGCGTGGGAGGCTTTATTAAAAAAGCCTGAGATCGTTGGTGGCCAGGCCTATTTTATTGGTCAGGGGCCCGTTAATTTGTGGGGCTTTATTAATAAGATTTTGGCCCGCTATGAGTTAGCTCCGATTGAGAAGAAAGTGTCTTTTAAAGTGGCCTTTTTTCTTGGAGGGCTTATTGAAAGAGGGGCATCTCTTTTTAGAAAGTTTGACTGGCACCCACCCATGACTCGTTTTGTGGCGCTACAATTAAGTAAGGATCATTACTTTAGCCATGAGTTAGCCTATAAAGATTTAGGATGGAAACCAAAGATTAGTATTGACGAGGCCTTAAGCCGCTTGATTTAGGTTATTTTGTTCACTCACGAACTCTTCTAACTCTTTTAAAACCAATTCATTAATCGATAGAAATATTCCTAGTTTTTCTTCAGTATCAATGAAGTAAGCATTTTTGCCACATTCTTCGATTCGAAAGGCAGCATCCCTTAATTTGTCAGAATAAAAGTTTCCAACAATTCCTTTTAGGGTATGCCCCGCGATTTGTATCTCTTCAGCATTCTTGGTTTTGGTGCCATTTTGAATCTGTTCAACAAAGGAATTAATTTGTTCTTTGTAGTCCGAAAGCATCTCTTCAAAGATATCCATGTCCTCCCTAAATTCATAGAGAATTTTTGATGAATCTATGTAGTTAAAACTTCTCATCTCTTCCTCTCTCTTTTCATTTTCAATGTCGCTCATGTCATCAAGTCCAAAGAACCTCCTGAATTGATCTTCAAGCGCTCTTTTTGAAATCGGCTTTGCAATAAAGGCCTTCATTCCTGCATTAAAACACTTCTGACGATCTTCTTCAAAAACATTCGCTGTCATGGCAATAATGGGAGGAGCAGAATCCTGCCAATTACAAATAATATTTTTCGTCGCATCTAGGCCATCCATTACTGGCATTTGCATATCCATAAAGACCACATCAAATGGGTCTTCTTCTTTGATACACATATCCACTAGGGATACTGCCTCTTCGCCATTATTAGCAACAAAAATTCTATCTTTAGAAAACCCAAGCTTTTTAAGAAAGGAGATTGCTAATTTTTGATTGGTTTTATGATCTTCCGCCAAGAGAATTTTTAAGTCTTTTCTGTACCCCCTATGATCAATTGGTACTACATCTTCTTCAGACTCAAGCTCATAACCAATTTCCGCCATGACTTCAAAATAAAAAGTAGACCCTGATCCGAGGTCTGACTCGATAGCGATCTGGCCACCCATCTTATTAACGAGAGACTGACAAATGGCAAGACCCAGGCCTGTTCCCCCAAACTTACGTGTGGTTGTTTCATCAACTTGTCTAAAACTTTGAAAAAGTATACCTTGCTTTTCTAAAGGAATCCCCATTCCCGTATCTACGACCTTAAAAATAAAGTTACCCTGATTTTCGTTACTGCGCATTTTATCAAAGATAACTTCAATCGATATATGACCTTTTTCAGTGAACTTTAAAGCATTCGAAACGAGGTTTGATAGAATCTGTTTCAAACGGGTTTCATCACCTACTATAAACTGAGGTAATGCTGGGTCTATTACCGTTCTTATCACTAAACCTTTTCGACTAGCTTCGGCATTAAAAATTGATTTTGTGCCTTTAATCACCTTTCTGAGATCAAAGGAGCGGTACTCTAAATCCATTTTGCCCGCTTCAATTTTTGAAAAGTCTAGGATGTCATTCACAATAGTTAATAATTGATCTCCACACGTTTGAATGGTCTCAACTAGATCTTTTTGCTCTCTATTTAACTTGGTTCCCGTAAGAAGCTCTAACATACCCATCATGCCATTCATTGGTGTGCGAATCTCATGGGACATGGAGGCCAAAAAAGATGATTTTGCCTGAGTGGCATCAAGGGCCTTTTCTCTTGCCTCTATCAGAATCTTTTCATTTTTTACTTCTTCCGTTATGTCCCAATTAAGCCCTGTAATTTCCGTCGGCTCTCCTAGGTGATTGTACTCAATTAGGGCACGCCCCTTTATGCATCTAAGGCCTTTTTGAGGATGGATAATATTAAATTGGCTATTATAAATTGGTTTCTTCTCACTGATACAGGTCAAGAAATCCTTCGATGCGACCTCTCTATCTTTAGGTTCTAGACAATTCATCCAATCTTCAATACTTGAATTAAATTTTTCCTTATTTACTCCAAAAATGTCATAACTCAAATCATCCCAAGTCAGATGATCCTTACTCGGTATATATACCCAGTTGCCTATTCCAGCAGATTCAACGGCCATGGTTAAATGAACTTTAGGTCTATTGAGGTTTATTGATAATTTTTTCTCTTTATCAATATCTTGAAATGTTCCATAGATTCGATAGGGTAAACCATTAACTTTCTCAACTTTACCTACCCCTCGTGTCCAAATGAGTTCACCACTTTTATGAAGGATTTGTAGCTCTAAATCGTAAATTTCCCCTGTCTCTAAAGTATGTTTTAAACGACTTGCAACAATATCTCTAAAATGCTCTGCATAGAGTTCAATTGTATTTTCAACCGTAGGGACAAACTCCAAGGGATCTAGCCCATGAATTTCATATACCATGGAAGACCAATAAAGATGATTAGTTTGGACATTCCACTCCCAATATCCAATTTTTGCGACATCTTGAACGCTCGCTAAAACTTCTTCAAACTTTTTTCGATGAGTTACTTCAAGACGAATGGAAATATAATTGTATTCATTATTTTCTTCACACCAGACTGGTCTAATGATGGTATCCACCCAATAGAGTTGCCCATTTTTAGCGCGGTTACAAATCTCTCCCTTCCAAACCCTACCTTCAAGAAGACAAACCCACATCTCTTTAAAAAAATCTTTACTGTGATAACCAGAATTAACAATATTGTGATTGCTTCCCACAAGTTCTTCTTCTGAATAGCCAGAGATTTCACAAAAACGTTTATTTGCTGTTATGATCTCTCCACTTTGTTTGGTGATGGAGACTATAGAATTATCATAGGTAATCTCCTGATACACATCAAGAGAATCATCATGCATAGAGCGAATTTCTTTAAAACTTTTCAATCTATATCGCCTTTACTTGAGTTTAATCATTTTGGTGTCTTTGACGTAGATATCCTCTTCGACTTCACCTTCTTTTGTGACTCTTTCAATCTTTTTGACGATGTCGGCAATTCTTACGAGGGCCTCAATGGCAATCTCTATTCGCCTCTCATCTATTTTAGAAAAGTCACGTCTTAAACTACCTAAGGCTATGGTTAAGGGGTTATTGATTTCATGGTTAAAGGTGGCAACCATTGAGTTGATTGTTTCAAGCTGCTTTTTCTTCATGTGACCCTGATAAAAGCCAATGAGTTCCTTTTGGGTTCTAATTCTGGCAACGGCAATATCGATATTGGCGGGTTTTATAAGATAATCACTGGCCCCTTCGGCCAGACACTCAACTATTTTTTCGGTGTGATCTTCCCCTGATAACATGATAACCGGAAGCTCCATAGGAGACTTTTTCTCTCTGATTCTCTTAAGAACCTCAGACCCATCAAGGCCTGGCATAACGATATCTAAAATGACAATGAGATCATCTGGCAGATCATCTCTTTGCAAATATTGAAGGCAATCCCCTCCATTATAAACGACCTCAACTTCGTGACCTCGTTTAATAAGGCGCTTAGAGAAAATCTTTGAATTGATCTGGTCGTCGTCAACCAATAGTAAATGGGCCATTAGTAAATTGCCTCCGTTAGCTTAACTTTTCGGATTTAACACCTTTAAAGTTTAGAGGGAATTTACATTGGCAGGAGACCTTAAACCTAATGATTTCATGTGGTTAGAAATTGTGCCCAAACCTTTAAATATGCCTTCACGAAAATAGTGATCAAAAACAAGGTCCTGACTGTCAATTCCAGAGAATTCTCCATGGACATGAACATTCTTAAAACCAAAGAGCTCATAGAAGTGAACCTTTGAAGGTACCCTTTTATGAATATTTCTCATGAGATAACTTAATTGCCACAGTGGAATTTCCTCATAGGCCTCTTTGAGAGATTTTTGACTCTTCGTTTGTAAACAGCTCTCTAGAAACATTCTCTTTCTTCGCGAGGAAACCCATCCCTTCTTACTTTTGTAATTGTTAAAATCACTCTCACAACTCACATATTGGGTATGATCGATATTAGAATATAGGCGCTCTTTTTGATAAAGATCATAAGACCGTTTTAATGACCTCTCACAAGTTTTTAAAAAGCGACCAAATAGACTTTTAAGTCCACTGCGACTGGCCTCACAAGACTCTTCAAATACCCGGTATATTTTTTCTTTTGGTTGAGAATGAAAGAACTCAATGGCGTCACCATTCATGCTAAAAATAGTATTAAAGGTCACAGATTTTTTGATAAAACCGCTTTGAATTTGATCCGCAATACGTGGATCGGCACCAGAGAAGTGATCAAGAAGCTCTAAGACTCTTCCCTTCTCTTTCTTCGTTAATTTAAACGCATAAAAGTCTCTCATAAAATTTAAGGAGAGATTGCTCTCTCCCCTATTGAATTTTAAATCCTCTTTGCTATTAATAATGTTTTTTGAATTCTTATATTCAATTCTAACGTTATCAGATTCAATGGTGCTTTTATTAACAAAGCTTGAAAGTGTTGTTCCTGCCTTAATCAAAATATGAAAGAGGCGACTAAAAATATTTTCTTTAAAGCGAGACCGCTCGTAATTATGGCGAAAAAATGAATGGATAATTCCCTCTTTGGTGATATCCACCTTTTCGGTGAGAGCATTTTTAATGCCACCATAAATGAGAGCACTATATTTGAAACGACTATTTTCTAAACGTCTTTGCTCTTCACTAATGAGGTAAGGAGCAAGAACCTGGTGATTACTTCCCTGACTCTTAAGTGTAGAGATAAGGGCATCATAGATACTCTGGTTGCTTTTTAAGTAATCAACGTCCTGTTGCGAAAAAGAGAGATACTGCTTGAACGATTCTTTTAAACTATACGTAAAATCAAACTTTAGAAGACTTATTTGAAGAAGGCCTAAGAAATCCGCAACGAGTCCTCCAGTAGCTCCAATATCAACTTGTTTACTCTTTTCACTTGAAATTCGTAGCCTCTCTCCTTGATAGCTTTCCTCTTCCTCAGATATTCCTTGGACAGTAGTAATGGCCAACTTTTGGTATTTTATAAGCGCTCCAACATGAGCGGCCAGTCCGCTTGTGATAGGCACACTCCCAATTCCTCCCGCTTGAAGCCCAAAAGAGTCCTCTTTTTTTATAAATTCAGAAGGAGCGAGATCTAAAATTTTTGCCTTTCGATAATTTTTAAAGGTAAAGAAAAGCTTATCTAAGTTAAAACCAAGTGCTTTTTCATAACTATCAGCAAAGTGAACGTGGGTGTAACTTCTCTTAAAAGTAATCCCTGCAAATAGGGCGAGATTTTTTTCGGAGATATCAATCACATCTTGATTCTTTAAGTTACTCAAGATCTGTGAGGCATCGATATAGATGTCAAAGGTATCTGTCACTAACCAGCGCTCATCATCGAATAGATCAGGGGCCACTTGCCTTCTTAGCTCAATACTAAAATCGCCAAACCCTTTTGAAAAACGCAGTCCTATATGATTGAGTCCACCCCAGGCCTTAAGACCATTTTCGGCAACTTGCAATTGCCTTTCTGCGATACTTTGATGATGTTCATTTAAGTAACCCAAGATCTCCCGATAGAGGGGACTCTCCTCAGTTAAATCTAGGTCTCTAAAAACAACAGTTGGATCCTCTAAAACCTTAAAGTTTTCAAAGCCCCAAGTCTTTCCAAAATTCATGAATAATAGAATAAGAAATAGACGTTTCAAGATTTCCCGACCAATTTGCGCTAAAGCGTTACACTCAACTACTCACTATACTTAATCGGTCTGGAATATATTTACTTTACTAAAAAGGTAAGCTTAGTGGTTTATTAAATCAAAGACTTATGCCCTAAAAACGAAAAAGACGGCCAAAGACCGTCTACCTTTCAAAATGATAATTTAAATTGGCGCTCTAAAGCTCGAGTGCCCTTTTTAGACGGGATTCTACAGACTTTGAAAATTTCCATCTTCCCTCTTCTCCTTGAAAGCTTGGATCGCCTTTATAGAGGTCTTTCATTTGAGAATAAGGCACTCTACCCTTAACAGTGAGTTCTTTATCCTCACCTACAGTTTCAACCTTCACTTTTAACGCCTTTTTTAGGGCACCAAATCTAGAGCTAAAGAAAGTTAGCTTTGCTTTCTCTTCTTTTACATCCATTTCAATATAACCAGTGTTTACTCCAAGCTCTAACATTTCACCATTTAGCGCTCTCACTCGATATTCTTCAATGAGGTCAGTAAGACCTTCAGGAGTGTAGCTGGTAAGAAACTCAACTTTGGCAGGATTTAAGAAAAAAAGTAAATCAGCAATTCCCTTTTCTTCTTCATTTTGAGAGCTGCCGCCGTCGGCGAGGGAACTAAACATAAAAAGTGAAATCATCATTAAAAATATTTTTTGCTTCATAAAGTTTCTCCCCAACCGTAAGCCTATTTTATAGATTATTTGCAACCACTTTTACAACTTCTTCATCAAAAGAGTTTGCCCTCATGCCCGCGTCAACTCTTAAACCAATCCCGTTGATACCACTAGAGCGTGGACTTAGTAAAAAGGCCACCGTATTAGCGACTTCATCGGTTTTTAGTGCTTCTTTTCGCATAGTTAGCTTTTCAGCAAAAATATAATTGTCAATGTACCCGGGAATTCCAGCTGAAGCCGATGTTTTTAAGGGACCAGCACATACAGCATTGAAACGCACTTTGGAAAAGTCACTAAAGCTCTTTGCCAAGTAGGCCACACTAGTGTCAAGTGAGGCCTTGATGGGGCCTAGATAGCCGTAACTTGTCGCCTTGGTATCACTAATAGAGATGGTTACCACTGAAGCATTTTCCACAAATAAGTTTTTCAAGGCACCACTGATGGCAACAAGAGAGAAGCAGCTAATTCTATCGGCCTGGGCCCAATCCTCCCACTTGGTTTCATGAAAGGGTTTTGGCTCCATGAGATTGGCGAAGGCAATCGAGTGCAAAAGACCCGAGAGCACAACTCCCCGACTCTCAAGAGCACTCACTATCTGCTTAATCGTCTCTTCATTTTCAACATCCATGATGAAAATCTCACTCTCTGGAAAAAGTTTTTCCACTTTTGAGATTTGCTCTTCTCTTTGAACGGAAAATATTAGTTTGGCGCCGGCCTCTTCAAGTACTTTTGCCGAAAAGTAGGCCACTGATTTTTTATTCGCGACACCTGTTATAAAAAATGTCTTATCTTTTATACCTAAAAAATCCATTAATGACCCTTTGCTACGAGTGTTCCAGTGAACTTAATAACCATCACAACCTTGCCATTGACCCTCGTCTTTCCTGACATATAAAAAGCATTGGCCAAACTTTCATCAAGACTCACTTCCATCTCAAGTGTGTCTCCGGGTTTAACAAAATTTTTAAATTTTACATCTTGAACCCGACTGACAACACCAAGACCTTCGACTCCTGTTTCCTCTGATTTAAAACTCATCAAAAGAGCACCTGACTGGAAGATCGCTTCTTGTAGGATTACCCCCGGCATAATGGGGTTTCCAGGAAAGTGACCTTTAAAAAAGTCCTCCTCCCCAGTAACATGATATTTTGTTATAACTCTGTTTTCCTCGCGATCAATAAGTTCATCTACAAAGAGAAAGGGATCTTTTTGAGGCAAGCGCTCAAGAATAAGCTCAGTTGGTTTACCCATTAAGCCCTCCGGTAACCTCAAGAGTGGAACCTGTGATATAGGCCGCTTCTTTGCTCGCTAAAAACATAACAGCATGGGCAACCTCTTCTACTTTTCCAAATCGCTTCAAAGGCACTTGAGCCCTATATTCTTTGACCTGCTCTTCAGGTAGGTCAGCGATTAATTCCGTTTCAATAAAGCCAGGGAGAACACAATTTACGGTAATCCCTCTTTTTCCCACTTCTTTTGAAAGTGTTTTGGCCATGGCAATTTGGCCGGCCTTAGAAGCGGCATAATTAGATTGGCCAGGAAGGCCCAGAACCCCGCCAATAGAGCTCATGTTAATAATTCTTCCATAGCGCTTACTCATCATATTTAAGACAGCACCTTGGCTCATAAGGAAAGTACCTTTTAAATTGGTATCGATCACTTTATCCCATGAATCTTCATCAAGACTTGCAAGAATATTATCTTTGCGAATGCCGGCATTATTTATGAGGACATGAACTTGTCCAAACTCTTCATTCACCGAGTTCCAAAAAGCACCGACAGCGTCCTTGTTAGAGACATCAAATTTACGAAGCGTAAGACGCTCTCCCAACTCTCCAAGACTTGCCTTGAAACCTTGAGCTCGCTCATCATTACCTGCATAAGTGGCAATCACATGGGCATTTTTCTCAAGAAAAGATTTTGCAATTCCTGCACCGATGCCACGAGTTCCGCCTGTTATGACAATATTTTGATCTAAAAAATTCATGATTACCTCTTAGAGAGTGGTTTCTTCTTTATTAATTGTCTCAGTACCAATGCGATCGAGATAGTTGTCTACTTCGTGGGATTGAATCACGCCGTAGTTCGCAGCACCAAGCCAGCCAGACATGATAATCCCAACACTGCCCGCATGAAAGAGGCCTTTGATTTCTTTATGCATTCCCATCGATACGGGAAGTCCTTCAAACTTAGTTCCAAAGCTCGCTCCCCCTTTATGATGAGTGTACTTCTCAACAGTCAACGGAGTGGAAGCATCAACATAATTGATCTTCTTTCTCGTTCCAGGGATGACTTTATCAAGGCAGCTTAAAGCACGCTCAATATTATATTCTTTTCGCGCCTTATATTCAGACTCACTTAAATCTTTCCAATCCTCATAGCGAGCATTAGAAGAGGAGACCACAGCATATCGATCTTCTAGTTCTGGTCTCGTGTTAGGGTAGTAAATACTAAAGGTTTGAGAACCAATCTTTGGGCTTAAAAGTGCATCTGTTGAAAAGTCTTCATCTTCAGAATAGAAAATGAGCTCCCCCATATCAGGAAGACTCTCACCGGGCGCCAGTCCCATGAACACTTGGCAGCTTGATGTATTTAAGCGCACCTTACGGGCCTCTTCAACATAGTTTGGGGCCCACTTCTCTTCTCCCACCATTTTAAAAATAGTGTTATGAAGATTGGCATTTGAAAGAACAGACTTTGCTTCAATAAAAGTGCCGTCTTTTAAGCGCACACCACGAGTAACATCGCCTTCAATGACGATCTCTTCAACAAAGGAGTGAAGCTTAATATCAACACCAGTTTCAAGCAGGTCTTCTTTCATCAGGTTGATGAGCTTATCAGTACCACCGCGGTAGATATAAACTCCCTTAGACATAAAATTAGAGAAAACTATGCCATAGGAAATCGCGGGATCCTCTAGAGTGGAGCCATTGGCATAAACGATGGGCTCAAGCAAAAAGCGGGTGATATCATTTCGGTCGCCAAAGTATTTACGAAAGAGCTCACCATTGGTCATGCCGTCATCATCATAGAAATTCATATTCGCAAGATGATTAAAGAAGGCCTCAACTGTGTCGCGCGGAACTAAAAAGTGATTAACGAGTTTGTTAGTAAAATCTTCTTTAGTAAAGTCGGATTCTAGATCGTACTGTGGATTTATAAAGCGGACTTTATTCACTTGCTTAATTGAGTCAGCAATTTCTTTCGTCCAATATTTTCGACACGTCTTCTTCATTCCAATGGGAAAACCATGAAGACTAACATCAAAAGTGTGCTCACCTTGTTGACGACGAAACCAAGTCGCAAAACCACCGAGCTTATTGTGAGATTCGAGAAGAAGAACTCTACGACCATTTCGTCCGAGCTTTTTTGCGGCCGTCATACCTGCAAGACCAGAACCTATAACGATTACGTCATAAGGCCCAACAGGCTTTTCCTTCCTTTTGTAGAGCATTAAAATTCATCCCGTTAATTGACTAAAATTAATGCCCTAGCCTACCTTGTAGAGGGCAAGTAGCCAATAGTGATGAGGCCCTACAACGTTACAAACGCTCTGCGCCTAACTCACCTTTTTTCACCATTTGATTCATTTTACGCACGTCGATAAAACGTTTGTTTTTCTTGTTAAGAACCAAAAAGGCGGATTGAAAAAAATCACGGGTTTCAGAATCAAGTTCACCGGCCAGCATGCAAGTAGCAGCTACCTCTAAAACATCATCTTCTTCTTCCGGGGACAAAGAGCCCTTAAGCGCCATCGCATATTGGGCAGTGAAGTGGTCGACGTCCACTTCCAACGTTTCTGACGCATCATAAGCGTTCATTTTTTGCATCCCCAGTCCTTGGAAGACGTTAAGTGTGTTACCTAAATTATAAGAAATTCTACAAATAAATATAAGTTAAACATTCATTAAGAAAGCATTTGTAAGAGAACAGTGCGTCACTAATTAAATAAAAAAAAAGGGGGCCAAAAGACCCCCTTTCTCTAGACGACGGCCTTGCTAGGAGCCCTTCCCAATATGAGAAGAGTCGTTACTGTAAATCCGAGGGACATCAGAATTGCGTAACTCGAGCTCACGGCAGGGTTTGCGACGCCAAGAAATAAATTCATCATTAAGTGACCAATGAGTCCAATCATTGCAGCAGTGGAAACAACCCAGATAGGAAGACCACGCTTATAAAGGACACCAAAGAGAATCGGAACCAAAGAAGCTGCAGCAAGCCCATAAACTCCTTTTTGAGCAAAGAGACCCACAAGTTTTGGTGGATTGTAGGCCAAAGCGTAAGAGAAGAGCCCGACAAAAATGAGGACTATTCTTGAGAGCCATAAAGCTTTTTTAGAGTCAACTTTCCCTTTTACTAGTGGTGAGTAAATGTCATTTACAACCATCGCAGAGAGAGAAACCAAAATACCATCGAGGGTGCTCATTCCAGCGGCCAGGAGGCTTATGGAAACAAAGGTTAGAAAGTATGGTCCCCAACCTGCTGTTCCAAATTCCGAGACAATATAACTAACAACAACAGCATCTTGCCTTACTTGAAGACCTGAGATTTTGGCAAAGAAGCCAATGAAGAGAATAAGAGCAAAACAAAGTCCAACAACGACAGTGGTTCCAATGAACTTATTCACATCTTTATCAGATTTAATATAAAGGACTTTAGTAAGAATATGAGGCTGTAACATCAGAGCAAAAGTAACAATGAAGCCTGCGGCAAAGACACTAAAGAAATCATAGTAAAGAGAAGACTCAGGATTAAAGACTTTTGCGTAATTTGGTCCTACTGCTTCAAGAGCATTAAAGAATCCCCCTTCAAAATACTTAATACCATGAAAGAAGAGAAAGAGAGCAATCCCTAACATCATGATTCCTTGAAAAGTATTGGTGTAGGCATGAGCATAAGTCCCACCCATTAGAACGTAGGAGAAAACAAAGAGAAGTGTGATCGTCAGAGCAACTTTTTGATCAATCCCAAAAAGGCTAGACATCAACATCGAGCAACCTACTAAAATCAAAACAACAAAGGTGATCGATAGTAGATTGATAAAGGCAAAAAAGAGACTAAGCCCACGGTTTCCATAACGATGATAAATCCAATCAGGAATTGTTAAAGAACCGGCAGCATCACCAATATTTCGAAAGCCTTTTGTTAAGAGAATAAAGGCCGCAAGGACGCCGGCAGAGGCTGCAATTCCATAATGAACATAAGCACTAAAACCATGAACATAAATAAAGCCTGGATTAATAACGAAGGTGGCCGTCGAAGCAATCGAGGCCGCCATGGTAATACCGATAAGATAAGGATTCATATCCTTATTCCCAATAGCATACCCTTTCATGTCTTTCGTTTTTTTCATGCCAATCCACGACAAATAAAATGTCATGAAGACAAACAGGCCTGTAAGCCCATATTTAAAAACTTCTGGTGTCATAAATTCTCCTTGGGGCCTTGTCCCAGACCCTATGTATTAAAACTTAGCCGCTGCCTTTGCCTGCAACGATTTTCTATCAATTTTTCCACTAGCGAGTAGAGGGAAATCCAATACATTTTCAATATAGTGGGGATGCTTATAGCGAGAAAGTAGTGGGTTGAGAAACGCCCTTAACTCTGTAACATCCCATTCTTTATCTGAGCGAAGAAAACAGTAACCTACCTCTCCCCATTTTTCATTAGGAACGGCCACAACCACACACTCATGCACACTTTCATGAGAGCGAATTTTCTTTTCCACCTCAGCGGGATACACATTTTCTCCGCCACTTATGTACATGTCTTTTTTTCGACCAACAATAAAGTAAAAGCCATCTTCATCAACCTTAGCTAGGTCACCTGTCTTAAAGTAACCATCAAAGGAGCATTCTTCGAATCTCTTTGGCTCTTTGTAGTAACCTGCACAGACATGAGGACCACGAATAAGTAATTCTCCTACCTCGCCAACGCTGGCCTCTTTTCCGTCTTCCTTAAAAAGTTTGACTTCACTGTGGGGCATGGGCTTGCCAATTGATCCCACTTTATTAATGGCATCTGCTTCATCGAGGAGAAAGCAATTAGGGCCAACTTCAGTAAGACCAAAGCCCTGTTTAAACATCAAACCTTTTTCTTGATAGGATTCAATAAGTTCTTTTGGACAGTAGGCACCGCCAGAAATAAAGAAGCGAATGCTCTCAAACGAAGTTCCTAGAAACCTATCGTCCTCGGCAATCATTTGAAACATGGTCGGTACAGCAAAGTAGACACTTAACTTCTCTTGGCGAATGGTTTCATAGACATTATCAAGATCAAACTTTGTCGCTAGAATTGATGTTCCACCAATACTCATTAAAGGTAAGCAAAGAACATTGTAACCACCTGTATGAAAGAAGGGCGTCTCCACAAGCGTCTTATCACTTGAGACAAGCCCCCAATTTTTACAAGTCTCATTCTGATTACTCGCAAGCATTTCACCATCAAAGAGAACCCCTTTTGGTGTACCTGTGGTGCCACTAGTAAAGAGCATCAGAAGTGGGTCTGAAAGATTTGATTCAACCGTTTCAAACTCACCTCGTTTAAGATTTTTCTCGAGATCAACTGATTCTAATGAAAAATAAGGATAATTTCCTTTAAAAGGCAAAGCACATTCCCCAACACCAATGAAGGCCTTGGGCTCGATACGATCAACAATTTCTGCCAGTTCTTCGGAAGCTAGTCGAAAATTTAAAGGAACAAAAATCACTCCTAAACGCGCGCAGGCAAGAAAGAGGGTAATGTGTTCCAGGGTATTGGTATTAAGATAGGCAAAGCGATCGCCTTTTAAAAGATTCCACTCTTTTAATTGCCACGCCCATGCATCCACTTCTTCTTTGAGTCCTTTGTAAGTTAAAGACCTCTCAGTCGCTTGATCAATCAGTGCCGTATGAGTTGGAAATTTTTGAGTAATATTATCTAAAAAGCTTATCCAGGTCATCCCAATATCCTTATAGGTTCTCTACACTACTTCAAAGGCAGACGTTGCCATTTCTTGACGGCATTCAAGCAACCAAGGAAGAACTGTGTTCTTTAAAGTTAAGGGGTACTCAAGGAGGCTGGCATGCCCACCAGGCACTATTTTCAGCGCTCCTTGAGTGAGTTTTTTTAACATTCTTTCATGCATAAAAGGCGGGGTCAGAAGATCTTCTCTTCCAACAATCAAAAGAGTAGGACAATGAATATTTGTGATGTCTATTCGATGATCCTCAATTGCGCCTTCGATGAGACCTTCGATCACATGAACTTTTTCAAGCCCAGCTCTTTCTCTATAAAAGTCTAATAGCTCTGGTCTTTGTTGGATAATCGTCTCACCCCAAATCCAAGGAGTGGCAACTTCAAAGCGATGAATTGGGCCTCCCTTTCTATTAGCATCTAACCAACTTTTAAGTTTTAGCTGAAGAAGAGGGCTTGGTTCATCATAAGTATCACTAGCGACAATATTCGTTACATAACGAGGATAAAGGTTGGCAAATTCAAGAGCTATCCTGCCACCATTTGAAAGACCAACAAGAGAGGCCTTATCAATATTCAAAGAATCAACTAGATTTTTAAGATCTTCTACCAAATGCTTTAATTGATAAGCGCCAACAGGACGCGGGCTATCCCCTTGTCCACGGCCATCATAGCGAAGAACGCGAAATTCATCGGTAAAGTAAGGAACCGATTCGTCCCAACTATTAAGGCCTGCGAAGAGTCCATTGATAAAAATAAGCCATGGTTTATTTTTATCTTCAATATTTTCAATTTTGTAATTCAATTGCAAAACGCTCTCCTTAACCAATAATCAATGCACCATCAACATTTAAACAAGTACCAGAGATAAATTTTGCATCATCTGATGCTAGGAAAGCATAGGCCGCTGCAATTTCTTCAGGCTCACCCATTCGTTTTAAAGGTGATTTCTCTTCCATCATTTGAATCACTTTTTCTGGCATCGCCTTAACCATTGGCGTCCCGATAAATCCAGGAGCAACTGCATTCACACGAATCCCTGCTTTACCAAGTTCCTTAGCAAGAGTCTTAGTCATGCCAATCACACCGGCCTTAGTGGCCACGTAATTTGATTGGCCAAAGTTTCCATAGTGAGCAACGACAGAGGCGGCGTTAAGAATGACCCCACCATTTCCTTGCTCTTTAAGAACCGCTGCAGCCATTTGTGAGAGTTTCCAAACAGCAGTTAAATTAACCGCAATCACTTGATCCCATTGCTCATCAGTCATTTTTGCAATACTGGCATCACGAGTGATACCTGCATTGTTAATAATGACATCAAAGCCTTTATCCATTTCAGCTTGAATCTTTGCAAGATCATCTTTATTCGTAACATTTCCTTGAATATAGGTCATGCGCTCTGGGAACATCGCCTTTAATTCAGTGTCTTCTATTGAAGGCATATCAACCAACACTAGGTTACTTCCCTCTTCGTAAAAACGCTGGGCCGTAGCGCGACCAATTCCGGAAGCTGCACCTGTAATAATCACTCTTTTATTTTTTAAACCTTTCATTTTTACTCCTTATTTATTTTTCAAAACTATTTAAAGAACTTTGATTAAATGTTGGTCCATCCCAACGCAAACTAATGGCAGACCAGGTATAGCCGATACCAGCAGACGCCAAACAAACATGATCACCCTTTTTCAAGAGACCGCGTCTTTCGGCCAAACCAAGAGACAATACCTGATCAGGTGCACCGAAGTGGCCATAATGATCAAGGTAAATTGATTGTTCCTGCTTAAGCTCTAATCCATCAAGAATCATGTCATGTGCAGACTTTTTCATATGAAGAAGAGAGAGATAATCAATGGGCTTACTTAAAGAAGATTGAGCCGATTCTTTTATAACACTTAGAAAATTCTCAATAGAACGATCGGCCAATCTCTCCCTCATCCCTACAATATCTGGACAAGTTAAAAAAGTATCAAACTCTCCTAGGCCGTCACGACTACGCTTCTTAGTGCCGCCTCCTGGAATGATGACGTCAAGTGAGAAATCCCCATCAGTAATAATAGAACTATCAAGAATGGGATTATGTTCTTCTTCTCCCCTTTCAATAAGAAGCGCTGCTCCTCCATCAGAGAGGTTATACAAGAAACGTGAGGTCTCATCTTTATAATTAACAAGATCACCCGTGCGGTGACCACCACAGAGAAGAACCTTATTAATTTTAGGGTCCGCCACCATCATATTTTTAGCTATTTTTAGTCCGACAACGTTTGAAGAACAACGAGCGGCCATATCAAAGGCCCAAGCTTTTTTAAGACCAAGCTCTCTTTGAACAAAAATTCCTGCTGACCAAACGTGATAGTCTTTATATTCAGAACCCGTCCAAATCACGAGATCAATTGAGTTAGGATCTTCTCCCTCTAGAACCATTTTTGCCGCATTAATTGCCATTTGAGAAGGATGACAATCAAGTGGTGCGCGACACTTTTTAATAATCCCCATCTTTTTTTCGATGACTTCTTTTGGGATTCCAGACTCCTTTGCAATATAGGCCGAGTCTTCAAATGTTTCAGGCAACCATACGGCGGACTTTTTTAAGTTAATCGCAGTCATGGGTTTACTCCTTGAGAAAGTTGCTCTTTCTCAGACAATATTTGTGATAGAAAATTTTTAACGATCTCACCTAATTGACGAGGTTTCTCCAAAAAGAAGAGATGATCTGTTTCTGGGATTGTATGAAATTGAGAGTTTGGGATACGGTTATGAAGAATTTCACCATTCTTAGGATTAACAAAGCGGTCCGCGTCTCCTGTAACAATTAATGTTGGAGTGGAAATATTCTCTAAAAGCAGACGCTTTTCAAGAAAGATATCCACGGCCCTCTTTTGTTTGAGCACCTGATCGACTCTCACAGGATGAGCTCGCCTTAATTCTACGATGCCTTTAAAGCGACCAAAAGCGCGCTCTTTAATATTGGGATGAGCTGTTGCTTCAACCGCCATCTCCGTTCTTCTTGGTTCTTCAAGAGCGTAAAAACCTGTCAACATTTCTTCTGTCATGACTGGCATTGGTATGAATTCATCACCCGCACTCGTCGTGCACATAAGTGTTAAGGAGAGGATTCTCTCAGGGGATTTAAGAGTCATTATTTGAGAAATAAAACCACCCATTGAAATGCCCATCAAATGAAAGGATTTACAATCGAGTGCATTCATTACTTCGAGAGCATCTTCAACAACGTCTTCTAAAGTATAGTCAGACTCAACAGAAGAAGACTCTCCCATGCCACGATTATCGAGAAGAACCATTGGAAAAGTCTCTCCAAGATCCTTTTCAAGCTCAATAAAATTGTAGTGAGAACAGCCAAAGCCCGATAGGCACAAGATAACATTATCAAAATTCTTATTTTCGATAAAAGCAGAGCTCAACTTTGCATGAATGGTAGCACCACTTCTCAAAACGAAGTTTTGCCCTTGTAATCGACCCATAATCTTTGTCCCTCGGCTAGGAGTCCTAATTTGTGTTCGAAAAGATTTCATTTCAGAAGGGAGATTGTCAAACTTTTTGTACATAAGTACCAAAAACACCGAGCGTTAGTATAAAAATTTTGCAACCCTTTTTAAGCCGCTTATAGTCGAAGATATGAATGGTTTTTCAGATATAGACACTAACATTTACGAGCTCTTTGAATTTAAGCCTAGAAAAGGCGACCTCAAGAAGATGGAAATTATCCTGGCGGCGATTGAATGTATAGCTACCATAGGCTTTGAGAAGACCACTTATGAAGCCATAGCAAAGAAAATTGACACTCGCAGGGCCCATGTGGCCTACCATTTTAAAGATAAAGCCGATATATTTGAGGCTTGCGTTAAATACATCATGGCCAGCTATCAACAGACATCTATTACTCGCATTGAAGAGGCGAAAGATGGGCTAGAGATGCTCGTTAATTACTCTGAGGCGCCCTTTCTTTGGGCCGAAGAGCACCCCGAACAACTCTCTGTCATGCTCCTCTTTTATTATCTTTGTACCGTTGATGAAAAATACAAAGAACTTCATGCAGCCATTCGCTCAGGTGGGGTGGAGAGAATTCAGTATATTTTAACCAATAAATTAACGAAGAAAATTCCTGCAAAAGAAGCAGCTATTATGGCCAAAACTATTCAAAACTTAGTTTCTGGCAGCATTATGGATGTAACGACCACAGGAAATAGAACCCTTAAAGAAGCAAAACAACACGTAAAAGAGCAAGTTTTAAAAATTATTTCAAATTAAAAACAGCAAAAAAATTATGTCTTAGAACTAGAACCTCCAATCTTTGAAGGCCAATTTGTAATAATTTCATCAAATTCAAGTATTTAACGCAAGGCATAGGCCTTTGTGGTATCAAATCCCTATGAAAACTATAATCGTCATATTCCTCATCCTGTGTTGGTCAGCTTTGGCCCAAGAAGACTCTTATAATGACTCTGACTATAGCGACTACGAGCCTCCTGAGAATACTGAAGTAATTCAAGATAAGGCCGATTTTAACAATGGTGCTTCCAATCGAGAGGGAGATGATTCCTCAAATATTTATCAAGGTGACGAGAGAGATCGAGATACTGAGAGATTTCAAGAGGAACCCTACCAACAAGAAAGATATAAAGAAGAGCCCGTAGAAAATCAAGAGAGAGATTCTTATGAAGATTAAGGTTTTTACCCTATTGATGAGTTTGACTCTTGCCCTTGCCTCAGGCTGTCAATCCAAGAAGGAACCTCAAATTGGTGCCCCGAAAAAAGTCGTTTCAGTGACGGAAGAAGTTTTGGAAGACAAAGAGGTTGATATTATCGTTCCTGAAATAAGTATCTCCGAAAATGCAGAATATCTTTCTAAAGATATTTTTGACCTATGGGACCTCTTTTTTCAAAGTTTTGTTCCCGTAGTTTCTGAAAATCCATTTGACTCAAGAGTTAACTTTAAGAGTATGCACCAGCTACGTTCTTCTAGAGATAAAGACTTCCTTGATCTTGTTAGTATCATTGAAAAAAAGATGGCCAGTACGGACGTCTCGAAAATGGAGCGCGAAGAAAGGGCAGCCTTCTATATTAATGCCTACAATTATTCGGCGATTCGCCTGGTTAATAAAGGCTTTATCAAAGACGGTGAGATGATCTCATCTATTAAAGATCTTTCTAAAAACTTTTATTCTCTTGAAATTCTTATTCGTGATGCGATTCAGTTTTATGATGGTATTAAGAGTTTAGATCAAATCATGAAAAAAGAGATTAGACCTCTTTTTAGTAAAGACGGCAAAGTAACGGATGCGCGTTTTTACTTTCTTCTAAATGGAGCTACTCTTGGAAGGGCAATTCTCCTTAACCAGGCCGTAAGAGTTGATACCCTGGAAGCACAATTATCTTTTGCTTCGAAAAATGCACTAAAAGTTAGTCGCTACGCAGATATTGAAGGCGATACTTTAAAAGTTAGCCGCCTATTTAAATGGTACAAAGATGACTTTGAAGAGGCCTATGAAACACTTGAGAACTTTTTCACTGAAAATGGTATTGAGAGATCAAGCTATAAGAAAATTCGTTATCAAGAATTTCAGTGGGAAATAAATGATGCCGCTCGCTTTCCAGGTGTTATTATCGCCGAGCCAAAGCAGCCTCTTCCTCAAATCATAAGTGAAGAAGAAGAGGTCATTCCGACTAAGCCATGCGATTATCTAGTATCAGATAAGGTTAAAGTTTTGGGTTACTGTAATCAGGTGATCGATGGCCGTTTAAGCGGTGGATACCCTTATAAAGTAGAAGTCTTAGAATCTAAGCTTTGTCTCTATACTCGTGATCTTGGCGATGGAAAGCGAAGTCTTGGGATCAATGGAAATATTGTGGAAATTCAAGATGAAAGTAATAATCGTGAGAGCTTGACCCTAACGGTTGAAGATAAATTAAAAGAGAAAAAAGATGTTCTTCAGATGCGAATCGCAGAAGGGGTAAGAACATTTTTAGAATACTTACAAACAGATAGACGTCTGACAGTCAGGCAAACATCAGTACTACCTGGAAAGGGTTACCGTAAGTTTTTACTACAATGTGAATAAGTTTAAACTGTAACGGAGGTAGGCTTCTTGCGAATGCGAGAGGACCTCTGCGGTTTAACTCTCTTGGCCTGCAATTGTTCTAACTGGCCCTCTAATTCTTTAATTCTATCAATGTGAGCATCATTTTGTTGTTCAAGGGAATGAAGGGTTTCAAGTAGGCCCAATTCGAATTCATCCGTTGGTAAATTAAGACCTTTAACTAGACGCTGAAGTCCTTTGCCATAAGTTTTTTGAAGCCAAAGATTCGAATTTAAGCTTAAAGAAGAAATCTTCAGAAAGGATTTATCGCGATAGAGACTCTCCAGGGTCTTCTCTGCTAAATTGAGACTTCCTTGCAATAGTTTTTTTTGCAAATTAATGAGCATTTACTCGACTCCCTGTAACCAATTTTCGACTTCATTCCAGAATACTTTTTGATATTTACCGCTAATGACACAACCAATATGACCGCCACCTAAAGCTACTTTTTTAAACTTGGTAGCATACTCTTCAATGGCCAAAGAGCTTTGGGCCGGCACAATAATATCGCCGGAAGCATAAAAACATAGAATCGGCGCGGTTATCTTTTTTAAATCAATAAGGTGCTCACCTAGGAAAAACTGATCATTGATAAGCTTATTATCTTGATATAATTCTTCAATAAATTTCTTATAAGTTAATCCAGGAAAATTGATATTATCGGCTACCCAACTATTGATCGCTGCATACTTTCTAACAAAGTCTTTATCCCAGCTTAATTTTAAGAGAGACTGCCACTGCTTCAAATCACCGAGGGGAGTGAGCATCTTAAATGTTTTATTGAGAAAATCATGACGGATATTTCCCCAAACTTCCGCCATTTGTTCGAGATTCACATTTGAATCATTGGCCCACTGATAAAAGGTTCCTTCTACATGAAAATCGATGGGGGACGTCAACAACACAAGGGACTTAATCTTCTGTGGATTTATCGCCGCATAGAGGGCCGCAAAGGTTCCCCCAATACATTGACCCAAGAGATGAATCTCTGAAACCTCAAAATCCTCGAGACTCAAATCAAAGGCCCAATTATGCCAATTTAGAATATGATCTTCTAACGTGGCAAAACGGTCATGCTCCCTTGGGGCTCCCCAATCAAGTAGGTAAACGGTGTGGCCATGATCGACAAGGTTTTCAATAAAAGAGCAGCCTTTATAGAGATCAAGAATGTAATAACGATTTATAAGGGAGGGCGTTATAAAAATGGCCTCGCCACTGGCCTTAATGCCTGGAGAGGGTAAGTATTTTAAAAGACGACAACGACCTCTTCGCCCAAGAACTTCAAAAGGCGTCCCAGCTATTCCTTCTTTCATAGAAGGGCTTTTAAGAAGACCGAGGTTTCTCAAACGCAAGGGGAACTTCCAAAGTTCTTGAACAATTGGTTTGTCCCATAATGCTTTATGAGCAGAGGTCATTACCATCTTTTTTCTTCCTAACTTAAGAAGCTTTTTGTGTTTTTACGGGCTTTGCTGTTTCAAATCCTTTTGAAAAAGAATGAAAGGCCTCTGTCCACATGTCACGGGCAGTAGTCGCTTGCTTTACCCATTCTGTGTAAAGGCTAGATTGAGTTTGCAAACCAAGCTCAACCAATTCACGGGCCTGCTCGTATTGGCCTTCCATTGTGCGAGTGGCCTCTTCGCCTACTCTTTTAGAGAAATCATTTGTTTGTTCGTAAGATCTTTTTAAAAGAGTCGTAACCTGGGCCGTTAAATCATTTAATTGAGTCATGACTTCCTCCTTGTGGGTCATGTAATGAAAATCGATAAGTTTAAGTTAAACGAAGAATATTTTTATTGCACCAACTTTTTATACTTTTGTATAATTTTTTTCATTACTTTGTTAAAATACAATTAATAAACCCTTAAAGGAGACTCCTTTGCTCGACTATAGCCCCCCACCTCTTAAAGAAGTTTGTGAAGAAGTAACCCTTAAGAAAGGAAGAAAGACTTTAAAAATTAATATTCATATGTGGGAAGGCCCTTCTAAAAGTGGAGACCAAAGCCCTGATGAAGAAGAGAGGACGATTGTTGTATTGCCAGGCCTTGATGACAGTGTCTTTTTTTATGAACGCGCTTTTAATTTAATTAGAGAATTTAATCCCGAATGGTCCCTCCTTGGAATTGATATGCGTGGCCAGGGAAAGACCAGAGACGATGAAGGATTAATACCAAGCTCACGCATCACACTAGATGAGCAAGCAGAATTACTTGAAGTAATTTTAGAAAAAAAAGAAAAGCAAAAAGTTTTTTTAGTCGGACTCTCCTATGGAGGAGGCATCGCTCTTCATTACACCGGTCATTTTCCAAAGAGAGTATTAGGCCTAGGTCTAATTGCTCCCTATGTAACGGACTTTAAATCTTACAAACCCGGACTCACGGGACTTTACTATTTTCTTGGCTCCCTTAATCCTTTCACCAAAAAACTAGGTCCCTATACTCTTCCCTACTATTTTCAATTAGCACGCCTGAAAGGTAGACTAAATCCAAGTGTTAATTGGACCCCTAATCGTATGCATGCCCTGACAAAATTGACCCTTGGAATACTTGATTTAAATACTGATAAGTCACTCGATGAAACACCTCATCTTCCTTTAGGCATTCATCTCCTTACCGCCTGCCAGGATACAGTTGTCCCAATTGCGGCCCATAGGCACTTTTATAATAGAATACCAAAGTCAATGGATAAGTCTTTTTCCTTAGAAGATGGCATCGGTCATAGAGTTTTATCCGATCACCCAAAGAGGGCGGCTCGCTGGCTTCATCGCATTCTTTAAGCCTTTTTATGAAAGAAAATATTTCACTCTTCCTATAAATGCCAACTTTTTAGTAAAATAAAATTCGTGGTGAAAGACCTCCTCTTCTACAAGGAATAAAATGAGTGCAATTGATAACTTAGGCCATCAAGAGTCTGTACGCCATTCTAAACAAATACAAGAAATGGAGGCCAAGAGACGCAATCAAATTGATGAGATGAGAAAGAGTTACAAGAGTGAAATTGAAAACAAAGATGAGGTTCATGCTCACCGCCTTGATAATATCAAAAGTACCCACGCAGAAAAAAGCAAAGAAGCGACAGAGTCCTACAACACACGCGTCACTCTCACTCAAAATGAAATAGCTGAAAAAATCAAAGATATGGATAGAAGAAATAATAAAGAACTCATTCAATTGAAGGAGAGCTTTACCCAAGAAAAGCTAGTCATGAATAAGGCCTTTGAAAGAGAGCTTAAGAATTTAAAAGTCAGTTATGAGGAGATCATTCAAGATAAGGATCGCACCATTAATGAGCTCAATTATCAAAAAGATTACGATATCAAGTATCTCAGTAAACGCATGGATAAGAAGTTTAAAGGCCTAGAAGAAAACTATAAAGACCGCCTGGAAGATATCAAAAAGAAGCACAGTGAAGAGATGGAAAAAATGGAAGAGCGCCAACGCAGTTAAAAGGTTTTGTGATTCTCAGCAGGATCAAGTCAGTAAGGGACTGTATCGGATTTTGTGCTTTGACCAGACTTCCTGAGATTCAAGTCGTTGGTTGAAATCCCTATTTATCGATCTTGACTAATCCTGTCAACCAGAAATTGAGTATTTACACATAGAGAATAAAAATACTTACCT
>JAIPEG010000039.1 GCA_021737405.1 Bacteriovoracaceae bacterium
AAGACAAGTGGAGTTTATTCCCAGTTCCTCTCATCACTCAAAATGGTCAGTATTTCTCTCGCGGTCTTCTTCTTTATGAAAATAATTTCCTAGGAAGACTTGGTACCTTTGCCCCTGGAGTTTTTTGGACCAACTCGGGGTTAAATGCTCTGATTTACTGGCAAGAAGATAATATCATCTCTAAAACTCTAGGCATGAAAGTTATTTTACTTCATAAGAATGACCTTACTCAATTTGAGAGGAAAGGAAACATTGTAAAAGAATTTGAAAGTCGATTGGATAGCATAATTCTTACTCCCAATTATCAACATGGAAACTTTGATCATAAGTTAGGTCCAATTTTTTTAAAGAGAGAAATCTTTGAGGGAGAGAATAGAGTCTTTCGAAGTAAGAGGTACGGGCTCTATTATAGGCAACATTATAGAGGCTTTCAAAAACTTCCGGTTCTATTTGATGGGCTAGATGGCTCTTTTGACCTATTCTTTATTCCAAAAGGGAGTGAGTATGACTTCCTAACAGGTGGGGATCTAGAATATCTAAAGCCCGTTGGTAACGACTTTTTTCATTCGAGGATTCATTTCAATTATACGAATAATGATAGCTATCTTTCTCCAAAAATCCTTGGTGGCAACGAAGGCTATAGAGGATATGACCGAGAGTCATTACCAACTCAGTGGAACTATGGCGGTCTTTTAGAATTTAAAAAACATCTATTTAACACTGTTTATAGCTCGGTATTCTATGAATACAATTACTCCAAGCTCATTAAGCCTGTCCTAGATGGTGCCAAGTTATCTGAAAGTACGGTGGGTATAAACGCCGGTTACTTTTTCCAAAAAGTTTCTATTCCTGCCTTTATTTGCGAATACGCCTATAATGTTGATGATCAGAGTCACCATGTTTTGGTTAATGTCGGATTGCAGCTATAAGTGTTCTTTAAAATGATTAGATTTTAAGGGTAGAGAAGGGCGATTCCCTCCAGATCTTTTTTTGAGAGTTCTTTTGAGCCTGTTCCACCGCAACGAGCGTAATGCATGATTGAGCTACTGTCATAACCAGTTACAGGCTTAAATAGGTCATCTTCAGTGCAACTCTCATGATTGGGGTTTTCTTCACGAATATGTTCATGTCTCAGACCTAATACATGGCCTAGTTCGTGTCGAGTGAGGCGAAGAAGTTCTTCGTAGCCTCCTTCGACATAACTTTTTTTAAAAGTGACGGTATTTCTCTCATCATAGGGAAAGAAAGCACGACCAGCATAAGGATAACGACGACTGGTGTTTATTGAGATGCTAAAGAGTGTTTGAGGTCCCAACTTATTGTCACAAGTTATATCTGTCTCGGGCACATATTCAAATCGGACATTCGCCGTTTGCATCCAATCCTTTGTCGCTGTCTCTAGTGCACTTATAATCGTAGGCTTTAACTCTTTAAAGCGGTTACTAATGCAATAGGTGAGATTATGGCGATCTTCTTCGGACCAGATCCTGGCATTTCCCTGCTCATCTGTCATAACCGTAGATTTTTGATGAACTAGACTTTCTGTAGGGCAGGTGAAAGCAAATAGTGGAGTGAGATGAATAGATAATAATAGAAACTTAAACACCCAATTCATTTCATTCCTCCTTGAACAAAACAAAATCGTAGAGATTTTTTGGGGAATTTAAAAGGACTCCTGTGTCACGGTGTCCACTCTAGACCCTATAACGAAGGAGTACTGAGGGGTTTAGGTGCAGGTTGCCCTTTCTATAGTTAATAAACTTATTTCTCATGAGATTCTTTAGTGCCTTTGAAAACTCTCGATCCTCCATCTTGTAATTAGGATATTGAGTCCATAAGTTTTTTAATTCTAATAATAGTTCTGATTCTCTTTTTCTAAATTTCCCAAGGTTACGAATATGAAAAATTAAAAAGCATTCACCTTCATCGATATCGATTTGAAGTTCGTTACATATAATAGATAGAGCTTCAACTCCTGCTTGATATTTATTTTCCTTACCATAGAAATTTAAGAAACCTGTGAATCCATCAAAGAACTCAGCAAGTTTAAAAGAAACACTGTGAAACCTAGGGTCTGGTTCTTTTTCAGTACTCCAAACGTGAGTTATTGTAGACTTCAGTAAAATCTCAAACTTATCAAGTTTATCAAACTTTATTTTTTCTAGGATATTCGCGTGAATTTCCTCAAGCATATTGTCTGTATCTTCCAATTTCTCTTCCTTTTAGGCCCAAAGGCCTATTTCTAGTATTCTGAGTAATCTTAAGGCAACTCTTCAAAGTTACAATTAAAAGATGGGGCCACGATTTTTACAACTTTACCGTTTAATAAAGTATAGCGAATTTCTCCCTTACTGAGGGTAATTTCATTGTCCATCTCATCATATATAATTTCCGAACCCAAGAGATAGCGATTTATGACTAATGAGCTCGGATTAACTTGATCTTCTATTGGCACCTTTTGATACTGTGGGAATCCATCATTATCCTCTTTAAAAAGAACTAACTTTTTAAAGCTTTGTTCACCTCCATCTTCTAGGAACGTTCTTAAACGAAAGATTTCTCCATCTCTTTTAAAGTGGATATTTCTTGCTAATTGTGAGGTGGGGAAGCGGTTCTTAGTTGGTTCTAAGTTCTTTAGGTCATCACACTTTTCCATCAACTGAGACCATAACTTTTCCTCAGAGATAGTGTTTAAAAAAATGGGGGATGATGATTGGTCTTCAACCTTGTTATCGCTTTTAGTTTCTCTGCTTTGATGAGGTGAAAGTTCTTTGCTCTTCAGTACTGTAGTTCCACGAAACCAAATGAAGCAAATCGTTAATAGAGTGATGATGCAAAGTGTGTAAATAAATTTTCTATTCATTAGTTAGTCTTTTGTTAGTCACAAGGATCATGGGCCTCAATTCATTGACAGACTTATAAGGGTCGTCATACCACAGGTTTGTTTGATCCAACATTTATAGAGAGAGTAAAATGAAAATAGCTACCCGACTTATTTTCCCCTGCTTAATTGTGACCTTTTTTGCCTTTGTAGTACCTGCTGAAGCTAAAGTCTGGCAGGCCACGAACAATTGGTCACTTGATTGGGAAAAGAAGTTCTCCAATTGGATGACTTCTCAAAAGGTTAACACCACAATATTCACAAGTAGAAATAGTCCTTACTTTGGTATAAAGGCTGACTGTGCTGATGCTAGTTATGCTCTCAGGGCGATCTTTAGTTTAGAGAACTCTCTTCCGTTCACTGTTAAGAACCCCAGTGGCGCACGCTCTGGTTACGCTACTTTAAACAATGATACATCCAAATTTGATAAGGCCGGTCCAGCAAATAAGAGGTTAGTAGCGCTCATTAACTATCTAGGTGATGCTGTCGGAACAGAACATTTAAATTATCACGACACTGTACCTGTTAAAATAGAATCTATTGCACCAGGAATGCTATTTACCTACAAGATCAATGGTCGATTAGGAAAAAGTATTCGTCACTCTTACAATATTAAAGATGTTACCCCCACGGGTGATTTTGATGTGATTTATGCCACTCAGGCGATTGCAAAAAAAGGACTTCCATTAAACTTTCGAGAAGGTTTTGCTTTTTCTAATGCACCTCAAACAGTCTGGGGTTTTAAGCGTTTCAAGTGGCCTACTCTTATTAATGAAAGTGTTTCTTCTTATCCTGAAGAGTTTGGATACTCGCAAGAGCAATTTCAATTGTCTGAGAGTTTAGGTGCCAGAGGGTTCTTCCGCTATGTCAAAAAAGTATTACAAGTAAATGATCAATCTGCTGAACAGCTTTTGAGATCTAAGTTAAACACTCTTTGTCGTGCAGCGAATGACCGTATTGAGTCTGTCAATCAAGGAGTTGAACACCACAGGCAAACTGGTGGAAGATGCATGAACTATGCTGACTTTGATGCTTACTCAACTCCTTCAAGAGACAAGTCACTTCTTAATGACTTTGAAAATCTATTTTATGAAATGAAAGACCTAGAACAAACTGGCCTTGTGGGTGAAGTTGATTATGCTTTCTGGGATAGTTTAAAAGAAATTCGCTCAGGTCTCAGACAAGGTCAAGACAGTGCTCTTGATAGAGAACTTTTAGGGTTATGCTCTATTAATTATAAGAGAGGAGCGACCATTCACTTGGGAGAACTCTTTAGAAGGATAGATCAGAATCTTTTAAGCTCTCACCCTAATGATGAACTTGCACAAAGATGGGGCGAGACAGCTCGCAATAGAACTCGCTGTAAGGCCTGGTACTAACAACCAGATCCTTGGGGGGGCTCAACTTGGGCCCTGCACTTTGGACTTCCTGAAGGACATTTTAGTCTTACATGGTAGTGGGTTTTATGGACGGTATTTTCAATACGAAGACGTCTTAAGACCTCTTGATAAGTTGCAGATTCGCCGCGCTCCTTAGCGATTCTGCACATATCTTTTTTTACCGCACCATCCACTAATATTCTGCTCACACTATGATTTTCAACAAGGTACTTGAAAGCTTCCCAGTTTCTAAGAGAGTGAAAGTTTGAGTTTAATTTTCCGGAGTTAACGAAATATTCCGCCCACTCTGAATCTGTTGGAGATTGCGCCAATTCGTTGATGCGGTAATAGACAACATCAGCATCAAGTCCATTTTGATGACTCTTGTGCCTTGGGATTTTTCCACCATTAACAGAAGACATATCGCCAACTTGCACTGGCTCAATAGTAGGGTAGAGCAAGCTCATGTGGGCAGAAAGGCCATCAAGGGCCTGGCCTAGTTCATGAGTACCATATAACTGACCGCGACTACGAAAGAGCTTTATCAGAAGCTTTGGATTTTGATAATTATCAATGCTAACACTGTTGTCCAATGATCCTGAGCTATAAAAGCCTACGGCCTCACTGGCATAAGTAAAAGTGTGAAAGATATAGGTAAGAGTAATTAAAAAGATAATTTTCATCTTCTGACCTCTTTGTTAGAAATCGATTCTTTCTTTAATTATAAAAGATATAAAAACCCATGCTAGGAGGCATAAGTTACTGTTTGAACGCCTTTGGAGTGAGGAGTTCCTGAGTATAATAGTCACTATTCAAATGAATAGAATGCTGTATATTATGAAAAGAGAGTTAATTAATCAGGGAAATATTTGATGGACTACAATCTAGAAGGTGTTGAGTTTATTCCACTTTGTGATTTGTTAAAAGTATTGGGCCTTTGCCAGACTGGGGGGCACGCAAAGCTTGTGATCTCTCATGGTGAGGTAATGGTGGACGGAGTGGTAGAGCTTAGGAAGCGTTGTAAAATCAGAAAAAATCAAACTGTAGAATATAATGGACAGAAAATTAGCATTAAAGAATCTTAATTAATTCATGAAAACTAAGAAACCAAAAAAAGAATTCACTGAAAATATGCTGACGCCAGAGGGAAGTGATGGTCACATCAACTGGTTTCCTGGGCATATGAATAAGGCGATTAAAGAGATTAAAAAGCGCCTTAAAATGGTCGATATTGTTTTAGAGTTACGAGACGCACGCTCACCTCTTGTAACCGGAAATTCTCTTGTGCTTGAGGGGATTGGTGAAAAAAGTCGTCTTATATTAATAAATAAAAGTCATCTCGCAGATCCAATTATTTTATCTAAGTGGGATAAGTGGTTTACTGATCAAAATGTTCCTTTTCTCTTTATCCATGACTTTGATCAGACCACGCTTAAAAATATTATTTCTGAATCGAAGAAAATTATTCAAAAAAGAAGAATGGAATCAAACCCGGGGATTGAAGAGAAGAAGAAGATACGCATGATGATTCTAGGTCTTCCCAATACGGGCAAGTCGACTTTAATCAATAAACTCTCTAGGAGAAAAGCGACTAAAGTCGCAGATAAACCAGGTCAAACTCGAACTCAGTTATGGGTTAAAGTAGATGAGGACATTGAAATCCTTGATACTCCCGGTGTCATGCCTCCTAAAATTATTAAATATGAGCATGGACAATGGCTTAGTGCCTTGCATGCCATTCCTGATACAATTGTGACGGCCGAAATTCCTGCCTGTTATCTTGTAAAGGTATTGCTTAAAAAGAAGTCTCAGGTATTTAAGGAATTATATCAGTTTGAACATTTTGATCATGACGTCATCGCGGCCCTAGATCACATCGCTAAGATACGTGGCTGCTTACTGACAATGGGTCAGTATGACTATGAAAGGGTCTATAATATTATTTTAGGTGATTTTCGAAGTGGTAAGTTAGGTCTCATCAGTTTCGGAGAGCCACCAATAAAATGAGTACTCCTAACAGTAATAGTTTAATGAAGTTAAAAAATCTTCCCATGCCCTATGGGAAATATAAAGGCCTAAAACTCATTGACCTGCCTGAACCCTATGTTATTTGGCTTTATGAAAATAATCTGCCTAAAGGAGAGTTAGGCCAATTATTATCTGAACTTTATGAAATCAAGGTGAATGGTTTGGAATCACTCATTAGAAATTTAAAATTTGATTAAAGGTTTCCTGTGAGGTTTATGACCTCAATGGTAATCCTCTCAGCATCATTTCCTAAATACATTAAATTCTCTTCAAGCGTACAGCTTAAACGCATTCCCCTTTCTACAAATTTATCAATGGGACCATTATCTAATATTTTAAGAAAATAAATATGGATATCTTCTTTTGGGATTTTATTTTTAATCTTTTCGTACCAATTAAGTGAAGTATTAGGATGGGTCGTGAAGATTGAAACCTTTTGGGCCTTTCCACTGGCCTGTTTGATACGCTTTTCATCGGGCTGACCAAGCTCGATCCAGTGAGTGATATCTCCAGTCAAATCCTTTTGCCAAATCTCGGGCTCTTCCTTTGTGCTTAAGCCTTTTGTAAATTCGAGATCTTCATGGGCACAATAGCAAAAAGCAACTAGGCGGTTCATCATGCGCGCCTCATTCTCTGAGGGATGCCTCGCGATTGTTAAGTTAAAGTCATGATAATATTGAGTGTTGAAATTTGAGAGATTTAAATCAACTTTATAAATGGAAGCTCCAATTGCCATTTTTTCTCCTATAACTTTGAGAGTATTTTATTAAGAGAGTTTGCAAAGGCCGCCTTATCCTTTACTCCAAAGGGAGCAGGACCTCCAGTATTGAGGCCACCATCTCTTAATTCTTGCATGAAATTTCTGATGGAGAGTCTCTCGCTAATATTATCTTCAGTATAGAGTTCCCCTCGAGGGTTAATCGCGATGGCGTTTTTTTCGATAATCAAAGAGGCGAGGGGAATGTCGGCGGTAATGACAAGGTCGGCTTCAGTGATATTCTCAACGATGTAACTATCGGCAACATCAGCGCCTTGATCCACTTGAATTGAACTGATGCGACCACCGTGAGGAAAGCTCATGTAGCTATTTGCCACCAAGATAACTTCGATATTTAATTTAAAGCTCGCCTTAAAAACGACTTCTTTAATTACTTTTGGGCATGCGTCTGCATCAATCCAAATTTTCAAAGGGAACACCTTTTTAATAGTCTTATTATGATTTTGCCATATTCTACTAAAGCATCTAAATTTTTAGCATTATCTCATCTTTTTGGGAAATCAGTTTGAACACATTAAGTCGGCCTTTAGGCACTATAATTCTCACGCTTCTTTGTCTCCTCATTACTTTTGGAGTGAATCTCTTTGATACGTCTTTGTTTAGCTTTAATGGCAATCCACTACTATCTTTTAGCTTTATGCCAGAGTTTCCTTTTAGAAATCAGGGAATAACCCTTTATCTCTCGGCCTTTGTGCATATGGGAGTTGAGCATCTTCTCATTAATATGGTCTTCTTTATTCCCCTGGCGATGATGATTGAACGAAAATACTCAGGGAAGCACATTATTCTCATCTTTTTCTCTCTCCACTTAATGACCTTATCTCTTCTTTCTATATTACATTTTGTTATGGATTTAAGAGGAACTGCCTTTTTGGGAATGAGTCACATCGTTGTTGGATTGAGTGCTTTTTGGGGGCTCTTGAACAAGCGCTATCTGATTCTAGGAATTTCTTTTCTCTTTCTAATTGTAGGTTACTGGCAGGAGCAGTCCACGTTGGTTCAGATGAGTCATCTGTGTGGACTGCTAAGTGGTGTTCTATTAATGGCTAGAAGAAGTCTTTGGGCTAACGTTAACCTTTAAGGCCCTAATGTTGCCACTGTAATCTGATACCAGCCATAATCCGTTTTTAACTGCAACATCTGCATAAGTATCTTTCCACTCACCCTCGTCTGAGTTGGGTGTCCAATTTAAAAGAACATCTCCATTGCTTGGATTGAGGACAAAAAGACCTTTGTTGACTGAAGGGTAGAGGATAGTATTCGTGCTTTCATCATAGCTTGCACCAGCAAAAGATGTTCCCTTTATTTGAGAATCAAAGCACCATAGGTTCTTTCGTGTTTTCACATCGAAGCGACAAACCATTCCCTTCATGGATGTATAGAGAATACTTCCGTCTAAGACGATCGGTGTTGAAACAAGGGGTTGTGGTGTATGGACCCCGGCCGTATGTTTGCCCGTTGATTTATCCAAGCAAACAATATGCCCTCTCTTACTAGGAAAATAGATTTCACCAGTAATATAGCAAATATTATTTTCTACAATTACTGGACGCATCCAACTTGATGCTGGAAGTTCGACTTTCCATCTCTCCTTGCCCGTTACAAAGTCTATGGCGGCGGCATAGGTTTTATTTTTGGAGTCATCCCCCTTTTCACGACCTGTTCCTAGGTAAACAGACCCTTCATTATCAAGGACCACAGCTGCATCCATGTGCCCCACATTATAGCGCCACTTTAGCTCCATCGTTTCAGGGTTGATGGCATGAAGGCCATCTTTTCCTGAGACAACAAATAAAGTACTAACTAATGCATGGGTCCCAATGATGGCCTGTCCTTCTGTGTGACCAAGTGTTTGGTAATGGCCAACAAGATTTCCTGTGGATAAGTCAAAACGGTACACTCTCGCGTGATGAGTATCATGAGTCCCTTCGCCAACATAGAGGGAGTTATTCCATATTGTCAGCCTTGGTGAAACCATGGTCCCTGTGTAGAACGTTCTAATAAGTTCACCAGACTTTAAATCGATTTCACTGACGACGCCTAGTTTGTTCCCACTAAAGACTCTATCATTACTGATGACTGCTGATCGAAAAGATCCAGCACCAGTTTCTACTTTCCACTTTTGTTCGATTCCTGCTATCGGAGTTGTGGTGCTTCGCTTTGAAGAGTAGTGAGATTGATTGGTTTCAACGTTCTTATATGTATGAGTGCTGGGTTTGGCGCGAGTGTTCATTTCTCGCTCAATAGTCGAAAGCATTTTTGGGTAATTTTTCCACCACTTACTTCCATGAAACCCACCAAGAATAAGAGCATTGAGGATAAAAGCTGAAATTAAAATTTTAGGCTTTAAAAGAAGCTCTAAAAGTTTACGGGGCCCCTCAAGTTTGAGTTGGATTCCAAAAAGGCCTGCGATAAAACTTGCTACAACAGAGATGGCCACACTTACTAGTGTAAGAGGAATCATGACTGTTGGAATAATCATGGGGACAAGTTGATCAGGCGTTATCATTTTTCACACTCCCATGGTGTCCATCTATAAGAATAAAATCATTTTCTTTTAAAAGAGTCGTTGCTCTTGGCAGCTTTATGGCAGGTAATCCCATCTCTCTTGCGACGATGGCACAGTGACTAAGGACACCACCTCTTTCAACAATGACTCCCCGAGAACGAGTGAGCAATGAGGTCCAACCTGGATCAGTTGCAGGAGCGACTAAAATGGCATCATCAGGCCAGGAGCTAAAATCTACTTCTGATGGATTATTCACAATTCTAACGTGGCCTTTAACCATGCCGTGACTTAAGGCCACCCCACGCATGCTATCAAGGCCAACTTCTTTGTTATCAAGGTTTTTAGCGAGTTCATTTTTAAGAAGAACATCTGGTAGGTATACTGATTTATAAGCATTCAGCTCTTCTTTTCTCTCTCTTATTATTGTCTGCAAACTCTCAAGACTAAGCTCACCCTCAACTAAAGAAGAAATTTCTTCCATCGTTAAATGAAAGATATCATTTCCAAGGTTGGTTCTACGACCAATTTCAAGCGCAGTGTATCGAATGTGAGCATATGGTCTTAAAATTTCCATTTTCCATTGCTCTCGAAGCTCGAGTAAGTCTTTTAAGAGGCCCCATTCTTCTTTGACAATAGCCTCTTTAAACGTCTTATAGGTTTTAATCTCTGTTTCTATATCTACTTTACTGTGAAGAACCTCAGCGTTTTGTCCACCACTACCAAAGGCATTCTCTGATAGCTCTTGCCATCTAGGGTGAGAGAGCTCGAGCTCTCCTGGTCCACGGTGACCATAGCGAGAAAAGAAAAATTTTCTTTTCTTAGGCTCAATTTGAGCTTTTGAAAAATATCGATTCATCTCATAGGTTGCCGTCTTGAGGCCAGCCCCCATCCATCGCTGAAGTGTGTCTTCTACCTTGTCGGCTCCGACGATACTTTTTAGAATCGTCCTTAAACTTTGATGAGTGGCCTCAATTAATACAACGAGAACAAGAGGCCACTTTAAACGGATTTTTGAAAAATTATCGACTTCTTTTTGAAAGCGAATAAGTATCTCTGAGGTTTCCCAAGATTTATAGAGGTCACTATCTTGTGGATATTGCATTTTGCTTTTGTATTCAATGAGTTCTTTTCGTGATTTCTCAATCCATGTTCTTCTATTGGCCGACATATTCCAGCCAACTTGGATCATCTTCCATAAGCTTTTAGGTGTATTGAAAATTCCAGTGGCAGAAATCTTATGCCAATCAAATTTCAAATGTGGTCTTGGGAGTGGGTCAATTCGATAAGGAATAGGTCCAAAATAAAGAGGAACCATCTTTGCCATATTTACATAGGCCCTGCCAAAAATTTGGTCCAAAATAGATTCATGGGGAGAGTACTCGCGCTCACTAAAGCCTAAATAACCTAGCTCATGAAGAGAGTCATCAAAGGCACCACCCGGAGCAAAGGCGCGCTTCCAAACTTCGTAAGTCAATCGACTTGGCTGGCCTGTCCACTCTGCAAAGGTTTGTCCGTCCCACCATGTATCTTCATTCATGGTTTCTTCTATGCGCTTTCGTTCTTTTTCAATGAGCTTCGTTTGAGTGGTTTCACTTCTTGCCGCCGTTATGGGTCTCGCTTGTAAGAGAAAAAGTTCGTTTGAACTATCAATGGCCCATTCCATGTCGATTTGCTGGGTGAGGGTCTTTTCAATTTTCTCACCCAACAGAAAAACTTTTTCAAGAATGTCTCTTGTAAGAGGTCCCGTGCTTTCCTTTTTCGAAGCTTGGTAAGGATCAACTTGACCAGAAACTAATGCCTCTCCAAGCCCTTCTATATACTCTAAAACAGCACCATCTTCAGAATGAGTTGGGTTTACACTAAAATAGACGCCTGCATATTTGGCATCCACCATGATTTGTAAAACGACATTCATGGGAACATCGGTTTTCTCTCCCATAAAATATTGACGATAACTTTGCGAGGCCTCGCGATCAACGGATAGAAAGCAGGCGAGAATTGCTTCTTTTAAAGATTCAAAGGTTTTAATATTGAGAAAGGTCTGGTTTTGACCAGCAAAGCTCATTTCCTCAGAGTCCTCACCAAAGGCCGATGAGCGCACAGCAAGAGGTTGCATGCTCTGCTTTTGCCACCATGACTTCACGATCTGCCAATCATTCTCGTCTTGAGGTAAGTGAGAGAGGATGAGGCCTGCTGGTACTGGCATACCTTTTTGACTCATTGCGGCCAAAACGTAGGCCTTAGAACCCACCTGCAAGGCGTCCATGGGAAGCTCGTTAAAATCCACGATCATAAATTATCCTTTATTGGCGAAGAGCATAGCAAGAATCTATCTCAAAAAGGATGATTTAACTCAGTTTTTATCACTAAAATGAGGCGCTTTAGAGTCAAGATTGTGCGCTTTCTATACAGGTTCAAGTAAAAATTTCAAATCCACCAAAATTACCTGAGGAATGATTATTATCCGAGAACCACAACCTAATTTATTAAGCTTTTCAATATTCGGAGGGGAATATGAAATCAGCATTTTTTTTGTTTTTAATGGTTAGCACTTCTAGTCAAGCGGCTTGTCTTATGGTCAGAAAACCAATCGTTCCAAAGGTTATTACTTGTGAAGGACCTATTTCTAAAATTGAAGACGGTTACACTCGTTTGACTGGGCAGAGGGTCCAGATTAAAGCTGAACTTGGTCGTCGATCAGGTTGTTATACTTCTTACTTAAAATATAAAGTGAG
Organism: Bacteriovoracaceae bacterium; assembly: GCA_021737405.1. Classification (GTDB taxonomy): domain Bacteria; phylum Bdellovibrionota; class Bacteriovoracia; order Bacteriovoracales; family Bacteriovoracaceae. The sequence goes on from JAIPEG010000039.1 coordinate 12,311, forward strand.
TGAATTTAAAAATATCAAAATAACTGAAACTATTTACGAGGAAGGGCAACTTCCAGAAGATGGTGTTTCTAAAATTAAGACTGGTGTAAAAGGAAAACAGGCTAAATCATTAAGTTTAGAATCTTTCCTACCAAGTCTTGGAATGAAAGGATTAGAGGAAAAGGGAGAAGACTCTTATCTTGATTCGTATGGAGTAGTTCTTGCTTACAATATGAATTACAATAAAAATTCTTATCGTGGTGTTGATGGCAACAGGGTTGTAAATTCTAAATATCGCCAGGCACGCTTAGAGTGCCGATCAGAATATTAATTTAAAGCAACAATAATTTTAGGAAAACCCAGATTCATATCTGGGTTTTTTTATTTAGTAATCATGACCTCTGTAAAAAAGGGTTGTGTTAGTCCTAAAGCATAGGTAACCTGCATCATTTATACTTTAAAGTTTTTTTCCGGAAGCTCTTATGATCTTTGATATCAAGCAATTTAAAAATATAAATGTAAAAACAGAGGTTCTCTCGGGTCTTACTGTTGCACTCGCATTAGTACCAGAAGCTGTGGCCTTTGCCTTAATCGCAAATGTCGCTCCTCTTGTGGGATTGTATGCCGCCTTTATTGTTTGTCTGATTACTTCTGTTTTTGGTGGAAGGCCTGGAATGATCTCGGGGGCCACTGGTGCGCTGGCCGTGGTGATGGTGGCACTGGTGAATGAGCATGGAGTGGAATACCTTTTTGCCACTGTTGTCTTAATGGGAATGATTCAGATCATTATTGGTCTTCTTAAACTGGGTAAATTTATTCGCCTCGTTCCTCAACCCGTCATTTATGGTTTTGTTAATGGGCTAGCGATCGTTATCGGAAAGGCTCAATTTGCTCAATTCATGGTGAAAAATCCGGAAGGAGGATCTAGCTGGCTCTCGAGTGGTCCTCTTGGAATTATGGTTGCTCTGGTTGTTTTAACAATGGTCATTATAAAATTTCTCCCTCGTCTTACAAAAGCCGTTCCATCTTCATTAGCTGCACTATTAGTTGTCTCTGCAATCGTTATTCTATTTAAACTTGATACGAGGACAGTAGGGGATTTGGCCTCGATAAAGGGAGGGCTGCCTCTCTTTAGTATTCCTAATGTACCTTTTAATATGGATACCTTGAGAATCATCTTCCCTTACTCTTTGATTCTTGCCGGAATTGGCCTTATTGAATCCCTTCTCACTTTGACTCTCGTTGATGAGATCACTGAAACAAGAGGAAATGGTAATAAGGAGTGTGTTGCTCAAGGTGTTGCCAATATAACGACAGGTTTCTTTGGTGGAATGGGAGGCTGTGCAATGATTGGTCAGTCTATCATCAACGTAAGCTCTGGTGGTCGCTCTCGATTATCAGGTATTGTTGCTTCACTTTCACTGTTATCTTTTATTTTATTTGCTTCAGAGTATATTGAAAGAGTGCCTATGGGTGCCCTTGTTGGTCTTATGTTTATGGTTTCGATTGGAACCTTTGAATGGGCCAGCTTTCGCATTATGAATAAAATCCCAAAGAGTGATGCCATTATTATTGTTGCCGTGACAGTATTAACGGTTGTTTTTGATTTAGCGATCGCTGTCGCTATTGGTGTGGTTATAGCGGCCCTCGTCTTTGCATGGGATAATGCTTTAAGAATTAGGGCGCGAAAGTCGGTAGATAAAGACGGAGTCAAGCATTATGAAATCTATGGACCATTATTCTTTGGTTCAATAGCTGCTTTTCAAGAAAAATTTGAGCCTGCTGAAGACCCACAAGAAGTTATTGTGGATTTTAAAGAATCTCGAATCGTTGATCATAGTGCTATTGAGGCCTTAAACCAATTGACCGAGAGATACTCAAAAGTGGGTAAAAGAATTCGTATGAAGCACCTTAGTCAAGATTGCGTGAAGCTTCTTGGAAAGGCCGGCTCTATGGTAGAAGTTAATATGTATGAAGACCCTGAATATACTGTTGTCGTAGATTAGTGATCATGACCTTTTATTAAGAGCCTTAATGATTCCTTCGTCCAATAGAAAAGAGTAAAGCGTAAGCGTTTTTTTAAGTTCTTTAAATCTTTATCAAGCTTAGAGAGTTTTCTAAGATGCCAGCGATTTATCTTCCCTTTCTTACTTCCAAGTCCTGGGACTTTTGTTGAAAGCCTTTTTACTTTTGGGTCTTCTGCCCAGTAATCCATCTCAACATTCATGGGCCTTCTACCCTCAAGATCAGACCAAGCTTCGATGAAATTCATTTCACCAGACTTGTTGAAAGTGAATTCTTCATAAATATCGACATAGGAGTCAGAGAGAAGGTAGTGAAAAGTGACTCGGCAGCGGGCGAAGGGTTGTACTTTGAAGAAGCGGCAGTCACGGTTAATCACTTTGGTGGGATAGAGTTTTACAAAGCGATCTAACCACATCCAGTGATCCTTAAAGCCGGTTAAAAAGAGCCACGGGTACCATTCCCATCGTATAACGTGACTTGCGTATAGGGGCCTTGATTTTGGATCAGCATAGGTATCAAGGGTATCAAAGTACTTTTCGGCCTGATTTATGTAATACTTGGGCGCTTGAATTGGTTCTACACTGGCCGAGAATTGACTTTCATGGGCAAACAGAGAATTTGTTAATAAAAGTAAAATGATGGTTTTGATTATAAAATTCATCGCCTATTTGTCATACCTGAGACATCTAAGAAGTTACTAGGATCTTGATAAAATTACAGGGTTTGGGTTTTTTGCTTCTATATAAGACGGACTTATCCTAGAAAGAGGTCATGAAAAATTATTTAATCACTTTCTTGTCCTTTATTCTGTGTTCTCTCTCATTTGCTCAAGGTGGCACCATCATTATTGGTGAGCACGACTTTGATGAAACCCTAAAAGAAGAAATTGTAAAAGCTGTAAAAGCAACACCAGAAATGGCGAAATACTATTCTGAGGCAATGGATGAGGCCTTCAATTTTTTAGATCCAGATGATCCAAGAAGAATGAGTGTGAGCGATATTGAAAATTTAGGGGCTTACTCTTTAAGTCTTTGGAAACCAAGTAGTAGTTTTCGAATAGGCCAAGGCGATTTCTCTTTATGTACTGATGATGAGGACCTTGCTTCCTATGACTTGGGAACTGTCCTAGTGGGCTTTGATACAAGCTATAAGAGGGAACAAGTTTACGGTTTCTGGGCCGTCTTTCAATACGAGTACAATTGGTGTGAAAAAGAAGATGGCACGGTAACTAAAACTCGGATTAATCTCACCTTCACCAAATGGCTATCAGGCCTAGATGTTACAAGCATCCTAGACTAAGATGTCTATTTTAAGGCTTCGATAAAAACGGCTCTAAAGCGCGAGAAGTCTTCAAATTGAGGCATATGACCTAGACCTTCAAGAGTATAGAGCTTTGCGTTGGGAAAGCTAATCTTCGTTTTTAACGCTAGTTTTTTATATTCGCCCAATTTATATTTCACACCTTCTTTTAACCAACCTCTTCCAGGACCAGTCTTGTCTCTGGTTCCTATGATGAGCCTTACAGAATTTCTTATCTCAGGAAAGAGCCGGGTGATATCTTCCGTAAAAATGGGTCCATAGGTAAGAGCATTATTCCAGGCCACCTTTTTCCAATCTGGACCTGTCATTTGGCCGATATGAGGTAATAAGAGTTCTTCATATGCTGGCAGCCATTTATCATCATAATAATTCTTTCTTTGATATTCTCGAAATTTTTCAGGAGTCTTCTTTAATTCCATCTCATAAAAAAAGGAGCTGTCCTTGTATTGAGCATATTTTAAATAGGGCTCAAGGCCTATGGGATTTATCAGAATCATTTTTTTTATGCGATTAGGTCGATCGTAAGTCATATGGGTTGCCAACATACCACCCATTGAATGGCCAACAATTGTAAACGATCCAATAGAGAGTGAGTCTAAAAGATTAAAGGAATTTAAACTCCATTGATAGAAACTAAATTGATAAGATTCTGGTTTTGAGCTTTTTCCAAAACCGATTTGATCTGGAATGATGACCCGATAGCCATGACTAACTAAAAGGTTGGCAGTATCTAACCAGTAGTAGCCAGCAAAGTTTTTACCATGAAGAAGAAGAGCGATTTTTTGAGAGTTCTTTGGTCCAACATCCATATAAGTCATTTGCAGGGATTTTTCTTGTGACTTGAAAAAGAATGTCTCTGTTTTAAAAGGGTAGTGATAGCCTGAGAGTATTTTATCGTAACTTAAGAGATTATCACTTTTATGATTTATAGTGGTGCAGCTTATAGAGATTAAAAGGGTAATTGAGAGAAAGAACTTCATGTTAATTGCCTTATAGTTATTCATCTAGGTTTTTTAACTATAAACAAATTGATTAAGAGTAAAAAGAATATTTTGGGGCCATCAAGATTCTAGGCCCCAAAAAACAAAATTAATTCTTCAAATTAATGATACAGGTTCCGGTGTTCATAGTATCTGGATTTGAACTTCTTGTACCACCATTTCTACCACAGTAGGCACCACAGCGATGAACCACAAAGTCATCACACAGATTTGATTCATTTAATAACTTGGCAAGGGGTCCACTGCTTAGGGCCAATTGATAAGAATTCTCTACTGAGTATTCGCTAAATCGCATAACATTATCTGCATAACCTCTCTCTTTTAAACTAATAAGTGCCTCTTTCGCTTCTTGAACTGAATTTGTATTGAAGTTGTTTACTAAAGTACCATTAAGGCCTGCATGATATTTGGGATTACTAAATCTGTTAATGAGATGGTTCTTCTTAAGAACTTGATTGTATGAAAGTGAGCAACTCTCATTGTTTACACAACTTATTTCAATAATGTCATCGACAAAACCAAAGAAATTAGTATCAAGAGTTGCTTTCAATGAATCACCTGTTCTCTTGGTTTTATAAAAAGACTTTAAGGATTCATGAAGATTTGCAGAATCGGCCTTACCGAAAGTTATCTTATCGAGAGATTCGTAATAGCGTACTGTCGGTTCTCCATGGTCATAGAAAGTAAATGTACTCGTTGTTGCAACAGTCACTTCAGAATTTTTAAAAAAGTGATTCTGTACTTCCTCTTTTAAAAATTCATTTGCTTGTGCGCTTAGAGCACTGAATAAAAATACTGATAGTAGTAGTTGTTTCATCATTCTTCTCCTTAATCATTAGACTTTTCTTTAAGGCCCTAGGGCATGATGACAATAAAATTAAAACTGATATAGGTATAATGAAATATAATTAATCATCCCATAGCCTGCGGTTATGTCTTATTTCTGTTGTAAAAGATCATGGCGGAATCTTTGACTTCTATGATTAAATATTACCTTCAAGTCATTGATTTTGCTGCGCTTTTTATCGTTATTTCTCTCAGTTTTATCTAATATGCGGACGATAAGGGTGAATGAAGAAAGTCCTGTTGATCTCTTTTCTTATAATTGTCTCTAGCTGCCAGAATTTTATTGGTAAGCGAGGGCCTAGTAGTAAAAACCTCGGAACTTGTACTCAGCTTTTTCAAAAAACTTTGGGAATTGATAAACAGTCCCTTTTGCAACGAGTGGATCCTGATGCTCTCTTGAGTATAGAACCAACTTTTTTTGGAAATTTTTTAGCTTACGCACGTCATTCATCCGATGGTGTAAGGGAAGTCATTGTTAAAAGGCTCTCGGACGGAAAGGTTGTTCATTCAGGAGTCTTAAAAAGCGACGAAGCAGAGGCGCTATTATTTGATACTAAAAAGGGAAAGCTCTATCAGCGAGTAGGAAATGGGCGATTGTTAAAAATAAAGGGATTTTCTCTTAAGCCAGTTATTAGAGATGCTGTATCTTATGATGACGTTTTGTCCATTATGAAGAAAGAACCTTACCAATTAGACAGGCTTCCTACCATACCCTTACAAATGTTTAGATTTTTCAAAGATCGAATCATTGACTTCTTTGTAGGGAGAAGATCGTTTGAGATTTTGACCAGAACCTCTGATTATAGAATTGAAGGCATGAATAAGCCTATTCATCCTATGGGGATCGGTGTTGAAGGGGTAATGACTTTTAAGAAGACGCGATTCTCTGGTGCCTTTTCTGGTGGCAGTTTTCCCATGCTTGGCAGGCTCTCTATTAGTCAGGGAAATCCTTCAAAGTTTAAGGGGAGAACATGGTTTCAATCTTTACTAGGCAAACCGGCAAGTGTTGAGAATCGAAGTGTTGCTGCTGCTTTTAAGTTATTTCCCACCCAAGATAAATCGGAAAAGGTTATTACAGCTAATGCCGTCTTTCAAAATGATCTCAATGGGGAAAAACTTGAAAACTATATCGATGGCGTTATGACCAATCAGCCGCAATTGAATGTTCTAAAAATAAGAAAGCTTTATGAAGTCTTTACACTTGTAGGCGTGGCCAAAGGAGCTCTTAGTAGCCCCAACGATGTAAAGGCCAGTTTCCCTTTTATTAATCCTCAGGTAAGGCCTCTCCACCAATATGCTGAGATGGGGGTTGATGATCCTAAAGATGTTGTTGTTCCTAAGTGGATAAAGATTCAAGCAGTGGAAGATCAGAAAATTCTTAAATCGGATGATTTTAGAATGGAGCTAGAAGAGACAATTAAGCAAAAGGGATTAAAGTATATTATCTATCTGGCAGACTCTACTGACAAAAATAACGAAATCATTTGGGAAGAGGCAGGATTAATAGATATTAGTAACTCTATTTTATCTCGCAGTGTGGATAGAAACCTTCTTTTCTACCACGATGGCCTAAGAAGCCCTTTTACGGGTGAGCTGATTGATAATGACGTCGTACCTAGGCCAGTAAGAGAATAGCTAAAAGCATCAAAAAACCGTGTAAAAATTACACATTCGTGAAAAAGCTCGGGCATTTTCCTTAATTGATGCGCCACTCTTTGGTCATGTCCCACAAAATTTTTGATTTTTGGCCAAGAGACTTTTTCCAAGCGAAAACCTCCTCACGTAAACAACTTGAACAAATTTCCTTGGAGGGAAAAATGAAAAAATTAGTATTACTTGTTGCTATGACTATCTCAACAGCTTTTGCTTCAAACACTGGTCATATCCACTTTCAAGCAGATTCAACTTGGGTTAACCCTGTAAACAACAGATCACTTTGTTTCGACGGCACTAGCTTCCGTGCAACTGTTGTAGCATGTATTGGAACTCGTCAATCAAGAGGCGGAGAAGAGTGTTCACGTTACGGAAAGAAAACAATTACTCAACCTGCAAACAGCACTCGTTTGGTTTGTGTTGAAAACATGGGTCGTTCAGGTGACTGTAGAAAATATAGTAGAGTTGCTTATAACCAATCAAGAGACAGAAGAGTGGATTTCGAAGATGAAGGTGGAAACGTATACCGTAGTGAAATCGTTACTATTCCAAGCTGTAACTAATTGTATTTATTGAAGAAATTGGGTGTTTTTTCAATTAAATAAAGTGGGGGAAACTAAGGTTTCCCCTATATTTTTTTCAACAAATTCAATGATTTAACAGATTCGTGCTAACTACTAATGATGCTAGAAAAGAATGAAACTTTAAATTGCTCGAAAATGGTTTGTTCTATTGAAGAGCAGGTTGCTAGAGATTTAGAAAATTACTTAAATTTCTTTCCCAATAAAACTTTCGCCTTTCGCAATTTATCTAAAGAGACCGGGCTCAATGAGAAAACTCTTCGCCGGTTAATCAAGAGAGAAAATACCCCAAGCAATCAGACTTTATTTAAGCTCTACTTTGTTTTTACTCAATCAAATTCAGAAAAAGAAGTTCTTGATAGTTGCCCAACGATTATAAAAGAGCGACTTAGTGAATTCGAATTAGATTCTTTTGAAAAGATAACCCCTAAGAATTTTGACTTTCTAGAAGTCATTCAAAGTGATCCCATTATTGGTGAAATTTACTTAATGCTTGCCACAAAGAAAGTCGATTTAAGTTATATCCTCTATCATTATGGCAAATATGGCTCTCGTGCACTGGAAAAATTAGTTTCACTAAAATTAGCCTGCCAGGTCGAGAATGGTCTTTATACTCTTTCTAAAAAACAACCCTTTTTAAATGCTTCGCTCTTAAAAGTACTAGGTCTTAGAATGACTAAGTCTTATATGAAGACGGAGAGT
>JAIPEG010000040.1 GCA_021737405.1 Bacteriovoracaceae bacterium
AGCTTATGAAAGAAGGGGATATTTGGGAATTGGCGATTCCTTCAAATCTTGCTTATGGTGCTCACGGAGCTGGCGGGGCGATTCAGCCACACGCAACGCTAAAATTTAAAGTAGAACTCATTAAAGTTAAATAATCATCTTTTGGCCGGCGGCCAGATCAATTGGCCGCCGGACTTTATTCCCTCCTTTAGTTTTATATAAAATTGAATAGTTACCTCATTTATCGATACCCTTACGTTTTTACATGAACGATTTGTACGCCGCGTTGTTTGGGGGTAAAGTCCAGGCTCTTGTAGCAAGGATTAGAGGTGATCCAAGGCCTTTTGACATTTATGATTCTCATCGCAGTAGTCATGTCTCCTGTGCAAGTCTATGCTCAAAAAGTCGCTCTTCTTACAAGTCTTGATCCCGAAACAAACCGTCCTCCTTTGAGACTAAAGAGTTGGGACATTTCTGAAAAGCTTGAAAGAATATTTAAACGCTCCTTTAAAAAGATTAAATCAAAACTTTCCTATGAAATTGTTCACCTTGCAGATGCTAATGCCCTGTATCGCACCTTAAAGGATCCAGAAGTAAGTGCCCTCATATGGGTTGGACACGCTGGTTTTTCTGAGGGCGATGGCCTTGGTCAAACTCGCTCGATTGTTGATTTTAAGGGGAGGGATCTTAAGGCCATCTTTCAAGCCGTTGGACCACAACTTAAATATCTGGCCCTCGTTGGTTGTAGAGGAGAGAGGTTTTTAAATGAGTGGCAGGAAAAAGGTTATTTTTCTCATGTTCCAAATCTCAAAACTTTTGGTCGTGAAGTAAGGACTGACGCGAGAGTTGGTCTCAAAAAGGCCATGAAAGATTTGAGAGAACTTCTTGAAGGTTATCCTCAATTATTTAAAGCGGAGCTCACTGAAACGACAAACTACGAATTCTATCAATTAGAAAAATCACAATACGAAAAAATTCAAATATCGAGATCTGGAGAAGGGAGTTTGGAAGCAGTTCAGATCTTGCAAAAGGATCGCTTAATCGCTTTCTTTCCAAAATCAGAAACGGATCAAGTCAAAGAAGTTCTTATTAGAAAGAGTGACATCAAGAGCGACAAGAAGATCGTTGTAGAGTCTGGTTTGGGAGCACTAAAAACAAATGTAAATCTAGGGAAATTAGAAATAGTGGCCGATGTTGAAGGTTCTTGGAATCTCTTTCAAACGCCATCAGGAAAACCAATTGGAATTGGCAAAAATATTTATCAATACAAAGGAGATTAAAATGAAGAAGTTTTTATCTAGCATTTTACTAGCAGTGACATTCATTCTTTCAAGCCCAAGTCATGCCATTATTGGCATCGCAAGTGATTCAGAAGCTACGGCCATTGCAGGTCTTGCTTTAATGGATATTTCACAAATTTGGGTTGTTGAAAGTAGAACGACGACCAGAAGAAGTAGAAGAGGCTTTAGTCAAACCACTTATGTGACTTATCGGTTAATTACTTACCCGGCATTTCTTATTGCAGGACTTGTTTTACTTGATGATCAAGGGCGTGCTGAAATAACTGCTGATCTAAGTGCTGAGCAAATTGCTCAAGCTGATCTAACAGAAGAAGAGATTTCTGCCTTTAAAGCAGAAATTGAAGAAGTAAACGCGATTAAAGACATGATTGCTTCCGAAATTTCTTCAATTGAAAATGATGAGTTAAGAACGGAGAAGGCCGGTCAATTATGGACTAGCTATTCAGAAGTTTTAAGCAAAGATACGGCCATCGCGCTTTTTAAATTAGCTAATTTAGATAAGTAAAATGATGAAGGCCTTCTTAAAAAGAAGGCCATTTCTTTTATCTTTGTGCAGCACTTGGGGCGTCTGTTGGGCGCTCTTCGTTTTTCCAGTAACCCATCTTGCCATTCGCTAGTCTTCCAAGGCCGTCAAAAATATGAGTTCTTTCTTGAGAAACTTCGCCTTTGGCGATCCAGTTTAGTTGATAACCTAGAACTGCATTTTCAAAATGCTCACGACAGTCTTCCATACGGCCTTCTTCTACCAGTTTCTCTTCAATGTAATCCATTTTTACTTCATAGCTCGTAAGAGTCGTTCCACTTATATTGTAGGACTCGTCAAAGTCTTTTGCGTGACGCTCTAGTTTTGCCTTACAAGACTTATGATCTAAAAAGTTAAGAGCATTTTTAACATTGTCTCCTACGACCTCTGCCGTATCTGCTATAGCATTACCGGCGTTATATAGGGGAGTGAGTCTATAATCTTCTAAAGTCGAAGCAGTGGATCCTTTTTTGATTGCCTCTACTGTTTGCTCTTTATCTTTTTTACACTCATTACTTTCTAATCCACCGAAGCAGTGAAAGGTCATGGAGTGATCTTGTCCAGGAACTCGTACACGATAAGTTTGACCCTTTAAATGATCTACACCGCTTGCCACCGCATTACCGGCCGATTCAGCACCGTTTGAGATAGCATTTCTTGTCGTATCAAGTCCTCTCGCGAGGGCATCTCTTGTGGAGTTAAAGCCTCTTACAACGGCATCTTTCGCCGTGTCAGCACCATTTGCTAGAGCAGTTCCTGCCGAATTAGCACGATCACTCACGGTATCTCTAGCTGTGACTGCTCCATTTGTTACGACCTCACTGGTTCTCTCAGCTCCTCTTACTACAGTGTCTCTTGCAGCAGCTGCATTTTCGCTTATATAGTCTTTGGTTTGGTTTATTGAGTCTTGTGCTCTAGCTCCGCTTAATGAAGATTGGTCGGGGTTGGTATTTTCTCTCAGTCTAGCTTTCGCCTCTTCTAGTTTGAAACGGCAATGGGTAGAGTTAGCGTTAAGGCAAAATACAGACATTGATTGTCCTGTTTGAGTGTTAACCAACTTGATAGTTTTAGAGTAGGCATTTGATGACAAAACTAGCGCCGTCATTATAAAGAGTTTGCCTGCTTTCATTATTTGCTCCTTCGCTTCATTCTTAGATGCTGAAGTAGCTGCAAAAAATGTGACAACTTTTGGCATTTAATTTCACGTGGTTAGGTATAATTGATTGTCTAAGCAATGGACATTACTCTGGATTGATTAAATTCTAGTCACTCTTTTGAAAGAAATACATTCATTACATTTGATGAGGTCTTGGAGGAAAAACACCTTCCGGGGTGTGTGCAATCCATTCTTTAAGTTGATGAACAATAGCAGATTTGTCTCTAGATAGTGTGCCGCCAAGTGGGTGCTGATTGGAGACATGATTGGCCCTAAAAATCACGGGATTCAAATCAAATGTACTGTTCTCTAAAATATCGTGCATCTCTTTAAAGAGCATTTTTGATGTTAAAGGCTTAATCAGTCCGCGCTCAATCATCGTGTGATAGGGAGTACCGGGAACTGAAAAGGTTGTTAAAAAGGAAAAAAAATCAGGGCATGTTTCACTTAATAATTTGGCCGTGCCTTCAATATGATTTTCAGAGTGTTTTTGCCCCCCAACCCCAAGCATGGCAATGGTGGAGAGTTTAAATCCGCAGCGCTTTATTTTAAGTGAGGCCTCACGCATTTCAGCGGCGGTATTTCCTTTAACAATCATGTGAAGAACTTTGTCATCACCACTTTCTAGACCAAGGTAGGCGATCCCTAATCCTAGTTTATTTAAAAGTTTAAGTTCATTTTCTGTTTTATTGAGGATATTTTCGGCCGTGGCGTAAATGCCAACTCTTCTGCAATTTGGGTAAACTTCCTGAATGGTTTTTAGCGTTTCTTCAAGAACACTCATGGGAGCACCTAGAGCATCACCATCACAGAGAAAGATTTTGTCCCCAGGGACTAAAGAATTTGCACAAAGATGAATATCCCTCTTTATCTCTTCAATGGGGCGAACTCGATAACTCTTTGAACGATACATATCACAATAGGTGCATAGGTTATTGGAACAACCGATTGTGACTTGAAAAAGAAGAGAGGGCCCCTCCGAGGGGGGGCGATAGACTGGGGGTTCATATGAGATTGGCAGATTAAACATATTTGACTAGTTTTCTAGGGCCTGATAGCGCTTAAATGAATCCCTTTGTGCTAGTTTTTGACGCCAAGTCATGATGGCAGGATAGTCTGATAATTTAAAATCAACCTGATCACAAATCGCTACAACTGTTGAGACATTTAAATCGGCAAGTGTGAAAGTATCACCTAATAAAAACGAATGACTCTCTAAAGCCTTATTTAATGTCGCAAGCATTGCAGGTAGCTTTTCAAGGGATTTTTTGATGATGTTGTGATCTCTTCTTTCTTCAGGAACAAAAATCAGCTGAATAAAGGCGGCAATGAGGGGAGGCTGAAGGTCAGCGATTGACCAGATGCTCCATTGGTGAACAAGGCCATTTTCTTTAGGGTTTTTCCCAAGAAGCTCAGGTTTATAGGCTTCAGCGAGATAAAAGTTTATGGCCATTGATTCCCAAATTGTGAAGTCACCGTCAACTAAGGCCGGAACTTTTCCATTTGGGTTAACTGCTAGAAATTCGGCGGACTTATGCTCTTGATCTTTAAAACTAATGCTCTTGTGTTCGTAGGGAACACCCACTTCTTCTAAACACCAAAAACAGCGGCCTGCACTTGATTGTGGTGATCCATATATCGAAATCATGTCTTCTCCTTGATTAAATTTAACTGGGGGCTAGTATATACAAAGTTGTGATCGATGGTCGAAATACATTGTTAAAAATGTCTAACTAATTAAGGTTAAAAGGTAAGAGGCTTTTGCCATAAGGATTTATAAAAGTTAAGCTGTTGTTATTGTTAAATTTATACGGAGATTCTATGCACAAAATGACTTTACTCTTTTTAATGACGTTTTTATTCGCCTCTGTTCAAGCCACTAGTTCAATTAAATACCCAACTTATAACAAAGAATCAAAAGGCTTTGAAAACGTAAATAATCGTAAGATTTATGAATACTCACAAAGTCCGGGTGAAGAAATTTGGCATGAGTTTGGCCGTCCGTTTTGGAAAGCAAAGGCAAAGTCTGTAACAATTAGAAAAGTAACTCCCTTAAAAATTAAACCAATAAATATTGCAAGAGTAAAAATCGATACAGATAAAGATGGAGTAAGTGATCTTATGGATCAGTGTCCAAATACTGGTATGGGTCAAAAAGTGAATTCTTTGGGATGTGAGCTTCAAGCAAAACGCAACTTGAGTTTGGATGTTAAGTTTTCACTAAATAGATCAGAAATCATCAAAAATTATACGAGTGCAATTGATAAATTAGGTCTAGCGCTTAAAGAAAACGACGGCCTTAGAATTGAAATTCAAGGTCACACAGACCCAACTGGTGACAAGGCCTATAACAAGGTTCTTTCTCTTAGTCGTGCTCAGTCAGTAAAAAGTTACCTTATGAATCAATATAAGATTTCTGCAGATCGTTTATCAGCTGTTGGTTACGGCGATGAATTGCCGATTGCCAATAACTTAACAAGAGAAGGCAGAGAAACGAATCGAAGAGTAGAAATTAAAGTTCAGCAGTAAAAAAAAAGTCGGAGTAATTCTTTTAAAAAGGATTACTCCAGTTTTATTCCTAAGTTTTTCTTAAAACCTTCTTCTTCTTCCTTTAGCTTAGACCTCGAAATACTATATATTTGAGCTATTTGTAGCGAAGATTTTTCCAGCAACAGCTCATTTTCTCTGTTTCCTACACCCTTCCTTAGCTTTTGCCGATCCCCTTAAATAATCATTTATTTGAGGAGGTTTCCAGTGAAATGGACTCGTGAAATTGGTCAATACTATCTCTTGATTAACATGGTGTTTTTATCTTCTATATCTGCAGGCAACATTACCTATGAAGAACGAGACTTGGGAGTAGATGAAGAGAAAAGCTCTCACGTACTCAATCCTGATCAAGAAAGACGTTACTATGAAGAGGCCTATCAAAAGGGAAACTTTGAATTGTTAAACTTTCGCTTTCCGCAGGAGGATTGGAGAGAATGTACTGATCCGATTACAGGTAATTACTCTGGCTATAATTGTGCCAATCGCCGGAAAATTTCGGTGGTGTTAAAAGAGTATATGGATAGATTTATGGGCAGCTGTGTCCAGGAAGGACTTGATGCCATTGGCGCTGGTGAACTGGATCAAATACACATCATTCACGACGGCATTTTAGGCGATCGACGGCATTCTCCTCGAAGCTTACATGCTGAGAATAGGGCCATTGATATTTCATCTTTTAGAATCACTCTATATGACGGAAATATTTTGAATATGGATTTTAAAAGAAATGGTAAGGGAGAGTTCTTCAAGGCGTTTCGCCAATGTTGGGGAGAGGCCATCAAAACTGAAAATGGATGTCCCGCCTACGGAGGAAGTCTGGCCAGAACTGGAAGCATTGGTAAGGAAGATCGTAATCATCAAAATCATATGCATACCTCCGTTCCCCACTGCGTGAATGGTCAATATGGAAGTTATTACTATCGTCGTTAACAGATATGGAGGCAATGTGTTGGCAGTCACATTGCCTTTTTTTCAAAAATGTCCTGAAATTATCAAAATATGGGTTTAAATTTTTCATTTAACTACCTGTGTTCCGTAATTGATGTTAGTTTCCCGCTATGAAGAATAAATTTGAAAATCTAAACCTACGTCCTGAACTCCTGGCAAACCTCATTGAACTGGGGTTTAACTCCATGACTCCTATCCAAGAAAACTCTTTGCCTAAAATTATGGAGGGGGGAGATGTTATTGGCCAAGCAAAGACTGGAAGTGGAAAAACGGCAGCTTTTGGTCTTGGTATTTTAAATAAAATTGATACGAAAAACTTTAATACCCAGGCACTTGTTCTTTGTCCGACGAGAGAGTTAGCAGAGCAGGTTGCAAGTGAACTTAGAAAGCTTGCTCGTATGATGAAAAATATAAAGGTTCTGACGATCACTGGTGGTGTTGGTTATCACCATCAGGAAAGTTCTCTCTATCATGGAGCCCATATTATTGTCGGGACACCGGGAAGAGTTGCAAAACTAATTAGAACAGAATTTATCATGATTGATGACATCAAAACATTTGTTTTAGATGAAGCAGACCTAATGCTTGATATGGGTTTCTATGATGAGATAGAAGGCATTGAAAAACAAATTCCAAAAGAGAGACAAACGCTTCTCTTTTCAGCGACTTTTCCAGAAGGTATTTTAAAACTTAGTGAAAATATTCAGCGTGATGCTGACAAAGTTGTCGTTGATTCCGAGCATGAGGAGGGAAATATTGAACAACATTTCTTTCAAGTCGAGAGTCATAAAGGAAAGAATAAAGCGGTTTTAAAGATTTTGGGTGAATTCAATCCCGATCGTCTGATTATCTTTTGTAAGACAAAAGTCATTACGGATAACTTAACAAAGTTTCTCATTGAAAATGGAATCCTTGCTGCTAGTATCCATGGTGATCTCGATCAAAATGAAAGGACCGTTGTCTTAACAAAATTTTCTAATCAAAGTATATCTATACTTGTTGCTACCGATGTTGCTGCGAGAGGTTTAGATATCAAAGACCTTGCGGCCATCATAAATTATGATCTACCAAATGATCCAGAAGATTATATTCATAGAGTTGGTCGTACAGGGCGTGCTGGGAAGAAAGGCCTTGCGTACAGCCTTCTTGTGGAACCTGAAAAATATAAGATTGATCAAATTAGTGAGAGCATGGGAAAGGAATTTCTCATTAAATCTATCGATGAAATTTCAGAAGATAAAGAATATGAGGCGATTGCCCCAATGAAAACGATTTTTATTAGTGGTGGCAAAAAGGATAAACTTCGCCCAGGCGATATTCTTGGGGCCTTAATAAATGAAGTCCAATTAGATCCGGAAGATATTGGAAATATTACGATTTTACCAATATTAACCTATGTTGCCATTAAGAGAGAGAAAGTAGATCAAGTTATTGATAATCAATCGATGTGTAAAATTAAAAAGCGAAACTATCGAGTTGGTTTAGCTTAAATCATAAGAAAATTTTTCCTCCTAAAAAGTTCCCTTGAAATTGTGAGATGATCTCCTCCTCCTAGAGTGTTGCCGCACTACTACTTACTCTGGAGGTCTTATGTTTCGAATGGCTTTTTTAATTTCGCTGTTCTTTGTCTGTGAGCAAATGGTCGCTGGTCCGGCCACCTATTATGTTTCAACCGACGAAATATCGTTCAGTAGGTCGAGCGCTGAAAGTGGTGCTCCTCTAGTCACCGTTGAATTTGATCATTTAAAAGCAAAGAAAATCAAGCTATTCGCAAGACTCTATTCACAAGGGACTTCTGGTCAAATCTTTGAGTACTTCTATAAAAAGCAAGGACCTCTAATCAAAATAGGAATCTTTCCTGAATTTTTTTATGATAATGAAAGTGCTGTTTATTTTTCCCTTCAAAAAGACGGCCGAAGAATACTCAAAACGACTTATCGCTTAGAAAAATTTAAATTTATAGAACTGGATCAAATAATTCTAGGAGATGAGAATGAATAGTTTTAAAGGTTTATTTATCTATACTCTTATCTCAATATTCATTTTTGGGTGTCAGCCCCAAGAAGAATTAGAAAAAGAAGAAACAAATAGAGACCAGGTTACTAGCATGGGTGCCGCTTTAAGCTGTAGTCTAAAAGCGATATATGGAGAAGATAAATTAAGCTTAAGGCGTCTTAGAACGCTGAGATTTATCGAAGATAGACTTACCCAATCAATGGTTGATTATGGAATTCAAAGTAAAATCGAACAGGCACACTACCTCTCCCAATTAATTCACGAGTCAGACGGCCTCAGTGCCACAGTTGAAAGGGTCATAGGACCAAGCTGGAGGAGGCTTTTTGGAGGTAGTGAAGAGAAGTGGAATTGTGATGAGTACTTAGGTGCGGTAGATGAAGATGACGACTTCTTTGATAATCGTTATGTCTTCTCTAAAAATTCATATAAATCTAAATTTAGAGGTCGTGGACTTATTCAGCTGACAGGCTGCTTTAATTATTTAGGGTTTTACTACCATCGCTCTTCTAAGACAGAAGGGCAATTAAGTGCAAACTCTCACAAAACCTTTTTCACTTATAAAGACGACTCTAACCGAACCGTTCAGGTTGGAATGTTTTGCTCAAATGAGGTTTTAGAAAAAATGGATGGATATTTTCAAGGAATGGGCCTTGAACTGTCGCCTTTTCCTTTGATCTCCCAGTTTGAAGTAACCAGTGATGAATTGGCCTTGCCTTGCAAGGATCGAGGCCTTAGAGAAATGTCTTCTACTGAGTTTGTTGTGGATTCTAGTCTTTGGTATTGGAAGAAGTGTCAAAACTCAACAAAAACAAGGCCTTTTCTTAAGAGTAGCACTCCAAGAGCTGTTGCCGAAGTCACTCAGTGTGTTCATGGGCGCCATCCTACATATGATGATTTCGAAAAAATTGATTGTCGTAAAAGTCAAAGTGGCTTTAGAGAGAATAGCTACTGTAAACGCTTAGAGGCCTTTGAGTTAGCACTCAATTGCTTGAATTCACGCTAACATGTAATTATCGGCATAAATTATTATCGCACCTTGCGAAGCTATATTTAATAAGTTATCTCCTGATAAAAAAAATGGGAGGACTTTATGAAGTTTATTATTTCTCTTTTATCTCTAATTCTAATGAATTCAGCTTTTTCAGCAAATATAACATGCACAAATACTGATGATTACTGGGAAGAGGATACACTAGAATTTAATCAAGAGGGTAACACGACCTATGCCTATTACTTTGATAACGATTCAACTTATAGCATCCCTTGCCAGGCAACTGCACTAGATGGACTTATTTGTGAAGAAAATGGTCTAAGAGTTCGTCTTTACGAAAGTGGTGAAGCCGTTGTTGATTCGGGTAGCGAGGAAGTTGTTAATTTTAGCTGTAATTAGGCCAAAATTTCTTTTTCTTGAATTCAAAGTTTTATAAAATTAAAGCCTGATCTTAATCAGGTTTTGATTTTAATAAGTCTGCTATTAAATTGGGTTATGAAAACCCTTTTTGAAACCCTCTCATACCTCCATCCGAGTTCATTAAAATTAATGTCAGGCCAAATTATTGGTCTAGTCGAAAGAAAACTTTGGGCGAAGGTCTTATTAGGAATGGCCCTTGGTATTGGCCTCGGTATTTTACTTTCCAGCACCGGCCCTTTAAGTGGACTTTTAGTAGGCTATTCAAATTCAATTGAGGCCGTAATGGGCTGGCTCGTTTTTCCTGCAATGTTCTTTTTAAAATTAATAAAAATGGTGATCATTCCTCTGATCTTTTCAAGTATCATTCGAGGTCTTGCCTCAACTGAGGATGTTCAACAAATGAAAAGTTTGGGTCTACGATTCACTCTCTTTGTGCTCTTTAATTCAATAGCGGCTGCTACTTTGGGTATACTTCTGACCAATCTTCTAAGGCCAGGAAAGGGATTGGCCCTAAAGGGGGCCAATCAGATCGTAGATCAAGCTGAAACAGGACTTTTTTCTTTGAGCCCTGATACACTTTTAAACATTCTTCCAGTGAACCCTCTTTCCTCCTTGGTTGAAGGTCAAATGATAGATGTTGTCATTCTCTCTATTATTGCAGGAGTGGCCTTTCTTTCAATCGAGAAAGAACAAGCGTCTAGTGTTATGGATATGTTAGAAATTATTCAGCAAATCTGCATGAAAATTATCTCATGGGCAATGGTTCTTGCTCCAATTGCAGTTTTTGGCATGATGGCGCAGGTGACTTCTTCAACTGGTTTAAAGTCCCTCGGGAATATGGCAAAGTATGTTCTTTGTAGTTATATAGGTTTTGCCTTACTTCTCGTTTTCTATCTTCTTTTGGTTTCGATCTTTAAAAAGGAAAACCCATTTAAATTCTTTAAGAAAATTTCGACGGCCCTACTTTTGGCGTTCTCTACCTCTTCAAGTGCCGCAACTATGCCTGTTTCGATGCGTATTGCTGAAGAGGATCTTGATGTCGATAAGGGAACAGCTCGATTTTTGATTCCACTAGGGACGACAGTCAATATGTCTGGTTCTGCTATCTGGCATACTACGGCCGTAATTTTCTTGAGCCAAGTCTATGATATCAATTTATCCATGGGACAAATCTCTCTCGTCGTAGCGACCTCTATTGCCAGTGCTATCGGTTCTCCGGGGGTTCCTGGAGTGGGGATAGGCATTTTATCTAGTATTCTTGTAAAGGTTGGGGTGCCATTAGAAGGAGTGAGTCTGATTATGGGAGTTGATAGGATTGTCGATATGGGGTGTACGGTTGTGAATGTTGCAGGTGATTTGGCGGCAACCAAATTATTTGGATCGAAATAAAATTTGGATTACTTTAACACTTTTTCTATTGTTTGAATCTGACCTTTAAATTCACTTAACATGTTCATCAGCTTTTTAAAGTTTTCTGATGAGTAACTTAAGGCTCCCTTTTCTGGTTTGTCTAGGTAGTGAAACATAAGAATCGCCCAGTCTTTATTTCGAATGGCCTCTTTACATAATTTATAGACTTCGGAGGGTTGCATACTTTGAGTGATGTTTATTGTCTTAAGGCGGTATTGATCAGTTATGGGCAATGTCTCGGCAAGCCCACCTGCTAGTCTGACTGAGGAGAAATGTTTCTTTAATATATTTAATGTCTGCTCGTTATATTTTCCAAGGGGAAGGGCAAAGTGTTTTGCACTTTCGTTACTTCCAAATCTTGAAATAGTCTTTTGTGTTTTAATTATTACTGCTTCTAGATCTTCAATCTGAGTTACTGGAGCTGCTAAATGTCCCGATAGGGACCAACCCCATTGTTTCAAAGTCTTCAGGTTTGTCTCTGTTAAGTGACCTACTTGATTAATGGCCTCTGGGATTATGTAGGCAGTTCCTTTTAGACCAAGGGGCGCCATTATCTTGGCCGCATCTAGGTTTGATGTGTATCCATCATCAAAGGTTATGCTGATCTTTCCTGATTTCGCCTTCTCTTGATAAATGATCTCACCAATCTTTAGAACGAACAACTTATCGCTAAGATTCTTTGTTCCTAGGTAGATAGTAAGAGAGTCAAAATCAACCTCACCATCTCTCTCTGGTGTTTCCCATTTAAGACTTGTCACTGGTATCGAGAGAATTGTTTCAAGGTTATTTTGAAGAATATTGTATTGAGGGTCATCATAAAGAGGTAGGGTGTAACTGGCCTTTATTTTACCTAGTTTATAAAAGCTCAATTTGAGCCCACTTAAGACCTCTGGGTTTTGTAATTGTAATTTTAAGGCGATATTTTTCTCTTGGTACGACCAGTGAAAATTTAAAATATGAATGGAACTAGGGTCAGTCGTCTCACCTTGAATAATTTGGCAATCTTTAAGGGATTCAACTCTTGCTGGACCCCATTGCTTTTTACAGCTTACCTCTGCTCTCACACTGATTGCAAGAGGGAGTAGCATAAGAGCAATTAAATAACAGGCTATTGAATATGGAGAAACTTTTCTGTTGGACATAAGTTTTCTTTATCCCTTTTCGCAATGTACTTAATTCTCTTATTGAGAACTCTTAAATAATAGGACATCTTCCTAGAAACAAGATATTCTCCAAAGCTTCCGGGTGTTTCTTCGTCACCATTGAATAGTGATGGGGTCTGAATAATAGCGATTTCTTGATCTTTACTATTAAGTTCCTTCAAAATTTTCTCTTTCTGCTCAAGAAGTTTAGTATTGCTTCCTCGAAGTATTTGGAGATTAATTCTTCCTAAGTCATTACTGATGTCATGTCTTTCTTCTTTGAGGACTTCTAGGTCATGTTCTTTCTCTAAGAGAAACTGCTCGAGGGCATTAGTTGTGCCAACATGACCCATATTGTATGAGAGGACTTTTAAGACAGACTTGATTTCAGCATATCTTTCTAATGTGAAGGACTTATTGAGAATCCTTTCGAGTCTTTTTTGTAAGAGACTGTCGCGAGAATAGTTCTCCATGTAGCCGGCGATGATTTTAAAATGGAATCCTGCATAGAGGGCGTTTAGTAGGGGGTTCTTAGGAGCTTCAGTTAAAGTACAGCTAAAATTGTCATATACTGGTTCAATATTGTTCTCCTCAATATATTTGATGATATTCTGACAACTTTTCTTTGAACTCGCTTTCATCTGATCAATGAAATTATACCACTGAATATTCGCATCAGTTATCGCGGGGGTTGTCACCTGACCAAAACCAAAATCGGCAGCTGAAGACGATATAGAGTTATGATAAAAACCACTCTCTGCTGCGACGATTGAGTATAAATCACCAATTTCAATATCTAGGCAATCTGTTACATTATTATAAGTATTTAATGTGGTGTTTAAATAAGCCTCAGTCTGACATTGGGGCAGGGGAGATCTCTTTGTTTGCTCTTCAGAGCAGTAGATAAAAAGTCCTTCATTTCCTGAGTTATCATGTCCAAGGCTTTGAGCCCAGCCTCTAAATGCATTCATGGAATGCTTTACGCAACTCATGTCTAGTGCATTAGAGGATGATTGTTGAGATAACCAAGATGGAAGTTGCGTGTAGTACTGATCCAATGTATTTGAGCACTTTTCAGCGGCATAAATATTGAAGGACCCGAGAAGGCAAAACAATATTGGGGTTGCGAGGTTGTTTATTTTCATTTTTCAAAGGCCTTATAAACTTGGTTAACTGTAAGAACAAGACTGCCCTCTGAGTATAGAAGCTGGCAAAATTCTTGGAATTTCTTTGTGTTGTAGGCTAAGGGGTTTGTGGGGTTCTCTTCATCCGTTAAGTAATGAAACATTAATATTAACCATTCGCCTTGCTTTTCAGCTTTTCTAATTCTTTCAATGAGGTCCTGAGGGGATAAGGCCGGTATTACATTGAGGGTTCTAAGCATATGCCAGTCAGCAGGAGGTAATGTTTCTGCACCTCCACCAGCAAGACGAGCAGAGTGAAAAGTTCTTTTTATTAGGGGAAGGGTTGTCTCTCGACTTTGTTTTCCAAGTGGGTAAGCAAAATGGAGGGCTTCTTCTTCTGAACCAAGAGCATTTAGGTAACCGAGAGTATAATTTAATTCATTATCAAGTTCGCTATAAGTGAAGTCGAGTATGGGGATTTTATGATGGGACGATAGGTCCCAGCCAAACTTCTCTTTCATCTCGATAATATTATCAGTGGTTAAATAGTTCTTCTTATTAACTTGGCGAGGCATTAAGTAGGCAGTACCTGGAAAATTGTATTCTCCCATAATTCTAGCCGCTAAAATGTGATCGTCATAACCATCATCAAATGTGAAACTTACAATTGAATGATTTATGCTCTCAACAATCTCGATTAGGCTAAAGTCAATTTCAAGCTCTTTGCCTCCAATATAAAAGCCAATGCGCTTAATTTTATCAAGGTTGGGTGCTCCATGAGAAATCGCTTCTCCCATAGTAAAGGTATAAGTAATCCAAGAGTTTGTTTGTACTGTATTAAAGTCGATATCAGTAAATAAGGGTACAGGGATGGAGACGAAATTGTCATATCCGCTATCATCAGAGCTTAGGCGAAGTTCAATTCCTGTTAAATTGGCGAGATTGGAAACTTTAAATTTGACTCGGACAAATTTTTGATTGAAAGAAACTTCTTCAGTAAAAACTTTCTCAATATAAGAAGGTTCATGTAAGTCCGAAACCTTGACTCTGTAGATATCTTTTAAAGATTCACCTTCTGCTTTTTCAAAACGACCACTCCACTTATTTTTAAACTCTGCAAAGGATATTTCTTGCGCCTGTAGAGTTACGAGAAAGAATAGGTGAAAAATAATGGCCATGGTTGTGCGCATGGGGACCCCTGTTTTTATAAATTATCTGTAGCCAAGTAGTTATCACTTTTCCTCACAAGGCACAACGCGATGTGTAATATTGGGTATGTAAAAACTTTATTTAACAGGACTCTTCTTGATTTTACTGATGCGGTGTGTTTAAGAGTGTGTATAAAAACGTTCTGTGCAAAAAACAATAAGATTTTGTGCATGTTTTCTTTCGCGAACAGGGTTAAGTTGAATACAGATTTGTCTCATAAATTTAGTTTTCCAGACTTCTATCTGCCTGAAAATAGGTTGAAAGTTAATAGTTGGTGCTACTTTGCGGCGTCAATGATTCTGTGTTTTGGCCTTGGTATTTCCTATCTATTAATCACGAGCACCAATGAGCAATCAGAGATCATCCTGCTCGTATTGATGGGCTATAGTGGCCTTTCATTTGTGAGGATGTGCTTTTATATAGGCGGCTCTGTTAAATACGCAAAGCTTAGCAAAGAGGCACTTCCAATAGAGTCAATGCAGGATTTCCCTTTTATCTCTATTTTAGTTCCTGCTTATAATGAAGGTGCTGTTATTGCAGAGGTTATTAGAAATTACTCTGTTATCAACTACCCCTTCTTTGAAATCATTATTGTTGATGATGGGAGTAAGGATGATACTTATGAGGCGGCCCTCGCTGGTGCTTCGAAAGTCGATCTCAATATCTTGGTTTTTAGAAAAGAAAATGGTGGAAAAGCATCAGCACTAAACTTTGCCCTTGAAAAAGCAAAGGGAGAGTTTGTTTTGTGTATGGATGCAGATTCAAAGCTCGCACCGGATACCCTTAAATATGGAGTTCGTCACTTCTTTAATAATCCAAACCTCGCGGCAGTTGCTGGTATGGTGAAGGTCGAAAATACAGACTCTCTCATTGGACGGATGCAATATCTTGATTATTTGTTTGGGCACTTTCAAAAGAAAAGTCTTTCCGTATTAAAGGCCGTGACAATTGTTCCAGGACCTATAGGACTCTTTAGAAAGAGTGATATAGAGTTTCTAGGTGGATATGAGAGAGAAAATACAACCTATGCTGAGGATACTGAGCTTACTTTTAAACTCCTCATTCAAGGTAAAGAAATAATTTGTGAAGACGGTATGATCTCCTACACAGAGGCGCCAGCAAACTATGTTGATCTCTATCGTCAGAGGTATCGTTGGACGAGGGGAATCTTTCAGGCCCTTATCAAAAATGCTCAAGGTTTTCTTCAATCTGACAATCCAAGAAGTCAGGTCATCTTCATTTTTCTCCTTTGGGAGCAAATTATCTTTCCTATAATTGATTTTACTTTATTGTTAGTTTTTATCTTTTGTTATTTTTTTACGCCCATTGAGGCGGTTGCTTCTTTTCTTCTACTTTATGTATATGCAATTGACCTGATAATGGCAGTTATGGCGACAAAGCATGAGAAAAGAAAATTGAATTGGATTTATCAGTCAGTACTCTCTCGATTTTTCTACTCAAATATCTTGCTTGTTTGGAAGCTCTCCGCTTTTTATGACGAGTGGATCGCAAGAGGGATGAGTTGGGATAAATTAGTGCGTAATGGTTTTTCAAAAAGTTGTAGTGAGGCTTAGAAATGTTTGTTTTTATTATTTCTCAATTGATTGGACTGTGTTTATTTATAACCCTAAATTATGGTCTTCTTAGTTATATTCAATATCGAAAAAACCAGGTCGCGGGGAAAGCTGAAAATCGAATGGAATGGATCTTTTTACAAAATGTAAGAGTTGGTTTTTATGTTTTCTTAATATTTGGTGTCTTTAACCGCCTAAGCTCTATTGGGCAAAGCTTAAACTTAGATTACTCCTTTATCATTCTTCGCGCACTCTTTTCTATTCAAGAGGTGAGCTTACTTCCGATTTAAAAGGGCAATTTCATTCATAAAAGCTTCGTCTATTAAGTAGCCTAAGGGATGAAAGCGCAATTCATTCGGCAAGAAACGCCAAAGATGAATTTCATAGATATTGAGTTGATGGGCCTTTTCGATAAAAGATTTAAAGGATAGAACTCTTAATGCACTATTGGGCTTTTCCTTTAAATCGTATTCCCATTGATAGGGGGTTTTAATCCCCGATTCAGCAAGGGGAAATCCAACTTCTGTAATAACCAGATCCTTCTTAATCGTCTTTGCAAAGTCGGAGTATTTTGTAAGCTCTTTTTTGTGGTGTTTGGATAATGACCTTTTTGTCGGTTTACCTTTAAAAGGTGGGTAATAGTTGATTCCAACATGGTCTAGGAGGCTCCAAAACGGTACCCAACGGTATTCGGGCTCTTTCATATTATTTAAGTTTCCATTGGCTGCATAAAGAATCTTTCCTGAAAAATTTTCTTTCACATTTTTAATGATTTTCTTCCAGTGGGAGAGGTACTTTGGTTGCGTAAGCTTTTCATATTCAGAGCCTATGAGGAGGGAGTCAGCTTTTACTTCATTGGCGATCTTTGAAAAATGAAGAAGTGTTTTCTCTAAGTTTGAAAAAGCAAGAGCGATTTTTTTAGGATGCCAAAGGGCACGCCACTTTTGATTTTCTAAATCCACATAGATTCTTAACGTTAAGGTATGACCGGCCTTCTTTAATTCCTTTGATAAAGCTATAAACTTCTTCTCTTTCGGAGAATCATCACCATCGCATTTTATATTGTGATCAAACTCATCAACGACATAACAAGTATAAAGAAGGTCAACAGCGTTAAATTGGCCTTCTTCAATAGCTTTTTTATAGGCTAGGTTGTCTTTTTTTGAATAGGAGATGGAACCATAGCCAGTGTAGACGAGAGAGCCTTTTTCACTAGCGGCACAGGAGGAGACAAGGATAAATAGAGTAATAAGAGAGTAGAGATTTTTCATAATTTAGAGAAAGAGAGTTAAGTTTATAATCACGGATTTTCCTACCCAACTATTGTTGTTTTGAACTGATTCGTTTCTTTCATAAGAGAGATCAGCAGTGAAGTCTTCTCGAATACCGTAACGAAGACCCGTCCTTAAGTAGTAACCAGTACCTGAGTAAATTTTGTTTTCTTCAAACCAATTATAGTTCCCACCAAAATAGGCTTGAAGTTTGTCGTTAAAAACATAACTTAAATCCAGGCGTGGTCCAAAAGCATAGAAATCTGTAGGAGACCAATAGTTTGTGGTGAACTTATTATAGTCCATTGTGTGATAGCCGAATCCGATCCTTACCCAGTGGGGATACTTCATAAGTGAAGCCATTACCTCACTATCAAAATAATTTCTTTCAATACCGTTACTCAAAAAGTGCTTATTATATATGATTTTTGCAGCGATTCTTTGGTTAAGAAATTGATGCTGAAGGGTTACTCCAACACTTGTCGCTCTAAGATCATGGAGGTTTCTTCCTGTTAGAAAGATTTCTCTAATGGCCAAACCTCTTCCTACAAAGAGAGAAGTATAGAAGTTTTCGTTAAACTTGGAGAGAAGATTTAATTTTCCAGAGGATTTAATACCAATTGATTCAGTATTAACTTCATCAATTGCATAGAATCCACCTTGAATAGAAGCTTGATGGAGTTTCTTAAAAATATGGGAATACTGGGTTTGAAATTCATTATATTTGAATTTAAAAGTAGGGCCTTTTTGATAACGGTGATAAAAATCGAGTTTAAAAGAATCTTTTGAGTCTTCTTCATTTAAATAAGGCCATAAGAGATCTAACTCATTCTTGTTTGCGGTTAAATGAAAGTCCCTGTAATTAATTTTATCAGTGGTGTCCCCAATTCCGACTTTTGAAGTTAAGAGGTTACCCGCTCTTAATGAAAGGGAAAAAGTTGTAAGACAGATAATAAAAATAAGGGATGAGAGTAAGTTCAAAACACGCCTTGGAATGAATAAAATGGATAGATAAAAGATAGTATAAAAGAAGAGTTTTCATAATGACGAACTCTTTTCGGCTGATGGCCTTTGCTCCTGTAATAACAGTTGCTTAAGGTGTTTTCTGTAAAAAATACTTCGCCTCTAGCTTTGAATGACTCGCTGTGCAATAACGGGTTTTCAAATTGCTTGTATTAAGGGGACTTAAATGAAAAAAATCATACCAGCTGTAGTACTTTCTCTCGGTTTTTGCACACCAAGTTTTGCTCAAGATGTAGGATTGTTAAAGGACGACTTTAAAGTATCTTATTATGGAGAGGTTAGTGCGAATGCTGTATCTCATCCAGAATATAACTACAACTACACTAATGCATGGTTAAGCTTGGGTGTTGAATGGAAGAATAAAGTTCGCGCGGTTTTAACGACTAGCTTAACGACGATTCTTGAAGATAATAAAATTAAGCTTGAAGATGATTTCTCTCTCGAAGAGTTTATTACTGAAGCGTATATTGAAATTAAAGAAGTTGGTGGATCACCAGTTGCTATCATTGTCGGAAAGAGATCAATTCCATTTGTGAAAAGTATTGAGGCCATGCCTGTATTTGGTAACAATCCCTTGAGTGAAGAATATGATATTGATGAAGTTTTTGGTTTGACTGTTAAATTAGACAAAGGTCTTTTCGGTATATTTGATTCTGCTGAATTAAGTGTTTTTGAAACAGACGCTGGCGATATGTCGATTGGTACTATCAACGGTGTATCTGTAAAATTAAGTAAAGAACTGACTAAGAATGTAGCTTTGAATGCTGCGCTTGTGTCTATGGATCGTGATGATAACCCAATGGGAACTGAAGGGCGTGCGATTCTTGGTGTGATCACAAAGTCAAATGACGGCGACCTTGTAGGTTGGGTTAATGGTATGCTCTTTAGTAATAATCCTAAATTCCCTAACTCGGACTTTGCTCTTACAGCAGGGGCGAAAGTTCAAGTAACAGGTTCAACGGATGTTGTTGTTGAGATGACTTATGTTGAAAAAGAAGTGATTCAATATGCAATAGGTTCAAATACGGCCTTGACGTCAAGAATTACTGTCGGTGCTGAGGTTCGATACAACGATTATCAAGATGCTAGAGAAGATGAAATCGTCTTTGGATTAAATGCTCGCTACACTTTTGGAGTTGACGGCTATGCACCAAATGACGAGTACCTCTTTGGTGACGAATAAAATTAGAAATTATTTTTGAATAAATCAAGGCTCCTTTTGGGAGCCTTTTTTTATTGTCCTGAATCAGGAAAACCAATTCTTCCAATGATGGGAACACTCAGTGCAGGTGTCCAAAGATCAACTCCAAAGTGAAGACCAAAGATATTAACTTCAAGTCCTTCCATTGCTCCTAGGGTAACACCAAGAAGACCAAAGAGAGAAAAAGTGACTCCTGTATTTGAAGCCGTTTTGACAAGAAATTGATCCCCTAAATAGCCTTTACCAATCGCTGTAGAGGGAAGTTCAATATCTAGCTCATCAATATTTCTGATGAGGTAGGTGACAAATGTATTTGAATTAGGACCAGGGTAAACTCGGTATTTGTCTTTATAAGGATAATTTTGAATAAGAGGTTTTAATTGTTTTATAATACTCGTGGCCCTTTTTCCACGGGCATCATAGAGAACACTAGGCGTGCTATCAAACCACAGGCGGTCTGGAATATCTTCTTTCATATCTATTGCTGTTCCAAGGCGGCGA
>JAIPEG010000041.1 GCA_021737405.1 Bacteriovoracaceae bacterium
CCCCCCATTTTCGGCAAACGCCATGCTGGAAAATAGAATGAACACGAACAAAAATCTCACAGGTGCCACCAACATTAATTAGGGTTGATCTAATAACTCAATTATCGGCAGAAACACGTCAGAGTTATAGCTATTAATGCCCAAAAGAAGAAAGGCACCTATAACAGACTGAATTTATAATGAAGCCCTATTCAACTGAGCGAATTTAAAGTGCCAGATTTAATAGGCAATTTTTTAAAGCGTAAGTCCTCATAATGTCAAAATTAAGCTCATACACAGCATAATCAAGGAAGTTGAAGTTATATCCGTTAAGGTTATTGCTATGAAATTTTTAATCCCGCTCTTTATACTTTTGTCGTTTCAAACTATATTCGCTGAGGATGGAAATGGCATAGATGTCTGTGATTGCCCAGAGCTTGAAAACCTCTCTGGTGATGTCAGTGATATTCTCGAGCAAGCCTATGCCAATCAAGGAGAAGTCCCTCCCTTCTCATTTGATCAATTTAATCTTACTCTCGCGATTCAACTTGATGCTGATACTGCTCAAACATGTATAGATCAATTAACAGAAAATCTAGGCTCCGTAGAAACGGTTAGCGAAGATATTCCCGTACTTCCCAATCAACTTCAACTTTTTCGTCAAGCAAGCCTAGAAGGTCGCATCATGGTCTATCGCGCTCAAGTTGAAGGAGAGAATCGAATTTTTGTTCTTAGACGAAATGAAGAAGGTGATGTGACGGTTGAATCTTTTGTCGATCCTACCATTGTTGCGGAAACTCCTCTTGAAGTTGTCCCACCAGCAGACCCAAGTATAAGAGTTGAAACGAGAGATAATGGACTTTCATTTGGTAGGGTCCTTCCAACAGATGGTGGCCATCTTGTTGAGACAAGACTCGGATTCACCTGCCAGGGTAGGCCCAGGCCGGATGGAACGTGTGAAGCTAATTCTGTTGTTTTTAATGGTGGCGCAACTTTAACCTTTGGTCTTGATGGTCCAGTTGATCCCAACACACCTGCCACAGGTCGTGAAATTGAATTAAGTGCGGACGTCGAAGATTCTCTAGCATTAGATGGCAGTCGATTAAACAGAGAGGTTACCGCTGGCGCCATCTATCGAGACCGTGATCAAGAATTAAGATTTAATATCACAGATGATGATTATAGTGACCCTCGCTATAGTTTCCAATTTGGTAATGCTGGTGCCGACGGCCAAGAAATCACTGCTGTTAGAAATAATTTAGGGGTTCTCAGACCAGAATTATTTCGTTTAAGCGCAGATGGCACTTCTCCAGCAGGGAGTTCATCAAGTGGCGGGAAAGGAGCACCTGTTCCTGTCGAAGGAGACTTAAGTGTAACTCCTTCAGGAGATGACTCTCTATATCACTTTAGTATCACTGGTGAGCCAGGAGAGCGACCGGAGACTTTAGGTTTTGGATTGGCAGAGAGAGAAGGAGCAGAATCCCGCTACCTACTTGGGTCAGCTGACTTTAGATCAGAAACTTATGAACTTGCTTTTGGAGCAGGTGACGCTGATTCGCGCTTTAATTTTGAGGTTGATCGTTCGTTATACGGCGGTGTTGATACATCATTCTTATTTCAAAGTGAGAGACCCCTTGAGGAGGGTGACGGCACCAGAAGATTAACTTTTGGTCATGCGTATGATGGCCAACCAAACGCAGAAGGCGTTCATACACTTTCAGCTGATGTCGTGGACCAAAGAGTAGCCGAAGGCGAGGCATACGCCAATGGTGATGCCAGAAGAGTAAATGAAACTACCCAAAGGGGTTTTGAGTATTCTAGCGACAATCGAGTTGTGTTAACTTATGGCCGGGCCGTAACTGAAACCCAAATCAGAGAGGGGGTACCTCTGAGAGGACCAAACGGGGAGCAAGCAGGCACTCAAGACATCGAAATTGGTTCTTCTTCTTTTAGACAACTTATAAGTCTCTCAATGGGGGAAGATTCGGAGTATGGCCTTGATGCTCTGATTGAGAGCGAACGGAGAACAGGTCTTCATTCAGCTGGCTATTCCCTTGGGATCTCAGTAGCTGATGGTGAACGAGGAAGATCCGGAAGCGCCTTTGTAGAGATTACAGATAGTCGAGGTGTCCTAAGAAGCCCATGCACAGAAGTTTCTGCTGAAGTTACAGTAAGTGAAGGATACTCACCAGGAAGAGGTAGCGTTCCGAGACCTAATGGTGCTGGGACAGATGGACTTGCCTGTCGCTTTAGATATACGAATTTGAATGGGCAAGCAACGCAAGAGTTCTTAGTGTCTAGGGATCAACGATTATCGGATGGCTCTTTTTTAACTCAGGAGTATGGATTCTTAAGAGACCATACGGGAGAAACAAGACCCTTTCTTGGAATTAGTGGGGGAATCCAACTCTGTGGTGGACGCCCCTGTCGTTAATTAAGGCTCTAAATCTTTAAGGCTTAGATCAAAGTAATATGTCTGTCCATTGTG
The DNA here is from genome assembly GCA_021737405.1 of Bacteriovoracaceae bacterium. Taxonomy (GTDB): domain Bacteria; phylum Bdellovibrionota; class Bacteriovoracia; order Bacteriovoracales; family Bacteriovoracaceae. The sequence continues at coordinate 2,468 of JAIPEG010000041.1, forward strand.
CTTATAAGAAAAGCAGCCGTTCTTTGTCGCAGAAATATTAAATCCTGCTCCCCAATAACGAAATCCCTTATCATAACTTCTGGCCGTATTGTAGTTATGATCTTCTTGGTGAAGAAGCTCAATTTTACCTTGATTCTTGTTGTGCCCGACTAGGTTTCGCGTAAAGAATCGCCACTGTAGGTGACGGTCATCTTTAATTGTTCCATCTTCGTTCTTCATCGCAAGTTGCTCTGCCGTGTGATAGAGAAAACGCGTCTCAGGGTGATTAAGCATAAGCTCATATCTTTTGTGGCCTTCTTTTACGGGAATATCTTTTACAAATTTATTATAAAATTCTTCATCGACAAATAAGTGAGAGTGACCCATATCTGGAAAAATAATGGCCTCAACGTAATTTCTTTTTAGACCATTTTCAATGTGACCAATCACACTTTTTATAAATCGCTCTGAGAGAAGAATTTTTTGCTCTTCTCCACCAAAAGGCTTGAACGGCAAATAGATCTTTCCGTCTTCGACGAAAGCTCTTTCTCTTAAGCGAAGGCCTTTTTCATAGACTTCGATTTGTTTTTTCTGAATATCTTCTCGGCTCATGCCCCAAGAAAATTCTGAACTTCTTAAATGATCTTCATTAGGCGTTGCAGCCGCACAGTTGGCTTCATTCACAAAAGCATAGGTTGAACTCATTCCAAAAATCGCTAACGAAAGTAAAAATAAACGCATAGATAACTCCTTAAAGTGAAACTCATCTTTAATAGAAGTTACAAGGTGTGAAATGACGCATCACATTTTTACAATTTGTAAGTATCTAATATTCCTGAGGAAATATTTCGTACTGCTCGATATGATAGTTATTTTCAGATCTGATGACCAATTGCTTTCCAAAAGCCTCCTCTAAAGTCTCAACCATTTCGGCGTCCTCTGAGCATAAACGTGCCGTGACCTCCGGGTGAGCGTAGATAAAAACTTTGGAGCCCTCGCTCTTTTTAATGACTTTCATCAGCTCGCGCACCAATTCATAACAAACAGTGGTGGTGGATTTCACGACCCCTGTTCCTTCACAATATGGGCAACCCGTACACATCAAACGGGTTAAGGTATCGCGCGTCCTCTTTCTGGTCATCTCAACCAGACCAAGGCCTGAGATAGGAAGAACATTTGTTTTTGAGCGATCTTTTTTAAGAGCTTCTAATAATGTATTATAAACTTGGTCTCTGTGATCTTCTTTTTCCATATCGATGAAATCAATAATGATAATTCCACCGCAATTTCTTAAGCGCAGTTGATAGGCAATCTCTTTTACGGCCTCAAGATTGGTTCTTAAGATTGTTTCTTCAAGGGTTTTTCGCCCAACAAACTTTCCAGTATTCACATCAATTGAAACCAAGGCCTCTGTTTGATCCACATTAAGTGAGCCACCTGAGCGCAAAAAGACCTTATTTGAAAGGCCTCTTTCAATTTCCATATCAAGAGCGTGTTTTTCAAAAAGAGGGATGTCTTCTTTATAGAGTTTGGCCTTACCTTTAATATTCGGAAGAAATTTTTCAATAAACTTTTCTACTTCTTTTAAATTTTCTTTCGTATCGACAACAATCTCTTCAACATCTTCATCAGTAATATCTCTTAAAACTTTTTGAACAAAATTGAGATCTTTATAACAAAGGTTTGGAGCTTTAATGCTATCAGTGGAGCTATCAATATCTTTCCAGATACGATTTAGCATATTGTAGTCGGCCTTCAATGTTTTATAGGATTGACCTTCGGCCACGGTTCTTGCAATGATCCCCTTTCCATCTTGGCGAATTGTATCGAGAATTTCCCTTAAGCGATCCCGTTCCCCATCATTTTCAATTCTTCTTGAAACACCAGTGTGCTCAATAAAAGGCATGAAAACCACATGGCGACCGGCCAGTGTGATATGACGAGTAACCCGGGGACCTTTGGTAGAAATTGGCTCTTTGGCCACTTGAACCAGAATTTCATCTCCTTCTTTAAGGAAAGATTCTATGGAAGTATCTGGGCGATAGCGCATGTTCACATGATCTGAAAGAGTAGAGAGTTCATCGGGAATGACCTCCCCCATTTTCTCTCTTCGTGCCTCAAGTTCCTTTTGAGTTCGATCGGCAATTTCTCGCTGTTCTTCTAGCGTTGGAATATAGGCATCATCCACATAAAGGAAAGCCGCCTTTTCATAGCCAATGTCTATGAAAGCACTTTGCATTCCTGGTAAAACTCTTAGAACTTTACCTTTATAAATGTTGCCTACAGAAGGATGTCCATCGAGGTTTTGCTCACCCCGAACCATGAGGAAATCCAAGATTTCTCCACCCTCAACCAGCGCAGCCCGGCACTCACCCAGGGTCTGGTTGATAAAAAGTTGCTTTGCCATGTGTTAATCCTAAATTTTAAAATCATAATCCTTTAAATCCTAACAGCAGCCTAGGGATTCAGGCAATATGAGGTGCATTCGATCAAAATTTACCGACTAAAACTTGAGAATTTAAGGAGTTCTAAATAAATAGCCCTGCGATACAGGCCGTCATCAAGCAAGCAAGAGTTCCACCAATAAGAGACTTGATTCCTAAAAGTGCTAAATCTTGGCGTCTCTCAGGAGCGATGGTGCCAATCCCCCCAACTTGAATAGCAATTGAGCTAAAGTTGGCAAAGCCACAAAGAGCGTATGTGGAAATAATCACCGAGCGCTCCTGCAGGTTAGGAATCATTTGTTGAAGGTCTAAGTAAGCAACAAACTCATTGATGATAAGTTTCTTACCTAAGAGAGTACCTACATTAAAAGCATCTTCCCAAGGCACGCCCATAATAAAAGCGACTGGACTAAAAAGGTAGCCTGTAATGAGTTCCAAAGAAAAGTTAGGGTAGCCCATAAGGCCTCCAATCCAACCAAGAGTCCCATTAACCAGAGCAATTAAGGCAATAAAGGCCAAGAGCATGGCACCAACATTTAACGCGAGTTTCAAGCCATCCCCTGCTCCCGTTGCCGCAGCATCAATGAGGTTGGCGGTCGTTTTTGGAAGTTCTAGTTTTACTTCGCCCGTTGTCGTTGGGTTTGAGACTTCTGGTACCAAAAGTTTGGCACAAACAAGTGCTGCAGGCGCTGACATCACAGAAGCGGCTAATAAGTGACCCGCATCAATCCCCATACCGACATAGGCTGCAAGAACCCCTCCGGCAACGGTGGCCATCCCCCCCGTCATTAAGGCCATAAGTTCAGATTTCGTCATTGAGTTAATAAAAGGCTTCACAACTAATGGAGCCTCTGTTTGTCCGGCAAAAATATTGGCCGCAGCAGAGAGAGACTCTGCTCCACTTGTTCCCATGATAACGACCATAACCTTTGCCGTTGCACGAATCACAATTTGCATGATGCCAATATGGTAGAGAATGCTCATCAAAGCACTCATAAAGATGATTGTTGGCAAGACCATGACGAAGAAAATAAAACCAAAACGGTTTGTCTCCATCAAACTGCCGAAAATAAACTTTGATCCTTCATTGGTGTAGCCAAGAATTCCGGTAAAGAAACTCCGGGCCCCTTCAAAGACTGCCTGTCCAGCAGAAGTCTTCAAGATGAGAAGGCCCAAGGTGAGTTGAAGAGCAATTCCAGAACCTACGGTTTTCCAGTTGATGTTTTTTCGATCGCTACTTAAACCAAATGCAACCGCCACCATAAAAAGCAAACCGACAAAAGACACGAGCCTTTCCATTCATACCCCTTCAAATACCAGGAAATTTTCTTCTAAGAGACTTAGAAGGAGAATTGCAAATTGACACCTGGCAAATTAACAGAATTTTCTTTACCAAGGTTGCTATTGATTTGATAGTGATTTCTCTGGTGCCACCCTACTCGCATGGCCGTGGTCATTTCAGGATTCGCTTCAGGTTCAGAATAAACATTCTCCTGATAGAGGTCCTTGCTGATATTGGCCTGTTTATAGGCGATAACACCAACGCCAACGATGATACCGATGGCCCCGCCGACAACAATATTCTTTAAGTGCTCACTTGGCTCTTCGACAAAAGACAAGGTCGAGAGACCAAGAATGGCCCCAATGCCACCAATTGCACCGACAGTGATCATATCCGTTGCTGATTGGGCAAAAATATCATCATTACCTTCTTGTGCATTGATCGAAGGGACAAGAATTAACGTGACGCAAAAAATAGAGAGCAAAAGTTTTTTCATAGCATGCCAATTACGAAAATTTTAATGACGCAAAAGTATCATAAAACAAAATTTCTTAGGATTTGCCACGAGGCCATCCAGTTTTTATGATAACTTTTTCTCAAGCTTTACTGTGAAGCGAAAACGCCATTCCGTCAAGTTACAGGGGAATTCATGCTAAGCGCCTACGAAATTATCGCTAAAAAAAGAGATGGCCTCGAACTAAGCGAGGATGAAATCAAATGGTTTATCCAAGGGCTCATCGCCGGCAAGGTTGCTGACTATCAAATGTCCGCTCTCCTAATGGCCATTTACCTCAATGGTTTCACCACAAGAGAGACGGCCTTCCTTACGGACGTCATGCTTTACTCGGGAAAAACACTCAACTTCAATGTCCAGCATGTGGTTGATAAACATTCCACTGGTGGCATTGGCGATAAGACAAGTTTTATCCTCGCCCCACTTGCAGCCGCTTGTGGCGTACGGGTGCCAATGATTGCTGGTCGAGGTCTAGGACACACCGGCGGTACCGTTGATAAAATTGAGGCCATAAAAGGATTTAATACAAGCCTCAGCCTAGAGAAGTTTCAACAAACGCTTGAAAAAGAAGGCCTCGTTCTTATTGGTCAAACTGGAGAAATTGCTCCTGCAGATAAAATTATTTATGGGCTACGAGACGTTACCGCGACCATTGAATCCATTCCACTAATCACAGCCTCCATCATGTCTAAAAAACTAGCAGAAGGTGCTCAAGGAATTGTCATGGATATAAAGGTTGGTAACGGAGCCTTTATGAGAAATAAGGCCCAAGCGCGAAAGCTTGCAACGTCTATTCGTAACACGGGACTTCGCTTTGGCCGCAACATGATGACCGTGATCTCTGATATGAATCAACCTCTCGGCAATGCTGTAGGCAATTCTCTAGAGATTATCGAATCCATTGAAACCCTCAAAGGAAATGGTCCGAAAGACCTAACTGATTTATCTCTACACCTCGCTGGTGGAATGATTCACTTAAGTGGACTTGCTAAAACTCATAGTGCAGGTATTCGCCAAGCAAAGGCTGCCTTGAAATCAGGAGAGGCCTTAAGATTATTTAAAGAGATGATTAAGCGCCAAGGTGGAGATGAAAATGTTGTAGAAGACTATGGCCTCCTCCCTCTTGCAGCTCACCATCATGTCGTCTCCGCAAGTCGAGAAGGATATATTAAGAAAATGGAAGCCACTCAAATTGGTCTCCATGTCGTTCAGCTTGGCGGTGGCCGCCATAAGGCAAGTGACAAGATAGACTTTGGCGTCGGCCTTACCTTTCATAAAAAAGTTGGGGACAAAGTGAAGGAAGGAGAACCTATCGTCACTATTCATCACAATGAAAATCAAAAAGATGAGGTTTTAAAAATTGCGAATAATCTCCTTCATAGAGATATAAGTTTTGCTCCTAAGAAACCAGAAAAACTACCTTCCCTGATTTACGAAACTCAAACCTCTTGGTGCTAAGAATAGGACGATTAAAATGATGGTCTCTCCAGAAACCTTACAAATTGAACTCAAAGAAACAGCTGATTTTCTCAATAATTTACTAAAGGGAAATCAAGTTACGACTGCCGTGACTCTTGGAAGTGGCCTTGGTGACTTTGCTGATGATCTCGAAGATAAAATAGAGATACCTTATCAGGACATTCCTCATTTTCATGGAACAAGCGTTGTTGGCCATGCAGGAAAATTGGTTTATGGAAAAATAAAAGGAAAAGTAAGTGTTTTAGCGATGCAAGGCCGCATTCATGCCTATGAAGGCCACTCTTTTTCTGAGGTTGTTTTTCCAACCAGAGTTTTAAAATTTCTTGGAGTTAAGAACCTCATTCTAACAAATGCTAGTGGTGGAATGAATCCTAAATTCCAAGCAGGAGATTTGGTCCTTATTAAAGACCATCTTAACCTCACTGGAAATAATCCACTCCTTGGAAAAAACCCAGACTTCTTAGGCCCTCGTTTTCCAGATATGACTCACACCTACAACCCAGAATTAAGTGAAGGGATAAGAAAAGCCGCTAAAAATATTAGCTACAATTTAAAAGACGGAGTTTATGTTGGTGTTTTAGGGCCAAGCTATGAGACCCCTTCAGAAATAAAAATGTATCAGACGCTAGGTGGTGACATGGTAGGAATGTCGACCGTTGCAGAGGCCATTGCTGGTCATCACTGTGGATTAAAAATTGCGGGAATCTCCTGCATAACGAATATGGCCGCAGGACTAGGAACTCAAGAGCTTGACCATGCGGACATAAAAGAAGAGGCCAATAGAGTAAAGGGTACCTTTATCTCTCTTTTAAATGAGACGATCTTAGGCCTTAAATAGAGCAACTGCCATAAGCCCACTCAGACTCTCTTGTCCCATAAATAAAAACGAGCCCACCAGGTTCAGTTAGCTTAATCCCCTGCTGACGACCTTTGAGTGCATTAATGACTCGATCAATATTTGACCAAGATACCATTGGACAGCCAGAAGACATTACATAGGCGCGTCTTTTACTGACCATTAAGTGCTTATGAATAACAACCGCTCTTTCACAGGCATTATCATTAATATCCTCTTCAAGCCCGTGAAGAATAAGACTTCTTCCAAATTTACCCTCGTATTCTTGACCCGCAAAAAAGAAGCCCGAGCTTGGTGCATTTGAACCTGGCTCATTTGAAAAGTAGCGCGCCCATTTTACTGAGTTTTTATTTTCCTTTAATCTCAAGCGCATAAAGCCAGATTGATACCTGCCATGGGCCACGCCCATGGCACTAACAGATCCAGAAACAAGATCAATAAGAAACATCCGTCTCTTCGAACTGGGCGACATATAATCAATCAAAGTCATAAACCTGTTATCACTTAGTTCTAAAGAATCCCTTGAGTAACAGCGATCATCTTCGTACTTGCGCTCTGGTCGCTTGGTTTGGAAACTTCTATTAGACTGCTCTTCAATAAAGCACTTCATATGGGACAAGGCCTTAAGGTCTCCCCCAGAATCGCGAAGGTTTTGCTCAATAACAGACCAAGGAACCCTAGCAAAGGTCAGCGGTGAAATCATCACTACCAATAAGGCAGTTTTTACCCATGTTTTTAAAAGCTGCATAAATCCTCCGTAAGCTCATTTTACAAGGATTTACTGCTAATTTTTAGAGGGCAAAAGAACTCACCTCAATCTAGTCAGCTAATTTTATTTGCTAGGATAATTTTCCGCTAATTATAATTTTATGTTTCGCTAAGTTTCCCTTATACTTAAAAAACAAGAAACCTCATATCGAGCGAATGTTCGAAGTGGATAATATGACTAAAAAAAACAACACAACTTCCTCTGACATTTCTACTGAAAATATCGATGGCCTTCAAATGCTGAGAGATATGGAATTTGTCGTTTTTGATCTGGAAACGACAGGGGGTAACCAAAAGTCTGACAAAATCATTGAGATTGGTTTAGTTAAGATAAAAAATCTAGAACCAGTAGAAGAAGTCAGTTATTTGATAAAGCCAGAAATTAAAATTCCAGAGTTTATTCAAAGGTTGACTGGTATTAAGCAAGACGACGTAGAGCACTCTCCTATTATTGAAGATGTTATCGATGAAGTCATTGAAATGATGGGAGATAGTATTTTAGTCGCTCATAATACTTCTTTTGATATTCCATTTTTCAATTCTGTTTTAAAAAGATTAAATAAACCAGAGTTAACAAATAAGAGTCTTTGTACAAACCTAATGACGAAGTATCTTATTCCCAATCTTCTTAATTCAAACCTCAATTATATGAGTAAAATCTTTAATATTCGCCATTCAAAAGCCCATAGGGCCCTAGATGACGCCAAGGCAACGGCCGAGCTTTTACTCAACTATTTGAAAATTTTTATTCATAAGGAAATTCAAAAACCAAATCATCTCTATTACCCGCGAAATCGCTACGAGCTTGATCGAATTCATTACAAGGTTGAAAACCACAAGCCAGAGGTTATTGAGGAAAAACTTAAAAAGCTCAAAACACCTGCTCTTGTCACTCTAAAAGGTGAAAATGGAGTTATTCTCTACTCTCTTCCTTGCCAACAAAGTAAAGAAGAGCACAATTTTATTGTTGAAAAACTAAAATCAAGCCCTTGGAAGACAGCAACCATTAAGCTTTTTGGCCCCTACCTAGAAGCACTTATTCATTTTAATAATCTCTTTAGTAAAATGGAACCTGCGGCCCGCGGAGAAACCATTCGCTTAATGTGGGAACTTCATTTACCTGGAGTCACCCTTCCCCCAAAAGGACAAGAGCACCTCATTACAAGTACGAAGAGTGAACGTGATTTTGGAGACTTTGTCATCGCTCACCATTTAGTTCCAGAACAAATGATCATCTTCCCCATTCAGTCTCTTCACATGAAAAACCAGCTCATTTTTCGCTACCCAAGTCATAAAAAGAAACTTCTGCAATATATTAATTCAAAGACTCAGAGGCTTACGAATAATAAACTTAAGAAGCCTCATTTTCACCCACTTCTGAGCTCTTTTATTGATCATTATCTTGAAAAAGAAAAAGAGAAGGATAATGGTCTTTTTATTTTTAAGAAGAAAAAGCCAATTAGTCGTCCAGATGACTTCTTAAGTGAACTTGATGGCTACTTAGCGGAACATCCCAATAGCTATCAATACCCCAGCGAATATATTTAAAAAGAAGATAAGAGCTGCCTGAGTATAGAGGCCACTTCTAAAAGCACTCGCCACCTCAAAGCTAAAAGTGCTAAATGTCGTTAGGGCACCAAAGAAACCAAATCTCATAAAAAGTTGCATAAACTCACTCTGACCATGAGAACTTTTTAAAGATAAGAAGTAAAAAAGAGTTCCCAAGCAATTCACAAGAAGAGTGGAGCTCCAAAAAGAAAAACCAAAATGTGAAAAAACGAGTGAAGTAGACCAACGTAAGCTTGCGCCGAGCCCTCCTCCGAGAAAAACCATCAATCCAGAAGATAGACTTTCCATCATATTAACTTCCAATCAAGAAGAATGACTTTATTCAAATCTATTTCAATCTCAAGACCTAAAACATCAACTAAGTACTTTATTAGTTTCGAATCATTGATCTTACTTCCTAGTTCAAAATCTTTTGGGAAGGCAAGAATGATGCGATCATTTTCTTCTTTATAAGATGTCTTAAGAAGCTTTAGCTCTTTTTCTCCAAGGACGAGACGGTGATGATTAAAGAGCGTTAAGATTTCGCTTAAAACCAGGTAGAGAACCATTGAACCCAAAGATAAATTAACATATCGCTTAAAAGGCTCATTTCCGGCCTCAGCACTAACTTCTATTCTAACGTCCGACTCTATCATTCTAAATCTTAAGAGATCGAGGGCCTGCCCTAATGCTTCTCTGAGTGATCCCTGCCTTTGTTCTTTATCATGAGCTCGTGAGAAACCTAAGAAAATCTCAACAAGGGTTTTGCATCTTCTCGCACTAACTTTCATATCCAGAAGGGCATCTGTTTCTTCACCGCCCCAATCTTCTAGCTCTAATAAGCTAATGGCGGCCAAGATTCCTGCTAGAGGATTATTTAGCTCATGGGCAATAGAGCTTGTGATGATACCAAGCTCTTGAGAAGAAATAGACTTGAGATCTTTTCGATTTGGTCTTTCACTTTTAATTTGTTCATTATTGATGAATAAAAACAAATAGCTCATGCCTTCTTGTTTCTCGATTTCTATCTTTTTTACTTTATAAAAATCCCTTTGAATTTCAAGTGCTTCTTCATCGGAGAGGTTAATACACTCCCTTGGAGAATAGTTTAAGCGAGTGAAGCGGTGATTATAGATGAGAAGATCACCTCGCTCGTTTATCAGTGCCAGTGGAATAGGTATTTGGGCCAGTGCCTCTTCCCAGAGATTATTATTTTCTTTTCCTATACTTTGATGGGTATTAAAGGCTGCATACTTTTCAAGCCACTCTAAAAAGAGAGCAAGTCCTAGACTTCCACTTTTGCCCTTTTCTTCATTTAAGCGATAGGCAAGGAAATGAGGCAGCCCTAACCACTCCAAAGGGAAGACTTGCCATCCAGCTTCTTTTTTTTGCTTTGAAACGACTTCATCTAAGTTTGCTAAAAATAAATCTTTCCATAAATTTAGATCTAAGAAATGGTCACAAGTTTTAGATATAAAATCGTCAAGTTGACGTTCATTGAGAAGGTCATTATCTAAAGATAGAAACTTTGTGATGATCGGATTCATCTCCTTACTATTGCTCTTTTCTAATTCTCCAATATATTGACCAGCATCTTTAAAAAGGCTTGCCGATTGTTCTTGAGCAATTTTTAGTAAGTGGGCCTTTTCCCTTTCATGCATGACTCTTTCAATGAACTCTAGCATGTAAATAACGTTGGAACTGTCCTCTTTCACCGGCATTACATAATGAGTTAGCTCCAAAGGAAGTTCTTCAAATGTTAATAGAATGAGTCCTGGATAGCGCTCTTTTAAAGTTGGAGCTTGTGATAGCTCTTCCTTTCGCATGAAGTAAACCATATCTCCATGCCAAGGGATATCATAGAAGGCCGCTCGATTAGGCTTTATGCCATAGCGAGTAACAAAGTCCTCGTCTTCTAAATGAAATTTCTGCTCGACATAAATATCAAGACTTGAAAATCGATCCTGGGCCGAGAGGAGATCGAAACTCATCTAGGCAGACCTTCTGAAGCCGAGACTAAACTGTCACCTTCAATAGCGAATCCATTCACTGTGACACCCCAGTGAAGATGGGGACCAGTAACTCTACCCGTTGCCCCCGCTAATCCTATAATATCCCCGATAGTAACAACCTCTCCCTCTTGCACATGCCGTTTAGAGAGGTGCCCATACATCGTGAAGATACCAAGTCCATGATCAATAATAATAGTGTTTCCTGTGTAGAAGAAGTCGCGACTAATGACAACCTTTCCCCTATTTGCAGCTTTTATGGGGACACCAACCGCAGCTCGATAATCGGTGCCTAAGTGTTGCGTTTGCTTCTTTTTATTAAAGATTCTTTTTGAACCATAAATACTTGTTACAAAAGATTCTATTGGTAAAATAAACGGCTCAAAAAAGAGAGGACGATTTGGGCTGCTGGCATAGGCCTTCGCCCTTAATTTATTCTCTCTTGCAGCACGAGCGGCATCTTTTTTGTTTAGAAATACTCTCTTCTTATCAACATTAAGCCTTTCTGAAGGAAAATCTTTTTTGACAACATAAAAGTCTGCTACTTTTACCTTTTCCCCCTGCCACGAGTAAAAGCAAGAATATGGCTTCTCTTTAGAAAAATATGTTTCAGAAATAAAAGAGATTAACTTATTGTTTGATACATAAAATTTAAAAGCCTTGTCGTTACACTCAAGACTTCCTTCACTGTTGAAACTTCCGGGAACAGCAAGAAGAGAGACTTCCCCGGCCTTTATCTCAACTTTTTGTGGCTCTACAGTTTTAGGCCATTCCTTTACAATTTGAATATCCTTCTCTTGAGTTTTTGAAGAGGGTTCAATCTGCTTTACTTGATGACTTCCACAAGAAAGGAGTAAAGCTCCCATTAAAATATAAACACCACAATGATACGTATTCACCTAGAAACTCCTTTTAACGACAGTTTTTTGTCCATCACTAAAGTAAATTTTTAACTTAGACTCTTCTGGAAGTTTTTCAAATGATTTTACACTTCCCACCAAAGTTCCGTTTTCATTTTTCACATAAGTATAGCCTCTTCCTAAGATATTTTCCGGATTCATTAATCTAAGGAGGCTAAAGTTATTATTTAATTTTGTGTTTAAACTTTCAATGCGATCTGGGTATCGCTTCAATTGATTGAGACAATCTTCAAGTCGCATTGTTTTTTCATGAAGACCCGTAAACTCAGGCAATCTCCCCTGCAAACGGCAATCAGCTAGACGCTGTTGATACTGATAGAATCGACTCTCTATTTTTCTTAGCATATGCACAGGGCTTGTCTGTGCTAGCTGAGTTTGTCGACGATAAAGAAGATTCGCCCCAAAATCTCTTACTGATCTTTTTAAGCCTTGTAGATGAGATATTAGTTGAACTTGGCCAGCCGTGATCGCTTCAGCTGCGGCAGTTGGTGTTTCACAGCGCTTATCAGCGACATAGTCAGAAATCGAATAATCCACTTCATGACCAACTGCTGAAATTACGGGTATGGGGCAGTTGTGTATTTCCCAAGCAAGCGCCTCATCATTAAAGGCCCATAAATCCTCGAGGGAGCCTCCTCCTCTTGTAATAACAATTACGTCCAATTTATTTTCTGATTTTTGATCAAAAGCAATCAGTTTAATAAGGGCATTTCTAATGGACTCTGGTGCCTTATCTCCTTGGACCATTGCTGGTGACAAAAGAATATCCATCCATGAACTTCTTCTCTTCGTCACATTTAAGAAATCATGATAGGCGGCACTTCCCTCAGCAGTAATAAGCCCAACTTTACGAGGGAACTTTGGGATTGGCAACTTGTGCTCGATATCAAAAAGGCCTTCTGAGGCAAGACGCTTTTTCAAACGCTCAAGCTGAAGTTTCAGATCTCCACTTCCCGCGGGTGTAATTCTTTTTACGATGAGCTGAAAGGACCCTCGCTTCGTATAAACGCCTAGCCCACCAGCAGCGATAATCTTATCCCCATCTTTTAGGTTTTTTATCAAAGGATTCCTTAAGGCATCCATTTTAAAGAGGCAGCAATTAAGAGCACTTGAAGAATCTGATAAGGTAAAATAGTAGTGACCAGCACCCGAATAACTCAAATTCGTTATCTCACCAACAACTGAGACCCCACGAAATTGGGACTCGAGCGTATTTTTAATCTGGTCCAAAACCTGGGAGACCGTGGGTACATTCCTTTGCATAAGCTAAGTTTAGCCATCATAAAAGAGAGTGTACAACTCTTAGCGGTGTGTCAGTTGACTAGTTTTTTTCCTGCCACCATGAGACAAACTCATCGAGGGCCTCTGAAGTGCTTTGGGTTGGCCGATAGCCTAGGACAGACTTCGCCTTTTCAACATTAAGGGTCATAGAAAAAGCGGCAATGCCGATTTTGATCGGTAAAAGTTTAGGTTCTTCTTTCTTCTTAAGTAATTTTGCCAGGAATTCAGAGATTCGAGCAAAGGCCATCAACAATCCAAGGGGAAGTCTTTTAATAGGTCTCTTTTTATTCAGCGCTGACATTGCTTTCGTTATAAATTTCCATAATTCATAGGGTTCATCATTTGAGATATTATAGGTCTCTCCATAATACTCATCAGGACCTTCAAGACATTTTCTAATAAGTTCGATCAAATTTTTACAACTCGTAAAATCCGTTTGATTTTTACCACTCCCTGGAATGATTAACTTTCGGTCATCATAGAGCTGAATAATTCGTGGCAACCAATTACCATCTCCAGCACCGATAACTCCTCGCGGTCTTAAGCACATGGTTAAAAATTCTGATCCATGGGCATCGCTTACGACTTCTTCACTTAAGAACTTTGTTTTGGCATAGGCATTGATAAATGTTTTGCTAAGTTCATTTTCTTTAAGTTGATATTGATCCCTAAATTGAAAGAAAATTGAGGGTGAAGAGAGGTGAATAAAGCGTTTTACGTGGGCCCTCTTTGCTTCCTCAATAAGATCCTTCGTTAGGGTGACATTTGCCTCAAAAAATTCTTCATAGGGACCCCAGGTCCCCGCCTTTCCAGCACAATGAACAATGGCATCAACATTTATTAGGATTTTTTTTAAAAACTCTGAAGAATTGAGTTCGCCAGAGAAGTATTCACAATTTTGGGGAAGATCAGAGCAGGAGGGACTTCGTCCCGTTGCTACAACTGAGAATTGTGCATCAGAGAGTTCATGGCATAGTCGATTGCCAATAAAACCAGATGCACCCGTGACAAGAACCCGCATAATTTATGTGCTTATTTATTCACAAGCTTCTTTGCAAGCTGAATAGTTTTTAGATGTTTTGTTGCCTGGTTAACTTGATAATCATTCTCAGGTCCAGTTGGAGCAGTATTTTTATCGCTCTTTTCCTTTTCTTTACGGGCCTTGATGTCAGCAATACGTTTTAAACGCTCTTCGCGTTCTTTTTTCTCTCTTGTAACCTTTTCGTCAGTAGTTTCAATAGTGGCCGTTAGATGGTTTCTTAAATCTCTCTCTCTTACATAGCGTGACTCATTTTCATTTTCACTAACCCATGTGTCTTCATACTCACTTACAACAATGTCAGGCTTAATACCGACGGCTTGAATTTTACGATCTTTTGGAGTCATGTACTGAGCGATGGTCAGTTTCACGCCTTGATCCTCATCAATTTTTGCGATGGATTGAACCGAGCCTTTTCCAAAAGACTGTGTCCCCATTATGATCGCGCGCCCATGATCTTGAAGTGCCCCAGCAACAATTTCTGAAGCAGAAGCCGATGCACCGTTTATTAAGACAGCTATTGGCGTCGTAAGGTCTTTAAATCCAGTCTTCTTAACATAGCGGATTTCTTTTTGCTTTGGGTCTCTTGACTCAGTTGAAACAACAATCCCATCTTTTAGAAAAATGGATGAGACATTTACCGCTTCATCTAATAAGCCTCCTGGGTTGCTCCTTAAATCGAGAACGATGCCAATAAGTGGAGTTTTCGAGTTCTTTTGTATACTTTCTAAGGCCTTACGAATTCCTTTTCCTGAATCCTTTTGAAATTGTGTAAGTCGTATGTAAGCAAATCCTCCGTCGAGTAGTTGAGACTTTACTGCACTTACCTTGATGGCCTTTCTTTTAAGGGTGTAGCGCTTAATGCCTTCAACACCTTCTCTTGAGATACCGACTGTTATGGGAGAGCCAGGCTTTCCTCTCATCTTATCAACAGCTTCCTCTAGAGTAACTCCGAGCATAGACTCATGATTAATTTCAACAATTTTATCGCCTGACTTTATCCCAGCTTTATAAGCAGGAGTATCATCAATGGGTGTAATCACAACTATCACACCATCCTTTTGAGAGACTTCAATTCCCAATCCGCCAAACTCTCCTTGGGTATCTTCTTGCATTTTAGAAAACACTCTTTTATCTAGAAAATTTGAATGGGGATCAAGTGTGTTCATCATGCCCTTGATCGCACCCGAAATGAGTTTCTCCGTATCTACTGGACGATAATATTGGCTCTCAATAAGGTAGAGGACCTTATTGAATAGCTCTAACTTTTCAAAGCGAGATTTATCAGCGGCTTTTTTTTCTGGAGCACTAAAAGAGGGAACTAAAAAGGCACTCCATAGGAGTACCATCACAATCTTCTTCATAACTAAGTCCTATATGATGATCTTTACGATTTTCTTCTTAAACTACCTGCACTGGCAAGGGCCTTCTCATCAAGCAAGTGTATGGTTGCTTGAGCTTTATCCTTTTGCCTAACTTCAAAATAAAGCTTACTGGGGTTACCCCTAGTCTTTACCTTTGTATAACCAAGGATATCTCCTTGATTGACGCTTGTTCCCTTTTGTACTTGAGGACTAAAGTCACCCAAGCAAATAGAGATTGTTTCATTTCCGTGATCAATCATGACAACCTTTCCATAAGTAGAAAGCTCACCTTTATGAATAACTTTACCGGCCCTAGGAGAGCGAACTGGCTGGCGTTCACGAAAGAGAAAAGTAACGCCCTTCTTCTTAAAATCGAGAGAGGTATGGGATTCAAGAGGTGGTTGAAATACGCCTAACTTTTCACGAAGGCCTAGACCCTCTTTATTCTTGGTACGACTGACCTTAACTTCTTCCCATGCCCTAAGCGTTTTTTGATAATCATTCTTTGTTTGAATATATTTCTCTGCTTCCTGCTTTTTACTCTCTTCCAGATCTGCAATGGTATCAAGAAGCATTTTTTCCTTGGTCTCATAGAGTTTAAGATCTTGCTCAACCTGAGATAAGCGCTGTTGTTGCTTTTCCGTTGCTGTGATTTGACCGTTATAGGCCAAGAGCTTCTTTTTTAAAGTTGAAATTAAGATCTTCTTAGAAAGAAGAAAAGCCGGCCCTTCTTCCTCTTGAATCGTGTTGACAGCAATGGAGGTTAAGAGACTTTTTATCTCTTTCTTTCCACCGTTTAGGTTGGCCATCGAACTAAGGAGATCTTTTTTTAGTTTAAAAATACTTTCCTCTAAGTTCCTCTTTGAGGAGCCTAGCTTTAAGACTTTATTATTGATGCTTTCAAGTTGGGACTCGACCGCAGCGATATTTTTAGTAATGCTTGAAAGCTTGGCTTTTTCTTCGAGAAGGTTTTTGCGAACCTTTGTAGGACTACTCTTCGCCGCAAACAGACTAAGCGAAAATACAAGAGCGAAGAATGGGATGATCTTTTTTAATTCCACTGTTTCACATTTTTTATTCTAATAAAGATTAAACTCATTCCCCCAAAGAAAGAGAGGAGATAGACAACTCCCCAACGCCCTTGCAAAAGAGAAGAGGCCACTAAAAGACCCATTATGGGTAGCTGTCCATAAAAAAGGCATTTTTCAAATACCTTAGATTTTCTCTGATACGTTTCAATGAGAAATGACTCATTCCCCAAAGCATCTCTTAAAAGAAAGAGCATAAGGATATAGAGAGAGAGGAAAATTATTGGAAAGTAACGATAAAAAGAAGAGAAACTATAAGTGACGGAAGATCCCGCCTCATTTTCAATAGGCTTTTTAATGGCACCTAGTGTGACATCTTTATCACCAGTTAGCCGTGTTAAATAATTTCTAATAAGATCCGTACTTCTTCCCTTTAGATCTGGAGATAAATTTACTTTGATTCCCGCAAAATTTAAATCAACTAAATCCCCTTCCCAATCCAAATTCGTACTCTCAAGAACAGCTTTTACTTGTTCATTGATTTGCTCTTTAGCCATTAAGGATACAGATTCGACTCCAGGGATATCAACGAGCTTTCTCTTGATATAACTTGTATTAATATCTGAAGGCATGACTGCATAGAAATATGGATTTCTTTTTTCAACTACTTTTGCACCCATTAACTTTGTTAAGTTTTTCTGAAAAAAAGATGTGTATATAAGTCCCGTAATAGAGAGCGCCCAAAGGCTCGCTAATAAGGGCTTTCCAAAAAGAATGCGAAAAAAGGTTCCTAAATAAAACATGCATGCCCCGAGTAAATTAATCTTCCCTTGTCCATATGAACCATACGACCAGTAAATTTTTTAACCAGCTCTTTGTTGTGAGTGGCCCAGACGACAGTTAGTCCTTGTTTTACATTATAAATATTCAAAATATCATACATCTTTTTAGCATTCTCAAAGTCAAGTGCCGCAGTTGGTTCATCAGCGAGGATAACATCTGGTCTAGAAAGAATGGCTCTCATAAACGCAATCTTTTGCTTTAGACCACCATTGGCATCTTTTATTTTTAAGGAAAGTCTTGATTGAACACCGAGTATTTTAGAAAGCTCCAATAGGTCCTGATCAAACTCTCTCCGGTTTTTGTATACTGCCGGATCAAATGAGGAAACAAGATTTTTCTCACAACTTTGATTTCCATGTAATTTTAAGTCTTGAAAAATAGGAGCGGTAAAAACTTTCTGAGGATGGGGACGAATCACTCTTCCCTGGCTAGGTTCTACAAAGCCTCCTAAAACCTTCAGAAGTGTTGTCTTCCCAGCTCCAGAAACACCAGTGACAAAT
>JAIPEG010000008.1 GCA_021737405.1 Bacteriovoracaceae bacterium
GAAGGTCTAGCAGATGTAGAATATCAAGCTGACCTTGCTGCCCAAGAACGAAGAGAAAAAGATAGTCAAAGAAGAATTCAAGAACAGTTTGGAGACATTGAATACAATATTCAAAAGGCCCAAGAAAAAGAAGCTGAATTAAGAAGGCAACGAGCTTTAGCAGAGGGTCTTGCTGATGTAGAGAATCAAGCGGACCTCGCTTTAAACCAAGAAAGAGCAGAAATTCCTATTGATCCTGTCGCTTCAATTCAACCTGTAGTAGCGCCAATTGTAGACACGCCGATTGTGGACACCTCACTTGTTTCCACGACTGCTCCTAGAATTGGAGAAGAGCGATTACCTGCAGCTGATCCAACCACAAGACCACAAGAGCGCCCCGCTGTTGAAGAGAGAAAGAAACTCAGCGATATCCTTATTGATCCAATGGAAGACTTTAATCTATTACCCAATAGAGTTGGTGCTAGAGAAAGGCGCATTCGCATCACTGGAAGAAATGTAAAGATTAGAGTTATTGGAAGTCGAAATGGTATGTATAAAGTTGAGCTTCACGAAAATGGAGTAAAGCAACCTGGAACCTATTTCATTAATAAGAGATGGGCCCATAAAACCCTTAACTTTACAGCGGCCCTTGCTGCCGTAAATGGACTAGAGTCTATGAGTGAAGCTGGTAATGCTCCAGTTCCGGAGTGTAGGCCAGGCGAAGATCAGCCCGTCGATATAAATGAAATTCGCGAAGTCGTCGCTCAAGAAATTGTTGAAACGTCTTCAGATGAATTCAAACCCGGATGTGAAGTGCTAGCGGGTAATTTAAATAGTGCTTTAGAAGACGAACTACAAACTTGCTTGATGTCTATCAAAAGATCAATTACTCAAGGAGCCCGTAACGGTTCAGGTCGCATTGATAGAGAGAAACTCTTTTGCAATATGTACAAAAACTTACGTCCTGAAGAACAGCATTTTGCAGGCTCCCTTTTCACTTCAATTGGAGAAGCTGGCATTATCGCCACAAGTTCACAGACGGCGGCTCCCGGATATCAAGAACAAGTGTTTGTGATGAAAGTTTTAGATAACCGATTAAGAAAGGCGCGTGCTGACACGAGAAATAATAATCTAAACGCTTTAGATATGTCCCTTATTCACAAGCAGTTCTCAATGTACAACTCAAGTATCTTTCCAGACTTTAGAGATCTCTTTGAGCCTTCGGGAAGGGCCTATCGTCAAAGTGAAAATAAAGCAATTAAGGCCTTCATCAGTTTTCAATCAAATCCAGGTGCCTTAGAGCCTGCTGATCAAGTTGATAATATGAATATGTATTTTAATCCGCATGGGATGACGAGAATCTCTAACTTACGGGCAACCCGCTACAAGTCTGCTGATCAAAGAAGAAGAGAGGCCCGTAACCTCGTCGCTCGATTAAAAAGAGAAGGTAAAATTGCTTCTAATTATCCAGATGATCGCATTGCACCAGGTTGGAGTTTTGGCCAGCTTGAGCCTGTTAATGATCTTTCTTACGATGGTGTAAGTGTAAGGAAGACAAGACCTTATATGCATCAGTTTTACAGTAACACCTCTGGTCGACTATACTATGGTCAGGGTCATGACGTACCACCATCATGGAGAAACCAATGTTCAAACTAATTTGCCTTCTTACTCTTTTTTCTCTCTCTGTGCAGTCTTCTGATATTTCTGACTGGCAGATAACTAAGGAAGAGGATCATTATATTTTAGCAAAGGGCGAAGCTAAAGCAGAGCTTCCAATGACAAATGTGAACCCAAGTGTCGTTCATGTAGAAAAGTATGGCACTCTGACAGTTGTGCACTATCTTGCGAGTACCTCCGGAACAAGTGTCATGCTTGAAGAGTATTATGGTGCTATCTTTAGTAAAGATGACAAATTTCTTGGAACTTATCCCATTCGTTATGAATCTCTCTCAGAGGCACATAGTAGCGATGATATTGATCAACCTAAATGGAATGTATCTAATGAAGAACTTAATATCGTTTATAAAGAACTTAAAATTAACAAACGTTTTTCAATTAAATAAATTAGAAAAAGAGTTGGCCACCAAACCACCAGCCAGAAATTCTTTGATCGAAGGCGCCATTGGCGGTGGTATTAAAAGTTGATCTTTCCTTAAAGTAAGTCCCACGCAGTCTTAAGAACCAAATATCTAAGAAAGCGCCATACTCCTGGCGTTTACCATCAGAGAAGCTATTTCCTGCACTCTCATCAGATGAATAATTTCGATACTCATAGAGTCCACCTAAGAAGGGTAATAGATATAAAGATCCACTTACGCCCCAATAGGTAGGTCCAAACTCTCCGTACTGAGTGTTAAGATTTCTCTTACCATAATGAACTTGAATATTTGTTGATTGAGCACTTGAACCCAAAAGAATAAGATTTCCTTGATAAAAACTAGAGTCTTGAAAACCACTAAATTTATCAACTCCCCCTTGAATACCAATCGCTCTCAAATAAAAGGCTGCCTGATAGCGATAGCTTGTTTTGCTTTTATCCATACTCTCAAGGGAGCTGCGACCATCTAACATTCCTCCAGATCCCTCTAAGAAAAACTCAAAGAGCGTACTTGACGAGTGAAGCGCCAACCATTGATCCATTAAGGCCATTTTTTGTTTTGTTAATAGCCAATCTGCCAGGGTCCATCGGACTGCTTTTTTCTCTTCTTGCTTTCGAACAATGACTTCATAAACGCCCTCAATGCCTTGAGCGCAAACAGTTGAAGTGAGTGAAAAAGTGAAGAATAGAATTAGAAATTTTCTCATCTTTTCATCATATCAAGGCCTTCAGTGAATTAAGGAAGAGCAGGAGGTATTTTCCTGTTAAAGGCAGGCGTTCTTTGGACCTAAGAAATATAGACGAGCAGAATGTTTCATCACACCAGCCGCTTGTCGGGCTTCTCTTCCCTCTCCCCAGTAGAGATCGGCCCTCCCAGGCCCTTTAATCGCTCCACCAGTATCATGAGCAAAAACAAGTCTTGAGCGATTTTCAAAGCTTTTTGGTTGGGCAGATTTTTGATCTTCAAACTGTGGGTGAGGATAATTTAGAAAAGCGACAGCTCCTAAGGGAAAAAACTGGGTATCAATAGCAATCGTTCTTCTATCCCTTACCTCTAGACCTGAAGTCGTGACTCCCTTTTTGCCTTCTAGCTCTCTAAAAAAAATGTAACTTGGATTCTCACTAAGAAAGTCATAAAGATCTTTTTCACTCAACCCCTCAAGATGGCCTTCAATTCGCGCCATGCTCATCTCTTCTTTTGGAATCACGTCATAGAGAAGCTTTCCAATACTTTTATAGCGGTAACCATTTTGAGCTCCATACCCTATCGACAATAATGATCCATCAGGAAACCTAACTTTTCCAGAACCTTGGATTTGTAAGAAGAAAGCGTCAATTGGGCTGACATAGGCGAGCTCTAGCCCCTTGCCTACTAAGACCTGTGCTTGATCAATCTCACGACGCGAGTAATAAGGCACCACTCTCTTTAAAAGACCAGGCCCCGACTTAATTCTTGCAGATACAACTTCTCGATCCGTTTTAAGTTCGGCCAGATCATCATGGGCAAACTGACCCAGAGAAACTTCAATGAGATCTTCTGGTACTTTATAGAGAGGTTGCGTGAAAGGAGGGATAGGTTTCCTTCGGCCTTCATATACAGGTGAGAAATAGGAGGTCAAAAGTATTTCTGACCAGTCTTCCTTACCGTAGACTTCAAACCATTGAGTTTCTTCTTGAAGATAGCGAATGAGACTACTTCCCTCACTTGGCATTTTTTCAAGGAAGCTATCATAAGTTTTTGGGTCAATGACACAACTTCCAAACTCAAGAGTTAAAGAGCGCTTTTTAAAGAGGGACTCTCGACTATCAATCAAAACCTGACGTAAATCATCTCCTCCTGTTAAAACAAGGTGCTGGGGTGGATCAATTTTGCGCATGGCCTCATTTCGCCTTTTAATTTCACTGCGCGAACAGCTCATAAAGGCCGCCAAAAGGCATATGAGTAAAATCTGAAGATAAGTCACTCTAAAATCTCCTTATGTCCTGAACAAATTGTCTCAAATAATGTACCTTATGGCCCTAGGAGTCTTAATAATGAATGAAGAAAATAATCAGTCTAAGAAAAATAAACCGAAAGAAAAAAAGTCGAGTTCTAAAGGAAAGCCTGGCCTCCCTAAAGGAAAGGATTTAAGTCTTTGGCTTCTTGTCTTTTTTGGCGCTCTTTTCATGGCCAATTACTTTCAACAACAAAATGTTGATAAGAGAACTAAGGAAGTCCCCTATTCAGAAGTCATAAAGGCCATTAGAAATGGTCAGGTAAAACGGGTAACCT
Source organism: Bacteriovoracaceae bacterium (assembly GCA_021737405.1). Taxonomy (GTDB): domain Bacteria; phylum Bdellovibrionota; class Bacteriovoracia; order Bacteriovoracales; family Bacteriovoracaceae. The sequence goes on from JAIPEG010000008.1 coordinate 4,353, forward strand.
TTAAAGGGGAAATCCTTGAAGCCACCCTAAGTGAGCAAGGGGCACAAGATGTTAAGGGCAATATTAGTTTAGTAACTCCCCTTCCTCCCCTTCCTTCTCCAGATCTTTTAAGTCTCTTAGAATCGAAGGGAATTGAAATTGTAGCAACGGCGGAGAAGTCCGACACTTGGATGAATATTCTTATCAGCTTTCTTCCTTGGATTTTTATTATTGGATTTTTCTACTATTCATCAAAGAGTCTCAACAAAAAGATGGGCGGCCAAGGCCTTCCTCCCTTTATGGGTGGTCATAAGAGCCATCAAATTGATGCTTCTCAAAGTAAAATTAAATTCTCAGATGTTGCCGGTGCTCAAAATGCAAAAACGGATCTTCAAGAGGTTGTTGATTTTCTAAAAACTCCAGACAAATTTAAAGAAATGGGCGCCGAGCTACCCCGGGGGGTGTTAATGGTAGGCCCTCCAGGTACAGGGAAAACGCTCATGGCAAAGGCCGTTGCCGGAGAGGCGGAAGTCCCTTTCTTTAGTATGAGCGGCTCTGAATTTATTGAGCTCTATGTAGGCATGGGAGCTAGTCGCGTAAGAAAACTTTTTGAAGAAGCAAAGGAGAAAGCTCCTTCAATCATTTTCATCGATGAAATCGATTCAATCGGTAGGGCCAGGGGAACGGGTCTCGGAGGAGGCCATGATGAAAGAGAACAAACACTCAATCAAATTTTGGCAGAGATGGATGGCTTTGGTACTGGTGAATCTGTCGTTGTATTGGCCGCAACAAATAGGCCAGATGTCCTTGATACTGCTTTAACAAGACCAGGCCGCTTTGATCGACAAGTCGTTATGGATCTTCCCATGATTAAGGCGCGTGAAGAGATCATTAAGATTCATATGAGAAAAATTCCAACGGGAGAAGATGTTGATATCAATCACATTGCCCGTATCACTCCAGGTTTTTCTGGCGCCCAGTTAAAGAACCTTGTGAATGAAGCTGCTCTCATTGCGGCAAGAAAGGGTGACAAGTTAGTTAGCGCAATAGACTTCTCCCTTGCCAGAGATAAAGTCCTAATGGGTAACCCCAGGGATGAAGTTCTAACAGAGAAACAAAAAAGAGTGATTGCTATTCATGAATCAGGTCACGCCTTGGTGGCCATTTTATCAAAAAACTCAAACCCAATAACCAAAATCACCATCATACCCAGAGGTCGTGCACTAGGCTTTACCGAACAAACCCCAGAGGAGGATATGGTTAATCAATCTAAGGGTTACCTTATGACTCAGTTAGCGATTCTTCTTGGTGGTCGAGTGGCAGAGGAAATTCTACTTGAAGAAATAACCACAGGTGCACAAGATGATCTCAAGAGGGCCACAAATATTGCTCGCAGTATGATAGCCAATTTTGGAATGAGCGATACTTTTGGTCTTCTCACTGTTGAGATGGGTGAAGAGCATGCTTTTCTAGGCCGAGAGATGAGCAGACCAAAGAACTTCTCAGAAGAAACTGCTCAAAAGCTAGATAAAGAAATCTCTCTACTTCTTGAAGAGAGAAAGTCTCATGTGAAAATTCTTCTTGAAGAAAATAGACCATTGCTTGAGAGACTTAGTCAGGAACTCTTTGAGAAAGAAACCCTTGAGAAACAAGATATCTATCAGATAATAGGTTTTTAAGTTTATTTTAAGAGTCGAGTGGATAATGCCGACAAGCAGTTGATATTGCTTTTAAGGATGAATCCATGCGTAGTCTTATATTCACTCTCTCCTTAGTTTTTCTTTGGCAAGGCCACGCTGGTTGTCCTCAATTATTAAGAGGACTCCTTAGAAAAAAGTCTCTCTATGAAAATACTCCTCAGTATACCTATTTTCAGAAAGTCACAAAAATTGAAAAGACGACGAACTTCTTTCGAAGAATCAAAGAGAATCCAGAACCTTCTTTAAATATTTCCATTTGGAAGAAGCTCGCTGTCATGGACAGCTTTCTCTTTAATGGCAGTCATGCACCAAATGAGCGCCAATGGCGCATATTTTTTAGAGAGTTTGAGGCCAACTACATCAGTTATAAGAGAAGTAAAATCATTGTCGATTTCCTTATTGCCAATGAAGGTATCAGCTCAGCTGCCTTCATGAAAAAACTAAAAGATTGGAAATTCTCACAAGAGTACATTCTCTTTCTCAAGGGTCGCTTAGAAGAACTTGGCAGTATTGATCAACTGAGAGTGGCCTTAGAGCTTGAAAAGAAAACAACTCTCACTCACATCGGAAATAATTATCACGAATACCGCATGGTCAGAGGGCATCTAGAAGATCTTCTTTCAAAGGAAGAATGTCAGGAAGATTGTCAAAAACTCACAAAAATGCTTCTTGGGAGCCTTGGAACGGAGTCACAAAAAGAAAAAATGATGTTTGAAATATTCTTTGAAGGAGAGGCCCGCCCTGATTTAAAAGAAATGCGTGAACTGCTCTACCAAGAAGAAACATTTGTTCTCACTCGTCTTAAAAGAGAGAGAAACACTGAAATTTTTGGTTTTTTAAAATCGTTAGTTTCACAACCTGAATTTATTGATTCCCTTTTGGGCTATGTTTATAAATCGAATCTTCTAGAAAAGAGACGTGCCGTAAAACTTTTTAAAATGGTTTATAATGCTCAAGCAAGAAATATTCATTTCCCAAAAATCAATAGAGTCATCTATGGACCTAAGGAGGCCGACAAGGCACTCGACCTCTTACAAAGTCTAAATGCTTCCGTTGAAGGTGATGAGCTTTTAACCACATTTGCTCGTAGAGTTGATCCCCTAGCAGAAAAGAGATGGGCAGCTATGTTAGAGGTGGCAAAGAAAAATGACGGTGATTTTCATAACAGGATGACATCAGCGGCAGAAAAAGCGAAGGCCCGTGGAGACCTTTCACCAGCTAATCCTCGAAGCTTTGTTGGAAGAATTGCCGCACTCGTAGTCATTGGTGTCCCTACTGTTGGATATTTTTATTTCGATGGACTTCCCACTTCCGTACAAGAGTATATTTATGGAGAAAACGAAAAAGTAAATCCAGATGCTCCCCTACCTGATGGTGGTGAAGTTGTAGAGCTTGGCGGAGAAGAAGACTTAATGCTAGAAGAAGTAGGAGAAGTCATAACCGAAGAAAAAGGTGATCGAGAACCCTCTTCTGCCAAAGAAAAGAAACAAGCTACTTTTACAAAACTTTGGTGTCAGCTCTTTTCTTGTAAGATTAAATAGAAACTACTTCCTCTTTCCTTAAAATTCTTTGAAGGGGTAAAAGTAAAAAGACAAAGGCCAATACAAAACCCACCCCAAGCACCTGAAAGGTTACAGACAATCCCTTGGTGTCGATCAATCTTCCAACGATAGGACCGATCACAAAAAAGCCTAAGCGAAAAAATAAACTGACTAAGGAATTTACTGTGGCCCTAAAGGTCGCTTCGACATGGCCATTAAGAGCATTCTTTAAATAGACTTGAGTCAAAGCGCGGCTGAATTGAAAAAGAAGACCAAAGGCCACCCCTAACCAGCCACCAACGAGACTGAGACTAAAGTAGGCTAGAATTGGCAAAAGGCCTAACGATATCAGGATTGGCGTGCTTCCATATTTTCTAACAAGTCTCACAACAAACTTACCCGAAAATGCTACCGTCAAATTGTAGCCCGCCCAAATAAGGCCAAAAGAATAAAGGGGAATATTTTCATCTAACCAATACTTTTGGAAAATCCAAACCGCAATAAAGGAGGAAAGACTCCAGATAACGAGGTTAATGAAAAGAATCTTAACAACAGGTTTTTCCTTAAATAATAAGGACCATATAAGTAAAAAGTTCTCTTTATGATTTTTTGAAGGTCTCTCTCTGCTAGGCTCTACAAGAAAGAAGGTAATGATAAAAGGCACCCAACCAGCAATTGCTTGTGCCCATAACACATGCCGAAAAGAATAGAGAACAAGAAAGCCTCCGATTAAGCTACCAACGGCTTCAGCGACTCCCTTTGCATAAAAGATCTGCGCCACTGAGTTCGCCTTTATCCTTACTGAATGTGGACTATCAGGAAAAGAATCATAGAGAAGGGAAAAGTCTGCTCCCGAAACAAAGCTCATACCAATCGCAATAAAGACCTCAAAGAAAAGTAGGTCCCAAAATGTTTGCGCAAAAATAAGCCAAGTAAATCCAAGACCAGAGAGAAATGAGCCGATCATTAACGTCTTTCTTCTGCCAATATGATCACAAAGGTAGCCAGAGGGAACTTCAGTTAAAGCGACGACAAGACCAAAAGAGGCCTGTAAAAGAAAAACCTTTTCCATCGAAAGACCAAGGTCTAAGAAGAAAGGAATCATTACAGGGATAAGGACTAAGAACATTCTAAAAAAGCAGAATGTGTAAATCATCGATAAGTTTTTTTGAAGAGGTCTATCCATTATTTTGGAGAGATCACTTTCTCACATGGATTAACCACAATAAAGGCATAAATTGTTGGAATGAATTCTGATATCTTTGCTTTTCCAGGTGCCCATAGAATGGGAAGGCTCATCGGATATTGCAAACGAGAAGTCTGTCTACCTGGACTTGTGTAAAGATACCACTCATTCGTATTTTGAATTCCCCTACTTTTTAAAATCCCTTGAAAGGTCTCTTTTTCAGGGTAAAGACCATCCCTTGTGCATTCGCTTACAATATCTTTTAGAACTAAACGGGCCTTTTCTAAATTCTCTGAGTCCACCTGGTAAAGATGACGTAGACCTATAACCCCTAGCAAAAGAAGAATAAGGATAATTATCTTTATGAAAGAACCCCATCTATTTTTCAAAAGAATTCCTAGTTATTTCCGGGTATATGACCAGGTTTGGGACACATAACGCTTACTCCTAAATGAAGAACGCGGTTGCCCGCTTCGCAATTAGGGCTTACATTTTTCCCAATAACCACACCTGACATATTGGCCTTAATTTCTTCTTTTACTTGGCCAAAAACATCATAAACTTTCGCAATGACCTGACCTTCTGTTATAACATCTGCAAGATTTGGGAAAACATCGATAATGCCTCCTCTTTGGGAGTAGATCCAATAGGAATTATCACAAACTACGGCATCATCCACCATATTTACGGGCTTACCACGAATCATCTTTAGGTACTTCATCGTATTAAGAATTCCCTCAAGAGTTTCATCAATGAGAGTGTGTTGAAAAGCATTTGAATTACCAATTTCAATCGTAATAGCAGGAATATTATTATCATTGGCCCAAGACCTTAGAGTCCCCTCTTCATCATACTTTTGAACAATGATCTGAGGATTTTGAAGATAGGCCAAGTTTCTTGTTTCTTCGTTTTCTAGGTCCGCTCTAATATAGAGACTATTTACTCTTCCGTGACTGGCCGTATGGAGGTCTAAAAGATAGTTAAATTTTGAGACAATTTTACTTACAAAATGATGGGCATAAATTTCTGAAGTCTTTCCGATTGGTTTTCCGGGCATAATCCTATTGAGGTCAACGTTGTCAGAAAAATATCTCTTATTTTCTAAATATCCTGGCACATTACTAATCGGGACCAACACTAAGGTTCCCTTAAGCTTTAGTGGATTAACTTCTTTAATAAGTTTAAAGATAGTTGAAATCCCATTTAATTCATTACCATGTAAAGCGGCCGTTATCCCTAGCACCGGACCATTTTCCATTCCCTTAACAATGATTAAAGGTACACGCCACGGAACTCCCATCGCATTATCGGAGACTAGAACTTGAACACGATGGATTTCTCCTCTTTTGAGAGCAGAGAGTTTTAAATCCTCTTTTGCCTTAATTTTTAAAATTTGCATTTTTTCACCTAAATCATAATTTCATTAACAAGAGTTTCATCATTATCAAGGGATCGAAATAACTTCTCCCTAAAACTTCCTTTAGTACTCAGAAGGTTTTGCGCCATTTTATCAATGGCAATAATTGAAAGAATTGTTTGAATGTACGCCTCTATTAGATCATCTGTTCCCACGCCAAGGCTATTAAAGTCTTTTCGATCCATTAACATCAATCTACTAGTATCTGAGTCCCACTTATTCTCGCCCACCTTAACCGACAGGTTGGTGCCAAGCACTTCCCAACTACTCTCCGGCAGAGTAGATGTGAGTGGTTTCTTTGCTTTCCTAGCATAGACAGCACAAGGAAAGAAACCTTCAGGAGTCGAGTAAACCATCACACGAAGATCAGCTATATAGATATTTCCTTTTTTATTGGGAATAGTTCCGATATGAAAGTAACGCCCATGTTGAGAGCTAGAACTCCACTCATAGTGTCCAATTAAACTTTGAACAATAAACTGATCATAAGGATAATCATCCTTCATAAAAGCTTCGAGCTCTTCCTCACTCGTAATGGTATACACTCCTTGCCCAGCATTTGAATAAGGATTCTTAACAACGGCCTTTCCACCAAAACGCTGAATCCATAGTGGAACCTCTACCTTACTCACATCTTTTATTGTTTCAGGCATACAAATTTCTAAGCCACTATCAGCTAGTTCAGAATTAAAGATGTCATACGCCTTATTTGCGAGGAGTTTATTTCTACCTCCTGCAAGACAAACTAGAGTCGAATTATAAATAAATGTCTTTGTTGTTGGAGGTATTCTATTCCAAGGCTTTTGAGTGACATAACGATAGGCTGCTCGAATAGGCACTTCTCCCTCTTTCGTTTTTAACGTGAGGACACCATTATTAAAATAAGCTTGTGAATTCTCTCCATTGTAAAAAGGCACGAGATAAACGGGCTCTCCTGTCAGATCTGCAATCGTAGAAGCATAGCCTGATGTCTCCATGTAATTCTTATCATAAATTACTGCTAATGCTCCCTTAGGAAGCCTTTTCTTTTTTAATAAAGGCAAGAATGAATTTTCGATTAAGAAGCGATATCCCCTATGTTCATCAGAATCAGTTCTTGGAGGCATTGATTTTTGACCAGAAGGACAAGAATTTGTCTCTAGAACAACCATTTTCCTATTACCATTTTCCGTGGTCACATAGAAAAGGTCTGCTCCTCCCCAAAAGAAGTGCTTACAAGGGTAAGTCATAAGGGCCTTAAGACTTTTTAAATCAACTTGTGGATTGAGATGCCCATAACGCTTGATGATGCGTTCATGATCTAAGTTAAAAAAATGTCCGACCATCGCATGAAGTTGTGAGTTTAAGGCCTTCGGATAGAAGTGGTTTTCAGGCTCAAAGTCACCTGGTTGAATGAGTTCAATATTTTTTTTCATTTTTACCTCTTATTATTTGCGAAAGGGCCTTAAAACCTGGTGCATTAGGATCATTCTTTGCGACACCCCATACCGAAGTCTTCAGTGCCTCAAGTTCTCCCAAAACCATAACAGATTTATTTCGGCAGATCCTATTTTTTCCTACTTCCGAAACAATCGTAAACGCCACCCCTTGTGCCGTTACCAGCTCAAAAAGATCCAGGTCATCACCTTCTCCAACCAATCTTGGCACGATACCATTTTGCCCAAAGAACAAATCAATGTCATATTTTAAAAAGGAGCTTTGACTATGACCAAAATAGGGTACCTCGCTCAATGAATGAGGAAAACCATTTTTAAACTTTTTAAATTTATTGTGGGCCAAAGCATAGGTTCGATTGGCCCCTAACTCCTGACTAAAAGTATTAGAATTTAACCCATCATTATTTATCATAAAAACTAAATCAATATTTTCTTCTTCAAGTTCCGCCAATAAAATATGTCTTTCTTGCTCAATGATGTTGACCTGGACATCTTTCATTTCAAAAATTGGTAAAATGGTTTCATAGAGAAAATACTGAGACATGTAGGGAGTAAGCCCAATATCAAGGCTTGCTTTAGGTAATCGCTCCTTATGCCTTACCCTTCTGGTCATCTCTCGCGAAATATCAAAGAGTCGCTGGGCATACTCAAGGGCCAGTCTCCCTTCTTCGGTGAGAAAGAGCGCACGGTTTCTTCTCTCAAATAACTCACATTGAAAAAAGTCTTCTAAGAGCCTAATTTGATCACTTACAGTAGGTTGAGAGACATGGAGTCTTTCGGCCGTCCCCTTTATACTCCCCTCCATAGCTGTCACGTAGAAGTAGAAGAGGTGACTAAAGTTGACTCTATCCCAACGGTATTTTTCCATAAAATCCAATGATTAGTTTTTTCCTAACTATTTTAGCAAATAAAACGATTTTTTTAAATCTTTAATTGGATCGATAATAGCTGATGTCTGTAAGGGAAATACAGAATATGAACTAATAATAGTGAGGCCTAAAATGAAACAAACTTTAAAAACAATTCCCTTTTTCATGCTTTTCTTATCCCTCCTAATGGTCGGGCCAATTGGATCCTCTAACGTTTTCGCTGAAGACGATGAAGAAATCTCAATTGAAGACACAAGTACAGTCGTACCAAGTGAAGAAGTCACAGAAGAAGTTACAGGTGATACTTCTTCTTCTGATGAGTAGGTCTCACACCACGAATCAGATTTTCCCAAAATGAATGGGGGGGACTGGCATGTCCCCCCTCCTCTTTTAACTTTTCTTCCTAAAAGCTTTCTATTAATCTGTCAGCATGAAAATAACGAGAGGTGTAGGACTACAATTTCAAGAACTTATCTCAAAAGAAACGGGTGAAAAGTATTCCTTCTCAACTATTTTAGAAAGAGATAGAGATTTCTTTATACATCTAGAGAGACTCCCCTCAACAAGAAGAATCTCAGCTCCGCACGCCCATAGCGATACCGATGAATGCATTTATGTCCTAGAAGGCACTGTCTTTGCCATTAATGGCCAAGAAATTGTTCAAATAAGAAAGGGTGATTTTGTAAGGTTTGATAAAGGCAGTCATCAGCTCCACACTATTGAAAACCGCTCAACTGAAGAAGCTGTCTTGTTAGTGGTTACGAAAACTCAATCCACCAAGCCCGTCTTTGCCCAAAAATAATAACGAACTATTCCTGAGGTTTTACCGCTTCCTCATCGGGTAAATCGTAGTCTTGATCGAAGACATCACTTAACTCTTCAAAGTCTTGAAAGTAAGCGATGTGAAACATGGCATCCCCTTGATTTACAAGTGGCAAAGAACTCATGCCGATAATAAGACCTTCATTCTTAACAATCACATCATTGGCATAGCGGCCAAAGGGATCTGAAATGGTTGCTAGCTTCTCCCCTGCATGAATGATTTCCCCTAGTTTTCTTAAGCTACGGTAGGAACCACTTAAAGGAGCACGTACCCAGTGTGAGCCCTCAACAAAGAAGACCTTTTGCTCTTTTCCTGTCTTCTTAATCACTTTTTTACGAGGCTTTATAACACCAATTTTCTCAAGGACATTCATGCAACCCCTGACACCAATTTTTATCGCCAATTCATCAAAGCGTAAGGCTTCCCCTGCTTCATAGAGAAGCATCTTTACGCCTTCCTTTCGAGAAGCTTCCCTAAGACTTCCATCTCGCAAGCGAGAGTTCACAGCAACAGGAGCACCAAAGGCCATTACTAGACTCTTTGTTTCTTCATCTTTTATGTCAGCGCGAAGTTGGGGAAAATTATTGCGATTAATGGCCCCAGTATGCAGATCAATCCCATATCGAGACTTTTTTACAACCTCTTTCATAAAAATATTGGCCACTCTTGCGGCCAATGAGCCTCCCTCACTTCCTGGGAAACTTCGATTAAGATCTCTTCGATCAGGCAGGTAACGAGACTTTGAGTTAAAACCAAAGACATTAACGATGGGAGCAAGAATTAACGTCCCTTTTATATTTTTTAACGATTTATGAAGCCTCATTCTCTTAATGATTTCCACACCATTAATTTCATCACCGTGAATGGCCGCACTGATAAAAACCGTTGGACCATCCTCTTTGCCATGAATCACTTCAAGGGGAATGCTCACTTGGGTAAAGTCATATAAACCAGCGACATGAATCTCTATAATCTCACGAGTTCCAGCCTGAATGAGCTGACCATTTATCTTAAAAGGATTGCGCTTATTCACCCCTCTCCTCTCGTTCGGTTACTTCTTTTTTCTTTAACGGCCTTATCCACAAACTCAATAATTCTCTTGGCAACATTTATACCTGTGTGTTTTTCAATTCCCTCAAGGCCTGGTGATGAATTAACTTCCATTATTGAAGGACCATGATTGGAGCGAAGAATATCGACACCTGCAATATTAAGCCCCATGGCCTTGGCCGCTTCGACTGCGGTCCTGCGCTCTTCTTTAGTAATCTTTACTTTTTCGGCCGTTCCGCCCTGATGAAGGTTTGAGCGAAACTCTCCTTCTTTGCCTTGTCTTTTCATTGAAGAGATCACCTTATCTCCTACAACAAAGCAGCGAATGTCAGCGCCTTTTGCTTCTGCAACAAACTCTTGCACAAGAAAGTGAGCATTTAAGCCTCTTAAAAGATCAATCACACTCTCTGCAGCTTTTTCGTTATCGGCAAGAACAACTCCCTTACCTTGAGTCCCTTCTAACATTTTAATGACACAAGGAGCTCCTCCAACGGCATCAATCAGGTTACCTGTCATTTTTGTCGAGTGAGCAAACCCTGTGACAGGCATGCCTAAACCTTTTTTAGACAGTATTTGTAAACTTCTCAATTTATCCCGTGAGCGTGAGATAGCAACGGATGTGTTCGCAGCGAAGACGCCCATCATTTCAAATTGTCTTAAAATTGCTGTGCCATAAAAAGTCACAGAACTACCTATACGGGGAATAATGGCATCGAAGTCATCGAGAATTAAGTCTTTATAATGAACTCTTGGCTTTTTCGTCGCAATATTCACCCAACACTTTAGTGGGTCAACAATTTCAACTTCATGACCAGCAAGCTTGGCCTCTTCAACGATTCTCATTGTTGAATATAGTTTTGGTCCCCGAGAGAGAATACAGAGTTTCATACCTAAGCCTTTTTAACCTTAGCCATTTTTGGACGAGTCAAAAAACTATGCCCGACATCGACCAAAAATTTATTTTTAATCGTCTGTCTACCAACTAGCAAACGAAAACCCATTAAGTCCCTATTAACGAGAGTAACTTCAGTGAGAAAACTATCGCCACCGATATCAATGTAAGTTTCAATTACAGGGCGCAAAGTTTCATGGCCAACAGAACTTTTAATCTTTCGATATTCCAAGAAAGGAGCTTTGACTCTTACTGATTTCTTTTGGCTTTTTTGCAAAGGATGAATATCAAAGTAAACCCACATTTTCCTTCTTTCTTTAACAACCTCTATATCATATGCATGGAGTGCCGTCGTACGAGCTCCGGTATCAATTTTGGCCTTAATAGGAATATTTGTGAGTTCTGGGAAGACAATCATCTCCCTCCAGCCCATAACTTTTTTCATGATAAATCCTAGATTTTACAAAGGACACACTATATCGAAGCAAATGAAAACAGGCAAAGACACGGCACAGCAAAAAGGTTTATTAGAAAACTCTGAATATGTATGGGAAAGCTTTTCGTCGTGTATTTAAACTGGAACAATATGGGCTATGAAAATACTAAAAATGATTGCCCTCCTTATCTGCCTTTCCCCTCTTATATTAGATAATGCTGTCTCTTGTGAGATTAAAAAGGTAAAGGCTGACTTTAAAGAAGCCCAAAAGAGCATTACTTCACAAACTCAAAATATTGAAAATTATTTAGAAGGTACTTTAAATGGCGAAAACTTCTCTCCCATAAGTGTCTTTGGTCCTAACTTTGAACTTTCTAAAACTAATGAACTAATTGGGCGACTGGAAGTTGAAGCTAAAGAGAAACTGGGCCTCACAATTGGAGTCCAGGCACTTTACGAATGCCTAAAAGAGCTGAAGCTCGAAAAAGAAAAGACGGTTCTCGAAGAGCAGAGCTTAAAGCTCAATCAAATAAAAATCGCCTTACTTAAAAAAAACTTTGAACTAGAGGACACCTTAAGAATTGGCAAAATAACAAAAGATGAGTTGCCCCGTTTAAAAGATGAGATCAATAAGGAAAATCAAACCACAGAGCAAATAAAATCTAGACTAGAAACAAACCTTCTAAAGAAAACCAACGAAGCAACGATTGCTAATGACAGTGAAAAGAAAGAGCACATTACTTACGACAATGAACTCACCAAAATAAAGATTCTTCTTTTAAATCTCAGGTTAGAGGCCAATCAGAACCTTCAAAAGAAAATTAATTACTTCGAAGGTCTAAATCAAAGACTCTCCCAGATCTCTGTACAAAAGAAAGGCGAGAGCTATGAAGAAAAAATTCAACGATTTAATGATGTCGAATCCCTTTGGTTTGTCCTAGCGAAGGAGAACTACTATGACCTCTTTAATTATTTAAAAGGCATAAAAGTTCCCCAAATCCCAGCGCCCATGTCTATTGAGCGAGGGACACCTCTATCCATCGACTTCAATCAAAAACGCCTTGAACTCTTAAAACTTGAAAATGAAATTAAGAAAGAATACACGGATAAGAAAAGCCAAGAGCTAAGCCTTCTCAACCAACTTGTCCTTACGTCTAATAGCCTAAGATCCTCAATTTTTTCTCAGTTAGGTTTACCCTATTTCTTTAAAACATTTTTTAAGATTAAAACCATAAAAACTATCCGAAACGAAGTCCTTGCCTCTCCTTATCGTATTTTGAGCTACATCTTTTCAAAGTATCTCTTTGTGCGTGAAAAGCTTCTCAAAGGTAAAGAAGGCTATGTTTATCTCATTGGAAGACTCATCTTCTTCTTCCTTATTCTTGGTTTTATTTATGGATTAAAGATTTTTTTCAAAAGCCTTACAAAGAAAGTAGATAATTCTCTCCACTCAATTCTTCTAAAGAACAGAGGTTCTCATATTAGAAAGCATTTGTTTTCTCTATGGAATAAGATCAAAGACGATTTCGTCTCTTTTTTATGGCTAATTCTTCTTTTCATTATTGTAGAGGCCTTCAATACTTCAAGTTATATTTATCTCATAAAGGGTTTAGAATATTACCTCATAAGTCATCTCATCAGGTCATTGGTCACAGTATTTCTTGGTTCTATTTCCCGCTTAGATGTAGGAAGTTTCTTGGCCTTTAAAAAGAAGGCCATGGAGACCTCTCAGCGCTTTGCCAATATCTATCTCTTTTATAGCTACACTATTCTTTTCGTAGAAGTTACCATCGGCAAGGTTTATATCTTTAGGGTTATCTACTTCATTGTCATGTTTTACTCCCTGTATCAACTGATCAGAGAGTCCTCTTTGTGGGAAAATGAATTCACTCGATATATGGAAAAGAAGTTCTCTGGCGTTATCGTAGAGAAAATCTTTGGGATTCTTGGATTCTTCCCTCAAAAGGTAAAGGCCATCTTTTTATTGGCAACCATACTTGTTCTTTCTCTTTTTGATCTGTTTATAAGTTATACGGAGAATTTTGAGATCTCAAAAAAGATTTCGGCAAATCTTTTTAAGAAGCAAATTGAAAAGGTTGAAGCGCAAGATGGCTCTGATGATAAGATCCCAAGTAACTACAAAGATCAATTCTCCCTTAGCTCACTTGATGAGAAAGACGAATATGTTTACTCTACTCAAGGCATAGAAGAAAAAATCGAAATAGAAGTTAAAGAATGGCTTGAAGAGAAATCAGATGAACACTCCCTTGTCGTCTATGGAGATAAAGGGATTGGTAAAACAACCCTCCTAAAGCATGTTACCGCGAAAGTTCTCGAAGAAAATGACGTTGATGTTAAGTACGTCAAAATGCCTGCCAAAACACTTAATAACGAAAAACTAATCCGTTTTTTAGGTGAGATTTTTAATAATCAAGAGGAGAAGTTTGACCTTCTTAAAATAGACCAGTCCCTTACGAAGAAAACGATTATCGTAATTGATGAGACTCAAAATGTTTTTCTCTCCTACACTGGTGGTTTTGACGCCTATTATGCATTAACAAAACTTATCAACCTAAACACACAGAATATTTTCTGGGTCATGTCTTTTAATAAGTATAGTTGGCTTTACCTCTATAGGGCCTTTGGCGGCGTACAATATTTTAGGAATGTTTTTCCTATTAGTGGTTGGAGTGATTTAAAAATCAAAGAACTTATCATGAAGCGCCATGAAAAAACGAACTTTCGTTTGTCTTATGATCTTCTTATTAATGCCACTCGCTCTCAAGATGAAATTGATAAATATGCTTCTATTGAATCCAAGTTTTTTAAACTTCTTTGGGAGCTTTCCAGAGGAAACCCAAGAGCAGCACTCTATCTGTGGATTTCTGCCCTTTCGAGAAAGAATCTTAATACCTTTAACGTTAATATTCCAAAAGAGACGCTTTTTGATAATTTTGACAAGTTAGACGATGAGCTCATGTTTGTTATTGCTCATGTTATCAAGCATGAGAATTTATCCACTTCGGAAATTGAACAGACAACAAACCTCTCAGCAGGAATTGTACGAAATGCCATAAAGCTTGCCGAAGAGAAAGGCTTTCTCTTTAGAGATGACCGCGGCCGTTTCATGGTCGATATATCAACTCAGTACGCACTTTTAAGAACCCTGAAACAAAAGAACTTTATCTATGGAAGCTAATAAAGATATCACCGTTCTTATTTTTGATTTTTTAAGAATTGATAAAATCCTACTTTTTATTTTTCTCGTTACACTCATTTTAATCTCCGTAAAAATCGTCAATTTATGGTCAGAAAAATTACAAGAGAAACTCTCTGGTAAAAGACTCCAAATTTTACAAGTAACGACCATTTTCTCTTTCGTCACTTATCTCTTTGGCGTCCTTGGAACCTTTTACTTTGTCTTCCAACCTTCAAAAGAACTCCTTGTGGGTGTTGGTGGCTCGGCCGCAGTCGCCATCGGTTTTGCCCTAAAAGATCTCGTCGGTTCAATGATAGCGGGCTTTATTTTACTCTTTGATAGACCTTTTCAAGTTGGTGACCGAGTAAGCTTTGGAGATCAATACGGTGAGATTAAAAATATTGGCTTGCGCTCTGTTAGATTAATGACCTTAGATGATAATTTAGTGACTATTCCAAACTCAAAGTTTTTAACCGATGTTGTGGCCAGTGGAAATAGCGGAGCCCTTGATATGATGGTTGTCACTCATTTTTATGTCAGTATTTTTCAGGACCTTAAAGAAGTAAAGGATCTCTTACATGAAGTCCTTATTACCAGCCGTTTTGTTTTTCTAGAAAAACCTGTGGTCATTACATTTGAAGAAATTTCTCTCTCCAACACCTTTGTTATCAAAGTAAACCTTAAGGCCTATGTCTTGGATGTAAAATATGAGAAGGCCTTCTTAAGTGATATCACCATGAGAGGTGGTCAAATATTGGCAAAGTACAATATTCTTCGCCCAATCAAGAATGAAATGGTCTCCCCAGCAACAAAACCTCTATCGTAAAATATAAAAAAAGGCCGGTCAAAGACCGGCCTCAAAACGCATGACAATTCTTTTAATTATTTAAGATCAAATCGATCAAGTCTCATGACCTTTGTCCATGCTGCAACGAAGTCTTCTACAAACTTACGTTTGCTATCATCAGCGGCATAAACCTCTGCGATTGCGCGCAACTCTGAGTGAGAGCCAAAGATTAGGTCAACTGGAGTTGCCGTCCACTTTAACTTTCCTGACTTACGGTCAAGTCCTTCATAAACTCCGTTATTTGAAGCTGACTTAGTCCATTTTGTGGACATATCAAGAAGGTTTACAAAGAAGTCATTACTAAGAGTTCCTGGTCTATTGGTAAAAACGCCATGCTTAGCTGAGCCAGTGTTAGCGTCAAGAGCACGCATACCACCCACGAGAACCGTCATTTCAGGCACTGTTAAGGACAACATATTCGCTCTATCAACAAGCATCTCAGCTGGAGACATATAAGTCCCATCCGTGTAGTAGTTACGGAATCCATCAGCTTTTGGCTCTAGGTGAGCAAAAGACTCTACGACAGTTTGTTTTTGAGAAGCATCTGTTCTCCCCGCTTTAAAAGGAACTTTAACTCTTACACCAAACTTCTGAGCAGCACTCTCAACAGCTGCTGCCCCACCAAGGACAATTACATCAGCAAGAGAAACACCCTTCCCACCTGTGAGTGACTTATTAAAGTCAGTTTGAATCTTCTCTAGTTTTCCAAGAACCTTATTTAGTTCAACTGGATTATTTACTGACCAATCCTTTTGAGGAGCTAGACGAATACGGGCGCCGTTTGCACCACCACGCATATCAGTTGCACGAAAAGATGAAGCTGATGCCCAAGCTGTTCTGATAAGTTCTGAAGTCGTAAGACCTGAACTTAAAATTTTCTTTTTAAGGCTTGCGGCGTCTCCAAAACTAATAAGTCTATACTTAGCGGCAGGCACAGGATCTTGCCAAAGAAGAACTTCTTTAGGAATTTCTGAACCAACGTAGCGAGCACGAGGTCCCATATCTCTGTGAGTTAGTTTAAACCAAGCTCTTGCGAAGGCCTTCTCAAAAAGCTCTGGGTTTTCAAGAAAACGCTTTGAAATTTCACGGTAACTTGGATCAAACTTAAGAGATAAGTCAGTTGTAAACATAATTGGAGCATGTCTTTTTGACTTGTCGTGAGCATCTGGAACCATTTGAGTGACACTTTCACTTGTGTCTTCAGGAATCCATTGAGTAGCTCCGGCAGGACTTTTAGTCATAACCCATGTGAAGTTAAATAGGTTTTCTAAGTATTGCATAGACCATGCAGTAGGAGCAGCTGACCAAGCGCCTTCAAGTCCAGAAGTAACGGTGTCAACGCCTTTTCCTTTGCCACATTTATTCTTCCAACCAAGACCTTGCTCTTCAAGAGCTGCTGCCGCTGGTTCTGCTCCAACACACTCTTCTGGCTTATGGGCACCATGGGCCTTACCAAAAGTATGTCCGCCTGCAATCAAGGCCACAGTCTCTTCGTCATCCATGGCCATACGACCGAATGTCTCACGAATATCTTTTGCAGCTAGCAATGGGTCTGGTTTTCCATTAGGTCCCTCAGGATTTACGTAGATAAGTCCCATTTGAACCGCAGCAAGAGGCTTCTCAAGCTTTCGCTCTCCATGGTAGCGCTTGTCTTCCATCATTTTTTGCTCTGGACCCCAGTAAACAAGATCGGCTTCCCAATCATCTACTCGGCCTCCAGCGAAACCTAATGTCTTAAAGCCCATTGATTCCATCGCCACGTTTCCGGCGAGAACCATGATATCTGCCCATGAAACACTTTTTCCGTACTTCTTCTTAATGGGCCATAGCAGTCGACGGGCCTTGTCTAGGTTACCGTTATCAGGCCAGCTATTAAGTGGTTCAAAGCGCTGTTGTCCACCACCAGCACCTCCACGGCCATCAGATACTCTGTAGGTACCTGAACTGTGCCATGCCATTCTGATAAAGAATGGTCCATAGTGACCGTAATCTGCTGGCCACCAATCTTGAGAATCCGTTAATGTTTTTTTGATGTCTTCTTTTAAAACTTTTAAGTTAACTTTCTTAAATTCTTTAGCGTAGTTAAACTTCTTACTCATGGGGCTTGACTCAGCTGCATGCTGACGAAGCGGCATGAGATCAAGTCTTTCTGGCCACCAAAAAGTCATCGGCTTTGCTTTACCTTTTGCAAACTCCTTTGAGCCTGCATCTTTACTAGTGGCACATCCGACCTGAATGAGTGCAAAGGTCAGCATAGCGACTAGGGATAATTTAGTTTTCAACATAATTCTCCTCACTAAAGTTATTTTTTTAATTAAGACATATTAATCTTTAAGAATCCTAATTCCAATAAACAGATACTATAAAGGGATAACTTAAAACAATGAAGGGATGAGTTAAATAAATATCTTGGACATTGCCATTGATTTCAATCAGGTATCTGCATGTAAAATGCCAGGTAGGCTTTTACCATTGCTCAACAATTCGACACTGTAAGTCAAAAGCTAGTTTTAAAATATTAATGGTGTTACCTTAAGAATCCATAATTTTAATAGACACAGGGTTGGCCTATGAATTCTCTCATTCTTCTCATTCCAGGAAATCCAAGTATCCCAGGAATCTATGATCCCTTCCTTAACCAAGTCGTTGAAGATTTGAGTCTGTCAGGCGAAGTGGTCTCTAAGGTTCTTCCGCATCTAGGCCAGTGCAACCAAAGGACTGACAAACTAAAAAATGTTCGCGTCCAAGATGTCATTGCCGATCATAAAAGAACGATCAATAAATTGATCGAAGAACATCAACCACAACAAGTTTTTCTCATTGGCCACTCTCTTGGGAGCGCCGTCACGATTAGTCTTTACCGCGACCTCTCTCCAAAGATTGATAGGTTCATCATCGTTTGTCCCTTTTTGGGACCAAGTCCAAATAATTCGAGATATCTAAAGATGTTTCAAAATCCCATTACAAGAATGGGAATGAAGGGTATTACCTACTCTGGTCTTAAAATTCATAAGGTCTCGCATATTGTTTTTAATAATTGGCTTGGAGACACGCCATTTAATGAGCACATTCCAAGAGAGATTAGAAAGCCTCACTATATAAAAAACTTCTTCTCTCTCGTTTCTAATTATTTCCCTGATTTTGAGGAACTTAATATTAAAGAAAGAGTGCAAGAGATGGACCCGGATAAGACCTTCTTTGTTTTTGCACCTAATGATTATTGGGTTCCTGAAGAAACAATCAATTTTTTACCAAAAAATTCTACCTATCACCGCTGCGAGGATATTGGTCACGACTTTTGTCTTAGAAAAGAGCAGTATCAGTCAGTATCGAAAGTTATTTCAGGTCATTTGAAAAGTATTTGAAAGTTAGATCATTTGCTAAATTGAGTATCTGATCCGTCTCCATATTAAGGGCATGCTTTGCCCCGGGAATACTCACCACCTTCAAAGACTTATTGGTAGTCTGATAACGATCATCTACAACCTCTTCCTTTTCGGCCTTTAAAATGAGAGTTTCCGTCTGCAAGGAATAACCTAAGAATGTCCTAAAGGACTTGGTCGCCTCAATCGCCTCAAGCACCCAGCGCAGGGTCACGCCATAGCTTCCAAGACCTGCCTCAAAACGCATAAACTCAGAGTTCTTATGCTTTTCAGGACTACTCGTTAATTTATTGTGGTTAAAATCCATACTCTTATATCGTTTGACGACGATAGGATAATTAATCGCCCTGGCTAAACGATCAAAAAAACGAAGAAGAAAACCAATGATCCTATTTTCTAAGATTGGATTTACCTTAAGTCTAAAAAGTGGCGTCCAAAAGCTCATTTTTAAAGGTTTATGCTCTGGCCTCAATTGACTAAGAGCTTGAGTAATCACAACCGAGCCTGTGGAGTGGCTAATGATAAAGGGTCTGACACCATCTGTAAGTGCATGGTTAAAAAACAAAACGACATCAACCACATAATCATCAAAGCTCTCAACATAGATAAGCTTTTTCTCTCCTGGCCAAACCCGCTCAGATTGGCCTTGCCCCCTAAGATCAACAATATAGACTTCTTTAAAACCACTCTCCTTTGCCTTCAAAGCCGTTTCATACCAAAAGGGTGCTGGATCTTCTAAGCCTGTAATAATAACCAGTGGGTGAGAAATATTGTCCGAGGAAAAAGAAAACTTACTATAGTAATTTTTTGTCTTATTTTTCCCTCGATAATAATTGTCACTCATGTGAGCCTTAATGAGCTCTTGATTCTTCGGTGAAAAAGCGTCGAGGTAATTAGCTTCTGCCTTTAAGGTAACGGAGGTAAAACACAGTAGAATGGTTATTAAGACACAGGAGTTAGTTTTTTTCATGACCAAAGACTAGCATGAAGGTCATAAGGAAAAAAAGATAAGTTTCTTGTAAAAGGTTTAGCTTATTGACGAAATAGATCATTCAATATACCCCCTTCCTTGAGTTCTTATTTAGGGAGACAGTCATGAGATCACTTTTAATTATTTTGTCATTCGTTTATAGCTTAAATAGCTTTGCTTGGTTCAATGTTCAGGCAAACTGTTGGTTAAATGGTGGCACAAATGCCGTATGTGAAGCTTGTAATAATACTTATCAGCCTCTCTATTGTGAAATGCAGGTTCAAGGTGTGACAAATGCATCTTATTGGTTTGATGGTTTTCAAAATGGTTATGTATATTCAGGACAATGCATTCGCGGCGTGGTCTATGCCAATAACCCCTATGTCGACCCTCTTGTGAATGCTCGCGCGGTCGTTAGATGCAGGTTCTAATTAAAGGGTTTTAAGCTCACATAATTCATATTCATCGGTGATGATAAAATCGACCCCTTTCTTACGGGCCTTTCCAATTTGTTCCTCACTATTCATAGTCCAAAGGCCAGTCTCTTTGCCCAGGAAGCCAAAAAGTGGTGTTACTAAGCTCAAGCGTTTATTAAGAGCGACGCCATTATAAAAAAGTCCTCGTGGAATAAAGCGACTCAAAAGAATTCCCTTAGTAAAAGGCCAGCGTTTTTTAAGAGGCCTTAAAGCACGTTTCTTAAAAGATAAGAAGCGAAGCTTAGGATAATTAATGAGCCCGCTCTTCTCCATTACTTTAAAAAATTGTTCACTAGGAATTTGTTTTAAATCCACAAAGAGATGGCCTTTAAATGAGCTCAAGTGACTAAGGGCTTCACCAAGTAGAGGTAAGTTTTCACCATTTTCTAAAAAGCAAAATTGATCTATCTCTTTAAAATTAACTTTTTTAATTTTTTGTCCTCGTGGGCAAAGCTCTCCTGAAAGCCCCTCACCTAGCCGACTATCATGATACAACAAAGGCACCCCGTCCTTTGTGAATTGAATATCAAACTCAACTCCGTCAACGGCTTTAGAGACTGCGATATCTATTCCCTCAAGACTGTTATCAGGAGCAGCGCCCATCATCACCCGATGAGAGATACAATCTTGTCCATTAGCGAGAGAGCACCAAAATATAAGAACTAAAAGAAACCGTGGTTTAAACATGGGCGGACATTATCACAGTAAAAATTAAGGAACATTTATTGGGTAAATATTTACAAATGCTTAAAGATCACGCTGACAGTCCCTAAGTTGCTGAATTCACGAGAAGTAGCGACCATTTCCATTTCTACCAAAGAGCGCTATAAAAACGCTTAACAAATAAAATAGGAGCCCATGTGAAAGTCTTGCAGATTACCCTGATATGCTTGCTTCTAAATTTTTGTCTTACTTCAAAGTCCCATGCCAATTTGTCTCGTGATCAACTCAATCAACTCTCAAACCTCAGCCTTGAAGACCTAAAATCCAGACTTAACGCTATTGTTTCGGCCTCCCATGATTCCATGGGCTATGACCGTGCTAAAAAGGCCATCTTCGAAAAAATAGACAACCACCAAGGTCAAGTCTGTTGTGTCTATTCAAGAAATAACTGCAAAAAATTATCTAAAGTCCCTAGTCACAAAATCATGAATATTGAGCACACTTGGCCTCAGTCTCTTGGAGCAAGAGGCACGGCCAAGAGTGACCTTCATCACCTCTATCCAACCACAAGTAGCATCAACTCAACTCGTTCAAATTTTCCTTTCTGTGAAGTAAGGACAATCAAGTGGCAGGGTGACGGCAGTAAGATGGGAAAAGACAGAGCAGGCACCATCTGCTTTGAACCACCAGCGAGACACAAGGGTGATGTGGCAAGAGCGATGTTTTATTTTTCTATTCGCTATAAGTACCAGATCGATAGAATGCAGGAAGACGTATTAAGAAAGTGGCATCACCAAGACCCAGTTGATAGTGACGAACTTGAAAGACATAGATTGATCACCAATTATCAACATAATATAAATGTCTTTATTGAGAACCCTGAACTGGTGGATGAAGTCACAAACTTTTAACTAAAAAGTCTCTAATAAAACCAGTAGCTTAGGCATTCAAGAGAGTAAAATAATACGCTAAGACCTCAATATTAATGCCATTTTTCCGATAAGCCTCTTATCTAAAGAGGTAAGAATGTCAGCTATAAAAATTAAAAATTTGCATAAGAGATTTCAGGACAATGTTGCTGTTGATGATATTTCTTTTGATATCCCCTATGGGAAGATTACCGCTTTGCTTGGATCAAATGGAGCGGGTAAATCCACCACTCTAAATATGATTGCAGGAATTCTTATTCCGACATCTGGCACCATTGAATTCGGTGGAAAAAACTTTAATGACCACTACAAAGAAATCAAATCAAATCTTGGTTACCTTACTTGTGACATGGCCCTCTATGAGAGTTTCTCCGTTTTAGAAACCCTTCAACTGTTAGGGGAATTGAAGGGCTTTACTCGTAAGAGAACGATGGATCGCATTGAGGAACTCGTTGATCGGTTCTCGTTGGCGGAAATACTTGAAAAGCACTATTCAGAACTTTCAAGTGGCCAAAAACAACGCTCCCTCATATCAGCATCGATTATCCATGACCCCGACATCTTAATTTTTGATGAGGTTACCGCTTCACTAGATTTAATCATTTCAAAAAACATAATGGATTTTCTAAAAGAAGAAAAAGAAAGAGGCAAGGCCATTATTTTTTCAACTCATATTTTAAGCGAAGTCGAGTATCTGAGTGACCGAATCCTTATGATAGAAAAGGGAAAACTTGTCAAAGAAACCGACTATAGAGAGCTTATCAGATCATCTAATTCAAAGAACATTACGGAAGCCTTCTACAAGGCCTTAAAAGAAGAGGCCGCATGATCTCGATCAGAAATATCAAAGTAGTTTTTAAAAAGGAATTCCTTCAAATCATGAGGGATAAATCGGCACTTTTCACAAACTTCTTCGTTCCTCTTTTTGGCTTACCTCTATACTTAATTCTTATCCTTGAGGCCACGAGCTATGAGAGCGCTCAAAAAGATGCCCCCATTAAAGATGACTCGGTATTTAAAATTAGTTACCAAGGTGATGTTGATCAAGAATTAATCGAACATTTATCTCTTAACAAGAAGATCGAACTCACAAAAGTCGAATCTTCTGCAACAGAAAAAGAGATCATTGATTATCGCAATAAATTAAAAAGGATGTTATCCCTTGAGGCAAAAATAAATTCCTTTAAAGACAATATTAAGCAAGAGAAAGCAGTCCTTAAAGAAAATCATGAAGATTATGCCAAGGCTCAGGCTGATTTTTCTGAGACCTTAAAATTATTAAAAGATAAATTTAGTAGTAAAGCCGATCTCCACATGGCCATTTTTACAAATGAAGATGGTATTAGGGTCACCTACTTCTTTCACTCCGAAGAAAGTAAAGTCTCTAGCGCAGCATTAAGGCTTACTAAAAAAGAAATAAAGAAACATGAAAAAGAAATGGTAAAAACATTTAAAGAGACTTTAAAGATTCAGCAAAAGGACTTAGAACCATTTTATTTTCGAGAAGTAAATATTGATAAATCACCTTCCGTTTTCTTAAAAATAATTGGAGGAGGCATTGGTGGTGGGATTCTCTTTCTTCTCCTAATTGCCACTTTTAATCCAACAATCAATACAACAATCGGAGAAAGGGATCAAAACACTTTTAAAGTGCTATTGATGAACCCGCTGAGCCTACACGAGATTTTCATTGGTAAATATCTAAATGTTGCCCTTCAGGGTATGATGACTCTTATTCCTTACAGTATTCAATTTCTTATCTTATATGCTTGGGGAAATTCCTTTTTTCTTTTTGATCAAATCCCTCCCGTGTCTGGATTAAAGCTTCTCACCCTTATTCTCACGACAGTCTCTTCTGCTATGCTAATTTCATCCATGTGTTTTCTAGCGTGCTCTTTTGCAAAGACAAGGGTTCAGGCGCAATCTCTTATTACTCTTCTTATGTTTTCAATTGCTATTCCCTTAGGAACAGTCGGAGTAATGGGCGTAAAACTCAGTAAAGTCACGGCCTTAATTCCTCTTATCAATACTCCCCTCGCTACAGAAAACCTTATGCAGCTCACTCCTGATTACCTCAGTATCGCAATAGGAATGATCACGAACCTAGGTGCTTCTTTAATCCTCATATGGTTCTCCCTTGGTGCTTTTCTCGTTCAATGGAAGGGAAAATCTGACTCAAAAGGGCTTAGCGATTTACTTGATAGCAAAAGACGAAAATCAAAATTTCTTACTCCTGCTCACGCTTTCTTGGCCTTTGCCTTGGCATTTTTAGGTTACACCTATGGAAGTTTGGTTCTTTCAACCTTAAAAATAGAGCTACTTTTGTATCTCTTTTCCCCTATCCTTTTTTGTCTTGGCACGGCGATTTTCATTACCAATTACTCAGGACTTGATTTATCTAAAATCATTAAGTGGAAGGGCATTTCGAGGATTTATGCTTTCAAACTCACAATAGCGGCTTTTTCATTATCTCTAATGTTTAACCTCCTATTAAAGAACTCAATCGTTCTAGAATTATTCAAAGTTGATTTCCCACCCATCTTTGAATCAAATCAATTTGTCTCTATACTTGGATATTTTCTTCTCTTTGCCGTTATTCCTGGTTTCGTCGAAGAAATCCTTTTCAGAGGTATAATTTTTAACGGTTTTAGAAAACAGTATAGTTTCCTCATTTCAACTATCGTCTCAAGCTTACTTTTTGGAATCATTCATTTCTCTATGTTTAAATTCGGCCATACATTTGTCATCGGACTTTTCTTGGCCTTTGTCTATGAAAAGAGAGGCCTCTTCTCATGCATAGCTTTTCACACTCTTTTTAATTCCTTTGGATTAATATTTGGACTAAACGACTTTTCCTCTAAATTAATAGCATCAGCGACCCCCATCCATTGTTGGATCATTATCCCCTCGGCCCTTGTTCTCTCCTCTTTTCTCATTGTATCGAAAAAGAACGATCCCAATGAAATAGAAGATAGATCATACAAAGAGGTGGCATAGAGCAGCTTTTTAAATCAACCTAATGGATGATTTATTCCAAATCATTTGATACTTTCAGAGGATGACACAAAGAAAACTAGTGCTGTCTTTAGCAGCGCTTATATTTATTTCTACAGGAGTTTATCTCTTTAACTATGAGCGCCATAAAGAAGATTTCCTCCCGATTAAAATAAAAAAAGCACTTGTTTCAAAAAATAAGAAAAAGGCAAAATCATGGCCTACATATATTGAAACCCTTAAAAATCTAACTTCTGACTCAAATCCTTTAGTTGAATCTAATTCTTTAGAATCGATAAAGAGCATTGAAAAGACTCTTAAAAATAAAACTACTCCAAAAAAAGCAGAATTAGATCAGGCCATTAAGGCCATAGAGGAAGTCATCTCAAAAGATCCACTTGTTTACTCAAGCTACAAGGCTAAGCTAATCATGCTTTTAACAAGAGAAGAGGTTCACAAGGAAGAGGTTCCAGACGATACTATCGAAGAACTTTTAGACATTATGGCGGGCTTTGATATCTCAAGTGAGGAGGCCTTAAGAAAAGAGTCCTTTCTTATCGCAAGGACCAATAATAAACTTAACGAGCTCGAAAAGGATATTATTCAACTCTCCCTAGACCTTGAGAAAATTGAAAGTCCTGAAGAGAGTGAAAGAGTGGAAGTCGCGATTCTCACTAAACTATTAGAGATGCAAGAAAGTGAGAATCTCCTAGAGGATAAGTTACTTTCACAAGATAATTTTCAAAACGAGGACCTGGTTGATATTCCTCTATACAGGTCTTTGGCAAAAAAGGACTACCAAGAAGTCATCGATTCCTCACAGGCTTTAATAGAACGTTATCCAAACTCAATTAGTGGCTACTTCTTTTTGATTAAGGCCCTAGAACTTAATGGTCAAAATGAAGAGGCCAGTGAGGTCATCAAACAAAGTGAACTTGATACTGAAGATCTTAGAGAGTTAGAGCTTCGCTTAAGAAGATCTCAAAATATCAATCCCAATGAATACTGGAAACATTTAAGATTTTAAAAAGAGCTCGCAATGAGTTTGGCCAAGGAACGTGCCTCAAATTCATTTATCGTATGATTTTTAAACTCATCAATACAATGCCAAGGATTCTTTGTTTCATCTAAGCGCAAATCTTCTTCATAGCGAGGGAATAAGTGAAAGTGAACATGCGGGACAAAGTTTCCAAGGCAAGAATAATTCATTCGAACTGGTTTAAAGATTTTCTTTAGAAGCTTTGCCGCCTCCATAACCTCTTGCATATACTCCAGCTGAACGTCCTCCTCAAGGTCTGTTAAGTCCTCAACATGATCTTTCAAAATCATTAGGCAGTAACCCTTAAAATATTGATGATCCCCGACGACAAAGAAAGAATTTTTAAATTCCTTTATAACGTAAGGGTTTTCCCCCTTTTTGGCCGATTGTATTCGCTCACAAATTAAACACATATTCACTCCAAGGACGCTCCGCGCAACAAGACTTTCCACAGTTCTGGTTAGGTAGTTTCTTCTCTACCTCTTTAATTATGGTATTTCCTCACCTATTAGTCATAGTGTGATTAAGAATACTTTACTGGCCATTCTATTTCTACTTTTTGGGCACTTAAGCCACTCTTGTGATGAAGTCCTCCCGCTTTACAACCCAGCGGTAGACGGCGAAAGAAGAGTCCAGGGTGACTCTAATATGTGCTACGCATTTTCTATCTCTCACGCCCTAAGCGCTATAACTGGTCAATATGTGAATCCTCTCGATGTTGCTTATCAATTCAAAGAATTAACGGGAAGAGGCCACGGAATCAACACCCTAGACTTTCAGCTTGGTGCCAATCCAAACTTTTATAATGCCCAATTTTTTAATACTCTTTTGGCGCGGGGATTATGTACAGAGGAGATACCAGAAGATGTGGCCCAACTGTTAAAGACTGATGAGCTGATTTTGGAATTATCGACTCGCATGAATAAACCCTTTATTGATCTTTCACCAATTGAGCAATTTAGGACCATTAATGAATTCTATAGGGACTTTATAGATAATATAGAAATCCAATGTTCCCAAAAAGAGCGTCTGTATCCAAGCGGGGTTAAACCTATTGGTATGAACTTTAGCTCTGAAAATATGACACCAACAAATGCGATTATTGGATTAGATCGACTCCTAGAGAGAGGCTCTCCCATCATTCTCAATATTAAAAATAGTCTCCTTAATGATCACTCAACCGGACTTCACTCCCTAGTTGTGATTGGCAGGAGAAGTCATCCACAAACACAGGCATGTGAATACCTTCTCCTCGACTCCTCACCAAGAGAAGTTTGTGAACGATCAACGAACTCTGTTCTTGAAAAAGATTGTGAGAAGGGAGAACTCTGGGTTTCAAGGGAGAGAATTCTCAAACATGGAATTTCCCTTATTGGATTTCGAATAAGAAGATTATAAAAAAAGCCTCGAAATCTCGAGGCCTTTTCTTAGTGTTCTAATTTCTTTGCTTTGTCTTTAACCGTCTCTTCTACGGCCTCCAACAATTTTTTTGCCTTTGTACCAGCATCTTGACCAGTCATTTTCTTTAACTTTTGACCAAGAGTTTTAGGGGCAAATGGTGAGATTTCCCTCACCATATCACGTCCATAGTCCCAATGACTTGCAACAATGAAACCTAAAACAAAACTCACTATCATGACTACTTTATTCATCACTCTCTACCTAAAAGGTTCTAAACGCCAGCATGTTAACGTCTTTCTTTGCTTCTATGGTAACTGTTTTTAGCAATGTTTCGGTGCGAGTATCTCCCAGAACTTTTTCTAAAACTAGATCGTAAGTCCCTGGAGGTAGATTCATCGAAGCCAATCGGTAATGGTGAGGCAGTAAACTCCAATTACGAAGATCCGCTCTCTCTGATTGCTCTATTGCCTTATTAGCTCCAGCATAAGTTAAAGAAGCAGCTGTTAAAGCCAGGTAGTCGCCCATCTTTTTCTTAGCAATGGTATAAGTACCATAAGCTGCGAGAAGTGCAGTTAAATGTTTACCAGCAACGCGAGCACCAACCTTTGCCATCTCACTCGTTGAGTCTTGATCGATGATCATTGTCGCAAGATTCGCCAAAGGATTCACTACTGCCATGCTCTTTTTCTTAAGAGTTTTTCCTTCCTTTTTTACATGAAGAATGAATTCACCCTGAACTGGCTCGTAAGGAATTTCCGGAAGTTCAAAGTAAATTTTAGGCACTGATCCAGCTGCTAAGCTTAATACATTAGTGCTAAAACCTACAAAACCACCCACATCAACTTTCAGACCTGCTAAAGGGAGAGGAAAATCAAACTTCTTGGCCTTTTTTGGAGTAATGAAACCTTTTTCAATCATGACGAAGAGGTTAGAGCGGGCACCTTTTTTAAGAGCATTAATTCTCTCATCAAGAAAAGCCAAAAGCTTTTTAGCGTGCTCTGTTTCCTCTACGTAGTTGGCCTTAACTTTGGCCAAAGGCATTTTAGGAAGTTTTGTGAAGTCTTTTTTAAACTCAGTGCTTTTCTTGTTGTATGTTTCAAGAGTGTTAAAGTTTTTAAAAAGGACTTTCTTCGCTGCCACATAGAGATCGAGGGCAACTCGTCTTTCTTGTTTACTACCAAATTGCTCATGGATAAAAGCACCAAATACTTTTGCTAAAAGATCGTCTTTATAAGTGACGACACCACCAGTTGTGGCCTTGTAATTATCAAGAAGAGAGTTCCACTCGATAAGAACATTCTTTGCTCCACTTAAATGAAAACGTTTTTCTTTATCACTAAGCTTTTTTAATGGAATCGCTTTCTTCTTTACGACCTTACCTTCTTTGTCCCTAGAGACAATTTCATGGGCTTCATACTCACCCACTTGGCTTAAGGCATAATGCGTAAGCGCTTGATAGTAGCGAATCATAGATCTTTCAAACTTCTCTCCATAGTAATTGTCATAATTACTATTAGAGACAGCGGCCTTTAACTTTTTAGAAATACTCACTGTAAAAAGCTTATCTGATAATTCTTTTGCCTTATTAAAAGAACCAAGAGCTTGGTAGTAATGACCATTAAGATACTGAATAGTTCCAAGTTCCACCAATTTAAGAAGGCGAGACTCCATTTCGGGATAAAACTTTTCACTATTCACATAACTTTCAGCTTTCTTGTACTCACCCGACTGGATAAACTTTTGCAGTTCACCAGACTGCTTGCGTCCTGCAGTTCCACAACTGGCCAAAACAATGGCCAGTGCTAATATTTTAAAAACCTTCATTTTTTATAATCCTTTATTTATTACCAACCAGTAGAACTTTGCTCAGAGTACTTTTGTACTTTTACTCGTGTTCTTAATACTTCTACAGCTGACTCAAGATTTGTCATTCTTAAATTTACACTATACTGCTTAATTGTTTTTCCATCACGAGCTTGTGGTTGCATTCTGATTGAACCAAAAACCAGAAGATCTGCACCAGACTGGTTGCCAATCATTTTTGCTTGTCTTGGATCAACCATGCCGTCATTTTGGTATTTAATTTCTGATAGCAGTTTATTTCTAGCTTCTGCGTCAATTAGAATAAAATCCCCAGCTGATGAAAATTCATAAAGAAGTTCATCGTTAATGTCTTTAATTGGAAAATAAGGCTCACTTGTTTCATTTTGAACCTCAGCAATAAAGATTTTAGGTTTTTTACCTGTTTTTGCTAAGTAACGTTGAAAACTCTTATGGCCTTCAATTTGCTTAATTGTTTTTTTAACAACAGTTTCAGTGTCACGATCAACCCACTTATCCGTGATATTCATCGCAGCATCGTCACCTTCATCTGCACCTACACGCTTTGCCTTAAAACCACCACATGAACTTAGCCCTACCATACTTAGTAAAAGGACATAAACCATTAACTTTTTCATTCCATTTCTCCTTATTTAAGTTTTACTCAATGTTGAGTTTATCTATATTTGCAACAATATATTCTTTAATTTCTGGAAGAGCTTTTTCCATCGCTTGGGCCAAATTACGTCCTGTTGTAATGACGGAAGTGCTTAGTGCACCACTTTCTACTTTCTGAGCATTGGCGGCCTTAATTTTTAAGAGAAACTTATATTTTTCAAAGCCTTCTACTTTTAAATATTGTTTCTCAGCAACATACTCTCCCGTAACAATATGAGTGGAAGCTTTATTTCTTACTCTTCCTGAAGTTGTTTTAAATCCACGATCACTCAGTACCTTCGCAAGTACTGCTTCAATCGCCTTTGGTTCATCTTCATCAAGATAGACATGAACTATCATTGTAGCCGCAGCTGCTTTCTTTCCTTTAAATACATCTTCATAAGAAACAACAGGAGGAACTCCCATACCAGTTAGAAAAGCTACCCTTGAATTTAAAACTTCTCTTTTCTTATAAAGAGGCTCTACCTTCATAAGAGATCCTGCCGAGTAATCTTCCATGAGGACAGTCATTTTCTCATCAAGCTTTTGAATCTCTCTTTTAAAGTTCTCAGAGGCCTTCCGCTTGTTTAGAGCGGCAAGAGCGAAGTAGCCCGTTTTCGTTTCATGAGATTTAGTTATTGTGACACCTTCTAAAACAACGTCTGTGATTTCTTCAACTTCATCACTGGTCTCTTCATTTAAAGAACCATTTTCTGAGGAAATTTTTTCTGAGAACTTAGACTTAATTTGAGTGGTAAAAATCTTACCAATGGCGAGCCTTGCTGCTCTTTTTGCCCTTGAAAGACTTTCACCTTCACCAACAGCACAAAGTTCACTCTTTTTACAAGCTTTACTCGCATCCTTTACCCACGTTGGGTCCTTGGCCTGTAAAGAAATTAAAACAAAAAATAAGGCTAATATTTTCTTAATCATCTTTTTACCCTTAAAGCAGTGAATCTAGGTCACAGTTTGGACGTTGGGCCTTTAAGGCCTTTAATAAGTTCTTATATTTTACGAGGTTTATTTCTGGATAGGGACAGGTAAACTCTTCTAGATCGTGTTTATTTCTTAAGATCTTTACAAGTTTTTCAGATTTCACTCTTTCATTATCGTGGCGATTCCATTTACTGTAATCCCATTTGAGAGATTCCTTCTCACGAGCTTCATAGCGATATCTTTTAGTGGCCTTTGTCGCTAGGATCGATAACTTCTCGCACTCGCATAGTCTATGCTTTGGTTCTTTTAATTCATCAGAGGTATCTTCATTTTTTTTGGAAACAACTGATGTATCCTCTTTAAGAGGCTCTTCTAATAGTCCTCTTTTCTTTTTCTCAACTGGATCGACATAGGATTTCTGGGCATAGGCAGAAATATTCAACAATATAGAAAAGAGCACTAAGGCTCCTAAAATTGAAGATCTATTCATTCTTCATCCTTGATTAAAAAAAGAGGAGCTTAAAGCTCCTCTTTTTTTATATTTTACTCTTCTTCTGTATCTGTAACTTTTACTGGCTCATCAAGCTTTGAAAAAGCGTTGTCCACGTCCTTTAAAATCTTATCCGTCTTTTTCTTTACTTCAGGATCCTCGATCTCTCCGAGTAGTTTTGCTCTTGATTGACGAACAGCTTTTTCTAAATTCTTCTTGCTCATTTTTACAAGTGCATAAGCTTGAAATTCAGTTTTATCTTCTTCTGCACCCATTGCCTCAAGATATCTTCTCTTTTCCCAATATGTTTTTACAACACTTGCACCAATGATAAATGTTTGAGCTTCTTGAGCAAGTTGCTCCTGCATGTATTCTGTAACTTCTTCACCTTCTCCACCTTGAGTGGCTTCAGCAAAAGTGTTCTTCATGAATTGAGCAATCTCTTGAGCAATTCTAGCTGTGGCCCTAGCTTCAGCTGAACGAAGAGCAAGTCTTTTTGAAGTATGTTTTGAGCTATTTACAAAGTATCTATTTTGCTTTCTCTCTTTTGAGTCATCACCTTTAGAAGGTTTTTGAATCCATTCTGGAGGAGTCGTTTTACCAGTACTTGTCTCCTGTAGCTTGTAATCAATTTGAATTGAGCGCATGTCTTCTTCTTTTGGCTTTTCTTCTTTCTTACTTGAACCACAAGAAACCACAAGGCCTGCAATCATAATCATTGATATAATTTTCTTCATTTTTACTCCTTACTTTAGTTATTTATGAAGTTCTTCCATTTATTATCTTGGTCTGATTTATAGTTATTCCACTTTACCTCTTGCTCCTTTTTATATTGCTGCCACATTTTTTCAACATGACTGTAAAAAGCAGAAGGTTGAGATAAGTCATCTCCCTCTTTTAAATCCCAGTTTACTTTGTCGTTGAGACCAAAATTCCTTGGTCTTAAGTTCTTTTGTTCAAGATTCGTCATTGTGGTTTTTGAAGTCCCCACAGACACAACTTGATCAGAACCATTCCCCTGAAAATCAACATCGCCTTTTCTTACTGATAGTATGCTATTAGATTTTTCCCTGCTGTAAACCATAAAAGTTGTGCCGCGTACGCCTAAAGAAGCCGTTTTAGTCTTTACTTTTAGTCCGACTTTTCCTTGAGCTAAACCCTTTTTCACATAGCGTAAAACGGCTCCTCCCCTTGGAACTGTGAGCGTATTTGAACTCTTCCCAAGAGAGAGAATCATTGTTGAATTTTTCATGACTTTAATGGTCATTGAATCATTTTTTAAAAGTGCTAAACCACTCTCTCCCGTTTTTATGATTTGGCCCGTGGAAAGCGTCATATTCTTCTTCGCAGGTTTAAGCTTTTTCCCTTTATCTCCGACCAAGACTTCGCCTTTAATGTAAATGACTCCAATTTTCTGGGCAAAACTTTGGGTACAAAGGAATAATGAAGAGAAGGAAATAAGGCAAACCAAGTAAACATTTTTTGTCATATGATGAGTAATGTTACGCGAAAGTGAAATCTTATAGCAATGAATTTGAAAGCTTTTTCGTAAAAGAAAAATTGATATGAGAAACCCTCCATTCTTTTTTCAAAGGCGCTGCACAACTTAAAGAGACACATAAATACCCGACCGATTCACTCGGCAAGAATTTAGCAGTGATTTCTTATTTACGGCGAGAATGATAACAATAAGAAAGAGATAAAGTTTTTTAAGAGTTGGTGAAATCATGACATTTTCTTTGGCCATTCACGGTGGTGCTGGGGCCCTCGCTCCAGAAAAATACACAGCTCAGCAAATCAGCGACGCCAAAGAATTTCTCTTCACCCTCTTGAGTCAAGGAAGTCAGAAATTAATTGTTGGTCACTCGGCCACAGAGGTTGCTATTGATATAGTCACAAAGTTTGAAAACCACGAACTCTTTAATGCTGGTAGAGGTTCTGTTTTTAATGAAGAGGGTTTCATTGAAATGGATGCTTCCTTTATGAGTTCATCCTCTCAAAATTCAATTGATATAAGTGCGGGTCTTAGTGGACTGCAAACGATTAAAAATCCCATCTTAGCCGCCTACTCTCTGGCAAAAGAGCAAGGTCATGCCCTTTTAAGCGGAAAGGGAGCTGAGAAGTTTTGTCATGAACACAAGCTTGAAACTGAGATTGAAAGTTATTTTAAAACAGAGCATCGCTGGCAACAACACCTCACTTTTTTAAAAGATAAGCAGATTACTCTCGATCACGGAAATACTGTCGGTGTAGCTGTTTTAGACACCCACGGTGAAATGGTGGCCGCCACCTCAACAGGTGGTATGAATGGTAAAGCTGTTGGCCGAGTCTCCGATTCAGCAATTATTGGTGCAGGCACATGGGCGAATTCTCAGACCCTCGCAATTAGTGGGACAGGTACAGGTGATCATTTTATTCGACTAAGCCTATGCCGTTATATTCATGATTTAATGGAGTTAAAAAATGTCGCCTTTACAGAAGCATTAGTTATTGGTCTTGATCTTCTTAAAGAGCATGGAGGTAATGGCGGTTTCGCCGCGGTCTCCTCTTTAGGAGTGGCATCTATCCCCTACAACTCCGGAGGTATGTTTCGAGGGCTGGTTTCCTCTGAACAACCTCTTTGCATAGGTATTTGGGAAGAGCTTTGGAGTCAGTGAGTTTAATATCCTTTAAACTTTTAATGACTCCTGAGAGGCAAGAATCTCATCGACTTCTTTATCAATATTTCTACGGTTACGAGCAAAGAGAAGATAGAAAATCGGAATAACATAAAGAGTAAAGACGGCTGAAATGGAAACCCCCGCAAGAACCACAACTGCCATAGGGATTCGCGTTTCACTTCCTGCCCCTTGAGAAAGAGCGGCTGGCACCGCTGCGGCCAAGGTAGCAAGAGTTGTCATCAAAATTGGTCTAAATCTTAAGCGACAAGCTTTGAAAAGAGCATCGGTCACTGACTCACCCTGATCACGCAATTGGTTGGTAAACTCAACGATAAGAATCGAGTTCTTCTTAACTAATCCCATGGTGAGCATAATACCAATCATTGAGTAGACATTGAGAGTTTGACCGAAGACATAAAGTCCTAAAAGAGAACCAAACAAACCAAAAGGAATCGCCAAGAAAACAATAATGGGATCCACAAATGAGTTAAATTGAGAGGAGAGCACCATGTAAGCGATCGCCAATCCAAGACCGATAATAAAAAGAATATTTAAAAGAGAGTCATCTAAGTTTTGAGAGAATTCTATATAGTAGCCCTCTCCCAACGTTTCCTTAGCAATCTTTTCAACAGCTGAAATGGCTTGAGAGGCCACAATACCTTTAGCAAGGTTAGCGTCCACTCTTAAGGCCCTGAAACGATTTTCGCGATAAATATTTTGAGGACCACTTCTTTTCTCAAATGTCACCACGTCCTTTAAGTGGACCAACTCTCCACGGTTATTGCGCACAAAAACATCTTCGATATCATCTGAGGCCCTTCGGTCTTTTTCTTCTAGCTGAACATAGACATCAAAGCGCCTTCCTAATTTAGTGTATTGACCAACAACTAAGCCGCCAGTGGATATGTTTATGGCCCTCGCGATTTCAGCGATCTCCACACCTCTGGCCCGGGCCTCGATACGATCAGGAATAATATGAACCTCTGGAAGATCCCTCACATCATCAGAGCGAATCCCTTCCATCAGTTTCGTTTCTTCCATTTTTTTTAGCATGGCATAGTAGAATTCTTTTTGTTTTTCTGGATCTGGTCCTCGAATGGTAAACTCAACAGGAGAGCCCCTTCGCCCACCGATGGCCGAGCCGAAGCGATCGCGGATAAAGACTTTTAAACCATCAATCACTTTCACTTCTTCTCTTAATTTAGCTGCGACCTCGGCTTGGGTAAGATCACGCTCACTCTTAGGTTTTAGGACGACAACGCCATTACCACGGTTACCTTGCCCCCCACGCCCAAAGCCGCCAACGGCAACATAAGTTCTCTCGACATAGGGATTTTTAGAAACTATTTCTTCAAATTTTCGTACCTTTTCATTGGTATATTCCATCGAACGCCCATCGGGGGCCAAGAAGATACAAAAGAGCACGCCACTATCTTGAGCGGGAGTAAACTCTCGTGGGATTTTATTAAAAAATAGAAATGAACTTAAAAAGACGACCAAGGAGAAAATGAGAACCTTAACCTTGTTATTAAGAGAAAACTCAAGCCCCCGAAGATAGCGACTACCAAGTACCTCGACAATTTTATCCACAAGGCGATGAATCCACAGTCCCTTTCCTAAAATATCGAGAAACTGAGAACAACGCATAGGAGTGAGAGTAAGCGCCTCAATGGATGAAAGTGAAACAGCGATACATAAGGTAATGGCAAACTCATAGAAGAATCGGCCTTCAATACCACTCATAAAAGTAATCGGAGCAAAAATAGAGACGAGAGCAAGTGTGGTTGCAATGACGGCAAAGGTAATCTCTTTACTACCAAGAAGGGAGGCCTTGAGCTTGTCATAACCATCAGTTGCATAGCGAACAATATTTTCAAGCATCACGATGGCATCATCTACCACAATTCCAATCGCAAGCGAGAGTCCTAATAAAGAGAAGGTATTAAGGGAGAAACCAAAGAGATACATGAAAGCAAATGCTCCCACGATTGCAGTAGGAATCGCTAAAATAATATTAATGGTTGCACTCATGGATTTTAGAAAGAGCCAACACACCAGACTTGTTAAAAAAGCCGAGAGAAGGAGATTTAAAACCAACTCGTCAACACTGGCCCTAATAAATTGAGTCCTATCAAAGTTGGGCTTAATCGAAATCCCCGTGGGAAGATTTTCATTTATTTTATCAAGTTTTGCCAAAACCCTATCAGCAGTGGCAACGGCATTGACCCCCCGCTGTTTTTGAACGGCCATACCAATAGCAAAGACGCCATTGAAGCGAGAAATTCTTCTTAAATTCTCAATCCCTTCATAAACCTTGGCGACATCTTTGACCTGAAGGGGAACGAAGTTTGGAGCTCCTCCCCTGCGAGAGATGACCATATTTTTAAATTCGTTCGTGTCAGTCGCCTCGCCCATAATACGAATGAGTAATTCATCGTCACCCTTTTCAAACTTGCCAGCAGGAAGCTCGAGGTGCTCTCTTTGGATACTATTAAAGATATCAATTGGTGTGAGCTGAAAGCGGTTTAACTTATCGACTTCAAGGTCAATACGCATGATTGGTTCGTGATACCCAAAGGCCCTAACCTCGGCCACTCCTTCAACTGTGGAAATTTGATCCCTAATTTGATCTCTAAAGAGGATCATGACTTCTCTTTTTGAGAGGGTCTCCGTAAAAAGAGATAAATACATAATAGGATCGTCAGCCGCGTTGCTCTTTGTGACGACAGGGGGCTCTACTGTTCCTGGTAGCTCTCGCTGGGCCCTACCAAGCAAGGTTTGAACTTCTTGAAGAGCGAAGTCGACGTTCTTATCTAATTCAAACTCAAGAGTGACCGATCCGTTACCACGATCGGCCGTTGCAGAGAGACTACGAATCCCTTGCATGGAAACGAGAACACTCTCAACCGGTTCAAGAATGTCTTTTTCAATAACCTCAGGGGTGGCTCCGTCGTAAATATAATTTACAGTGATCGTCGGATAGTCGACATCTGGATTTTCATTAATACCAAGTTGGAAAAAGCCAAGAAGACCAAAGAGGATCATGGCAAACATCAGCATCCAAGCGAAAACTGGTTTCTTTATGGAGATTTCAGATAAAGTCATAGCTCAATATCTCCATTGATCAGCTTTAAAGAATACCACTGTTCTGCCAGGGTGTACTTCATAGACTCATAAGAAATCTCTGCCTGAATAAGCTGTTCAAGGGCCCTATTTAAATCAAGAGCATCAATAAGCCCTTTCTTAAATTCTTTACTTTGCTCTTTATAATTTTGTTTAGAAACATCATAAGAATCTTGAAGTAAGTCCTTTCGCTTTAACTGATTTTTAAACTGGGCCTCAACGACCTTGACCTCATTGGAGAGGTTTATCTGCGCCATTTTTAAATCACTCTGAAATTGACGAAGCCTTACTCGCTCTTGTTCAACTCGAGAAGAAGTTGCTCCAAAATCAAAGAAGTTCCAGCTAAAAGAAATTGCGACGTCCCAATCGTCCTGACGACCGAATTGACGTCTATTTAGGTAATAGTTTGAAATGAAATCGACTTGTGGTCTTAGAGATGCCTTTTGAATCGTTACATTTTGCAATTGATTTTCAATAGTCGTTTCAATTAACTGAAATTGCGGTCTTTGCGTTATGTCTTGGCCCCAGTTCCCTGGTAGACTTGAAAATTTTGAAAAATCTAATGAGATTTGCTCTGGATTTAGATCAATTCCTGTTAGGGCCAAAAGGTTTAAATGAGTCGTTTGCTGATTTTCCTTAAGTTCCTGCAAGCGCCCCTCAAGGGCCCTGAGCTGAGTCAAAGTGGATAGGTAATCAGCTTTTCTCACCCTCCCAATCGCACTCCACTTCTTTAAAAGCTTTGCCCGCTTTTCTAGACTCTCTACCTGACGACCAATCAGCCTCTCTTGATTAGCAAGATTAAGATAATCAAAATATAAGGCGCTTAATTGAAGAAAGAAGCTAAAGAGTTCACTGTCTTTTTGATTCTTTGCCAAGGCAGGAAGAATATCTTTGTATTTAAAGTAAGTGTACTCAGCCCCACCATTATAAAGAGTCGTGCGTAAACTAACCGCATTTTGACTATCGATGCGATCAAACCCACTTTTTCCACGCTCTGCATTTAGAGGAACATTCCCGTAAAAATAGACACCTTGAACAGAAAGCTGAGGCATAAATGCCGACTTAAGCTCACGAATTCTTGCTTTTTGGAAATCTACTTCAAGCTCAACTCTTTTTATATTTGGATTATTTTTCTTGGCGGCTTGATATAGATCTACAATCGTATTTGCCGAGAGAATACTTCGAGATGTGACAATAAATAGCAATGCCAAGACAATACGTTGCATAAATCCCCTAAAAGAATGGGAATTATGTCATGCCATAATCTCAAAGACTAGTTGGATTTATTCTTAAAACCTTTTACAGGCGCCTTAAATCGATTAAAGAAATATTACTGTTGCTGCTGAGTGCCCTGCCAAAAATCATTCAGTCGTAAGGTATAAAGATCTTCCTTATTCATCGTTGATTCAAAAAGCTCTTTAATGCTCTCGCCAAAACCCAAAGATGAGAAATTCCTATAACTTATGTCACTAAAGACAATCTCAAATAGGCTTCTCTCTTTGAGATAACTAAGCTTTTGGTGGGCCTCTAGATCCTCACCTTGAGAGTTTTTCAAGGCCCGCTCTA
Source organism: Bacteriovoracaceae bacterium (assembly GCA_021737405.1). Lineage (GTDB taxonomy): Bacteria > Bdellovibrionota > Bacteriovoracia > Bacteriovoracales > Bacteriovoracaceae. The sequence goes on from JAIPEG010000008.1 coordinate 42,836, forward strand.
ACCTTAGAATCATTTGATCTCTTTCATAGCGAGCCGTTTCAATGATTTTCGTGGCCTCATCTCTGAGTAACGGAGTAACCTCACCACCACTTTCAATGAGTTGCTTCTTCAAAGACTCTACTTTCGGATAAAGAACCCTATGGATAAAGCGTATACTATTTTTGGACTGGGCAAACTCTCCTCTCACTCGATTAAAAGGTGAGACCACGTTTTCCTCTGAGAATAATTCGGCCTCTACTGCGCGCGCCTCACTATTTTCAACGTTTGTAAGGTCCATCACCTTTTCTCTGGCCAGCTTTCTAGACTGCGCCTTGGATTTTCCTTCCTTTCTAAAGAGAAGATAAGCTTCTCTCCAATCTTTGAAATGCTGAAACTCATGGGCCAAAGAAGAAAGAGCACTAGGAGATCTCATATTGACCCCGAGAACTGGACGATTTAGACCATCAAACCGAAAATAGTTTTGACCGAGAAGGGACTCTACAAGACTTCCCTTTGAATCAGATACTCCAATATGTCGCAACTCTCCTTCAAACTCACCTAATTCCTTTATCATTTCAAAAACATATTCATCTGAACTCTCTGTGACTTTAAAGAGCTCTTTTTGAGTGGCTCCTTCAAAGACGTAATCCATTTTGATTTTATGAATTTTTCCTTTTATTTCACTGGTCCCGACAAGGGCGCTTAGCTCACTGAGCTCCATAACTTTACTATTTGTAAGACCTATATCTCTTGATTTTCGAAGTGAGAGAGAAAGTATTTCTTTAACCTCTAAAGAGAGTTCACCTCTTGCCTCCAAAGCTCTTCTTAAATCTAATAAAATGTCATGAAATTCAATCGTAGAAATTTTCTTATCTAGAAACGCTCGATATTTTTGAATGAAAGGAGAAAAATTAAGTCCCAATAAATCTAAAATGTCCCTGTGAAGAGCAACCAGTGATTCAACACCAAATTTTTGAACCAATTCACCTTGCCCCTCTGAAGTTACATTGATGAGGTAATTAATTTGTCTTCCAAAGTTTTCTAATTGTACTTGGCGAGAAATACCAATATTTTTAATTTCAGGACTTATTGGTAGAACCTCTTCCCCTTTGGCGAATGTTTTCAATGCGCCAGTATCATCAACAATGAATAAAAGACCGTAGCCAGCTCCTTTAGAAGTATTAGTTGATCCACTCAAGGGCGAAGCAACCCTTACTAAAAAAGCATCTGGATCAATGACTAATTTGTCTTCTCCATCGAGCATTGCATAATACCTAGCATCCATTGCGGTCGTTTCAAAACCAACTTGTCCAGAGTCTCCTCGATTGGTTGTCACAACTAAACTTTGATCCGCAAATTCTTGAATTGTGTAATACGTTGGGTTCTTACGTACCTTTGCAACCACTTCCCTTCTTACGCTATCAGGCTCATTTGCTAAGATATAGACGCCCTTTCCCCCACTACCATCTGGTTCTTTGATGACAAACTTCCCAAGTTTATCGATAGGAGTCTCAAATAATTCGTTAAGATTATCCAGCCCAAGAGTTCTTGTAGGACCCACACCCCTTAATCCTTCTGGTAAATAACGACTCGAGAGATAATCGGCGATGAGCTGAAAGATTCTCTTATCATCTAAAGTGCGCCCACCAATATTACTGATGTAAATTTTTCTGTTTAAAAGAGCATCAACGAGTTCTTCTCCTTGCTCGCTTTCGGCGCGCGTGGGATCGACTCCAAGTTTATAAGAAGACTCCATAAGTAAGGGTTTTCCATCATCTCCAAACTCAATTCCATTGATAAGACCAGTCTTTGAGTAAGTGTATTTGTAACCCACATGAGGCTCAAGCGTTACACCATACTTTCTTGCTAATTTCTTATTTGTCTCTTCATAAAAGGCAGGGTCACGAATAGGTATATCTTTTTTACTAGACTGCAAAAGAAATGATTCATCGGCCCTACTATAAACTCCTGTGACCACAGGGTTTTTAGACCCTTTCCCAGTATTAAGTCTTACAAATCCTGAAGCATCAATATATAAGTCTTTTGGTTCAACTAATGGCATTCCAGAAAATTCTGCAATAGAAGCGACATCTGGGTGAGCAGCATTTCCAGATCCCGGACCAATAATGACAGAAATCCCCTCTTCTTTATTTGTCCACTTCAAAGCGTTATCTTCAATTGTCTTTTTTAGTGATTTAAATGGATTCCCTTGCACCATTCTTTCCGAGATTTTATCGAAAAGCTCCTTATCTCCTAACTGTAGAGCATGCTTTAAAAGGAGATTATTACTTAAGCCACTAGGTGTTGATCCGTTGGCCTCATAAGAAATTGGTTTAGGATTTAAAATATTATCAATTGCAAAATCAAAGCCCACAACGGCAGAGAAAGGATAGTCCTTCATCACTTTTTTATTAAGCTTTGGTTCATAATAAATATTTGTCCGAAGCACATCAAGAAAGACATTTTGAAGACCCTTGGGCAAGGAATCGATCGTTAAATACTTTGCCGTATGCTCTCCTGAGTAAACCCTTTGCAAAACTTCTCTAAAAGTTCTCATGAAAGCTTCAGTTGACCCTGTTAATTTCTCATAAGTACTATGAGGCATTGGAACAAAACCTCTAAAAGGAACCTTTGACACTTTTGTGTATTGACCCGTCTTTGCATCTTTTGTCATAAAGGTCATTTCATTATCCGCATGAATCAAAGTCATGCGATTATTGAGTTCTTCAATTCCTTCTGCTCCCCTAGAGAAATATTCATCAACGAAGCCCGAGGCATATGAGTGAGGCCGTCCGGCAGAACTCAAAAGGAAATTATTTGCTTCTTGCTCGATAATTTCACTACCGTCCTCTGATTTTAGCCTTAACTTAAAAGCACCTAAAATCTCCCTATCGTATCTTGGGTTTACGATTGGGGCTCGTCTAAACAGTTCATAGCAGGACAATTGGTCTGCTAGTGAGGCAATTTCTCTTGTTCTTTCCTGTTGAGAGGTCGAACACGCACTAATGAAAAGACAAAGGACTAAAATTGCTGAAAGATAATTCTTAGTTTTCATATCTTTCTTTTCGGAACATTGACTTCAAATTCAACGGTTTAGATAATTTTATTCTAAATAATAAGAGACCCTAAACAAAATCCCTCAAGTATTATTCTACCTTTTTAAAATCCCCATTTACTAAGAGTGACCTTTTCTTGTTCAACACGAGTTTACCAGAATCTGCTAAATTAGATTTTGGCAAATAGAAGCGACTGATGGCAATTCTTCGATTTTGAGATTTATTGGGTGCACTACCATGAACCATCAGGCAGTCGTGAATCAAAAGATCTCCAGCAGCTGCCTCAGGTAATAGCTTTTCAAGTCCTTTCATTGTTAATGACTTAAGATCACAAGAAAAATCATTAAAGTTGTGTGCCTTATGAGGTAATTCACCTAAGAGATGACTACCTGGTATATACCAAATACCACCATTACCTAGCCCACTTGCTTCAAGCGGAGTCCAAGTGTTAAGCCCTCTATTCTCTTTCGAACAAAAATAAACAGCATCTTGGTGAGGACGATAACCAAAACCCGTTTCAGCTCTTTTAAACAATACTTCACTAGTGAATAAACTTGCACTCTCCTCTAAAAGAAAATCGACAAGGTCATTTAAGGAATCAATATTAAAAAGATTGTTGAAATCACTACTCAAATGTTTCTGTGCTTGAGCAATAAACTCTACCTTCCCGCCGGAAAATTTTTTATCTGCTCCGGGAATATTTCTGAGGTTCTTCTTCACCTCTTGAACTAAAGAATTTTTAATTTTAGATATTAAATCTAGACTATAGAACCCTTTAACATGGAGGTAGCCATTTTCTTTAAAGTCAGATAAAATCCTAGAGTCTTTCATTAAGAAACTTTATCATAAGTTAATTACTATGAAAATAACTCTTGCCTTCCTACCAGCATGGCTACCATTAACACCACCACTTGGAATAACGGCCCTAGGTTCCTTCCTAAAGCTTCAAAAAGTAGACATTGATCTTTTAGACTTAAATAGTGAAATTCATAAAAACAGTCATGTACCAAGTCTATGGGACATGGAAAAAGCAATCCTATGGATGAAAGAAAAATCTTACAAAAACCAAGTCCATCCCCATATTGAAGATGAATTAAAGAAAAGTGCATTAAAGCTAGCCTTTAGTGAAAGTCGAGTCATAGGCTTTTCCATTTACTCAAGTAACTACAGACCAACTCGTATTTTCATAAAGTTATTAAGAAATTTAAATAAGGATTTAAAAATTATTTTAGGCGGACCTGGAATAAATAAAGCACAGGTCAAAAGAGATATTGAAGAAGGTTTAATAGATGCCGCCATTTTTGGAGAGGGCGAAGTTGCAACATTAAATCTTTTAAAATTTTGGGAGGGAAATCTAGAAAAGAAAGAACTCGGCAATGTCATGCTAAAAGTAGACGATGATATATATGAGAGCTCAACATATCCTCTTATGAAAATGAAAGAGATACCTATTCCTAATTTTCATCAATTTAATCTCGCGAACTATTATAGTGAAGTCTTACCTATCGAATTTTCTAGAGGCTGTGTTGCAAGCTGTACCTTTTGTTCTGAAACCAACTATTGGGTAAGTTTTAGAACAAAGAGCGTAGACCAAATCATTGAAGAACTTAAGTCTGGAATTCAAAATCATCAGGTTAAATCATTCCGTGTCGTTGACTCCCTTATGAATGGAAATATGAATCTTCTCGTAAGTTTGGCCGAGAGAATTATCGAAGAAAAACTTAATATCGGCTGGTACGGTTATTGTAGAATTAATCCTAAAATGACACCAGAGGTACTTAATCTTTTAAAGCGCGCAGGCTGCGTTAATATCATGTATGGTCTAGAAACAGGATCACAAAAGATACTTGATCTCATGAACAAAAAAGTGAATGTACTTGATAATTATAAAGTTGTTATAGATACACACAAGTCTGGAATAGGGGCAGAAGCTGAGATTTTAGTAGGCTTTCCTGGCGAAAATATTATCGATTATTTTAAGACCCTTTATATGCTCTTTCGTTTAAGAAATCACTTAAATTCTGTTTCAACAGGTTCTCCAATGGAAGTTGTTCGAAATTCTGAGGTTTTTGATAATTCTGAAAAATTTGGTGTCCGATTTTTAAAAAGTGGCTGGGCTTCCAAGACTTATTTGAATAATCATTACACGAGACAAATACTCTTTCATTTCTTGAATTTTTATCTAACTCTTATCGGTATCAAACAACCTTACACACTTGAAAATATCTCTAAAGGAAGAGCTTAATACGCTCCTGAAATCTATTAGAGGAGTACTTTAAAACTTTTAATAGATAACTCGTAAGTTCAAAGCACTCCTAAGAAAGCTTATTTGCTCTTTACAACTATATCAACCCTACGATTTAAAGACCTACCCTTTGCCGTTTCATTATTGGCAATTGGCATTGATTCGCCATATCCACGGGCCTCCACTTCATAAGGAACATCTAAGGACAATAAGTATTTCTTCACCGCTTCTGCTCGCTTATTTGAAAGCAAGAGATTTCTTGATTCTCGTCCTGCCGAGTCTGTGTGTCCTTCCACTTCAACTCCCTTAGGATTTAACCTCGTAATAATGGAGTTGACCTTCGCCAAAAGGTCCATTGAATTAGAGGGAATCCTAGCAGATCCTGAATTAAAATTTATTTTCTTTAAACGGATAATGAGATTATCCCCCTGCTGATAAACATTTGCTTCACTTTCTTTAAAGCTTTTACGGGCCTCATCCATAGCTTCTTGAAGACTAAGCTTGCTTTTAGTGTTTTTAAGTTCGCCTTCTTTGTATTTAAGATCTTCAGATATCTCTTCTACTTCTGCACTCGTTTTCGTCAATGAGCTTTGGAGAAGATTCACTTTATCCGATAAGTTTCCAAGTTTTCGATCCTGATAGACTAAGTTTAAAGCTGTATCCTCAGAAGAGCCTTTCGCGCTGCTGGTTAACTTACCCATGACATCGTCAAGAAGTTTGACTGACTTATTTGCTTCTACAACACTTTCCTTATACAGAGACGAACCTTGTGGGTTTTGACCGATTAAGTTTTCAGCTAGATTCACTTTATTCTTTGCCTCTCGTAAGGTTTTTGGCGCAAGCCTCTTTGCATTATTAATTTCAGAGGCCTTTATCATTCTTTTAAAAGCACCTAATTTTGAATCTTGTATTGATTCAACCTCAAGCTTTTGATATTTCTTTTGAAACTTAGAAATCTTTTTAGGTGATATAGGTTTAGAGAAATCATTTGATTCATAGATTAATGAATCATCAAGCTTTGAGAGTTCTTCTTTTAAGTCCTTTTTATTGTAAATGCCTTTTTCTATAGCTCCTCTTCTCATTTCCAATATATTTTCAGGCACGGCCTTTCTTGATTCACTTATTTTTTTCGCTTCTAAGAAATAGCCTTTAGATTTCGAGAGAGTATCTAGGACGTCTTTTCTGGGTTTCATTTTTTTTAAATCACTCATGCCCTCTTTCAATTCATGATCTCCTTTTTTAAAGGCATTTTTTGCTAGAACATCTGAGTTGTTCTTTATCAACTCATCTTTAAGTACCTGGATATTTTGAACGACTTGTTGAGGATCATTGCTCTCTAATGGTGCCTTCTTTACAGTAGAACAGCCCAAAAGAGTGATCAGAATGACCGCTATCCATCCTTTAATTAGTTTCATAAATAATTCTCCTTAAATATCGTTGTTAGATAAATCATTATCTTCCATGCTCCCAATAGGTTGGAGACTAGAGTATTTCAATGGGATATTTACTGAATACAGATTTGATTCTAAAAAAAGATGATCTTGATTAGAAATAAAAGGTTACTTGGGTAAATAATCTTCTATTTGTTTAAAGAACGCTGTTGCCCCAGTAGAGCTTAAGTGAATTAAATCATTGAGATAATTTTCTCTATTCTTTGAAAAGATTTTATAATTATCGTCACTCATTCCTCTGATGACTTTACAACGATCTTTTATGGCCTCGAGAAAGTAACTTTCAGTTTCCTTTCGTAATGCATTCTTATCTTTAAGTGTGTAATAGTAAGGAGGCGATGTGATAAAGAGACAATCCTGATTACCAAGATCATTTAATAATCTAGTTATCTTCTCTGATATATAGGCTCCATTAAAACCCATTGAATTACCTAAAAATTGAAAGATTACAAATTCAGATTTTTCTCGATTAAGGTGTGAGAAGATCATGCTTTGATCTTCTCCCGCGCAAACTTTCTTACCCAGCGGGATATTGGTTGTTCCGTTAAAACGCCCCTTACGAGAACATAGCCACTCACCATTCTTGTCATTCTTAGTGGCGCTCCAGTGCCTAGGAGAACTAGAACCTATTCCATAAATAAAGATCTCTTTTTCATTAAATGACTTTAAGAGATGCTGATGAATAATTCCCCCTAATGCCCCTGCCGTTTGGGAGTCTCCTATATACAAAACGGAAGGCTTTGATGCGGGAGTTCTAATTACAGAACTACAAGAGCCAATAAAAAGAATGAGAAAAACAGTTAGTAACTTATTCATTTTTCAATTACCTAGAATAACAATTAAATTTTATCCGCCTTCTAAGAGTTTAGACTAAATCTCCTATTCAAAGTAATATTATACAATATAAGGGATTCATTTAAAGGGAATAGGCAATGGCGTACTCTGATAAAAGTTATAAGTTATATGACACTTTAAATCCTGAGGCACTTGAGGGAAAACTTGATCGCTACAAACACCTATTGCCTATATTCTCAAACCAAACAAAGGACATACTGACATTACCGGCTCTTAAAGATACCGAGCTAGTCGATCGCGCACAAGGCTGCTTCCTTGGTCTGGCCATTGGTGAGGCAATCGGCTCTACAGCAGAACTTCTCCCTAGAGATAGTTTTGAAGAAATTAGAGATATGACAGGTGGTGGCCCCTTAAACTTAGAATTAGGGGAATGGACAGATGGCACGGCCATGTCGATTTGTCTGGCAAAAAACTTGCTAGCATCAGAGACTGTAGAACAATATGACTTCATGGAACGGCTACAGGCTTGGCTCAAAAATGGTGAAAACTCTGCACGGGGATCTGCCAAGGCAGTCGGTAGTACCACTCTTGCTGCAATAGAGAGTTTTATAAAAGACGAAAACCCCTCTGCTGGCTCCCAAGATCAAGATAGTGCCGGAAATGGCTCACTCATTCGCCTAGCACCTCTGGCCATTTTTTCAAGAGAGCATCGCAGTGATGCCCATCACTTATCGAGCAAGCAGTCTCGCGCCACTCATGCTAGCTACGAGTGCCTAGATGCTTGCCAATTATTTATTGACCAATTGATTGATGCACTCAATGGTGCCGACAAAAGCACTACTCTTCGCCCCAGAATCATGCACTTGGCCCCAAACACGTTAGCTATCAATGGAGGGGACTGGAGAGAGAAATCCCGTGATGATATTCGTTCTAGTGCTTATGTGATCGACACCTTAGATGCTGCTCTTTGGTCTGTATGGCAAACTGATAACTTCCGTGATGCCATTCTTTTGGCCGTAAACCTTGGAGGTGATGCGGCTTCAGTGGCAGCTGTCACTGGTCAATTAGCTGGAGCCCTTTATGGATTAAAATCCATCCCTTATAAGTGGCAAACTTCTATCGCAAAGGCCGATGAGATTAAAACGCTAGCAAATAAACTACTTAGATTTAGAAAAGATATATAAATACGGTTACTTACCCTTTTAAGTTTCAACCAGTTTAGTCCGTAAAGTTGGTTATGAAATATAAAATTTTAAGGTTTTTTCGACCCATATCAAAAGAGCAATTCAAAAAGGACCTATGGCCGCTTATCGTGGTCTTACTTCTTATCAATGGTATTGCGATTAGTCTTTTTAACCCACTTGATATGGCAATTCACTGGAATATTGCTTTGTTCTTACTAAACTTCCCTATTGGAATCTATATAGGCACTCGTATCATAAAGAGAGTCCTCTATTTTATCGATGGTAAGAATCGCTTATCCAAAGCGGTGGCCATTTTACTTGTAGGCCAAATGCTTCCTTTGTATCAGATATATCTGCTTGTAAAATGTATGCAATCAATTCCCAAAAAGTCCTCTCACTTAAAAACTCTTATGCTTAAACCAGTTTCTTATTGCCTCACTATGCTCGTGATAACCTTGGCCATAAGCTTTCCCCATGTTCCCCGTCACATCTCTCTTCAGCTAGGCCCTGAGGCCAGCTATATTACCTATATCACCATGGATGCTTATAGATCATTCAAAGCTAAAGGTGAGTTTTCAGAGGAATGTATAAAATCAGCGAGCCCCGACTGCTTTAGAGAAAAAATAAAGAGTGAGGTGTTACCTGGAACCAGTACTAGCATTATTTTGAGCGTATCTATTGATATGCTGATTCTCTTCAAAAGAAAGTCAGCATTAATTAGTCAGAATGAAACTCAGAAAAAAGAACAAACCTTCAAAATTGCCAAAGAAATGCTAGAATCAAATGCTTTTTATCTCAAAGAAAATGCCTGCAACAGAATCACCCCTCTTCAATTAGCGGGTCCAGTAAATCTTTCCCTTGGAATGGGATCGGCTTATGTCCTACAGGCTATCGATTCCCATATAAGCACTCGCTTCTATAAAATGGCAAGCCTAAGGATGAGGTCTATTTTGAAGAAATTAAAAAAATATAATAAGTCAAAAGAGCAAGCACGGAATATCGCAAGTCTTGATGAGTTTTTTGAGAAAGATCTGGGGAAAATTTGTCTTCAATAGCCAATCATTTTCATCAACTAAAGCACTGAAGTCATAAGAGAGACCTTTTTCCTCTATATTTTGCTAATAATGAGACCTTATCTTACCGAAAAGGCAACATGTGGATAAAGCCCCTCATTTTTGTAATCATATTCAGCTTAAATTTGACCAGCCACGCCTTTGAAATTCCGGGTTTTAGGCGAGTCCTTGGATTTTTTGGATCACAGGAATCAGAAGAGACCCTAGTAGGGCCCTTAACTTGTTACAGAGAAGAGCTTGCCCCAAATCTAGAAAGTCATGCTCAATGCTCTGAGTCCCTTTGCGCAGAAAGTAAAACAAATAGCCTCTACCTAACTAACGAGACGATTGAGAAAAATCTAACTCCTGAATTGCTAAGACCCTTTCAAAATATTAAAGAAAACCTCAAAAGCAATCTCGAAGGACTTATCGTTAATAGAAGAGCCCTTCTTAATCTTGCAAGAGAAAGAAGAGCTAATATTCTTTCTGAATTTGATAAAATGGAGGAAGGAAACTTCCAGCGCTCAGCACGTCGCTTGCTAGATGATTATGTAGGGAATTTCAGATGGAGTACCAATCAAAGTAATGAAAATCTTTTTTTTGCGCCACCAACCTTTTCAAATACCCAAATCAGAGGTGTCGAAAGCTACGCCAATGCAGCCTTTGCCAAACGAAATCTCTTCCCCACTGTTGTAAGACCAGAGCAAAGTCTTGAACAGCAAAGAACATTAGTGAGCTCTCAAATTAGAGATTTAATTTCGAGAATCCAAAATCCAGAACAAAGGATGACAGATATAACTCGTAGGAATACTCTAGAATATCTTCAACTGCAGCTTACACATGTTAACCAATTCGAAAACCAAGGTCTGGAACACTTTGTCATATCCATCGATAATGAATTGAGAGATTTTCTTCAAATAGGATTTAACCCAGAACTTATTAATGAAGAAGCTTTAGAATTTTGTAGTGAGCGAGTCTGTAAAGACACTGTTAAAGATTTAGCTTCTCAAAGGCTTGACACTATTTTTGAGGATGAATTAGACAAGGGTCAAAGTAGATTCCTACAGGAAAAACTATCCTACTGTCGATCCCTTTATGCCTCAGCAGTATTAGCGAAAAGAGAAAGGCAAGCTCATAATCAATTACTCACATCAACTCTTAATGATTTCATTAATTCTGGCTTGAGTTCTTATAGTGAGAATACTAAGCAACAGTTTCGAACCTTTGCTCTAGAATCTTTACAAGAGGAACAATTAATGGAGGAAGAATCGCCAGAGGAATTAATTAGACGTTTTGCTAGTCAAACCCGGCCACCTGAATTTAAGCCAGATCGTTTCTTTGATGATTTAGGGCTTCTAAACGAATCACTTGGATTTACGAGAACATCCTTCAGTGGACGATTTAACCCTCATTACTTATGTCCAAGTGATTTCATTGCAGGCGTTCAAGCACCACTAACTAGTGAAGGAACCCTAAACAGGTATAATTGTCATCACTTTCTTATGGATAGAAATATCGCTGCCCATGAATTAGGTCATCTTTTATCAAAATCATATAACACCATCAATTGGAGTTTTGAAAGCAGAGAAATATTTGATGTTACCAGAGCTTGTGCTCAAAATCATTATCTTGAAGGTAACCAAAACTTTGCCTATGATGCTCCATTTGACGGTGACTTGATAACCACTGAAGAAGACTTTGCTGACTTGATAGCCTTTAAAACTTATGAAGGCCCTAATGATCTGCTTTCATGTCGTTTTTTTAAAAATGTATCAAATAACCCAACTCCGGATGATTACAGGTTAATTTCTCAAGAGAGCATAAGTAAACATTCCACACCATTTTTCAGACTTATTCAAGAGGCCCTTCATAAACAACTTGAACTTCCTAGCAGCTGCCAAGGTATTTTGAATTCTGCGAAGAAAAAGATTCGGACAGAACCATGCTTCTAATTTTCACAACTATCATTGCTTTCTCATATAGCGTTCAGGCTCAAGTATTCTTCTATGAAACCAATGTGGATAAGCTTAATTATAAATACAAAATTGAGGAAAATAAAAAAATCATATTAAATGAAAAGACAATACAACTGGTCATAGAGAAGAACAAATGTAACGAAAACCTTTACAATGAACTAGAGCGTCCTTTGCATAAAAAACTAACTCTCTTTAAAGAATACCAAAAAAAGAAAGGAAGTGATCAGATTTCCTGCGAGGGAAACAATCTTGAACGACAAATATGTTCATTTAACAAAAACTTTCCAAAAGAATTTCAACGAGTTTTAATACAGGAAAAGTTTCTTTGCGAAGAAAAATAAGGACATTACTCCTTAGATTGCCAAATCAAGTATCGCTTAGAGATTTGCTCAAATATATTCGTATTTTTATCAGGATTTAAGCCAAAATTTTTATTATTGTTCATATTACTTTCAAGACCTTTTGAGAATTCGATTTTTTCTGCTTCTTTAATATTTAAATTATCCTGAACTTCTCGACCTTTTCCTTTTCCTATTCCTATATTTAGCCCTTCGGGAAAATCTTGAATCTTTTGATCAATATAATGATTAAAACTTGCCGATGACCTTGGTTTTGGGCCAAAAAGACTCGCTAGCTCAATCTTCCCGCTTACCTTTTTGGAAGCATTATTAGCAATTTCATAGAACTTATTGATTAAGGACTTCTCATATTTTTCAAATTGAATAGGCTCTTCTTTATATTTTTTTGCCTTTTGTAAGTTAATAATTTTCTTTGTGAGTAGAAATTCTTTTTCTAGGGAAGGTTTTAGAGAGTTTAGTCTTTGAGCTTCCTCTAAGAATTCGGGTCCTAAGGTGTCTCTATTCTGTAAGGTGTCTCCCATCTTTGTTATAGATGTCAAAAATGAAGTATTTACTTTAGTGTACTTTACTCCAGGAATCATTGCTCTTTTTATAAATTTTTTAGATGAAAGACATTTACCTCTCATCGGTGCTAGACATGGTATTTCCCGTGGTAGTTGACCTATGGGATTGTTAGCGGCAAATGATTCCGTAATGATTGCCCCTAGTATGCGATCTAGGCCTTTGTAACCAGAAGGATAAAATGAGCTTTGATCTGGATTCACAGGAATTGTATCATTATTTAGGACTGGTATTTTTTCTTTTACTTCACTTCCCTCAATATCAACCTCACGGGCTTTCTCAAATTCAACGCTATTAGTACCAAGCTCTTCCTGATTATCAATAATATTTTGAATTTCTTTTATATCCTCCTGAAGCTGTGACTTCATTTTATTGGTATTAAATGTAATGAAACCAGTAATTACAGAAATAGCGCCATAGAGAATCATTCTTCCTTTTGGATTAAACATCCATCGATCCGTCTCCTCTTCAGCTTCCGTCATCACCTGATCAAGGACTTCTCCTGCAGCATTTGAAATACCCGGAACCACAGCAAATGCCTCCGGTAAAAGAACATCAACTATCTTTTCTAAGAATTCTTTTGGTTTAATTTGCTTATTAAAATCATTTGAAGCACTGCAATTTCCTGTTCGAGAATACTGCCTCATCTTTCCAGCGGCACGACACCGCTCTCTAGCATCTTGTCTTCTCTCACGCCCTTCCTGGTAAGCAGAAGTTTTAGTGTATGCGTCATAGGCTTCATAAGCCTGCCAAGCGGCCATCCCAATACCAAGAATAAGAAAGCCACCACTTACAAAAGATACGACCGTTACAGCTCCTGCCCCAAGTGCGGCAGCACCACTAACAATGACTGCGTGCCGAGCGACATTAGTTGCAACAACTCGAGTCACTTGCTGAGCAACTGCTTGGCGGCCAATAAGCTCTGTACCACCAACCACAAGCCGAGTTGTCCCTGCATCAATTAACATACCACCTGGAACGCTAGCCGCAGAAACAACCGCTTCTCTCATCTGCATAAAGTATTGAACCTCTTCTTGATTACACTGGCGAATTCGTTCATCAGATTGGCACATAAGCATGGCCTCATCCTCTGTCAAGTTGAGCTGTTCTAAAATGCTTTCTGGGCTTGAGTCATATGCAAGAAAACCTTTAAATGCAGAACTTGTAACTTGGGCATTAGCGGTCGGGAAGAGAAGATTTAGCCAAATAGAGAAATCTGAAAGATCTATCCTTGGGGTTGGTGGTAATGATCTCGAAATCAATTCATGGGGATCAAGATCAATTCCAAGTTCCTTAAATTTTATGTCCAGTTTTGGAATCAGTTTTGGATCATAAACGCTAAATACCCCAGGTCCTTGTTGCACCCTTCTTGGGACGTTTGTACCAAGACATCCCATTAAAGCACCTGATGAGATTTCAATTTGTTGCTGATTTTTAGCTTCGAGTCCTTCAGAATTAGAAGGACTCCTTACGGCCTCATTAATTTGCGCTATCCTTGTTTGAGCACCTTGTGCCTTCAATAAACATTGGCTCAAATGAGCAGCCTGTCTTTCACACACAACTCTCATCGGCACCTGTGTATTGGCATCAAGTAAAGGAGGAACGACATTTAATTCAGGCATTGAAGCACACTTCGATCTAACCTCATTTATCATTCGCGTCATTCTTTCTTGGGAAGAGGATAATTGAGCCTTCTCTTTAGAATAAGCGATACCAGCCAAAGCACCGGCACCCAAAAAGGCTGCTGAGGCCGCCCCTTGTAACATAAGACGTCTATCAACCATCTTAAGGACTTCTTCGTAAGAGCTTTTTTGTGCTTTTAGAGTTTCAATTTGAGTATTTTTATCGATTGAGTTAGGTAACTCTTCAAATTTCTTTTTCTCTGAGGCCCAACTAGTCACAACACTGGCAAAATAAATAATTGCCCCGACCAAAAAGGCGTAAAAATCTACTGATTTTCTTTTAAGTATTGGAATCATAGATACAGCCATAACACCAATACCTATCATCACAAGTGAAGGAAGGTAGTAATTTGAAAAGTTTGAATTATTTGATTTAGCCTTAGAGACCAATGCATCGGTTTGTGCATGAGAGCGATCAATAAAAAAAGAAGCTTTTATTTCAAATTTTGATATCCGATTTGTTTGATAGTAGCCATTTTGTAAGAAATTATTTGCGACACTTAATATAAGACTATGACAAATCGTTAATATAAAAAGCTTTTTCAGAAATTTCACATAAAAATTTTAGCACAATTTAAAAATTAAATAACAAAGATAGAAAGCTTTACCGCCTAACTTAAAAGCATTTACATGGTATTCTGAAACTCTCTCATTTTAAAATTAACGAGGGAATCAAGTGAGCTGGTTGAGGTCACTTTAAAGTGATCAATCCAAATGGCCTTTAAATATTGAATGGAGTGATTTGGGTGGGTATTCATATCACTTAGTAAATAATCAAGGCGCTCTTTTAGTTCAGGTGAGCGAATATCAGCGAAATGACCTTCATCATAGAGAGAGAGCAATTTACGGTTTAAGTCTACTTGCTCGTCATGAAAGTAATCAAAAAACTGAACAGCATGCTCGAGATCATGAACAAGAAAATGAAGTGCATTTTCCTTATTTAACTTTGGCCCATTCCACCGATCTGGATCGCAATATAGGGTCACGCATCTACGAGAACTCGCCTGCAGACTAAGAACCTCATATACACTAGGGACATGTTGAAGGAGTTCAAGTTGCCACTCACCCAGAGTCCACTTTGCAAGAGCGCGAGAAACCTTAGACTTAATGCGCTTAAAGCGAGTAAATTCTAAATAATTAGCGAGCTCAAGAGAACTTAGCCTCGTAATTTCATCTAAACCCAATCTTGCCTTTTTTGATTGTACGAAGCCCTTTCCATGAAAATACTCTCCAAGGCATAAGAATGCGACAACTCCCATTCGTGCAGGAGCTAATTTATTTTGATTGTAGCAACGCAGGGCCTCATCAAATGTCGCCAAAATTTCCATGGTCATTTTTAGCTCAAAAAGTAGGCCAATGACAATTAGCCCTTCAGATTTGTGATCAGATTGGTAAGTTGGGATGAAACTTCGGATAGAATTAGGGATTTGCTATGAAAGCTCTCTCGTAACTCTTCAATACTCATCTCTTCTACTTTCATTGAGCTAGAGACTAATTCATCTATCACAAATTCAAGAACATGAATGTGACTTTTAAAATCGTGAATAAGTTTTTCTGCGAAGAAATCAAAGCTGTGAAGAGCAATTTTACCAAGCTCTTTAAAATCAATATTATTGGTCTGTGAATCATCAAAGGTAAAATTTAGAATATCTTTGACTTGATTCTTGTCATCAAGGGAATAGGCCCGACCACGAGTATGCACAGAAACCCAATGACCTTCCTTATGTTTTAAGCGGTATTTAAAATCTGCCCAATAAATCTTAATCAGTTCGGGATTTTTTTGAATATATTCGGCCTCTTTTGCATTTTCTTCCTGTAACCTTGCAAGATCATCTGGATGTACGAGAGAGAACACAAAGTTCAGCCCACCGTCTTTAATTTCTTCTGGAGAATGGCCAATAAGCATCTCCATCTCTTTACTTACAAAGTAATATTGTCCTGTTTGGAGGTTATAAACGGCGACGGCGAGGGGTAGAGATTCTGCAAAGTTTTCAAATTGGCTCAATCATTCTTCTCCATAAGTAAGTAGTGAAAGATCAAGGTAACACAGCACAGTCCCATACGGATTATTTAAAACAACTTTTCTTACTAATAAATCAATAATTTAGATTAAAGCATGAATTTAAAGAACGAAAGTGATGTTGCCTAAAGATGTTTTGTTGTAATCTTGGAAATCCTTTTAATTTTAAATAGTGTGTGAAAGGAAAATGCCGGTACAAATCTATTGAAAAATTTATTTAATAGAAGGAAATTCTTTGTGAGAGAGAATCTTTTCAACAGAAATAAGGAAAGGATATTTATAGGCTCAGAGTAAACATTGTACTGATCTCTATCAATTTTTTTATTCAAATAATGAAAGACTTTAAATTTCTCTTCCCTTCCACGAGACAGTAATTTATTAATTGAAGTTGGAGCACTCGTCACAAATACTCCATTTGAATAATCATATTTAAAGAATGAATCAGCTTCGTCTAGCGTTGGAAAAACTAATTCCTTAGCATCATTATTGTCAAAGTAGCCTTTATATAGTTTTAAAATTTTTTCAAACGGATTAAGTTTACTGAATTCCTCCCTACCGATACTTTTCTCTAATGCTTGATTGTCGATCACTTTCGCTAAATCATCTACCTGATAAATATAAAAAGTTTTTCCACAGGCTACCATCAGATCACGAAGTCTTTTAAGGCGCTTTAAACGGATAGCAGGGGTTGACTCTTTTGTGGCCCAATCGTTAATACCTCTATTCCAGGAAAAACCTCCTGCATCATCCATTTTTTTAAAGTCTTTTAGATCTAGGTTTATTAAGGCGGGGTTAATTGAGACTTCTGATATAATGTCAGAGTTAACTTTCAAAAAGTAATACGTTTTATTAAAATCAATTTCACTTTCAGTTGGATAGCCCGCAATAATATTAAGTTTGACCGTCATGAACTTGCCAGCTTTATTTAGAAGTCTTATCTTTTCGAATATTTCGTAAATTTGCTTTTCATCATGAAACTTTTTCATGTGTTTTAAAACTGAGGATGATGCTGACTCAAGGCCAAAGCTAATGACCCGGCAGCCCGAATCATATAATAGCGTCAATAATTCAAGGTTATTCATTTGGCGACTAACTCTAAACCAACATTGCCACTGAATATTTAGTTTTTCTTCGATGAGCCGATGGCAGAATTTCTCAAGCCATTTATGATTATTATTAATTAAAGCATCTGTAAAAAAGGCTTTTTTATTTTTATGAGGTCTAAGCTCGTTAATACAATCTTCCACATCGGATCTGATAAAATTGGGATAGTGAAAATGCTGACTACAAAAGCTACAGCGATAGGGACAACCAACAGAAAAAGACGTCTCAATATAATCAGGTCTATTACCATAAGGAATATAGCTAAAGGGGCGATAACTTTCAAAAACAGACTGACCTTCGCTATATGTATAGCCATTCTCTGTAATAAAATTAAAGCCCAATAGCGGAGTAAATAAGGAAGGATTAAAACCCCACGAAACTAAGTGTCCTAAAATCTCATCACTTTTTCCCTTAATGAAAAAATCAAAACCTTCCATTTTCTTTTTATAATATTCATCAAAAGAGCTTGTTCCAAAAAATGCCCCGCCAAATCCGACTGTAATTTGAGGATAATACTTCTTTATAAATTCTCCGCATTCAATAGAGATGTCAGCATTAGCAGTCAAAATGGAGAAGCCTATAAATTTCGTATTTTCATTAATAAGATCACCTAATGCCTTAAAAACAACACCTTTAAACTCTTCTTTTGAGAAATCAAAGCCTAAAGACGAGTTATCAAAATAATCGGTGCTCACCCCTAAATCCGTAAGGGTTCGAACAACAGAAAAAGGGCCGACGGTATAGGACTCTTCTGGGAAGGTACTAAGATTGACAATGATGGCATGTTTTTCTTTAGAGATCACATTTAATCATAACCTAAAGAGATAAAACTTCAATGATTTAGGGGCAATTAGGCTTTAGTTACAACGTATTCTTAAATCTTTAATCCAGTCACTCTTGTTATCATATAAATATTTAATGATAAAAAGACGCTTTGTTTTTTTACAATAGAGAATATTGTAGTTCGTTTTCAATAACTTATTACTTTCAAAGCATTGCCCTAGTGTATTGGCGCCAGATGAGAGAAAGTAGAGAGTGGATAAGTAGTTATCGTTGTCCTCCTTTATAGTACCAACAGGTTGGTTTTCAGGGAGGCACTCATTTAAACCCAATAGCTCCCCAGTATAAGGATCAAGTTTGGGTTTTATATGTTCCCTTACGCCATCAATTCTTTTAAGAATAAATGACTTCGCGTCCTCTATAGAATCAAAATCATTGACCTTTGTCCAACGGATGCTATTCTCCTCTGAAAAAGAGTGAATAGACCAACCTGCATAAATCTTACGATTTGATACTTTACTAATTGAACAGGAGGTTAAGAGAAGAAGGAATAGGAGCGAAACAATTTTCATCATTTGTCACCAACGCAAACTTTAATCTCAATAACTTTCCTCTTTGGCTTTGGTCCGGTGTGAAAGCTCATTATTTCGGTTTCACCCTTACTGCAATGTCCTGACTTATTTATAAATACCAATGAGAACGACTTCTTATCATCCCCAATCAGAATAGAGGGTTTTCTAGTTCTCAAGGACTCTTTGATAAGAGTAGGTCTTATTTCATCAAAAGTTCCATAGAAGAAATGCTTTTTAAGCACTCCTTGGAGATCGTTAATATTCTTATCTGCCGATGGTAGAAGCTTTTGAATATTACGAGGTAGATCACTCACTTTAGAAGTCGTAAAATAAACTTTTTTAGTTTTTAGTGACTCTAGCGCATTAAACTTTGAAGTCTTAATAAAACCGATTGGTTTAGAAAAAACATGTCCAGATTCTTCGACGATGCTATGGCAAGCAACACATGACTCGGTCTTCTCTTTTATGTCACCTGGCATAAGTTTACCGTCAGGTGTGAAAAGAGCATAACCCCATCCATTTGAATTTTTATACTTTATCTTATCCCTTACCATAAGCTGCACACGACTAGGTGCCATAGGCATAACGGAGCTTAAATAGCTTGGATCTTCTCCTGTTACAAAACTCACCTTTCCAAAGATGGCCCCATTGGGATAATCACTACTTTCGTTTTTTAAGGCCGAAAAGGCCTCTCGATTGGCGTAGGTAAAACGCATTTCCCCAGAATCCTTACGGTATCTAACAGTTACTAAATTCCAATCCTGGGTAAAATCTTTGTACATCTCATAAGAAATTCCATTCATTTCAGGAAATTTTGACTGTGCACAGACAGTAGTTGACCAAAATGCCAGACTAAGAAACAGATTCGTAATCACTAATTAAACCGCACCCTTCAGAAAAACTTAACGATTACATATAATAATCTAATTCATAAAATTAGCAATGAGCTGGATCAACTTTAGTGCCTGTGGATAAAGAAAAGGAATAACTTCAATAGCAATAAGAATAATAATGATGATCTCCATATAGTGGCCACGTCGATTATGAAGTTCGGCCATATACATTTGAGAAATATCTAAGAGGTTCTTTAGTTTTTGGTCCACAGTCGCTTGCCATTGAGGTACTTGTAACCTTTTTAGACCTAAACGATATAAACGAGCAAAGTAAATATCTCCGACGACTTTTAAAGAGTTTTCAATACGCTCAACAACTTCACTTGTTTCAATATAAATCTGACCTGCATCTCTTGAAAGAAGAGAGATCGTACTATTAAAGATACTAGGCTTTCGCTCTATAACTTGTCGATAAAGCCCACTGAGTTTTTTGTCTAAGAGATCATCAAAGTAGCGCAGCTCTAATAACTGAACATTCGCTAGTTCAAGGACATCACAAATGTCCTCTTCGTCCCCGGACGAAAAGACAAAGGCATTGTCCCAGTCTATAACAACAATATCGTTAGGCCCATAGCTAAGTGAACACTCTTTGATAGGCGAAATCATGGCCTCACTTAAAGGAACCTCCCCTTCCATACTTAAGAGCTGGTAAACAAAATTATCTTCTAACCAGAAACTCTTTTGGGAGGATTCTGTCGAGGCGACAAATATATTGTATTCCTCACTTTGATCCCAAACTCCAGGTTTCTTCAAGCTTTTTCCGAGAAGACTCATTAATTCTTGAACTTTAGACTTACAATAATCGTCGACGGCCTCATTATTAGACCAATTCTTAAGCCAGTTCAAAATCTGAGGTTTATCTATCCCAGAAGGACAGTCTATTGTTAGAGCAAAAGAAATTGCCCCATAACTCCATATTTTCGCCGTTAACTCCACCGGAACGTCATTAAGATGATCAAGCCCCAGAGTCAGAACAATCGGAGGATGGCCAAGAAAGAAATCCTTCGAAGGTTTTTTTAAACTATATTTATGAGTAGGACCCAGATTTTTTAACTTCTCAAAGGCCTCTTCTAGAATAATTTCATGGGCCATATCAAATATGCGGTAAATTTTAAGTCTTCCTGTTTTCATTACTATTTATCCGTTAAGTATTTGTTATGCAAACTACTAAAGCATGAACTTTTATCGTAAGTATATACAGTGAAATTTGAAAAATTCTTATAATGCTTTAAATTAGAACTTGGATCGATTAGATTATTTATTTTGCCTAAACAAGCTTTTTGATCGGATTCTTTCATAACCAAAAAACAGGTTCTATTCAATAAGGAATTATCAAGAACATCTTCACCTAAAAGTAAATAATCAATGCCGCCGCTATCATATGTGAGATCATCGACGAGAAGATGACAGTCCAATATGTGGTTGTCAAACTTAGAAATAACAATATTAGTTTTTATCATTGAATTATTTAGATGCAAGTCTCTCTTCGCTATTTTTATTACCGATTTGTAATCCGAGAAAATACTAAAAGAAGGCATTTCTCTAAATCTAAAATTCAACAAATTCAATCCTAGACACATTAGGATGAGAAATAGCATCACATTTTTGACTATAGTTGTTGGTGATTTATCAATCACTATTTTAATGGAAACAGCAATAAAAGTAAGGATATAGGGAATCAATGGATATATCCTTCTAAAATTCAAAGCGTAGTCGCCATATAAGCTAAGGACTAAGAAGTAAGTAAAAAAGGAGAACATCAAAAGAGTAAAGAGAAGAATATGCCAACTCCTCCTCTCTAGTTTTAATAGCTGTGGTTTAAAAATGGAGAGATATAGAGAATAGAAACATACAAATAAAAGTCCTCTACTCATATAATTCAAAAGAGTTGGATTTAAATAGGCAGCAAGTCCTTTAGAAAATATCCAACGAGGGTATTCTCGAAGCCCATTATCAAAATAACCTAGCCCACTAAAAGAATAATCCATAATCCTTAAAATAAGCTGATAACTACTTATAGGGTCATTTTCTTTGGAGGTTAAGACATCGACTGCAGCATTATAAGCCGAACCATATTCACCGAGCCCTATCAGCAAGGGTGCATAACATATTAATAAAGCACCCACTGAAGATAATATTACCTTAAGGGGAATAGGGTTTCTCTGATAAATTATAAAAAATAAAAAAATAGGAATATGAAGAAGGCCTGATAAATGTAACTGCGTCGTTAAGCCAATAAGTAAAAAGCTTAAAACAATTTTCCAACTAACATTCAAAGGACTCGTGAAATAAGAAATTAACAAATAGGCAATTAGGAAATGAAATGGAAGTGTAAGTGTTGGATTCCAAAAAGTAAGACTATAGTCCAACATAAATCCCACTGAAGTAAACATCGCCAAAAAAACTGCGTTATTTTTAATGTTTAAAACTTCTAAAATTTTGTGAAATATAGTGAGAGAAAGTAAAAAGCTTACAGAGTTAGAGAATAAATAGATTAAGTAAGTTTTATTAAAACTTATTAACTCAATAAATTTCAAGATATAGTAGTAAAATCCACCGGGAGTTCTTCCTGTAATAGATAATTCTGGCCCGTAGATATAGTTTTGCCCAGGGATTTTAAATGCTCGCATTAAATCACGATCAATATATGTCCCATATAGGAAATTTTCTCCTATAAGAATGCGTTCTATTAAGCTCATCACAAAAATGATCACGAAAGCGATTGAAAAAAGTCGATTAACTGTTTGATTCACACATTGCTCATATTCGTAATAAAGTGAACCAAGTAGGGACCTTTTATAATTTTTGTGTTCGACTCAATCGCCGAAAACTTTTGTGATATCTCTTCCACTTTATATAAAGAAGGTACAGGATATCTTAAAAATAAATTGAGTAAGAATCGATATGTTATATAGACAACGAATTTTAGATTAAATTTTCTAATGGTAAAAGAATGTAAAAAAAGCCGATCTTTAGAGAGGGAGACAATTTTTTCCAGCTCAGAATCAGTTAGCCAATCAATTAATCCAAGAGATAAGACACAATCCGTTGGTAAGACGTCATTATTGTTTAAAGATGAAATATCACGTTGGTGATAAATAAAATTTTCATCCTCTATGTCAATAAGTTCTGGTGAAAAGACATCATAACCCGCATATTGACACTCTCTTCTATAAGTAACCGGAAGAAATTTAAAGACATGCCCTAAGCCACAACCAATATCGACAATACTATGAATATTATTATCAATTAGAAGTTTTGCCGCTAATTGGGCCCTCAAAGAAATAGCAGAATTTTTTCTATTGTAATTTTTTAGGGACCAAGACTTAATGTTTAATTTCCAAAATTCCGTCGTATTCATATATGGCCATGAAGGGTATTAATTCCTCATAATTGTAACAGATCAATTGGATAAAACGAATTTCAAGAATACAATGAAAATGAAGAGATGCCAAAGTATACTCTTCCAGTCTGGTATCTTATGACCAGAATTTAACGAGGAAATAAAAGTTGTCCAGACAATTTGAGTTCTTTGATCATCATGCTGCCAATTATGATTTAAAGATGAAGTTTAACCCATTCTGGCGCCTTATAAAATATAAAGAAAAAAAGGCGTTTCTCTTGTTATCCATAAGCCTTCTAGACAAATCAGTATTAGATTTAGGAAGTGGCACTGGTTTCTATGCCAACATATGTAAGGACAGTGGCGCCAATGTTTTGGCAGTAGATAAGTCAGCTCAAATGATCAATATTTTAGAAGAAAAAAAATTAAAAACAAAACATACTTCGATAGAAGACCTAAATCTTTCAGAAGATTTTGACTTTATCCTCGCCATGGGAAGCTTTGAATTTATGCCTAACTTAAAAATAGGTTTTAACAAAGTTTTTAAGCATCTCAAAAAAAATGGTTATTTTATACTTATGTATCCTCGTTCTGGATTTACGGGATGGCTATACTCACTTATTCACACATTTTGGAAATGCCCTTCTAAAATTATCTCTACCCAAGAATTGATAAAAGTCGCTAACGATCATAAACTAATCCTTCATTCTAATTATAGTGCTGGAGCGATTAACAACCTCTATGTCTTTAAGAAAAAAGCATGAATAATAAAAGAGCGCTCTTCTATTTAATGGCCGGTTCAGGTTTGGGTAATGCAGCCCGCTTTGAAGCACTATACGAAGAAGAACTTCATCATAAAAATTACGAATTACATATATATTGTTGGGGTAGATCTCTTCAATATTTAAAGAAAAAGTACGAAGACAAGCCCTCCATAAATCTTCACCCCTTATCACCATATAACCTAGGCCATGATAAGGATGGACTCAGTTCTTATGATTTCTTTTTATCCATTCCTAAATACATAAAAACCTTTTTAATTAATTCAAGATATATTTACTCACAGGCGATTACCCATAGGCCTAAACTTTCAATCCATGACTCTGACTATCACTATTTTGCCCTGATGTTTGCAAAAGTGCCACGATTTGCCATAAGCCAATCTTGGATGATTATTTCAAGATGGAATTACTTAAAAGGTTCAAACTTAAAAACCAAGGTGAATTTCATTCTCTATGAAGTTTTAGAGCTTTTGTTCAGCTATATGTTTTCAAGTAAAATTCTTTGTCCCTCCTTTTCAAAGAGGCCAATTTCATCCACAGAAAAAATCTTGGTAGTTGGCCCTATCGTTAGAAAAGCTTTTCAATCGACCTATCCAAAACCAAGTAAATTTTTAGCCGTACTGTCTGGGGGCTCGGGCATACAAAGGGAGAAGCTACTCGCCTTGGCAACTAAGCTAAAGGCCGATGATTTTCTCTCAAATATAGATTCACCAAAGACCAATTATTATGAATCAATTGACCCTTCTGGCGTTCCCATCCTTTCAAAGTACCAAGGTGTCATCATCCAAGCTGGTCACGTTTTAATCAGTGAATGCCTAGCACTAGGAGTTCACTTCTTAGCAGTCCCCATAGATAATCATCCCGAACAGTTTATCAACACATTGATTTTACAAATTGAGTACAATAAAATCGATGACAAGCTGGCCGGGGCACAAGAGGAATTTACAAAGAGCATCAATTCCCAAATCATCGGTCAGACTAAGTGTGAGGGTGCGCAAGAAGTTGCACTCCTATTAAAAAATTTTCTGGATACAAATTCCTAGCTGACAAAGATTGCTAAACATCCATTTTTTTCCTGACATTAGACCTACTCCTTTATAGTCACCTACTATAAGCTAATTTTGTGGCCCTTTTTAAAAGGAGTCTTTTATTAGCTTCGGTCTGACAAAAAACATTGCTAAAGAAAAGAAAATCATCATTTTGGTTTTATTACTCTCTCTATTAACTCATATCACCATCCTTTTACTTATTGAATTTAAAGAGTTCCATTTCTCAAAAAGATCTATTTCAAAAATTGAAGAAAAAAGATTAAGAGTCTTTTTAGTAGACGAAATCGATTTACCAAAACAGATCGTTGAAACAGAGAGAAGTAATAATAAATTAAGGGATCCTTTAACCAGGTTTTTGGGGAAAGATACTCAAAAAGTAGATAAACAAATGGTCTCTAAGAATATTGGTAAGTTTCGATCTGCCACAAAAGGATCAGATCAAGAGAATTCAAATCAATCCAATAAAAGATTTAAACTTTCAGATTTATCCATTCAAAGAAATAAAATTTTTAAAAGAAAGAATTTCCCCAAAAAAGGGATCATGGGTGAATCAGCAAGTAACGACTATATCACAGATGTCTCTGTTGGAGACAAAACAGAGCTTAACACTGTCGAGTATATTTATTATGGTTTCTATCACCGTATCAAACAAAAGTTAGATCAATACTGGGCCCACTCAGTTTCAACGAAGATTAATCATCTATGGAGGACCAATCGCTATACCTATGAAAAAAACAGAATGACTTATCTAATTGTCACATTGGATGATATGGGTAATTTAATTAAAATCAAAATTAAAGGCTCCAGTGGCCTAGACGAAATCGATCAGGCCGCAATAGACAGCTTTAAGAGAGCGGAACCCTTTCCGAATCCTCCCAAAGGAATGGTGAAAAATGGCGAAGTCCAGATTAAGTGGGCCTTTGTTATCTTATGATCCAACCCATTAGAAATGTTTCTGAGCGATAATTCGTTCAGAATATAAGCAATATTTGTAATTGTACTAAACTTAGCCATCATAACTATCTAGAAATACATAATATAAGTGGCAAGTTCTTTGCAGATTTGTTAAATATGAAAAAACAAATCTTATCCCTTATTTTTGCTCTGATTTCCTTCTCCTCTTTCGCTGGAGAACCTACTAACCAAATAACAGAGCAGAGTTACTCTTCGAACGAAAGAAATACTTTAACAAAAATTCCAGTAACAAATGAATCAAGTGAAAAATGGCTTAAGGATGAGACAAGAAGGAGAGATCCTCTCCACGTTACTAAAGAATTGACTAATTACTTAGAATCTCCTGAAAAAAGGGATATAAATGCACGTAAAGGATCAACCGAATGCCACAGGACAATTGGAAGAGATGGCGTAAGTTCAAAAGCCTCTTTAAATGGTTTAAAGGGTGTTGATATTATGACAGATTTTGGCTGTAATCCGAATATTATCACAACTAATAGAAAGTCTACTACCCTTAAAAGCACAATTGGCTTTGACCGTTCCTTGGAGATGTATTTAACAATTCCACTCAACGGCAAGGGAAGAGAACTAGGGTTTTAATCATATCCCCATCTCTAATCAATTTCTCCTGCGTTTAATAACTCCACGCTTTTTCAATTTATTTTTAAAATTTTGTACCTTATTCTTTTTAAGTTTACTCTTACCTTGGGTCTGACTCTTCATGAATTTCTTTCGAGCAGACTTTCTGATCTGCGCCCGTTGGATACGATTTTTAAATTTACCTTGAAAGTTCTGCTTTCTTCGTTGCCGAAGATTTTGAATCTTCTTGGCAATCTCGATATTTCTAAGAGCTCGAAGTTTTTTGCTACGAAAACCACTACTTTGACCAACTGTTCCCTCTTTTGAGCCCCAGTTCAGGTTTTTGGCCCACTCAAAGGATTCAGGTTTGGTTAGATCCTTTTTATTTTCAATAACTAAGGCATTCCCAGCTTTAAGAGACTCGTAATCAAAGTCTCCTTTGTTTATCACAGCAATTTCCCCAGAGTTTACGGCTGCATAGGCTTCACCACCATCTTCTCCAAAAAAGAACTCTGTTCCCCGAACCGCAAGTGCCACATATTCGTTTTCAACGATAAGTTCTTTATCTTCTCCTTTAATAAACTTTGTAAGGATGGCCCCTCTTATCAATCTAAAGATACTCGTTGCAGATTTATCATCTCCTTCTTTTTCAATTTCATTTATTTCAACTATTGTATCTGGGTCGACTTTTAAGGTCGATCCAGAGGGAAAGGAAACAATAGCAAATGAGTCTAATCCCGTTTTAATGAAATCACCCAGTGCTAAGTTGTGCCCTTTCGTAACCGTGAGAAAGGGTCCCTCTTCTTTATTCGCCACGTTTACAGTCCCCTTAAGAAAAATAATTTTCTGAGACCAGATAGTTGTGGAAGAAAAAAACAAAAAGAAGAGAAAAAATACTTTCGCGCCAAATTTAGACATTTTCACCAAAGCCCTCCTAAAGTAAACATCTGTTCAGTTTAATCTAAGGAGAGGTGAAAAAGAAACCGTTTTAAAGAGAACTACTCTATCGTCGAGAATACTGATGAAAATGCTTCTGCAACAGATAGTGCACAAAAGGACTCAAATGATCGGTACATTGTTCCAGAGAGATTGGCGTATTTTTTATAACATTGATTTACTAAGCCATTATAAGTCGCTATTTCAAGTTCACTAATACTTACAAAATCCTTTTCACAAGTTTTAAGCGCAGAGCCTACAAATTGGACATCAATAGAACTTCCAAAAGCACAATCCTTCTCAATATCAGCTGCTTCATAACATGTACTTGCATTATCAATCGCTAATTGAATTGAAGTGGCATCAAATCTATGATCGGACATTCAGCTAAAATGAGGCCAGAAAAACTTAGCATGAAGAGTAAAGTAAATGATTTCATCATTTATTCCTTGTTTTTAGGTTTGGGATTAAACTTCTTATCAATATGGTAATCCTAATAGAAATTTCTCTTGTAACAATTTCACACTTATATTTATGAATTACCCAGGTTAAGCAACAATAATAATAAAAGTAAGGTAACATATAGCTTCAATGCTAAACTATGATGAAAATCAGAGAGGAATATGAAGAAATTAAACGTGGAGAACTTCGAAGAAGTTGTAACTAACGAGAAAGGTTTTTTTATCATTAAGTTCTCTTCTCCAACTTGTGGCCCTTGTAAAACCATGAATCCCGTCTTTGAAGCCCTCTCCAATAATAATCCTGAT
Organism: Bacteriovoracaceae bacterium; assembly: GCA_021737405.1. Taxonomy (GTDB): domain Bacteria; phylum Bdellovibrionota; class Bacteriovoracia; order Bacteriovoracales; family Bacteriovoracaceae. The sequence continues at coordinate 70,955 of JAIPEG010000008.1, forward strand.
TTAAATATTTATGAAATTGATACGATGGAGAGCCCAGAACTAGCTGATCACTTTGGTGTTAGAGGTGTTCCCTATATTACCTTCTGCGAAAACAGAGAAGTGATCTATAGTTTCACAGGTACCACTCCTCTTGGAAACCTTCAGTATGTCATCAATAATATTAATGATCCCTACTTTCGTGAACATGGAGAATTTCATAAGGAAAGGCCAAAGACATCGCCTTGGTTTGCCCTTTCTGTTGTGGCCGTAATCATCTTTTTCATCACGGTTTATTACTTGGCTTAAGTGTCTTTCAATAGATTTAGTCTTTTATTTACCGCAACACTTTTTAAATTTTTTCTCACTACCACAAGAGCAGGGATCATTTCTGCCAATTTTCTCTGCTGTTCTTTTAATTGGTTGTAGTGGTTCATGACCATGATTACAATTTGGTCCATGCACATGCCCTACTTCAATTTCTTCTTTTTTATCATCTGTCATAAAGTTCCCTTAATTTTGAAAGCTCATACTTAGCTTTTGTTAAAATAAATAACCTATACCCACAAATAAGACATCCACAAAATTCTGTCGCTCAGCTGCTGAATTTGTGACCTGCCCTTCAAACTCTATTGCTGAGTGAGAAAGACCAACTCTTGTATAGAATGAATCAAACTGGAAGCCCACAAAAATCTGTGAATTAAGAGTGCCTTTGTCATTTTCTCCCCCTCTCAAAAGGTTAAACGAGGAGTTAGAAATTTCTTTATTCGTATTTTGAATTCTGGAGGTTCCTTTAAGGGAAAAACCTATAAAATCGATGTTTAGTCCAACGAACACCTTCTCCCATTTAACAAGAGATTCAAACATTAGGTTAAAGGCGGTAACACTCACCTTTTCTATGACCTCAATATGATCAGTTTGGGTTTGATAAAGATTAGAGCGGTAATTAGTCGCTCTAATCCCTCCTCCTAAAAGAATGTCTCCCTCAAAAAGCTTTTTCTCTATTTGGTAGTTTCTATTAACCTTGGCACTTATTGCTGTTAATAATTCTTTATTCGGATCAACTGATCCCAAACCAAAAGAGAGATCAGCATAATTTGTAGCGGCGTTCGAATTTAAAGAGATTAAATATAGAACTACTTTTATTAAAGTTTTCATAACGTTAACCTTTCTAAAAAATTATTACAGCAATCAGTTATTTTGTTTATCAAAACGAGCTCATTATCTCTGAACAATTTAGAGATCTACATGGGTTCTTTTACTGTAATTTGCCAACAATCGCACCTTCGAAAGCCGAGAGGCACTTTAAGCCTGTAAACTTTGGAAAAATTACACCTTCAAACTCGTTAAAATGTTGAAATCTTTAGAGCTGGATCTCAAATAATAATATTAAATACAAAAATTTCCGTCCAAAGCAGTTGGTTAAACAAGTAATTTAAGAAATTTGGATTAAAAATTTGGATTAAGAATTAACAAGAATTACAATAAAAAATATTAAACCAATGGATAATAACAACAATGAAGAACTCAAGCATAAAGTTAAATGATCTCGTTAATCAAACACCTTCTTGCCTTAAGATTATTGATTGTCAAGGCCGCTTGATTCATATGAATGAAAAAGGCCTATCCCTCATTGAGGCCGATAATATGCAGTCGGTTTTTCTAGCTGAAGTTTATTCTATCGTTCATCCAGACGACCAAGAAAAATTCATTGAATTTAATAAGAAAATTTGTTCTGGAGACACTGGACGATTAATCTTTAAAATCGTTGGTCTTAAGGGAACTATTCGATGTGTAGAAACCTATGCTTCTCCCATCGAGCTTGACGATGGCAGCATTGGTCACATCGCTATAACGAATGACATCACAGCAATTGAGAAAGTAAGAAATCTTAATCACTCGATTTCACTCCTTCGTGAAAGCTATTTTAAGAATTTAGAAAATCCCCAAGTAATCTTCAACTGTATTTTGGATGAATTAATCAAAATAACGGGCAGCGAGTATGGCTTTATTGGTGACATTAAGAGAGACAGCTCAGGGCTTTTTCTACGAACTTATGCCATTACTGATATTTCTTGGAATGACGAAACAAGACAATTTTATGAAAAATACAAATTAGAAGGAATTGAATTTAGAAATTTGAAAACACTCTTTGGGGAAGTGATGCTTTCTAATAAGACTCTACTTACCAATGATCCCAAAAACCATCCGGCTTCAGGTGGACTTCCGCCAGGGCATCCAGACCTAAATTCTTTTCTAGGAGTCCCCCTCTTTTATGGAAAAGAGATGATTGCCATGTTTGGATTGGCGAATTGTCCAGGTGGGTTCCAAGAGTCCATAATTGAAGAGCTAAGACCTTACTTTGAAGCTACTGCGGAAATAGTCGCCAATTTTCAACTAAATCGATCTAACAAAAGGAAGGAACAACTGTTATTAACGACAACAGAAAGATTAGAGTTGGCCCTTGAAGGTTCAAAGTTAGGGATATGGGATTGGGATCTTCGTGACGATACAGTTCAGTTTGATAAGCGCTGGGGAGAGATGATCGGCATTCCTTTTGAAGAGCTAGAAATGAACCTCGATACGTGGAAAAGTCGAGTTCATCCAGACGATCTTGAGAAGTGTCATCAAGATATTACTCATTATCTGGAAGGAAAAACAGACCAATATATTAATATTCATCGTATGAAGCACAGTGCAGGTCACTGGGTTTATATAATGGATCAAGGAAAAGTTTCCCAATTTGATAGTTTTGGTAAACCTATTCGCTTCACAGGAAGCCACCTTGATATAAGTTATCAAAAAGATCAAGAAAATCAAATTGTTGAGGCAAGAAACAAGGCCATATTAGCAGAGAGAAGTAAGGATGAATTTTTAGCGACTATGAGTCATGAAATACGCACACCTCTTAACGGTGTCCTTGGAATGGTGGAACTTTTAAAAGACACTACACTTAACCCTGAACAAGAGGAAATGCTTCAAACAATTGAAAGCTCTGGTGATGCCCTCATGAGTCTTTTAAGTGACATCCTAGACATTAGTAAAATAAACTCTGGAAAAATGGTTCTGGAGTTCAAAGACTTCTCTCTCGAAAAACTTCTTTCAGACACGACCTCTTTAATGAAATTTAAGGCCCTAGAAAAGAATATAGACCTTAAAATTAAAGATCTAACAAAAGCTCCCCTACTTTTAAATGGAGATATAGTAAGGATCAAACAAGTTCTTATAAATCTCATCTCTAATTCAATAAAGTTCACCTCAGAGGGTTATGTTGAGTTAGAGGCTGACTATAGTGAAGGAAACATTTACTTTACTGTCAGTGATACAGGAATAGGTATTTCGACCAAAAATCAACAAAGACTCTTTGATGAATTTGTGCAAGCAGATAGCAGTACAACGAGAGTTTTTGGTGGAACAGGGCTCGGATTGTCGATCTGTAAAAAGATTATAAACCTGATGAAAGGAGAAATATCCCTTAAAAGTGAAGAAGGGCTAGGAACAAAGATAAAGGTAAGCATTCCGATAAAACAGAGAATTTCCCCTGTCGGTAATCTTATCAACGAAAGTACTTCTTTAATGAAGGAACATACTATTCTTGTAGTAGAAGATAATTCGACTAACCTTATCATAATCTGTCGTTTACTTGAAAAGCACGGTCAAAAAATCTTAACGGCAACCAATGGTCAAGAAGCTATCGATATCTTTGATAACAAACATGAAGAAATAGATCTTATCTTTATGGATATGCAAATGCCTATTCTAGATGGACTTGAGTCCACAAGAGAGATTCGTAAAAAATCTTACGGTAAGAAAGTCCCTATTGTGGCACTAACAGCTAATGTTTTTGATTCTGACAGAGATAATTGTTTTTCTGTAGGAATGAATGATTTCCTTGGAAAACCCATTCAACGAAAACTTCTTCATGAAATCCTCTTAAAATACCTAGAGTAGTTTTTTTAGGTTTAAATTGAGATCAACCTATTTTCAACATAATTTTTTTAAGGCCTCTAATAATAAACATGCATTAGTAAAAGAGACCTGTGCTCCGGATTATCCTTCGCCCTTTGGGCAATTCTGTATTGGTGCTCCAATTGAATTTCAAAATGTGAGAGAGGAAAGAATTGAATACCTAGTCCTGGTGAATTAGTCATAGAGAGACGCCCTTTTTCTAAGTCATCTTGCTTGTGCTCATAAACAACATAGGGCAAGAGTCCATCGAAAAAACGGTGACCCCAAATGAGATAACCATAAATTCCTTTTTCTTCGTTATTATTACTTAATAAGTTCTTACTTACCTGATAATTAATATCAAAGCGCAGGAAATCATGAGTTGAGAAGAGAGGGAGTATGCCATTAACCCCTAATAAACTCCTCCTGACCCTACTTGATTCCCCTAAGAGGACATTGGCACTAAGTCGCCCTGATCCATCAATATACTTTGTCCACTGCCCCATTATATTTCTTTCACTAGGATCTTTTGGCAAGTCGATCCGTCCAAGACTAGTTGACAATAGGAACTCTCCAGACTCCAATACTTTAAAGTATTCCAGTTGATAATTTTCACTATAACTTCCAAAGCCTAATTCTCGTTTTACAAAGCGAGTGTGATTAGGATCATTCAATCCATAACTCTGGCGAAACTTGCCAACTCTTACCTTTGTTGTCGGGTCTGGACTGTACATGAGATAGTGCCTCTCACTTATAAATTCTCCAATATCCACTGTCCTATTCTTTGGCCCCTCTTTACGCCCAAATGTTGCAACCGCTGTAAACTCATTTAAGTAAGCCGCCACCTCAATATTTTGCTGCATGACAAATAATGAACCTGTTTTAATTTGATTGTTTTCAAACCTCGTTTGAATGACCCTCATATCACCGCCCCATTTTATATGAGGACTATTTTTAACTAATCCAAAAAATGGCCCATTGATATCTTTTGTCTTAATCGTAGACATCAACTCACTAGACAAGGCCCTGCCATAATCCGTAAGAAGTCCCCCTCCCGTTGGACTTACATGACAGGCCATGCAATTGGGATAGCCATGAGTTACGTTCTCAACAAATGCACCAGCACGAGAACAACTAATTAAAATAACTAACGTTAACAAGGCCTTCATCACGATTACTTCCTCTCTTCGCTCAGATCAACTTTAACCAAAATCTCTTTTGCTACAGTGATTCCCTGAAATGAAGGTATTTCAATACCAAAGTCCTCTAATAATATTTTAAAACTTGCTTTGATACTTAAAGGACCTGTGGACAGACGTTGATATTCCACCTTCACTTTACTCTCTTTATTATGAAGTTTTAAAACCCCTTCAATTTCTCCATCATCTTCCAAATTAAATGAGGGCAATTCTAAGAGAGCTAGCGGGTACTTATTTGTCTCTAGGTATTTCTCATGCATGTGCTCATCTCTTAAATCCATTCCTGTTTTCAGACTTTTAAGTGGGAAAGTAAATTTTGAGCTAGCAACTTTACCATTTTCAGTCGTCAACTTACCTTCAACACCTTCGCCTTTTCCATTAATGGTAATAAAAGTAGGAAAACCTTTGGCAACAAACTCAACTCGACCAACCGACTTAAAGGTTGCTGCTTGAGAATTCAAAGTAAAAAGTAAAAATAGACAGCTTGTAATTTTCCTCATTTCTTTCTCCTAATTTTTTGGGATACCTAATCGTATCCACTGAATTAATACGTTTATTTCTTCACGCGTAACTTGATCAAATGGACTTCCTAAAGGTGGCATAGGCTCTTCGTCGTCTAAAATCCCCTTTATGATGTCGGAGCGCTCTGGCCTTCTAAAGTCAAACAGACGACCTCCGTATGCACTCATCGCTTCATATGTAGAGAAATCTAAAAACCTAGCGCGTCCTTGCGGGTTGTGACAGGCAATACACTTTTGAGAAAGTACATGTGTTTTTAAACTCTCATATGTAGGTGACAAAGGCGCAGGAATGGGATCTGGTACAGGCAAAGGACCAGTCCCCACTTGAGGAGCCCCCGCTGCTGCCCAATCAAAGAGAATGGCCTTTAAGTTTGGTGCCAGGGTTGAACCCAAGGGCATCTGATTCGTTCTAACTTTATCGACAATAATGTTAATTTTACTTTTTACAACTGAGTAATCATTAAAACTTCCATGGCAATTGATACAATGTGGTTTAAAAACACTCGTTGATACTTTTGAAAAATCTAAGTCACCTGTCGGTGGGTCTCCCGGAATTGGGACAGGATTTGGATTAGGCCCGGGATTTGGGTTCGGTGCCTGAGCATCTCTTGGCGCTCCTGATTGAATCCAAGAAAAGAGAATGATCTTTTGATTATTTTCGAGAGGCCCATCTTTTGGCATAGCATCCGCTCTCACCATACCTAAAATGGCATTAACCTTACCTTTAACGACTTCATAGTCGCTATAATTACCATGACACTTAAAACATCTTGGCCCTAGCACCTTGTCCCTAACCTCTGCAAAGGAAATGGCATTCCCAGGTACAAGCCCCGTGAAGGCACCACTTGGGTCCTCTTTAAACTCCTCATAATTGCCACAAGAATTAAGGGTAAAGACCAAACCAATAAACATGCTCAATTTAAATATATTCATATTCTTACTCCTTCTCTTTTTCAGGATAGAAGTAAGTCCATATCTTTTACACAATCATCAGCTTACGATAATGTTACGAATTGTTACGTAAATAAAAAAGATAAGCCTTTGATATCATTTAATAAATGAAGGTTTGGCCTATGTAATGAAAGTTGGATCAATGGAAGAAGGCCCCCACTTATGAATAGATTAGATTCACCAAGTTGGGGGCCAGATTTTAAAATTTTTCGCTTCCTAATTAAAACAAGTTATTGAAGTGAGAGTGTGACAAAAAGGTATATTTGGATTTCCGTAAACCCAAATATCATACATCAAACCATCCCAGCTAACTTGAGGTAATTCGCAAGAACCATTCGGTGTTTCTTTGGCCAAGTAATTTTTGGCCCCTTTCATTCCATAAAGTTCGCAAATTCTTTTTGCCTCAAGATCGACGTAATCGACAGTATTTATTAACCTAACGTTTCTCCAATCACTGGGTGTCGGATTTTTGTAAGCTGTGGCGATAGGGCCTTCAAAGGTGCATGTCTTATCATTATTTTCTCTAACCCTTCTTGCAAAAAGAAACCTCACGGGACTTGCCTGATTACTCCCTTTGCCAAGCAGACTTTGTTTGACAGGAGTAGTAGGGCATACCGCAAGGGTTTGAAAAAACGGCATTAATATCATCATTAAAATTATCATTTTCATTTTTCTTCCTTTTAAGTATTAAAAACTCATTTGAATTGGGGCACCTGTTGCACCTCGATTATTATTTCCCCAACACTTAATTAATGTGCCTGTTCTTGCACAAATATGCTCTTTAGCAATCGTTACAGAGCTTACATTCTCAAGATCTTTCGGAATATTATTTTGACCAAATTCATTATCGCCCCAACACCGAAGACGACCATTGTTCTCTAAAGCACATGTATTATTATCGCCTGCAAAAATCTTTTCAACAGGTTCTAAATTTAATGGGACGTCAATTTGCCCATAACGATTAGCACCCCAACATTTGACCTTTCCAAGATCGATTACGCAGGCATGATAGCCTCCTGATACTAAGTTTTCCGGCTTAGTAAGATTTTCAGGAATATTTTTAGCTATCGTATAATGTCCCCAGCAGACAACCTTTCCCATATCAATTACGCAAGCACTATAGTAACCAACATCAAAAGACTTAACCGAAGTAAGTTTAGGATAAAAGCTGTAGGGCACGACATAACTCGGACTCCACAGCATTCCCCAGCAATCATATTCACTGTCTTTATAGAGGACACATCCATGATTTGCTCTTCCCCTCTTAAGTTTTTCAACAGGTCGACTACTTTCCCTCGTTATGATTAATTTCTCGGTGGTCTGAGTAGGATATTTCCAACAAGAAAAACCTTCTGCTCCATATGCACAGTCCTCTCCATATCCTGTCGCAAAACCTTGGGCATCAGTTAAAATATCATTTAAATTAAGATTGTAAGAAGGGTATCCCCAACAATTTAAATTATTATTCTTGTCTACAGCACAGGATTGCGAAAGATTCGCAGATAACACTTGTGCTCCTTGTGCTCCATCAGGATTAGTCGAAACATATGGATTAACATCTCCCCAACATTTAATTCCCTTGTCTGTGACGACACAAGTCTTGTAAAGACCTACTCTGAGTTTACGAGGATTTTCTAGGCCAAAAGGAATGTTTAGCTGACCAGTACTGTTGTCTCCCCAACACTCGACTTTATTATCAGAAATTGCACAGGAATGTTTTGCTCCAATAGCAAGTTCAGTAATATTTCTTAGGTTTTGGGGCACATCCGATTGTCCAAATTCGTTTCTTCCCCAGCATCGAAGTTCTTCATCGCTAAGGGCACATGTGTGGAAGGCACCAGCGGAGATTTCAAAAACATTCCCCCGAATGTCATGGGGAACATTTATTCCACTATTAGAGGGGCTGCCCCAACATTTAATTTGATTAGAAATAACAGCGCACCCATGAGAGATGCCTATGGTAATTCGCGTGGCGGAACCAATATTTGCAATATTATTTATATAAGTGCCTCCTCGTGAATAGTTAAAACCATATTCCGGCATAAACTTTGGAATTGTCTCTGTACTCTCCCAACATATCGGTTTGGAATGATCCATTTTAAATACACAAAACTGGCCTAGCTTTCCTGAACTAACAAAAGAGGCATTAGTCACTCTTGATAAACGCTCACTTATATTTGTATTAGTAAAAGCAACACCCCAACAATTTACTTTATGGGCATCTCCCTTAACGCAAACTCCCCTCTTAGCAATAGAAAGACTCGTTTGGGATTTTGGAATGTTTGATATTGGATTACCAGAAACATTGGCGGGCCTTGCCCCCTCAGTTAAACCCCAGCACCGAATTTTACTTTGTCCTAATTCCAAAATTTGAGCACAACCCATCTGATCATTTACTTGAATATCAATGATTTCTACCGGGGCCTTCCCCATAGAAGTGAAAGAATAGATGAGGACCACTAAGGGTAACATTCTCTTAAAACAATTTATTGTTTTTCTGAAATAGATTAAATCCACTGCTCCTCCTAAATAAGAACTTATTTTTTAAAGTTAAAGCTTAGGACCATGATGCTCTTGAACCTATGAACATAACCTATCAACAATGTTACCTAATGTTACAAAAAAGTATTTAAAGAGAAGGCCCTTAATAGAGACGGGGCCCATGTAAATGCTAGGGCCCCATTTTTGAATATACTATTTAATTTCAAAAAATTATTGAACTTCAACCTCAAAAAGAACCTCATTCCTCCTAAACACAGGTAAGGTCCAAGGAGGGTTGTGACCTGCGTATAAGGCACTGCTCACGATAAATAAGCCTTGAGCAGCAATCCATGATCTGAGCTCTTTTTCAAATGAGCCCGTTCTCTCCTGAGTTCTTTTTCCGTTAAAGCGAATTGTTGCCATTACCTTTGGCGCAACTTCACTTATGACGATACTCTTATTCACAGGCTTAGGAAGGGTTTCCATCGTGTAGCGGCTAGGCATCACAAAAGTCATCGTCCACAACTTATTTTGACCCCCTGTGAATACAGGAGATGTCATCCCTATATCATCACCCTCAGTAAATACAGGTGAAGTCATAGAGATGTTATTGCCGAAAATATAATCAGCAAGAATATTGAATCCTTTTTCTTCGAGCTCTTCTTGGCCGTCAAAGCTTACAGATGCCGTGATGAATGATTCATATTGACGTAACTCTATGCTTCCATCTTTTTGAATAACTGAATAACTTAGCTCTGGACTTCCAAAAGCTGAACCGATGAATAAAAGAAAAGTAAGTAGAACCTTCATAAATTGCCCCTTCGATTAATAGTTTTCAATCATTAGGAGCTTATGAAAGGTCAGAAGACTTGGAAACAAACAAGGCCTAGACAACTCTACGAAAAAAATCTTGAGTGGTGAAAGGTTTGGATTTAGTGAATATTAAGTACCGAAAAAATCTTTGCCAGACATCGATTCCTAGCTGACTAAGAACCAACGATCTTTGTTCCAATTAATACTTTCGCCACGCTCTTTGATAATTTTTCTAATATTATAAATATGAACATCAACGCTTTTTGGATCAACGGCCTCATTTGGCCATACCTTCTCAAGAAGGCCATGCCTAGTCGCTCCTGTCGTTCTGCAACTTTTAAGAACTTCAATGATCATCTGCTGCTTTAGACTCAATCCTAATTTAGAGTTTTTAAAAATAAGCTTTTGCTCATGATCCATAAAACGCATTATTTTAGCCGATAGCTCAATACCATTCACAGGACTTGAGTAAAAGTCTTCTATACCTAATTCTATAAGCTCACGAGGACTTAAAAAATTACTACCATTAAGCCTAATGAAGCACCGGTCTTCTATGCCTTCCTTTTTCACTTCAACAATAATTTCACTTATAGCTTTATGGGTGTCTATAAGAAGTAAATCAAAGCTATTTCGGCAGGGTAGGCCCTCAATTTGGGGATCAATTATATTCACCATAGTGAAAGGAAGATTAGTCTTTAAGAAACTGTATTCACCTTCACTATTTTTAACGTTGTCAGAAATAATGGTAATTTTCATAAATTCTCGTTTTTTTATGAGATTTTCTCATAAACATGATCTTTGTCACTTAATCTTTAAAGAAAACAAGACTTCTATATAAAATCAAGCACTTATGAAACAGTGAGGTCTGGTCTAAATAGATCTTTTGTGATTATTTGTTTGATCAGTCACTAAAAAATGAGAAAATCATGTTAAATATATTTATTCATGGAAATTCCGGCTCCCCTTCAAACTTTCAAAACATAGCAGATCGCGGAGACTTAATGCTGACAATTCCAGGTCACCAAGGCCAGGAAGCCCCTTTTGCATGTGACCTGATTTCCCTTGGACAGATCTTAGGGGACGAAATAAGAAGTCATCTCCCTATCAATACTCCCTATCAATTAGTTGCCCACAGTCTTGGATGTAATATAAGTGTCCATGCCATAAATTTTTTAAAAGAGTCAGGTTTTAACCTTCCTGAAAAACTCATTCTTATTGCTGGTCCCCTTCTGACAACTCTAAATAACCTTGGAAGCCTTTTTTCAAGTGAACCCTCTGGAGTCATCTTTACAGAATCGAATCCACTAAAAGTACATATAGAGCGCGCCATTATTCTTAATAACTTAAAAAATATCGGTCTTAATCAATTTATTGATGGTTTTAAAAATACCGATCCTAATTTCAGAGAGCGCTTCATAGGCTCTATTGGGAAGGGCGAATTTTTAAATGAGTTAGAAGTGTTAGAAAAGCAAGGTATCCCAACCCACTTTCTCTTAGGCTCAAAAGACCCTTTTATTAATAGAGAAAACTTTATTAAACAGGCCTCTCAATCTCCAAATTTTCGATTTACCCTTCTAGAGGGACTCGCTCACTATCCGCATCTAGAAAACCCCAAACTAGTTAAGAAAACTTTACTTGCCTTAAACAAAGAAACTTTCCATCATCAAAACTTAAAAACTACTGATAGTATCATTGGACATCAAGATAGAAATTAAAATCGAAGACACATTAAAGAAACTTCGAAAAACCTGTAAGGTTTCTCAGCATAAACTTGCAAGCTATCTGCAGATAGATCAAGCTGGCGTGAGCCGCTTAGAAAAGGGCTGTCAAAATATACAAATAGACACACTTATTAAACTTTCAAAATTTTACCAATTAGACATTGAACAAATTATCAAAGGCACAATCAATTACTACGCCCTTGCAAAAAACTTTGGAATAGACTCTCCCTTACCAAAACGTTATCAAGGCGTACAAGAGCTTCATATGAAAGAGCTTATGCCAATTATTGCTCATTTAAGAAAATTCCAAGGTGACACCTTTATTTATGAAGTCCTTAATAAGCTAGGCCTTGATGATCTATTATTCTTACCTCCTGATCAAAAATGTAATAGTCTTGTCATGAGCGACATCATTGCTTTATCAATGGAAAAAGGAGCTCTCTCGGCAACGGATATTCCTTTTATAACAAGTCTTTCTTTTGATTCTCAATACCTTGGTCATTTCAACACAAGCTTTTCAAAGTTAGAGAAATCAAAGGACCTTATTCATTCATGGGTCTTAAATTCGGACTTTTTTGAGGGTATTTTTAAATTTAGTATTTTTTCTGAAAAGATTTCTTCACTTACCCTTAATATGGATTTCAATAATATAGAAATCAGGGATGAGTTTAAAAAGAAGGGACTCGAAAACTTTATTCTTCTTCTCAAACAAAGTTATCTCAAGCAACTTCCCCATCGTTTCAACCTCCCCTCCCTTGAGGTTGGCCTGCTAAAAGACCCATTTATTGGCAGGGGCCGACTTGAGGTCTCTTTTTAGTCATGATGAATCTAACCAATCTTGACCATAATTTGACCCTACTCAGTCATCTCCTTTCTGAACAGAAAAATTTAAATGAAAAAAACCTCGAAAATCTCATCAGCGAGTATCTCTCATTGAGATATGAGAATAATAATAAATCTCTTTCTAAGTTAATTCAAATTAGTGATTACCTTGTTCTTCCTATCGAAGACTTAATTAAAGACGAATTTCAAAGCGAAAAGATTATAGCAAATCTAAAAAAAGAAAATATCCTTCCCGATATTTATCGAGATCCCAACACTCACTTCAGTACCTATAGAGGTATGAGGAATGTTATTGGTTACCTAGAAAAAGTTCTTGATCAGAGTACTATCAATTGGATATTCAAAAAATCATCTTTTCAGCCTCGTTTTTTTAAAAATAGTGATCAAAGTTATCTATCAAGCCACATACCCATCGACATTTTTTCTCATTTAAGTTCTTTTGGCTTTCTTAAAGAGCATTTTATTCAGATGGGTTCAGAAACAACTAATGGCTATGATGATGTCTATAAAAATAAAATCAAATCTCAAAAAGGACCTAAAGAAATCATGGAAGTCGTTATCCATGAAATTATTCCCTTCAGTTATGATCGCCTTATCAACTATGAACTCATCAACATCAGTAAAAATAAATGTAGAATTAAACTGGCCCCAAAAAATGAAGTTTTAGATAGCTTTTTAGGAAAACCCCCAGTTAGTGAAGATCTCTATTATTATCTTCTCGGTGCCTTTAAGGGTTCTATTGATTTAACTGATCATAAAGTTACTAAAACAGTTCAAGTGAGCTCTTCTCAAAGAAATGGTACACAATTTGATATTTACTGGAGCAAGGCCATTAAGAAGCAAGTTTGGTTGCATGATCTTCATTAAATAGACCCTCATACTTATTAAAACTTTCTTTGCAAAGAGAAGATAAGGAGTTAGTTAAAAAAACTTAACTCTTTAACGAACTAATTTGCTTGGGATTTGGTACAGTTAATTTCTTTTAACTTCGTTTTCGTTTGGCCTCTTGTTAGATTAATGACATGCCAAATCTTCTCTATATAGATAATGATACAAATTCCCTAAAATTTTACCAGGACATACTCAAGCCTCATATTACAGTTGAAACTTGTGAAAAACCCGATGAGATGCTTGGAATGGCAAAGAATAATCGCTTCGATGCGATTATGCTAGAAGTTAACTTATCTAATGCTTGTAGTTTTGAACTTTTTAAAACTTTGAGAACTTATTCCAATACTAGAGAAATCCCGATTTTCTTTATTTCAAATGATAATAATACAAATTTTCTTTTGAAGGCCTTTGCTCTTGGAACTGCTGACTACATCTTAAGAGACATGGTGCCAGACGAAGTTCTGGCCCGCATTCATTCACGATTAAAAAAGGCTGGAAAAGAAACCCTATCTTTTGGCGATATTATAATCAACCAAGATAGTTTAATTGTTTATTGTCAAAAAAAATTGATCGAACTTACGCAAATCGAATACAAAATCCTTCTTTTTTTTACAAGACGAACTTTAAATGGAAGACGAAAAATCTTTAATCTAAATGAGATTATTGAATTTGTATGGCCCTTAAATTCACAAAATGTTCTTCCTAGTACTCTATCTACCCATATTACCAACTTGAGGAAAAAACTGAATTCAAAGGAAGTAGAGTTTTCTTCAATTCGTAATGAGGGATATTATCTCAAAATTCGAAACTAAGACCAAAATTTTGCGTCTTAACTTCTAAGATATATAATTGTATTTACAGATCATTACCTAATATAATTAATATTCAATTCATCTCAAAAAGTAATATTATCAAAGGATGATAATGTTTAATAAATATCTTACTATTACATTTTTATTACTGATTTCAAGTGAATCCTACTCTCAACGTGCTGAAACTATTAGAACGGGAAGGCCTGGCCAGTCTATAGGTGCGAACGTGGTCGGAACGGATGTTTTTCAACTGCAAAGTGGTCTTGAATTGAATGTTGTCGAAGCTAGTAGTAATACCACAAATATCATTAATAATAATGTCGTAAGATTCGGTCTAAATGAAAAGATTGAAGTTAGCGGTGTTTTTGATTTAGCACGGAACAATAAATCGTTAAGCGGTATAGATAACCTTCAAATAGGAGGTCGTTATAATATTATTGAAAAATCAAATGGATTGCTTCCTGCGCTTTGCTTTCAGGGAAGATTGCGTTTAAAAGGTTTCGACGATTACAAAAGAGCAGACACGAGACCTTTACTAGTAGTTAGTGCCGTCCATTCTCTTGGAGAGGTAAGTAGCCTTACCACTAATTTAACCATGAGTTATGACGGATTTAATCCTCGCGCGATTTATGGCTACACTATCGCCTATGGGATAAGTCTAAGTGAGAAATGGGGAGCCTTTTTAGAAGAATATGCTAGTTACCAAAATGACAATTGGTCTCACGCTATTGATGGAGGTTTTTCCTATCTCTACAATAATAACACTCAATATGATTTGGCCTTTGGTACTGACATTGAAGAGAATTTGAGTCAGGTTTACCTTTCATTTGGTATTTCTTGGCGTACATTTTAGGTAAGTTAAGAATGGCCTTTCTAAAGTTGTCAGCTTAAGTAAAACGCCCCCCCCCTGAAGGAATATGCGAAGTTAGGTTGTGCTAATAGAGGGATTTCCTTTATTATTTAAGGAAGCAGCCTTTATAAGACCATATAAAAAATTTGTGAAGAAGGCCTAATATTCATACAAGAAAGGTAATTATTAATGACCTGGTTAAAGAAAATATTTGAAGATTCTTCTAATGCCAGCAGTTCACATAAGAAGCTTGTGGACTCAAAGTACTTCTGTCCTCTGCCATGGAAGATGATGGCCGTGAGAAATAATGGCGATATGAGAGTCTGCTGTCAGGCGAACACAGCGGAATCGAGAGGGCTCTATTGTAAACCTGATGGCGTTCCTTACAATGTCGAAAGAGACTCAATGTCTGAAGCTCGCAATTCGACACTCGCAAAAGAACTCCGAAAAAGCATGCTTGAGGGAAATCCTCACGAAGCTTGTGTTCGTTGTGACCAAGAAGAAAGCAGTAAGATCAGATCTCGTCGGATTCTTGAAGTTAATAGGAGCAAAGATTATTTTAACTTTCACGATGCCCTTGAAGTAACAGAGAGCGATGGAAGCATTGACCCTTCCCAAATCCCTCTTCAATACTTAGACCTTCGATTTGGAAATAAGTGTAATATTCGCTGTCGAATGTGTGG
The DNA here is from genome assembly GCA_021737405.1 of Bacteriovoracaceae bacterium. Taxonomy (GTDB): domain Bacteria; phylum Bdellovibrionota; class Bacteriovoracia; order Bacteriovoracales; family Bacteriovoracaceae. The sequence continues at coordinate 86,644 of JAIPEG010000008.1, forward strand.
CCCCACCGATAGTAATGCTTGGTATAATGACTTTGTTAAGCTTTGGAATACAAATCAATACGAAGAAAGTGTCGGAATTGTTAAACTCGTTGAAAATGACAAGGGAGACTGGACCCCAGAGCAAAACCTCTATGACTGGGTTGATCGGGATCATTTCTGGAGTGACGTCGAAGCAAACATGGATAAGCTCACTTACATTCATACCGTAGGGGGTGAGCCCTTACTCATCGATAGACAATTTGATCTTCTCCAAAAATGCATCGAAAAAGGAATCGCCAAGAATATTGAACTTGAATACAACACTAACGGTACGGTCATTCCTAAAAAAGCATGGGAATACTGGAAGCATTTTAAAACTGTTAAAATTGGTTTGAGTCTGGATGGTACCGGAGCACTAAATGATTACATTCGTTTTCCTTCAAAGTGGTCAACGATTGAAGAAAATATTAATAAACTAGAGAACTACCAAGGAAATCTTGAATTATGGTTTGCTTATACCGTTCAAGTTTTAAATGTTTTCTATCTCGATGATATCCTTAAGTGGAAAATCTCTAACGAATTTAAGAACTTTGGGTCATGGCACAAGCAACCCTTTATCTCGGCACACCCCCTTCATAACCCGAAACACTTTAATATAAAAATACTCCCACCTCCAGTAAAAGAGCAGGTTGCGGAAAAACTCCGTGGATTATATCCATGGCTAGAAACATACTTTGAAGAGAATAAATACTCTCAAAAGCGCCAAGAGATGTTTAGGATTTCAGCAAAGAGTATCATTGAAGGTTATATTAACTTTATGAATGAAGAGGACCTATCGGATATTTTTCCTAAGTTTTGGAAAGTCACTACAGACCTTGATAAAATCAGGGGGCAAAGTTTTAAAGAAAGCTTTCCTGAATACTATGAATTGCTAAGGCCTTATGTTGAATCTTAGAGAATATATCAATCACAAAACATTTGCAGTCTATGATTATCAGTTCCTTCTTCACTTGAAGGCTGCTCCTCTCTCTGAATGGCTAGAGACTTCCCCACCCTTTGATTGCCAAGATGAATACCTAGAAAAATTTCATCAGCTTATAATCAACTCAAAACTTAATGCTCTAAAAGGACTTGAACGTTTTTCTAAACGCCATCTCATTAATGGAACAACCCAAAGCTTTGATGAGTGTTACCTTAGAAATAAAGGGAAAAGGCTTCGCATCTTCAGAGGTGAATATGCTTATCACAAGCGGGTTAACCCAAACTTTACATATATTGAGGATGCTCCACTAGAAAAAGAAGATCACATCATTATTTCTCTTCCCTTTTGTAGTAGCGGAGATATCCATCCTCTAATGGATCAAATTATTCGGGAGGCAGAAAAACAAAATATTTCTGTTGAAATAGATTGTGCTTATTTTGGAACTTGTCATAGCTTATCCTATGACCTTTCTTCCTCTTCCATAAAGGCCGTAAGCTTCTCACTTTCAAAAGGTATGGGATTAGGGGATATCCGCTCAGGGATTCGCTATAGTGACTACGATGATGGACTTCCCATTGCTCAACAGAATAACTTTCACCATACGGTGAAATTTGCGGCAAAAATTGGCCTTCATATGATGGAACGCTTTGATTTTGATTACATTCCAAATACCTATAGAGTCCACCAGGAGTCTTTTTGTAAAGACCTAGGACTGAGCCCCACGAAATGCATGCATTTGGCCCTTGGTGATTCTCAGAATTACTCAGAGTATCTAATCGATGATAAGTATTATCGAGTTGGTATTCGCGAGGGTGTCAAAAAAAGAAAACAAGGCCGTATTTAAATTACTTAAATAGCTTCAAAAAATAAAGAAACCACTGTCTTAGTGGATATATCGGAAATAAATAATCCCCCAATTCGCCATAGATATCTACATCTAAATGATTATGGAAAAAAACAGGAGCAGTTTTAGAAAGAACACGGCTTCTTTTATATCGTGAATTTCCAAATTCGGAGCGATTTTGAAGGTGAGGCTGATGATAGGCCAAAACTTTAGAAAGGCCCACCTTTGCCTTATTCTTAAACAACTGATAACCAAGGTCTGTGTCTTCAAAGCCATAGAATATATAATTATGACAAATTAAACCCGCTTTTTCTAAAACTTCCCTTCTCACAGATAGCCCATAGGTACAAATATACTTCCAAGGACATGTTAAAGAATTCCAGTCTTTAGTGTTTTTAAAAAAATCATACCAGTATGGATTCGCTTTTAAGTCAACATCACGCTCAAATAAGACATCGCTCCAGACTTCGATTTCGAGTCCCTTTCCAAAGTCACTGAGATCATAGCGCTTGATCTGGATGACATCTTTATCCTCGAGCTCATTAATGATCGTAGTTAAGTAATCTGGAGGAACAAGTATATCTGCATCTAGAAAATGAATCCTTTGTCCCCGAGCATAGCTTAGGCCGATATTACGAGAGATACCGGCCCGAAATCTTGCATCACCCATTGATCGAGGAAAAACTCGAGGATTTCGAATATATAGAAAATCAATATTCTCAGATGGACCAAATTGTGCCAGAATTTTTTTAATCTCACTTTGAAGACCATCATAGCTTCCATCATCGATAATAATAATTTCAAAGCTAGCGCTAAAGTTTTGTTTCGCTAACATTCCAAGGGTGCGCTGAAGCTCCTTTTTTTGGTTAAAAACAGGAATGATAATACTATCGATTGGATCAATTAATGTTCTTTTTTCAAAGAGTGGTCGAAGTATTGGAAAAAACTCAATATCAGAGCTTGCCCTTGATTCAAAAAGATAGATGCCCTCATGGGCCCTAAATTCAATGCCCATCTGAATCAAAGACTGCCCATAATTTTTAATTTGCCTAGTACTTAAAAACTCATCGTACAAGAAGTTCTTTAAGGGACAATAAAAAGATAATTTATTCTTATAGGAGGATAATTTCTGGGCAGATGGTCTAAACTTTCTAGAAGGAACAATTAATAAATGAAAATTACTATTTTCTAATGTTCTAATATTTTCCAATTCAAAGGCATTACTGACAATTAGAATAATTTCTCCATCAGTTGCATACAAATCTTTTTCTGCACGAAAAAATTGGGAAGGAGTTGATAAGTAACAAATATCTCGTCCTTTTTCTTTTAAAAACAACGCCACTTTTTTATCATAAGGACTCTGAGGAAGTAGCATCAAAAGTCTATTCATTCCATAATGATTCATCTTCTCATATTGTTTAAGAATATCTTCCCAAGCTATCTTAAAGTCATCAAAACCAAGGAAGGAAGCTTCCTTAAAGAAAGAATCAGGTCCTGTGCGAAAGTAGAATAAGTTTTTATTTTTCAAGAGGTTTAATGGATTTTGGGATTTTACTATCGACACTTGAAACACAACTGGGTGTCACACAAGGCATAGGTCGATCAAAGATACTAAATCCTTCTTCAATTGTCCCGAGGGGGGCATCGTGACAAGAATAACTACGCTTAACTTCCCCCCCAGGTTCTCGAATAACGATCCCCTGAAAGCCCGCGCGACAATACCAACCAATAAATTGATTAAAATTAAAGGCGTTGAACCTTTCAGCCTGATCCATGTACCAAATCTTACCTTTAGAATCGACCAATTCTACTTGCATATTTTGTTGAATATCCCCATCACCTTCAATTTCAATTTGAGGAAGCATGAAACTTTCAGGAGGAGCCGGTCGTGAAGCTTTCTTCTTTTTTTCTAATAAACGAAATTTCGTGTAATTTCTTTGAGGCATACCATTGTGCAGTCTATCTAACTGTTCATCAGTGTATCCATCAACAACTCGTGAAGCGCTAGGATCAGATTGGGGCTTTAAAGTGACATTTATGCCCGCTTCGTGAAAAAACAATGCCTCCTGATAATAGTCTTCAAACATACCAGGGACCATAACCATATTGATCGTTACATGAACGTCATTTTCTTGCAGAAAGAGAATCTTATCCCTAAACGCTTCTTTTTGGGCCATTTCTCTGTGCCATGAAGCAGTGATGCTCACTCGATGAAGATTCTTTGTTGCACCAACATATTTCTCAAACCAATCGAGATGGCGAGAAAGATTTGTGGTCATGTGGGTGGATTGATAATGGGGCTGCATTTCATCTTGAGAGTAATATTCTAAGAGATCTAAAAAGCCAGGGTGAACAGTAGGCTCTCCTCCCGAAAATGAGAAATGAAAACTATTAAAGCCATTTTCTCTTGCTTGGGATTTAATTTTATCCATTGTTGAAATAAGGACTTCGAGAGGACGATGATCTTTCTGATCTGAACGAGCATAAGGCCAGCAGTAACTGCAGTTATAATTGCAATAACGACCTAAAAGCCATGACACATTAAATAAATCGCGATAAAGCAAGGTTCTCTGACCTAGAGAGACAATATCGTCAAAAGGGATTTTCGAAAAATCATAGCGAGACCACTTTAAGTCATTGTCTTTAGGATCCACTTTTAAAATCCATTAGTTCTTTCATCTCAGGAAAGACTTTTTCAAACTGCGTGCCTCTAATTTGATCCATCAATTGAATGTATTCAATGAATTCAGGCATTCTATTAGACCAATCCTCAGAATTCATGAACTGAACCATGCCTTTTAATCTCTTTATGCCGTAAGGAGCATCCATAAAAGTCTGTTTACTTACAGGAATATTAAATGATTCAAAATTATCTTCTAACCATTGGTAGAATTCTTCATATTTCTTTTCAACCTTTTGTTTAAAGGCAGGTGGTAATACCTTCACATTTAAATGAGCTGGGTGATAAACAAAATGAAAGTTCAGCATTCCAGCACCAAAGGGCCACTCATGTATCTTTTTAAAACCTTGTTTTAGCTTCCATTTGATAAAATCAGGTATGTAATAGATGTTTAAAATTTGAACAGCACAAGCAATAGTCACTTCAATATGATCATCAGTTTCATCCAATAACCGAAAGCTGCTTAAGACTTGCTCCCAAGTCGATGGGAAACGAATATAAGAGTTCATCTCTTCAATAGAATCAATCGAATAATGAAAGCGAACTTCTCTAAATTGTTTCCAGAGATCTAAAAGACGCTGTGGAATCTCCATTCCATTTGAATTATATCGCAATTGAATAGCGGGGGCATAGCCCTGGGCCACGCATTGCTCCAGTAACTTGTAGTGCTCTTCAATTATTGTGGCCTCTCCCCCTGCAAAGTAGAGTTGTTTCATATGCGGTATTTGAGAATAGAGCTGATCCCAAAATTTTGGATTATTAAGGTGCCAATTATAGCTCGCACCATCAACTCGTCCGCGATTATTCCATTGCATGATTTCTTTCAAACTTTCATTGGCGATATTGGGATAAAGTTTATTCCAGTCTTCAACCCATAACGAAGAATCATGGGGGGAGCACATGACGCATTTCAGATTGCACTTTGTACCTAATCGTAAATCGATATAATAAATTTTTGGATCAATACTTCCATCTTCTGCTGTTTCTTGAAGCAATTCATCTAGATTAATTTGATCATCCCAATAACGAGTTTCCCAGTTACGTTTGGATAAGTGGCCTGCAGCTTCCTCTTTAAAACATTTAGTACACGAGGGAGGAACTTCGCCATTCATCATCATCCGGCGAACATTTTTCATGTATTCGTTATTCCACGCCTCAAAAAGGTCTGTGTGATTAAAGTTGGCAGGTTTACCATCATCATTTTTAAGAATACCTACTTCTCCGCCATGTTCTTTATCATTTGTGGCCCCCACGGAACTAGCGTTTGCTGTGCAGCAGACACGCATATGACCATTAGGTCTCGTTGAGAGATGAATCCAAGGAAGCGCACAGTAGGTCGAACTTCTCTTACGAGAAACTGCTTTTGACTCTGCAACTTGTGATTTATTTTTTTTAAAGAACATTTTTAATACTGATCCTTAAATTGATTAAATGATTGTCCACAAGTTTTTGAGCACACTTTTAGCTTTCCCGTGGCAAGCGAAGAACAGTTCCAACTTTTTTGAATATTTTCAAAGAACTTTCCCTTTAATATATTTTCTAGTTTTTCTTTTTTGGCGTCAATGAACTCTTCCCCGCCACTCTCTTTAATGACCTTCCATATTTCAGAACTTCGAGGACGATTATACCACAGATATAATTGATTCCCCGTCCAACAACATGGAAAAACATAACCTTGAGAGGAGATATAAATACTCCCCTCTTCAAGGGTCTTACATTGGATTTGGGTCTGATTAAGATATTCTTCAAGGGAACCAAACTCATTAATAATCGCTCCTTCCTTTTGAAGAGAGGTATTTTGATAATCTGGATTCTTTGGTTTTTCTAGAAAGTATTCAATCTCTCCTTGGGAGTCATGAACTTCTTGGCGCTCTCTTCCTTTAAGGCGAGTATTAGAAAAAAATCGGCCTGTTTTTTTTATGGTGAATTTTTCAAAGCCCATTCTTTGTGAAAGAGCGCGAGCTTCTTCAACTTGGTGTTCGTTGTGGGCAAAAACAATGTACTCCCAAACGGCCCTTCCGCCATGATCAATAAAGCTTTGTATATTATCCATGGCCTTATGAAAGTCCACATTCTTGCGATAGAGTTTATTCGTATCCTCGAGACCATCAAGACCAAACTTAACATCACCCTTTCTTTGTATAGTTTCTGCAAGAGATGCCCACCAGTTTGGAGAGCGCATCCCTCCATTGGTATTCATTCCAAGATTCATTTCTGGATTAGTCTCTCTTAGATATTGGAAAACTTCCAACGTATCCTTACCTACTCCCGGATCTCCATAGTTTCCACACAAAAAAACTCGTTTTAGTTGATGGACAATATGGGGTGGCAGAATTTTTTTTACGTCGGCCAGACTTAGCTCTGTTTTAGATAAGTGAGGATTTTCTTTGCCTCCTAAAATATTTCGCGCACATTGGGGGCAACTAGCATTACAGCGGTCTGTAATCTCAAGGTGAATCTGTTTGATATTTTCAAATCTATACATGGATTCCCAATTTAACTAACTTTTAAACTCTGATATGTATTAAAAATGTTAATGGTTTTAAGATATAATGTGAAGGAATAGTACTCTTATGGCCTCTTGGCCCAGTGCTTCTCCAATGTCAGTTATCGAGAAAATCAAGACTATTTTCGTCTCTTAAATTTCATGGCACTAGGAATTAGGTCCCAAAAGTAAGACGACTTTTCTTTAGAAGACACTGAAGTCACTTGTTGGTAGAAATGCCTAGGTCTAAGAGAAATAGGTGCCTCTAATAGCTCAAAATTACTCCACTCTTGGGCAAAATACTTTGATCTTTTTAAAGAGGTTTCAAAAGTAGATATTTCCTTTAAATGATAATGGGCAGTCATTTTTGGTCTTTCAGAGAGCTCTGGAAAACTTTTATAAAGAAGTTCTTTTTGACGAATAAGGGCGCGACCGGACTCGTCTCCCCGCATAAATAAGCATTCCTTCTCATTCATTTCTGAGCGAAATTTTAACGAAAAAAGATCACGTCCTCCCAAGGCCAAATGGTTGGCCAAGGTATACCAAAGTCTACCAAACTGATAAGGAAAAGCTGTCGAAACACCTAAATGTTCGGCGTAGATTTGCCTTTCCACTCGATCCGTTTCTCGCGACATGTGATAAAAAGATTGGTCCGTTTCACACCATAGGACCTGAGGCATGTGAGAACCAAAGAGAGCGTATTCTGTACTTGGATCTACACTATTAAGACCAAAGGAGGAAAAAGATCCCGGAGAGATATTATGAAGCAGGTCATACTCTGTCTTCAACCAGGATGTCATATAGAATTCACTTGTTAGGTTTACAACATCAAGATCAATTCCTTCTCTTTGACAAAATTTTTGGGCCCAATAAAGTTCATCTTGATTGCGTCCCATTACATTCACAAATACGGCCCGTGGCCTCAAACCGAGCTGATGTGCAGCAAAGAGAATCACTTCACTATCGATTCCACCACTATAAAGCACAACAGGACGCTTTCCGATAAAGAGTTGATCAACTTCACTTAAAACTTCTTCAAGCATCTTACGAAAAGATAATGGATGATAGAAATCTGGGTCTATTTGAGGAAAGTTACAGACAAAAGAAAAGTCAGTTCCTCCATGACGCCAAGCACTTTTAAAAGCATCCTTCTTAGAAGTAAAAATCTTATTCTCATAAGGATTTATAAAATGAAAAGAATTAGCATAATCCTTAAATTGCAATTCAATGGGGTCGTTCATGGCCAACAGATTACCACAAGTCTAGGTTATAAGGTATAATCAATTCAAAATTAGAATTACAGAGAGTAACTCCTATGAGCAATCAACGACTTCCTTTTGATATTGTCTATATATCCTACGATGAGCCGAATGCATCAGAAAACTACCAAGATCTTATTTCAAAAGCACCAGAGGGGTCACAAGTATTAAGGGTCCATGGAGTCAAAGGCCTAGATGAATCTCATCGCAAGGCCGCAGAGCTAGCGACAACTAAACATGTGCTCATTGTTGATGGTGATAACATTGTCACAAGAGACTTTTTCAAAATAGATTTTAATAGCTTGCTTTCGAAAATCCCAGAAAAGTTAGTACTATCATGGGCCTCTAAAAATATCATCAATGGGCTTATTTATGGAAATGGTGGTTTGAAGTTATGGCCAACTGAATTTTTAAAAGAAGTAAACTGCCATAATAATGGAAAAAGTACAGACTGGTGCCAGCAGTTTCCCTACTTACAATTAAACAATTGGTTCAGTTACTGCATGTGTAATGGTAGCCCCTACCAAGCTTTTCGAGCAGGTTTTCGCGAAGGAGTGAAACTTTGTCTCAATGCCGATGGAACGCGCAACCCTAATCTGAAATTTTCAAAGGACCTAATGTTCGAAGGTAATCGCCAAAGACTCCTGCAATGGATGAGTATTGGCGCCGATGTTACCAATGGTCATTATGCGATGTTTGGTGCGCGACTTGGATGCATTAGGATTATCTGTGAAGATAACTTTGATCTTAGCCAAATCAATAACTATGATTGGTTTAATGAATATTGGAATGGTGAATTCTCATATGTTCGCGATGGTAACTACCTAGAACATTTTAATCGTTTGGTTTTTGAATTAGAAGAATTTACAGGCCTTCATATCGCCAACTTTAATAGTGATCAAAGTCGGGCCATCAAAAGTATGATTCCAAGACCAAAACGTTCTGGTTTGCTTTCTCCACAGCCCAGTGACGAAGAGGCGTTTATACCTGAAGGCAATCAGGAGAAAGAAGTTTGACAATTTTTGAGAATCTAGAAAATCAAGAATACTTTCTTCGCCGCTATAATAAGATCGTTTTACAATGGTCAAAAAACATACAAGTCCGAGATGCCCAAAATCTTCTCACATCAGTTATACTTCGCTTTATCCAAGCCTGCGGTGATGAAAAGGAATTGATTTCAAAATATTTTAACTTTCTAGAAGTTGCTCCTCTTAACGTTGTAAACGATGCTCTTTCCGAGGGACAATTTAAGAGCAAGATTTGGTTAAGAGATCAGTTGAAAGAGCATCTCGGTAAGAGAGAACTAGGACAGACGATAGTCCTTGGTGGTTGGATCGGGCTCTTAGGGCCAATTCTTCTTTGTGAAAACCTTTTTAGGATTGAAAAACTCTTTTCAATTGATCGAGATCCCGAATGTTTAGATTTAGCAGATCTATTAAATACGCTATGGCTTACTAATGAATGGCAATTTAAGGCGATAACGGGAGATGCTAGTCAATTTGATTTCAACGATTTCAGAGCGACGACAACACAACTTATAAACAATACAAATATCTCCATCGATTTTACTATTGATCCTGTACAGACAATTATTAATACTTCTTGTGAGCACTTTGCCCTTGAAAGCTGGCTTCCAAAAGTTCCGAAAGGCACACTTCTTATACTTCAGTCTAATAATAATGAATCTCTAAAAGAACACAAATTCTGCCATAGTAGCGCTGTCGAATTCCTAAAGGAATTAGACTTATCGGAGGTCATTTATAGTGGTACAATGGAACTGGATCATTATCAACGTTTTCTTGTGATTGGCTTAAAGTAATTTTTAATCTTTTATTTGAAGATTTTTTTTAAGTAGTAAAAAATCGGTCGTATATATACTCGCCAATGGTACTCACTCATGAAATAGATTTTGTAATAAATCTTATGCAACATTATTCGATAAATTCTGTGGTATAGAAAAAGGCCCGTCATCACAAAAACATGACGAATCTTAAAGGTGTATTTTTGAATAATTGGTGGAAAGAAGATAAACTCGATATTCTCTCGAAGGATTTTATATACATACCCAGGATTTTTTTCGCGCTTTGAGTTAAAACCTAGTTGAAAAAAGTAATCATATAAAAAAGCATAGAAATCCCTTTTTTCGTTGTTATCCTTAAGTATAGGTCTAGAAACACGTTTTAGATCATTGTGGATAAAGTTATGAGCTTTTCCTTTACCTTGTAAGTAAGCCTTCCTAATAAATTGATAGTGACTTAGTTTAAAGCGATGGGTAACGGCGAATTCAGGTCGATAAACAAGCTTTTTTTTCCAGTGAGTTAATTGTGAATTCAATGAACTTTCAGTCCCCCCAAATGCTAAGAGAGGGTCAAAAGAAAACCCTTGTTCAAATAAACACCGCCGATAACAACAGTTGCCGCCGATTAAAGAATGGGTTTCACCTCTGGAGGAAAATGTAGACTCTTGAAGCCAAAATTTTGAAATATCAGCATACTTTCGGTCAATCCTTCGCTGTGAATAGGTTTCATCAAAGCTATAACCTCCCCCAAGACCATCAACATCAGGGTTAATCATCATATAAGTAACCATATTCTCTAAATAGTTAGGATCATCAACTGTACAATCATCATCAATAAAGAAAATGATTTCTCCGCGAGATTTTCTGACTCCAAGATTACGGGCAATGTTGGCACTTTTTACTCCGCTACATAATACTTCTAAGCGTTTAAAAGCCCCCTTATACCTAAGTGCTATTTTTTCTAAATATCGCTTATCCTTTGAGAAATTGGCAACGACTAGGACTTCCAGTTTATGAAGGGGACTTAGTACAGAATGAGTAAGGCCTTCTAATAATGCCTCTACATTTTTCTTCGGGTATAAGGTGGGAATAACAACAGAAATCAGCACAGGACCCCTTGGCCAATAGAACGCTCAAACCTATATGCCCAAACCATCATTTCCTCCCGTCATCCATTTTTCAAAGTCAGAAAACTTTCGAGATGGTATTGCGCCTCTCTTTTCTTCAAGAAATCTAATCCAATTTCTTGCAATATTTTGAGCGGAACTATTTAGTTGCTCAGTTGTGATTACTTTTAAAAGGACTTCTGGCGCTTCTGTAGAAAATTGATTTTCTAATATAATTGACGATAAGGGCTGCCTTACAAAGAGGGGAAGATTACGAAGATCATTTTCGACTTGCCTAGCAATTGAGACCAGACTTAGATGAGAAATCCCCTCATTTTGAGCGACTAAATCTCCAAGTTCTTCACAAGTGGACTTTAGGTCCATTGTATTAAAGAGGCTTGAAGTATAATCTAATGAAACACAATGATCTGTATTTAACGCTGCAAACTTCAATATATTTTCTCTGACTTTTAAATAAGGAAAGCCTCTAATCCACTCATAAGTATCAAAAACCCCGTCAATCGAAATTCCAATTTCAATATTTAGTTCTTCGATTAAGGACATTATCCTTTTGTTTATCAAGGTACCATTTGTTTGAATGAAAATATGTGGTTTTTTTGAAGAAGACCGAAGGCCATCTAAAAAAACAAAAACTTCCTCATTAAAGAAAGGCTCCCCTCCTTTTATGAAAATATCACTGGCTTCACTTGCAATAACTAATAGTTCGCTCAAGTTTTCTTTACTTAAATTAAATGAAGGATAGGTGTTCCGCTTGAGAAGTCCCCTCTCCTTTGCAATGGCCTCATCCTCGCCCCACATTGACGAATATTTTGAAGAGCACATTGTACATTGGAGATTACACTTATTACTAAAACCTACGGACAAATGAAGCGGCTTTTTTTCTCTAGCTATAAGAATCTCTTCAATTCTCTCCTCTCCCCATTTGTTTTTTCTTTTTTCATTAAAAATCTCTCTTTTGCTAGGCACTCCTAATTTCTCTACCTTTTCGCAAGAGCGGCAAGTACGAGGAAAAACACCATCATCAAAGCTTTTATTAATGGCCTTAAATGACCCGGTATTAAGTATATTTTTAAGAGAGACTTTTTCAATGTTCAGATCAAACAAAGGCTCCATACTTGATGTGCATACACGAACCTCACCAAAGGCCTCAATTGTGAGCGCCATATTAGGATATAGGCAGTAGAGACTCACTTGAATTCACCATCCACTAGCAAACGGAGAAATCCTCTCACTCCGATTTGATTCCATCCACCCAATTCATTTTTTTCTAAAGCAATATGGATAGCAGGAGACGGAGTAAGTCCAAACTGATTAATCACCAGTTCATAAGCTTTTCCATACTTTTGATGAAAGTAGTTAATTGGAAAGATAGACATAAGCTCCATTCCAACGTGGGCAAGCAATGGAGTACCATAATTAAAATCATTCACAACCGAAACTGGTCCCTCTTCTCTTTCTCTCGAATAACGAACACCTATTTGGTAGGAACCCAAGCCCAGAGGCTTTGAAAGAGAGAAAGAAATAGACTTAATAATTTCTGGCTCTAATCTTAAATGGATTCCTTTACAGATACCAAACCAAGCAGCATCGATATGAATAGGAACCTCATTCTTTTGTGCATGTGCAATAATCTCATTCCAGTTATCCGGAAGCATTCCTGTGTGTGAAAAAGGCACACTAATAATTGCTACGTCACCTTTTTTCCAATTTAAATAATTCTCAACTCTTGTATTTGATTTAATCCGCACGTGATACTTATATTCATTAGGAAGTACGACGATTTGAGAACCAAAACGCACATGTAGATCATCGAGAGAATGAGTTACACCGCGAATGATATCTCTTCGCTCAAAACCAGTAAGTCCCTTAACCGACATATCATCAGTGCCATTAAGCCATTTACTAAACTTCTCAATAAACTCAGGAAAGACATCAGGCTCCCGTAAGTTGGCCTTCCCAAGGACTGCTTCAAGGGCATGATGAATTTTACCATCATACAAAGGCCTAGAGCGTCCACGCTGCAAGAGTTCAGGATCCCAATTTACTTTGTCCAAATTCATAGTAGGATTATATACTGAAAATCCTAAGAGGATAAAAATGAACTTCGAAAGCTTCAAAAAGATTCATCTAGAGCTCTCATCAGACTGTCAGGCGGCCTGTCCCGCTTGTTCTCGTGTCTATGACTACTCCCGTCATATAGTGAATCGTAAGCAAGACAGTGCCTGGGATTTAAAAACACTTAAAAAGATTTTCTCTAAGGATCTTCTCGAAAATTTAGAGTCCCTCTATCTTTGCGGTAATTATGGTGACCCCATCGCCTTTCAAGATCTCAACCCTTGGCTTGAGGAAGTTTGTTCAATTAACCCAAATATATTTATCACCATTCATACCAATGGTGGCCTAGGTACAACAAGTTCATGGAAGAAATTGGCCACAATACTTAAAAACCGCGGTCACCTTATTAAGTTTAGCTTTGACGGTCTTGAAGATACCAATTCTATCTACAGAAGAGGAGTAAACTGGAATCAAGCCTTTAGTAATGCCAAGAGCTTTATTGAAAGTGGTGGTAAGGCCACTTGGAAGTTTATCGAGTTTTCTCATAATAAGCATCAAACAGAGAAAGCACGGCAAATGGCCGCTGAATTTAATTTTTATAAATTTGAGGTGAAAGAACCCTATGGTGATATTAGTGGACTCATTCAAACTCCAAATAGTAAAGATCTTAGCCCTGATCTCCAAATAGATTTCTCTGAGTTAAGTGTGGAGGAATTAAATGAAGAAATTTATAAGGGGAAGACTCAATTTAAAGAAATAAGATGTGAAGCATTGATAGATAGTATGATTTACATCGATTGCGAGCAAAGAGTTTGGCCATGTTGCTGGCTCTCCCAAGATGGTGATCATCGCACTCGAACCTTAAAAAGAGAACATTTCCACCGCTTGGTCTATGACTCAGGTATCTCTATAGAATTTAACAACCTAAGGCATCACTCGCTTGTAGAAATTCTTAACCACGCTTTTTTTCAAAAAGTGCTTCCCCAAAGCTGGACCCTCGAAAGCCAAAATGCTCTTTCCAACTTTCCAACTTGCTATGAAACCTGCGGCGAGTGCACTTCCTAAAATCCTCTTTTAAAACAAGCCCTCCATGACTACTTTTGGCCTCCTTTTCACCAAAATTATGGGCACTTTAATTTAATAAAAAGTTACAACGACCATTAATCAGCATGTAATTTCAGTCACTTACGACATCCATTCACTCTAAAGATAATTCCATTAGCTTTGCTGTGATCGCGTGGTAAAATAATTGAGTTCACATAATTATTAGGAGTTTTTTGCCATGAAAAGAAGACAAATATTGGCTGGTTTTACCGGAACATTAATGGGCACTTTCCTTTTCAATTTCACTTATGCCAAAAGAAAAGTGAGTGGAATTTTAGGAAATGAGAAAAGTCTAGGTCCCCATACTGTTTCTAAAAGGTACCAATCTGTTCTTTATCCAGCTAAAAACTTTTCAAGCACAGCTGACTTTTGGTCTCATCACCCTGACCCGGCTTTTGGTGAGCTTAATAAACGATTTCAAGAGAAAGGTCTTCTACTAAGAACTAATTCAGAACTTCTTAAAGATGGGAAAACGGTCGAACTAACCAAAGTTTTTAAGGATTCAGAAGCACATGAGCTTTATAAGAGAGTTGCAGGGCTTTTTCACTCAAAAGCAAAAGATCAGCCGGATCTTAGACTTATTTAATTAGTAATATTTTTGAATAAGGATCGTTTAGCGACATTTGCCTTCCTAATTTTTCTTCTGATTTATCTTTTCCAACAATTTGGCCGTAGAGAAGACTGGCCTTTTACTTTTTTTGGAATGTATAAAGGCGGTCGCTTTGATACAAAGCCTTTTTATCACTTCAAAGTCTTATACAAAGACGATTCGCAATTTGAGCTCAATGCTTATTCATTCAAAGTCGATTTTTTCTTCTTAGATGAAAAAATAAGATCAATTCTACTTGGTTTTAAAGAGGACTTTAATAACGACGTCATCGCAGTTAATGAAAGAATAAGTGAAGACAAAGAAAATGAAGTCAAAGAGTTCTTATTAAAAAATGTTAAACCTCTACTCGATCAGCAGTGTGAGAATTGTAAGAAGGGTGAAATATCTCTTCATATTTCATATTGGGATGAGATGGTTTTCGAGAATTACCTAAAACCAGATCGTTCATGGGTTTACACGAGTGTGCCTTATGGAAAATAATTCACTCAAACTAAAAACTGTAGAGTTTTGCATTCTCACACTAGGTACACTTTATGTCTGGTACAACTTCAACGTTTTTCCTCCAGACTTTTTTGCACAGTGGAGGCCAATAAGCTTCTATAAGCTTTTCTCTGAACCCTTCTCTCGTGATTTCTTGTTCATTCTTAAGTCTTGTTGGATATTCTTTCTCATCTTTGCCGGCCTTGGAATAGGAGGACGCTTATTCAGAATCGTTGGAGCACTTTGCGCTATTGTCCTTCTAGGGCACCACTATAATTTTGGTAATGTATATCACGGTACTCATGTCTATATTGGTGCTGTAATTATTCTCTGCCTACTCCCTAGACCAAAGAGTAATGGGCTTTTAATTTCCTACATTAAGTACTTTGTTGTCTTTGTCATGGTTCTTACGGGCCTACAAAAGCTCTACTATGGAGGCGGTTTGGACTGGGCCTTTACTGATGCTTTCTTTGTACGTCTTGCTTCTCATCCTTATCAGGCGAAAATTGGTCGCGCAGTTTTAGAAGGCCCTCTCATTCTTAGTCAAATTTTTGCAGGATGGGCACTAATCGTGGCAGAGCTTTTAGCCTTTATGGCCTTATTTCATAAAAATTTAGGAAGAGCGTATTTCTTTATATGGAGTTCTTTTCATCTTGGAGTGACACTCGTTTTCGGAAATCACTTTATGTTCTATAGCCAGATCTTCGTTTATTCCGCGTTCTTAGACCTTGAGTTTGCTTTTCTTTTAACCATTAAAGAAAGGCTTGAAGACTTATTCCCAAGACCCAACAAAGCGTGACTCCTTTATAGATGACTGCTGCCATGCAAGGACGGAGGCCTTTAGACTCACTGCGCATCAGAGATTTTATAGTTCTTTTACAATTAGGCC
>JAIPEG010000042.1 GCA_021737405.1 Bacteriovoracaceae bacterium
ACTTTCAAATTTACTATATACTGCACGCCTAAATGTCTTAAAAAGATATAATCTTAAGAAGATGGTGGCCCATGGGAGAATCCCTGGGTATGCAAATCATGCTGGTAAAATGAATGCAGAAGAATATGTTGAAAAGGTATCAAAGAGAGAGCTCTCTGACCCTGCTCTAACGGCACATTTGAAGGTGGGTTATAAAGTCAAAAAAGTTCTATTAGATTTTGCTAAAGATAAATCAAGTATGAATTATACCACTTGGCTTGAATTAAAAAGTCCTGATTACAATAAGGTCAAACGGCATATCTCTGCACCTATTATTAATAAGGCCGTCAGAAAGGTAAGAGTTTGTGCGGGCCAGTGGGAAATGAAAAATATATCAAGCTGGGAAGAATTTGTTAGTAATGTCAGCTTCTTTATTGAAACTGCCGTAACGTATAACAGCCATTTCCTTCTGCTTCCAGAGTATTTTACGGCGCAATTGTTCACTCTCTTTGATAGAAGCCTAAGTGGCGCGGAGGCCATGAAAAAACTATCCGAATATACAGAGCAATTTAAGGAACTTTTAGCGAAGAAAGCAAAAGAGTCTAAGCTTTATATTATTGGCGGCTCTCAACCTGTGCAACGAGAAGACGGTCTTTATAATGTTTCTTTTCTCTTTACTCCGAGTGGGAAAATTTTTGAACAAGATAAACTACACATTACTCCTACTGAGAGAAAGTTTTTTGGCATTGTCCCTGGTGAAGGTCTCAATGTTTTTGAAACTCCCTATGGAAAAATTGCTATTCAAATTTGTTATGATGTTGAATTTCCTGAAGTTTCTCGCTTATTAACACTAGCAGGAGTAGAAATTTTATTTGTCCCTTTTAGTACAGACGAGAGAAAGGCCTATAGCCGAGTAAGAAGATGTGCTTTTGCACGCGCAATCGAAAATTATATCTATGTGGTGATAGCTGGAAACGTCGGAAATCTACCGGTAAAATCTTATCCTATCAACTACGGTCAAGCGGCGATCATCACTCCAAGTGATATTGCTTTTCCTACTAACTCCTTAGAAGGCGAGGCCGACCCAAATACTGAAACGGTAGTCATCGCTGATCTAGATTTAACGACACTAGAATCTCAAAGAGAGGTAGGAAGCGTAAGACCATTATTTGATCGACGAGATGATCTTTATGAGCTAAAGGCCAAGATACCCATAAAAACCATAAAGGCCTATTAAAATCTTCAGCAAAAAACTTGTCATTCTATTGAACTTAAAATCATCTTTTAAAAAAATCATTTATCGTTGATAATAGATAACATGTCTTATAATAACAGTAACTTTTTTAGCATCGGCTCACGATATCTCTTACGAGATCGGTTGGGTATTTTTGCTGTGTTGTTAATTTCCATTTTGTCGATTCATGAATTAAGGGGAGCTTCCATGGGTGATTTTGAAAGAAACGTCATTTCTAATATTCACCAAATTACTTTTAAAAATAAGGAAAGTGAACCTTTTGCAAATGTTGTAATAAGTCAGAGAATTCATCGACGAGAATCGTATGAAGCTCCTGAAAATAATAATCCATTGGATATACCTCAAGAATCAGGTCCAGCTTCGAGAATCATTATTAGTGATCATGAGGGTTACATAGTCACTGTAAACTTATTCTATCAATTTGCAGACAAGGGCATTCAGGTTCCTAAGGATCTGGCCTTATTCGTTGATGAACTAAAAAAGAACGATGGCCTAAAAATTAAAAATGAGGTGATACCTTTTGAAAGTGATAAATTTATTGAAGCCTTTACTCAGGAAGTGAAGGAAAAACTTAAAATGGATATTGAGTTTACTAAAATTGGTAGAAGGGGACTCATACGATAACACGAGAGCATTATCTAGATTTCAATTGGAGGAAGGCTTGGTTTATTGGTTATTGGCCTTTTTAGTAGATATCTTCTTTTGGTTTTGGTTTATTAAAATGGATGGAATCAATAGTTGGATTGGAAAAACCTTCTTTTATAGCAATCCAAAATTTAATCAAGAGGAGAGAAATTCCTTTTGCACTATCATCGCCTTCGTTACGATATTTGCTCACACTGTAATCTTTGTTTACGGTCTAGTTAATGAGGACTTTAGAGACAATTATTTAGATATCACCTACTAAAA
Source organism: Bacteriovoracaceae bacterium (assembly GCA_021737405.1). Taxonomy (GTDB): domain Bacteria; phylum Bdellovibrionota; class Bacteriovoracia; order Bacteriovoracales; family Bacteriovoracaceae. Next base: position 2,144 of record JAIPEG010000042.1, read on the forward strand.
TTAAAAGTTTTTATTATAAAAGGTTGCAATGAAAGTAGTAACAGTATTTGTCTTAATATTTTTTCTTAATAATACGATTTGTAGTCGTCAGGATGCATTGAATAAATCTTTTCAAAAAGGGAAGGGCATGTCTATTAACAAAATTGAATTAATGAAATTTCATTATGAAGTTGAAAGTCAGGGAAGTATTGATCCTAACTCTTCTGCTTATCGTAGAACGTGGAGCTATATTCCTTCAAAGGAAGAATCAGATAAGTATTTGGATGAAGTTCTGGTTAATGGTAAAGCGACTCTTCGCGAATACTTTCAAGCATTGAGTGAAAATAAGAAAGAATTTTTAGAAAATTTAAAATACAAACCCCAAAAAAATAAAGCTTTAGAAGAGCTTGGATTTGACCCTCGTGTAAGAGAAGGGGGATCAAATGAAAGGTGGTCAATTTTGGCAGGAATAAATGGAGAAGTGAAGTTTAAGATCAGCCACTCCACAGAGGGGTATTCGATTTCGGAGTTCCCAAAAGTCACATTTGAAAAGGCTAAATCTCAAGGTTTTAATGCGCATGGTACTCCACTTAAAGATTCGGATATTCCTGACTTGGTTAAAGGTAAACCTTTGCCTTTTGAAGAAGAATAATCAAGGATTCTCTGGCAAATCTATGAAAATAAGACCTTTTCATTAATTGTCTTTTTTACTAAGGATTCCTTATTAAGTAAGATAGCCCCTTTCCTCACGTGATTTTTGATGAGGGACTTAAGGGGGGAAATGGTGAGTTTTTCAAGAAGAGACTTTTTAGGAAAAGGCATTGGCTGTATTGGTGCCTCTCTTGCCGTCTCTAACTCCTGGGCACGCGCTACTACTTCAGTTTTTTTAAATGATCCTGATATCATCATTGAACTCACGGCCAAAGAAGTGACAAGAAATATTGATCCCAATACTTCTGCAAAATTTTGGTCCTATGTTGGTAAAGTGATCCGTGGACCCAAGGAAACTTTAGGCCCAAGTAATGGCTCCTATCTAGGACCAACTATTGAGGTAAAAACTGGGGATAGAGTAAAAATCATTTTTAAAAATTCTTTGCCAGAAAAATCCATCATCCACTGGCATGGACTTGATGTTGATCATAAAAACGATGGCCATCCAAGTCTCGCAATTAATCCAAATGGTGAATATGTTTACGACTTTGTGGTTGAAAATCGTGCGGGAATGTATTGGTACCACCCCCATCCTCACGGAAGAACTGGTTTTCAAGTGTACCAAGGTCTAGCAGGACTTTTCATTGTTAGAGATAGAGTTGAAGAGTCTCTTAATTTACCAAATAAAGAGCAAGAACTTCGTTTCGTGGTTCAGGATCGTTTCTTTAATGATCAAGGGGAGCTCGAGTATCGTCCTTCTATGATGGGAGCCTTCGGGGATAAACTCCTCATTAATGGAAAACTCGAGAGAAAGATTAAAGTAAAAAAAGGTCTCTATAGAATTCGTCTTCTTAATGGGTGTAATGCAAGAGTCTTTAATTTGGCCCTAAGTCATGGGGAGGAAATTAAACAAATAGGAAGTGACGGTGGTCTACTTGAAAAGACTAACAAACTTACTAATTTCTTCTTTGCTCCGGCAGAGAGAGTGGATATTGTTGTAGATTTCTCGGCTTACTCGGAAGGAGAGGTCATTACTCTTGAAGGGCTGCCTCTCGTTGAAGGTCGGGGTAAGAAGTATAGTGTTGTGGAGTTTGAAGTAACAAATGAGGTCGGGCAAAGTTTTAGTGAACCTACAGGCCTTGCTGCTTACAAAAGAATTTTGCCACAAGAGGCAACAAACTTTAGTAACCCAAAAGTTTTTGAACTCGTTCCTAAAAGAGGTTTAGGCTGGACGATAAATGGTCACGGCTATGAACCGAATGCTTTTGAAGATAATGAGATCATAAAATTTGGCGATACCGAAGTATGGGAATTTTATAATCCTACTGGAATGCCTCATCCGATGCACATTCACGGAACCCAGTTTCAGGTTCTGAAGCGATTGCCGGGACAGCTGACTGGTTGTCTCGACTCAGGGTGGAAGGATACTATTCTCGTCATGCCAGGAGATCGGGTTCAAGTCTTAAAAAGGTTCAATACCTATAAAGGCATATTCCTTTATCACTGCCATAATCTCGAACACGAGGATATGAGCATGATGCGAAACTTTAAAATCATCTAATATTCACCTAAAATTAGGCGCTTAGGTATACAACCTCCTGAATGTTTTTCATTTAAGATGAGTTAGCTCACTCTAAGTGGTAGTGTCGGCCAAACTAATTTTTAACATTTGAGGCCTTATGAAAAGCAGCTTAATTGTACTCTCTCTCTGTCTTATTCAACCGATTTTTGCGGACTCAACTCATGCACCGATCAATTTATCGACCTCCGCATCAGCAATTGGTAGTGCTAAACTTAGCACTTTGAATTTACCAATAACTTCAAAAGAAAAATTTGGTGTTGGTTACTTTTATCAATCTCCCAAAAATGAAGAGCAAAAATTAATCAATCAAGGTTATTCTGCCCTAAATGTCTTTCACTATGTTGATGCTTACCGCTCTTTTAAGACGGCCTTTGACTTAAATCCATCTTCTTCAATGGCCCTCGTGGGAATGAATTTCTCCGTTCTCTTACAAGACACAAGTGATGGAGCCGCAAAGTTGGCAGCTTCTGCACTTAATGGTGTAGAAACAATAAAAGAGCACAATCCACTCAACTTAAAGGAAGAGGGCTGGTTTGACTTTGCTAAGGCCTTTTATCTTTCAAAAATTGGAAATGATAGGCACTTAACAATAAAGACATCTGTTCCTCTTTCTCAGGCATTTCAAGCATTGATGGCCAATGATGGTAGTAATCTTGAAGCAAAAACCTTTATTCACTGGATTTTACTTAACTCACAAAATGTTGAATATATTAAAAATATTTTAGAGGAAGTTGTCGCAATGGAGCCTACTCACGCTGGAGCTCAACATTATCTTCTTCATATTGCTGAGATGTTTGATGATATCCCTCTTGCTCAAACTTATGGACGGGCCCTTATTCAATTAGCAAAGGGCTCTGCTCACGCTCAGCACATGTTTGGTCACACGCTACCTCAGACGGGTCAATGGCAAGAGGCGCTTAATCAGTTTTTGATCGCCGATTCTATTCATATGGACTGGGCGAGAAAGAATGGAGTCGAGCTAAGTGAAGACTGGCACTACGCTCATAATCTCGACCTTATGGCGGCTACTTATCTTGGTCTCAAAGATTACACCAATGCTCTTATTAATTGGTCAAAGGCGATGAGTTTAGACGCTAGGGCCATTAGAAAAACGATTGGCCTCTCCCTTGCTTTAAACCAATTAGATGAGGCCGCAGAAGTTCTTACTCAAATTGAGGCCATTGGTCCTCAGTACAGACAATTTGTAAGAGATCTAAGAGAAGAGCATAGTTTTCTCGCTAATAAAGTGACTCCCACTCAATTTGGATCAGGAGAACTTGCGCCCCTTATTCGTAAGATTTTCGCAAGTGACGCCTCTGCTCAGGAAGGTACCTTGTCAAAGAGTTTTGAGAATTATTTTGTAAATGTCTTTCGCTCAGGTGGATTTGATGGGTGGAGTAACGGCTTTGTCGATTTGATGAGAGTGCAGAATCTCGCGAAAACAAAGAAGCTCATGATACTAAGTAGTGATCTAGAAGAGTTAATGGTTAAAGCAAGAGAAGGCCGAATTTAGTCAAAGGAAAAAAATGGACTGGAAGATTTTCACCACCACTTTTATCACGATCTTTATTGCTGAAATTGGTGATAAGACTCAGTTTGCGGCGATGGCCGCCGCTTCTCAGTCTAAGACTGTTCTTCCCGTTCTATTGGCCACTGTTTTGGCCTTGTCGCTTGCAGGCACTATGGGTGTTGCCTTTGGTAGCCTTCTTGGGAAGTTTATCGATCCCGAGAAAATGAAAGTTGTCTCAGGCTTTGCTTTTATCCTGATGGGCAGTTGGATTATTTTTAAAAAGTAACTTAATCAATATCGTAAGAGAGAAAGCCCGCTGGTTCATGGGAATAGAATGAGCGGATGACTCCTGCGAGGCCTCTTCTTTGTTCTTCAGAAAGGTTTAATTGAGGAAGATGCGTGATCGCCCGTTCTGCTGTGATAAGACCATTTTCTTTAAATTTATTGACATAAATATTGCAGGAAAAGTCATCTCCGGTAACTGTACAATGGGCATCAAGTTCTGGACTGGTCCAAGAGTTCTCAGTGCCTGGAATTCTCTTTAAAGTAATCACTCTCTTTGCTTCTCCAACAAGAAACTCTGGAAAAATATAGGAGATTTGCTGAGTGTGCTCTCCTTCAAAACGGTCAACGATCTCAACTTTGAAGCGGGAAAAGGGCACATATTCTGGTGATGTTGGAACGATGTAATCCGCTTCAGTTTCGGGTGCTCCACCACGAGCAAAGGCGGTTAGAGTAAAAGAAAGAAGTAGGGTAAGTTTGATTAGTTTTTTCATATACATTCCTTATCGCAATTTTTTGTTTTTGACTAGAAGTGTGAAAAATTTAAGCTCGCTAAGTTATTAAAATTATAAAAGCTAGGAGGAGGACCCCCTAGCTTTTGATTATTATTGGCGACAAACGACTTCTTTCTTTAAAACGGTTCCACCTCGTGATGTGTCATCAAAGCGGATGCAGTTAAAGGTCATCTCGCTACCGTCAGTAAGTTCGATGATGACAGTAGAGTCAGCGGCAGAGATAATCTGAACACTTGCACCAGCAACTTGATCTTTGACTGTTGGGTTTGTGCGGTTGAGTACGCTCATTGAGTGCTCGATAGATTCGCTAGCAAAACCTGCCATAGAGTTCTTAAGGGTTAGATCCGTTGCGCCTCTTCTTGCTTGAGCAGAGAAAGCGGCCGAAAGTAAAACTGTGATCATAATGATTTTCTTCATGTGTACTCCTAAAAGTTAAAAGCTTATTTGCTTAAGACTAATTTATGTCGAGAGAGCAGTTGATTCCATGAGCAAAGGCTGTTATAAATGTTACCTAATGTTACAAAAGTAAGAGGTCTTAATTTAACGATGAAAGCAAAGGATTTCTACTACTTAGGAGATTATAAGAGTGCTGCAAGCTGTAGTTTAGATCTAGAGAATGCTCCTTATATAATCGGCGCCTCTGCTTTTAGGGGAGATCATGTTGGTGCAAGACGCGTCTTTAAAGATTTTAAAGATGACTTTGGTGAGAAAGATCTCGTTTTTACTAATTTTCACATGGGAATTAGTTTTACGAGAACCTCTGATTACCATCTGGCAAAAGAGATTCTCCTTGATAACTGGAAAAAGAGAAAGAGCGCTTCTTTAACAGGAATTGAAAGGTTCTTTATTTATCAAGGACTCAGCTTTTTTCGCTTCTTTTTCTCAAAACATTCTTCAAGCCTTTTCTTTGCAAGCTTAGCTGAAGAAGAACTCTCTAGACTTAAGAGTCCGGCCCCCTTACTTGTCGCGCTCGTCAATGATCTGATTGCTCATAACTACTTTCAACTGGGGCGTCCCGCGAAAGGTGAGGTGTTTTTAAAAAAGGCGATAAAAACCACAAAGGAGAGTGGATTAAAAACACTTCGAGAAGAATTTTTGGCCAGTTTATTGATATACAAGAGTCAGTTCAGCACGGATGTGAATAAATATATAAATGAATTAAAAAAGCTTTTGGCAAAAACATCAGAATCAAATGATTACACTCGTTCAGAATTAGTTCTTCAAATCTCAAAGCTCTACTTATTAAAAGGCTCCTATCAATCGGCAAATACTTTTCTCATTAAAAACTTTAATACCATCTATAAAAATGACAATAAGAGAAAGGTTGCTAAGCTCAACACTCTGTTAGCACAGCTTCTCTTACAAAAAGGCCAGCTTATCGAGGCCTTAAGCCTTTTAAAGGTAGCAAAACAGAATTTGAATGAAGAAGTTGATTTTAATCTTCTTGCGCCTATTCTTGGAATTGAAAAAAGAGTTTTAGAATCTTTAGGTCAAGATTCAAGTGACCAAGAAGTGATATTAGGAGTGTTTTTAAGGGAGACAGATAAGGGAATTCTCAAACAAATTCACTCTCGAATGAAGGGAATTCCTATCTTTAATGAAGAAGACCAATTAGGAATACTCTTTGATAAGGTATACTTAAGGGAAGAATCTGTCTTAGAGGAAATCATAAATAAAGAACTCTTTCATTTGGCCTCTTTTTACTTTTCACCGCTACAAAAAAAACGCTCACTAATCATTCACCCAATGAATACGGGAATTTTCCTCTTCTCTGAAGAAGAGACTGTTTTTCGACCTGGAAAGGTGTCTAAAAATCACTATAATTTTTTAAAGCTCTTAAGTAGTGGTCCACAAACAAAGGAAAAAATCATCCAAGTCATTTGGGGTTACTCTACTTATGATCCAATTCGCCATGATCATCTCGTTTACACCTTAGTGAGGCGCTTAAGAGTGCTTCTTGGGGAGAGGAAGGATTGGATTTTGGCAGGGGAAGATCAATACTCGATAGATAGAGATGTCGATATTGTTCTTAAATTCGGTGTGGAAAAATCGAATATTGTTAAAACGTTTTCTGATATACCCGAAGATATAAACTTTCGCCAAATTCAGATAATCCAAGGCGCCTTAAAAGATGGATTTTCGGCCAATGATGTCGCGGAATATTTCAAAACCACGAGGATGACCTCTTTTAGAGATCTTGATGATCTCTTAAAGAGGGGGCTTCTTATAAAAAGAGGCAAAAGCCGTGGCACTCGCTATTTCTTAAGCTAGCTATTTTTCGATAGAGACAACATTATATTCGCCGGCCTTTCCATGATAGAAAATTTGGCTTCTAAAAACTCCCACAGAAGGAATACTTGGGTGGTAGTAAAGGTGGATGTGCCATTTACCATCAGGATATTTAGTGCTCATGGTGGACTTAGAGCGAACCTCGACTTTGTGGGCGCCTACAAAACCATCGATATCAACTTGGTCTAGGTATTTTAAAATGGCGACTTTGTCTTCGTGGACAAGGTCAATTGGACCAGTTTGTTTTAAGTTTTCATAACCTTCTTCATAAAGCATATTTTCTGGAAAATTGAAGACGTATTCCCCTTTTAGAAAAGCACTGATGATTCGGCCCATGATTCCTTTAGGCTTTAGGTCATACTTGATCAATATTTCAAAGGAGCCACTTGTGACATCTTTATGAGAAATCTGAAGATCACCACTTTTATGCCACTTTCCTTCAAGAACCGTATGTTCAAGGGTGATATTGGCAGCTTGGGTGAAAGAAATAAGAGAAATGAGAGTAAATAAGATTACTGAGAGTCGCATTAAAAATCCTTTTTTAATATTTCCTTAAACGGTACTGAATAAATCAACTATTGCCTAGAAACAAAAGCTTACAAAGTCTCCAATTATGATAGTTCTTTAAGTAACGCTTTAAAGCAAAGCATATGGTTTGAAGAATATTGTAAGCAATTGTTTTCCTTTAATAACATCGAAATAAGTCTTAGTTTTAAAGAAAATTAGTATTGGAGAAGCTTTAGTGAAAGTAATGACGACAAGAGTAAGCGTTCATGCTGGGATGATATTGATGCTGCTTGTTGTTTTGAATTCTCCTAAGAAGATTAGATCTCTTTATCTAGAATGAGGAAGCTTAGACTTTCAAGACGATGCATTGAAATTGGATTTTAGTTATTTTGGAGAAATTTGTCCTGACAGGGCCGAAGCACTTTTGGAGCGCTTGCAATTAACGACTATCGATTAGTAACCTTTTAGGGATAACTAGATAGGTGCCGTTGTCCCTGTAAGTCTCCATAGGGTCATTTCTCTCTATAATTAATGGAGCCTTGTCATACCCGTTCTTTGTCGAATACAACACAGAGTAATCAAGATACTTATCTGAGAAGGACCATATCGATCTTCGTGCAAAAGATCGATAAGGAATCACTTCATTGTTAATTTTAATTTCAAATTTGGCCGAACCTACTTTTTCTGTTGGAATCATTTTTATGAATATGGCATAGGGACTCCAATGACTCGTCATCCTGGTGCTAACAAAATCTGTAATATTCATGTTTAAATGATTTGAAGATTCATATAAATATGCGACTCCTTTAATCAAATTGAATTCCAATTGATTTTCGGGTTTATTGAAATAATCAATCGCAGTCTTTAATTTCTCTGGCCTCCACTTACTCTTAGCAAAAGTGACGGCTTCGGGTCTTCGATATTTGAAGTTTTTTTCGATGCTTTCATCTGATTCGTAAATTCTTAAATATTCTTTAATTTGTGTAACGATTGATTGGGAGTCTAATATAGACGTTTTGTATCCATCTTTACCAATAAGGTCTCGTTTTTTTGGAGGATAATCAGAGATCTTAATGATCTCGAAATTATCAGATTGTGGATTATCATCTATTCTCTTACCTAACTGCAGCTCTTCTTTGCTATCTTGATATTCATAGATATAATATGGACTTTTAGGCATGGCTGAAATTACCTCTAAGAATGCAAGTGCAATTAGAAAAGATGCCTTTTTAAGCATTTGAATTTTCTTCAACAAACTTTTTAATTGCGTCAATATTTTCTAAAATATATTGGGCCTTCGTTAAACCAAAGCTAACAATGGTTCCAAATTTCTCGACTTCTTCGCCATTTTCATCAATTTTATAAATTTTTAAAATTTTACTACCCTTATATTCATCAGTTCCAACTTTGTGGGGTGCCAATTCTTTTTTCATATTAATCACCTTTAGAAAAATTTAACAATGTGACGTTTATTATAGGACAATTGTTAAAGCAGCTGAAGCTTTTACCAATCTGATTTTATTTCTTCGATTATGCAGTATCTAGCTTTTTTGCTATGCGTTACCCCTGTACATTCACGGACCTTATTTCTATAACTACATGTTATCTTTAGGAGCACTGTATGAATTGGATTGTTTTTGTTGAGTGGTCGGCCCGACTCATTCTCTTATGTCTTGTTGGACTCTCCGTTTGGTCGATCTCTATCATTCTTGATAGGCGCAAGTTCTTTAAAGATTGGGACCTTCTTGAAACGGTTGATTCTCTTTCTAAAAGAATGGAGGATGGTGAAAAGTTTAATCTTTCTCATAACGAAGCTATTTCAGACCCTCGCTTAACGTATCTCATTAAAGTTGAGGGTGCCTCTGCTGACAAATTAGACCACTACTTCACGGCCTTTATCAATGAAGGACAAAAGAGCTGGAAGAAAGGGCTGAGTGTTTTAGGAAGTCTTGGTTCAACGACTCCCTTTATTGGTCTTCTCGGTACAATCTTAGGGATTATTGTCTCTTTCGGTGAACTCTCTAAAGGCTCTGTTGATATGAAAGGGGTGATGTTCTCTTTGGCAGAGGCCTTAATTCTTACGGCAGTGGGCCTAGCAGTCGCCATCCCTGCGGTGATTGCCTTCAATATTTTTAATAAGAAAGTTGTCACCATGATTAAAGACATCGAGAGCATAAAAGAACTTAAAAAAACGATTTAATATCATAAGAGAAAGTAATGGCCTTAGGCACAGAAAATTCAGATGAAGGAATAAACGATATCAATATCACCCCTTTCGTGGATGTGGTTCTAGTTCTTTTGGTTATCTTTATGGTCACAGCTCCCATGATGGTGCAGCAAGTATTAAATATACAACTTCCCTCGAGTGAGAGTGCAGACACAACAGAGTCTGAAACTCTTGGATTAGCAATCACGGCAAAAGGTCAATTTCTTCTAAACGGTAAACTCACAACAGAAAAGGCGATTTTTGAAAGGGCGACACTAGCACTTAAGAAAGACCGAAACACCCAGGTCATCATCGCTGCCGATAGTGAATCTCTTCACCGTTATGTTGTTAAAGCGATTGATATTGTTAAAAGGGCGGGGGTAGAAAATCTCGCCTTTCAGGTAAGTACCAAAAAGGAAGAGTCCCCTGAGGGTGACGATAAAATGGAGAAGGAGTGAGTTTTCTTAATCCCTCTCTTATTCAATCACTTCTTTTTCACTTTTCTTTAGTCATTGGTTTTCTCGTTTTAGTGAATCTTCCAAAAAATGTGCCTGAGACAAAGCTTATAAAATTTAAAGTTATTGATAAGCCTATTATGCAAGAAAAAAAGATTGAAGTGGGAATTTCATCGGCCTCCATGAAAGAGAGAGCGAAAGAAAAGGTGAAACCTCAAAAGAAAGTAAATAAAGTCTTTGGTACTAGTCGAAAATCGCTCACCAGTTCAAAAAAGTCTGCTCCTGTCGTGAAAAGAGGGAACACGATTACCAAGGAAGTTGATAAAAAAGTTTTAAGTAAAGATGACCTTGATGAGCTTCCCATTCCAAAAGCTGAATATCTTGTCACTGAAATGCCTTCTATCATTAGTGAAGTTCGCATCACTTATCCGAAAAAGGCAAAGGATATCAAGTTAGAGGGCACAGTTACCTTAAGTGTTCTTATTGATGAATTCGGAGTGGTGAGAGATGCGACCCTTGTTGAAGGACTTATTCCTGAAATGGATGAGGAGGCCTTAAGAGCTATCAAAGGCTATCGCTTCTCCCCTGCAAAAATAGAAGATAAAGCTGTACCCGTTAGGATTCGTTATGCGATTAATTTTGTCCTGGAAGAGAGTTAGATTATTCCTCTTCTTCTCTTTAATAATACACACGGGCCTTGCCCTAGGAGGATCTGTTGATCTCAAGGGGATCGTCTATGAAAAGGGGACCCTTATTCCTATGGCCGATGTAAATCTCTACATTTTGCCTATTGGTCTTAAAGCAACAACGAATAAGTTAGGGGAGTTTCAATTTGAAAAGGCCCCCACAGGCGAGAATGAGTGGATCGTTAATGTTACGGGGTATAAACGTTTTAAAAGCAAACTTACTTACCAAAGTAATACGACTAATCTTCGCATCTATCTAGAAAAAAAGAGTTACGTTGAGTTTGAAACCACAGTTGTCGGAAAGCTTGAAAAAAAGGATCCTTCAAAAGTTTCCCTTAGTAGGGAAGAGTTTCTTAAAGCACCTGGCTCAAATGGAGATCCGGTAAGAGCGCTTGAAAATCTTCCCGGAGTGCTTCAAACATATGACGCCAATGTGGCCATTCAAGGCTCTCCTCCAGAGTCCACTCGCTATCTTATTGAAGGACATGAGATTCCTTTTATCTTTCACTTCTTTGGTCTTAATACGGTTGCGGTTCCTGAAACGGTGGACTCAATCGATTTTCTCTCGGCCGGTTATGGGCCAGAGTTTGGGCGGGCCAATAGTGGGATTATTAATCTTAATTTAAGGGCACCGCGAACAGATAGAGTTCATGCCATGAGTTTTGTCGACTTTACCGCAGCAGGTGGTTTTGTCGAAGGACCGATAGGTGATAAGGGAGATAAAAGTTTCTTCCTCGGTGGCCGCTACAGTTATATTGGCGAAGTTTTAAAGTTTGGTTCAGAAAAATTTGCCGAAAATGATGGTGAAGACGCACCACCACCAACCTTTAATACGGCACCTACTTACTTTGATATGAATTTCACTTATCATCAAAAATTAAGCGGTAGGGCAAAATTTAAGCTAGCGGCCCTTGCCTCTCAAGACAAAGTTGAGGCCATCTCTTTTAATGGAGACGGACAAGATCCTACTTTTACCGGAAGGATCTTTGGTCGAACTCGCTTTTTTCGGCTCATTCCGCAATTTAGCTACAAAATCAATGAAAACTCTGATTTTGAAACCTCTCTAGGGGGAGGGATCGATCAGCGCCAGTTTGAACCGGGTGGGCAAACTCTAGATTTAGTGAGCACACGCCTGACTTGGAGAAGTGCTTATCGAAATCGTTTTTCAAAGCGATATGAGTTGACTCTGGGGACTGACTTTGTTCATGAGTCTTTTGATGACACTTTTTCCATCACGTCATCTTTTTTTAATGAAACAGATGTTGAGGTTCCTGAATCTATTGCTGAATTTCTCGAATCAAATAATGACGGCAGCTATCTTAGACAAGGCTATTACATGAGAAATGAAATAGACCTCATTGATGATAAGCTTATTTTCTCTCCAAACTTACGAATCGATTACTTTGAAGGAAATAAAGACTTCTTTATCCAGCCCCGAGGAGGGCTTCGCTATAATTTCTCAAAAGACATGGCCCTCTCTTTTAATAGTGGAGTCTATTATCAGCCCAATACTCCACAAAATCTTGCTCTTGGTACCGGGAACCCTGATATTTCTCCTCCTAACAGTATTCACCACTCTTTACGCTTTTCTCGTGATTTTAGAGAAGGTCGCAGTGATGGTCTTGTGCTTACAGGGGGGCTTTTTTATAAGAAATTAAAGGATCTCGTTATTCAAAGCTCTGGCACCACTTCGAGAAATGGCGCACTGGTTTCTGAGAGAATCAATAATGGAGGGGAAGGAAATGTTAAGGGACTAGAGACACTCTTTCGCTATAAGTGGGAGAGAAGCTTCTTTAGTTTAGGTTATACCTATACCAGATCTCGAAGAAGTGATAACGGGGGGCCAGAGTATCGTGCCCGCCAGGATCAGACTCATAATTTAAATTTTACGGGAAATTACAACTGGGATAATTATTCTCTGACTTCAAGGCTTAGATTTGTAACAGGCCTTCCCTATACGCCTATCACAAGTGGCGTTTATTACGAAAATGGTGATGTCTATATTCCGGTTCAAGGGGCAAGACTTTCAGAGCGACTGAATGATTTTTGGCAGCTTGATTTGAGGCTTGATCGCAAGTGGATTTACGACACTTGGATTTTATCCGTTTACTTAGATATTCAAAATGTAACGAATAATAAAAATGAATTTGGTATCGCCTATAGTTTTGATTATTCCCAAAGTGAGCCTTCAACAGGTCTACCAATCTTACCCACCTTTGGGGTCAGAGGAGAGTTCTAATGAGAAAACTAAACCTTCTAAAAATGATTTTTTTAATAATTCTTTCTGGGTGTGGAGAAGAAAATTTTAAAAAGTTTTCAAAACTCGGTGAATTACGAGTCGTTGGAATTGTTTCTGACATTCCAGAGGTTGATGGTACCAATACTGGAAACGTAAACGTGACCCTCACTCCTTATATTAGTGACATAGAAGCTGCTGGCAGGACTTTTAGCGTTACTGTAGTGACTTGCCTTGATACTGGAGTGACAAGAGGGGGGAGTCCAGAGTGCTTAAGTCCAACAACGCAAACTTATCCTAATGGTAATACCTTTAATACGACAGGCCTCGCAGCAAACAATTATACAGGGGCCATGGATCCTATAACTATAACGATTAATAATCCTTCCTCTTTAATTTCGGCCTTTTCAGCTCAGCAGCGATTTAATGGGGTCAACTTCTTGGTTGCTTTTAGATTTCAAAGTGGATCAACGATTGTTAATGCCATAAAGGCGATTCCCATCTCTGAAAGAACCACACTTAATTCTAACCCTGTCATTGGGGGAGTCACTTATAATGGAGCCGCTATTACTTCAGGACTAAGCTCTGGTGGTGCTTTGGATATGACCTTTACAAGTGGAGCACAGTCTTATGAAGTCATGAGGGCCGATGGATCAATTATCACGAAGCAGGAGTCTCTTTTGATCTCTTGGTTTGTGAGTAAGGGGAAGATTCAACCCCCAAGAATGATTGACTCTCAAAATACAACTTTTTTTCCAGAGAACACTTCAGCCGTGACGCTTATCGGGGTTGCTCGCGATCGTCGCGGTGGGACGGCCGTAAGAATCTTAAACCCTTAAAAGACGAAAATTATATAATCCGAACGTTTTACTCTATTAATGGGCTTTTTTGGCTAAAGCTTAAATAAACGGTTACTATAGAGAGAATTGAATCAAAAAAGGAATTACATATGTTTGATAACAGAACTTCAGGAAATCCCGCTCTAAAGAGCTCATCTTTTCAAGTAAGAGGAGCAACTGGTGAAGGTTATATGACCCAAGCGGGGACCTATAATAAGACTGCTATTTTGTTACTGATCTGTCTCATCACGGCCTCTTTTTCAATGACCCCAAACGGGTCGGTTTTTGTGCTTCCAGGTGCTATTATTGGTTTTATCTTGGCGATGGTGACCATCTTTAAAAAAGAGTGGTCTATGTACACAGCGCCACTTTATGCTGTTTGTGAAGGGGCTTTCTTGGGTGGTATCTCTTATGTTTATCAATTGCAGTTTCCTGGTATCGTTCAAAATGCAGTGATGCTGACTTTTGGAGTGGCCTTGATGATGTTGGCCATCTTTCGTTACAAAATTATTGAAGTCACACAACAGCTACGAGTTGGGATTGCAGCGGCAACAGGAGCGATTTTTCTCGTCTATCTTGTCTCAATGATTATGGGCTTCTTTGGTTCATCGATCCCCATGATTCATAGTGCAGGACCAATTGGCATTGGTTTTAGTTTAGTCGTGGTTGGGATCGCTTCATTTAATCTCTTGCTAGACTTTGACTTTATTGAAAGAGCGTCAGAGCAAAGAAATGCTCCAAAGTATATGGAGTGGTTTGGGGCCTTTGGTCTCATGGTGACACTTGTTTGGCTTTATCTTGAGTTATTAAGACTTCTCTCTAAACTTAATAGGCGTTAATTATAATTTTTAGATATTCCTACGTTGTTTAGGTACGGTAGTTTAGTCTAAATTATATTTTCCATAAATTTCTTTTTCAAAATTAGTTTGTAAGCTATGGTATTCTCCAATCCATATTTGTTTGTATTCATGAAGGAGGTCTTTTTCTTTAAAATGAAAAGCAAATGACATACACATATAAAGATATAGTTTTCTTTGGTGTAAAGCATCACTTCTGTCGTATAGATTTTTAAAGAAGTTCATAATAAGTTTCGGAGCTTCTTTTTTTAAAGGAAATTTGAAGACTGTAAAATTGCCTTCCTGTGATTGGACTTCTCGGATGTCAGGAAAAATTTCTTCGTTATTAGAGATGGGTCTTTCTTTGTTCTTCCAAGAGTTTAGAGAAACGATAATATAGTCTCCTTTAACTCCTTTTTCTATCCTACTTCTAATAAAGTCGGCATCCTTTTTAACGATGGGGTGACGATAATGACCCATTGTTTCTTCAAAAAGATGATTTGAATTTCCCTTATAATAAAACTCCTTTGCTACAAAACCTGGATTAAATTCTACCGAAGAAAGAGGGATAACTCTAGCTCCATTGGTGTTATTCTCTTCTAGGATCTTATAAATCTCCTTCCAGTTTGTTCTCTTTACTGTCTGTGGATTTTTGAAAATAAAAGTATAGATTCTTGGTGCATTTAATAGAAATATTCCTAAGATTGAAATCGAAATAATTGCGTATGCTGACTTTAATTTAGCTGCGCTAAATTTTTTAATGATCATGAAAAAGAAAATATCTAACAAAGCACAAAGAAAGAAAGAGAAGGTGATAGTTGTAAAAGAAAAGTATCTTGTCGGAAAACGACTTCCATTATTACTAAATATTAACATCAGTATGAAGACAAAAGGTTGGCAAGAGAGAAGAACAAAAAGTTGTTCAACCTTTTTTGTTTTTTCTGATAGAGAATTTCGAATAAATACATTTTTAGAAGCGTAAATCAAAAATAGAATGACTAGAATACACCCAATAAATAAAACGCTAATATTCCCATTTGTTAGTGTGCTTGTGAAGATTGAAGCTTCTAGAAAGCCAAGCTTTAATACTTGATTAAGTACTGCACTCCACTGGGTAAACCCGTTGAAAACGCCAAAAATATAAGTATGTTTTGTGAGAATATAATAAATGGCAAATAAAAGGATAGGGAGTACGGAAATAAGGCCTAAAAAGATTGGTCTAGAATTTTTACGATCGTCCATATTTTGACTAAAGAAAAGCCACAATACATAAGAAAAATAAAAACTAAATGAGAAGTAACCCAAAGTTAATATGGTGATGGCACTAACAATCAACTTAAAAAAGAAAGATGTATCCTTTGAAATAGTACTGTAAATCCAAAAGGATAAAATAAATATTCCTAGAGCATAAGGTCTGGCCAAAATACTCATATGTATAAGTAATGGGTTTAAGATAATGTATATTAAGGCAAGAAATACGGCATATCGATTATTGAATATCTTCTTGAAAGCAAAAAAAAGGGCCACTAAAACAAGGGAGCCAGATAGTGTCGATACTAGCCTTTGAGCTTTTATACTGTATCCAAAAATATCAAGAAGGCCATTTTCAATGCCATAGTAAAAGGGAAGCTGCAACTCGTGCTGGGCCTTTAGATAAAGCGAGAAATCGTGATTACTTGTTAGGATTTTATACTGATGATATTCGTCAAACCAAAGAGAATTGGTTTCGATATTGAAAAATCTAATAGAAACCCCTACCAATATAAGTAAAAACTCTGGCCAATACTTTTTATAGCTCCCGAGGTCTATTTTTTTTGTTTTTGAAAGAGAATAGAGACTTACAAAAAATATGAGGAGTAAGAGCAGGGTGTAATAGATTTCGATAAGGGTCAAAGGGAACTTTTTGAAATCCTTTATTGAAGTGTAGAGGGAGAGTGCACTACAGATCGCAATAAAGAAAAAAGCTATGAATTGGGACTGTATCGGATTTTGTGCTTTGACCAGACTTCCTGAGATTCAAGTCGTTGGTTGAAATCCCTATTTATCGATCTTGACTAATCCTGTCAACCAGAAATTGAGTATTTACACATAGAGAATAAAAATACTTA